>CAZKAO010000001.1:0-145111 GCA_964550745.1 uncultured Acetatifactor sp.
ATAGACCATGTCTATTTTTATGAAATTAATTTGCGAAACTTATTATACCTCATCACAAGAGTTTTAACAACCATAATGTCCCCAAATATGTTACGATATAAGGACAAAATATTGTGAAATTATGAAAAGCCGCCACGGCTACTTGTCTTAACAGATGAAGCGCAATAAACCGTTGCAATACGCTACTTTAGTGGCATTGCAACGGTTATATGCTTTCCTTAAACCGTATATTTTCGTTTATTAAATTACAGCTTCATAAAGTCATCATATTCTTCCAGAATTTCTTCCGTATTCCCCAGCTTTACAAAATGACCATCATTAATCCACAACACTTTTTCGCAGAATTTTTTCAACGTATTAGTGGCATGGGACACAATCAGCACTGTACGGTCACTGAGCATCAGCTCCTCCATTTTTTTGTAACTCTTTTGTCGGAAATGTTCATCACCAACACTCAATACTTCGTCTACCAACATAATATCCGTATCTAAAATCGCCGTCACCGCAAAAGATAATTTAGAATACATTCCGCTGGAGTAGGTACGTACCGGCCTGTCAATAAAATCCCCCAACTCAGAGAATTCTATAATCTTATCCATGTGCTCCTTTACATAGTCCAATGTACATCCCAATAGCATCCCCGATTTCAGAATATTCTCTCGCCCTGTATTATGGGGGTTAAATCCGATGCCTATCGCCATTAAGGATACCCTGTTTCCCTTTGTATCGATATATCCCTCATCCGGCTGAAATATACCGGCAATGGAACGTAGCAATGTGGTTTTGCCAGAACCATTCCTTCCTACTATTCCCAATATTTTACCTTTCTCTACAGTAAATGAAACATCCTCCACGGCTTTAATTATGTCTGCACGCTTTATTCCCTTCTGCAGTAGACTCTGATGCATAGACATATGCATCAGGTTCCTATAGTTAATGCTGACATGGTTCACTTCTAATGCAATTTCACTCATGATTTCCTCCATGCAATTCTCATATATAAAATTCTTATACTATTTTTACATAGCTGTTTTCATTCTTGTATACGATATGGATACCAATACCACATAACACAATGGCAAGCATTATCCATACACCTAGTACTGGTAAATTTGTAACCTGGTTATAGAGCAATGCATTCCGCATTGTATCTATGAATATAGTGGCCGGATTAAGATGAATCATCAACACATTTAATGGCTCTGGCAATGTTGACATTGTTTCATAAAATATTCCAGACAAAAACATCAACATAGTCATCAAAATACCAACAGCATAAGACAGATCATCTATATAGACTCCAAAATGAAGCAAAATCATACCCATTCCAAATGCCAATAAAACCATAAGCAAATAGGCCGGAATAACCCACAAGATATTGACCCCTATTTGGACTTTAAATACTACCATCATAACCACCAGAACTATCATTGAAAACAAAAGTTTATACATGTTCAATATCATATTAGATAGCAGTAACACAAATTTGGGTATATATACTTTACTAAGAATATCCTTGTTATTTCTCACTAATTTAACGCTATAATTAATTATTTTATTGAAAAAATTCCACATCAGTAATGAAGAAAAAGTAAATGTGGAATAATGCTCTATAGAACTTCCCATTACATTACCAAACACGATCACATACACTATCATATTAAAAAAGGGTTCCAAAAGCCACCATAGGCGATTCAAGTATGAATCTGCCACCTCTGCTCTTAAGTCAGCCTTCGCTGCAAATACCATATATTGCTTATATTTCTTTATATCTGAAAAAAACTTCTTAAATTCATGGACTACTTGATGATTGTGGCTCAATGCTCTGTTTTTCTTCTCTTCTGCCACACTGATTGCCAACCAGCAAAATGCTGCGACTACTATGCAGCATCCTAGAATAACAATTCTCTCCTGCAGAAAGGATTTGGACAATTCAGCCAACATATCCTGGTAATCTTCATTCATATTTAAATAGACTCCATTATTACCTACTATAAAAAGCCCCTTGTCCTCCCAGCGCATCTCAATGTCCGGAGTACTCTCAATGTAGCTTGTGAACTCCACATAATTTATTTTCTTCAAGTACATGGTTTTAAACGTTCCATAAACAATAACTTCCTTTATGGTTATATCGTCCACCCCTTCAAAGACAAGTCCTCTACAGCTTCTGTTCGCTATATCTATGTTGGTTTCTAATTCCGTAAATTCTCCCTTATCTGTTTCAAACTTCAGCAACAGATTTCTATTGTCAAATGGATAGATTGCTATAATTCCCACTCCAATAACAAATACTATTACAAGCAAAATTCGATATATTTTAAATTTTAAGTGTTCTGCATTCTTCATTTTATCCTCTTTCCGCAATATCGCAGGCAAAGCCCGCAATATTGCATCACTCTTATAAACGCATTACTCGATACACCGATCATGATAAATGTCCATATCCTCCAGCAATATGCTTTCTGCTACTTCCAGAGTGAAATATTTATTTATAAACTCTTCTCCAGCATCCGACATTGTTCGCAACACATCAAACTGGGTATATAAACTGGCCACTAATTCTGCCATCCTGTCCGGATCATCCTCCATGATAAATGCACCCACCGTATCATCCAAACCTTCACCGCCAATAGAAGTAGTAATCATGGGAATCTGATAGTACGCCGCCTCAACTACTTTGCCCTTTACACCAGCCCCAAAACGTAACGGAACTACAGCCAAACGGCATTCCCTATATAATTGCTCCAGCTTCTCGTCTGATACAAAACCCTCAATTACAATATTCCTATTTCCCAAGGCTTTTATCTCACTCGGTACTTTGCTACCCACAATATGCCAGATTATATCTGGATGTTTTTCAACTATTTTAGGATATACGTTGTTCGCAAACCAAAGTACACCATCTACATTTGGTTTATGGTTAAATCCTCCCACAAATATGATATCTTTACGCTTGCTAAAATCCTTTTGAATGCTTTCAGGCACCCTTTCATAAATATATAACGGAATATTTCTGATGGGCTTCCCTGGAAATACCTTCTGCATAACCTCTTGTTCATAACTCCCTACCACATGGCAAACATCAGCCTTATCAAATAACTCCATCTCCATTTTCTTGCACTCTTTTGATTCTGCAAGAACCTCTGGATTTCCATTCAGTAAATAATCCCGATATAATCTAATATGTCCCAGATCATGGGCAAAATAGAATATCTTCCCTCTTGCGTATTCTTTGACTATATCCATATACTTAATAGAAATATGCGGCCGTTGCAAATAAATGTAATCGAAATATTTCAGGTTATCCTTCAGCCACTCTTCCCAGTGTAAGAAATAGTAATTCCCATATAGCACTTCTACTCCCAGTTGGTTCAATATAGAAGTATAAGGCTCCGGCCTGGCAAAATTGTCACCTATAAAAGTGACCTTCATGCCCATTTTAACAAAAACTTTGAGATACATATAGGTACATCTTCCGCCAGCATCCTTGTCAAAATTGGGCACATAGTGGTCAACTACCAGAATCTGCTTCTTAGTCTGCCCCCGATCCTTCGCAAGATAAACGTCATCTCCATTCTCGAAATGTTCCTTTTCTAACGTCTCTTTCCACTTATTATAAAAAGTCTTCTGATTGACAACCTGGTAACTCTTTAAGCCCGTGGATACATCTGTGCCATTCGACTTTCCCTCAAAATGTACTACCACAGATTTGGGCTGCATGCACACTCTATATCCATGCTTTCTAACTTCAAAGGCCAAATCTGTATCTTCATAATATGCCGGGGCAAATGCCTCGTCAAAACCACCAATCTCATCCCACAAAGCAGAGCGAATCATTATGGAGGCCCCTGATACATAGTCAGCCTCTTTGACATAATTAAACTCAGGACTGTCGGGATTTTTCATGCATCCATAATTCCATGCACTCCCATCTTTCCACAGTATCCCTCCTGCCTCCTGAAGAAATCCATCCGGGTAAACAAGGCGCGAGCCAATCATTCCCACATCATCATGCTCTTCCATGTAATCTACTAAAGAGCTCAGCCAATCGGGTTGTACTTGCGTATCATTATTTAAGAACAAAATGTATTTTCCGCTGGCATATTTTGCGGCATTGTTGCAATTCAGCAGAAACTTCAAGTTCTTATCATTATGCAGGATCTTTATGCCCGACACCACCTTGTCCATTTCCATGGTATGGTCATTTGAGCAATCGTCTGCTATGATTATTTCATATGTCACTCCTTCTGAATGCATTAAAATACTTTTTAAGCAATTGTAGGTATACACAAATTGATTATATACCGGGATAATGATGGACACTTGTGGTTCATCATAAATCGGGAATAGAAGCTCTTCATAGCCTTCCAACGTCCCCTTATAATAATCATCTTCAATAAGCTCTAAGTCATAATCAAAAACTTCATTATGAGACTTATAAAAATCTCTCCTATCCTCAAAGTAGGCTGCCTGCTCCCGGTTTTCCAGCTTTCTCTCCCTTACTTTACTGATAATATATTCATTATTATATGTGTTGAAAATATATTTTTCAAACAACCGACGGACATTCTTATTCTCAAGAAGTTCCACCCGTAACTCATCCATCGCCTGGAACAGTTCAATAGGATGAGCCACCCAAAACGTTTCAATCCCATACATTTTAGGCATCAATATATCCGTCTCAAAACCATCGCCTATATGCAGATAAGTTTTTTCCCCATATCGCTCCTTCATGGTCCGATAAAGACCACTGTATTTATTCTGTCCGAATTCAACACATGAAAAAATATAATCATACCCGCTTAATCCATATGCCTCAAGTACCTCTTCCCATTGATTCCTAGTCAACCTGTAATCCGGCACATCTTCAATCAGGCACACTGTCTTATTAAGGCTTATAGCATAGCGAAAAGCCTCAGCTACCGAATCTCTTGGCACAAAGCTCTTTCTCAATTCCAAGCGCACCTTATCCCATATTATCTCTGGAATAGCCTCTACACCTTTGTCTTCTTCCAAAACCTGTTTTATTAACTGGAACACAGTCAGATTATAATTGCTGCTTCGCAGACTGGTAATTTTATCTACAAAGTTATCAACATATATTGCATTCCGTTTAAGGAATGTATCAATCACTTTATAAAAATCCGTTCCATATAAATATCGAGGGGTGAGCAATGTGCTGTCTATATCAAAGCTTATGACATCATATTTATTTATCGCCGCCTGTATATCATTCTCTCCCAGCCTGGGATAGTCTATATACTTCTGTGTTAACTCTTTATGGAGTATCGCCATGTCTACCCCATATATATTATATACCTGTATTCCATTTGATTTACATTTTCCAGAAATCTTCTTGTATATTTCCTCAGCGGAATGGATAGCACATGCCAAGATCAAACGCTTAATATCCATATCCAGCATCTGACCAATAGTGATGACCATATAATCATCAATCATCTTTCCGGCCAGATTATCATTCACAAGACAAACCGCTTTACATTCCGAAAATAATCCCAGCATACTCTCGTAATCGCCGTCCTCAATATAGAGCGCCGTCCCGGCTTCAAACAGTTCCTTTCTGGCTATCATTTCACTTTGTATATATTCCCATTCTGTCATTATATTTTTCCTTCCACAAGGTAAATCCCTTGATTAAATAAAATAGCAATAGTTCTTTATTTCTAATTTATCCAGCACTGGATATACCTGCTGTGCATTGGTGGGATTAAGCGCCACGAGGATTCCTACGTCATTATCCATATGGGGAATCTCTTTGATTGAATAAACTTTATGTTGCAGATACTTTTCCGCATTGGCATCAATATTGGTTACGACAAAGCCCTCAAACATGATTCCATTCTCCTGGAGGGCTTTAGCACATCTTTTTGCTTTTACCCCTGCTCCATATATATAAATACGTGAAAATTGCGAACAAAAATTTTTGTAGTCCGTCCTCTTATAATCCTTATATTGCGCCAGGAATGAATCAATTACTTTTCTTTCCACTTCATTCATTTCCAGTCCAGCCTTCAAATATTCCAGCAACCGTTCATCCGAACCGTCTTCTATTAGCGCAAACAGCTCTCGCAGTCTGCGCGCAACAAGAAAATGCGAGTCGTTCAGCAGAAAGGGATTACCCTGTAATTGCGCATTCTGCCCTGAATCCCCTTTCAGTTCTCCAATCTGCCTTTTCAAGTCCTCCTTCTCGTGCCTTAGTACCTGGAGCTTCTGCTCAAGAATGTCATTTTTCGCTGCTTCATTTTCCAACAACATTTTATACTTTGCTATCTTTTCCTTCCCATCCATCACAGTTTGTCCTCCATTATTTCATTCATCATTTTTTCCAAGTATTCCGTCTGATTGTAGTGTGCATAGTGTTTCTCCGATGTCTTTTTTGCATTTTTTATAATTCTTTCTTTTTCGCTGTCCTTGGCCAAATATATCTTTTTAATTATATCATACCATTGACCAATTTCACACAAAAAACCATTTTTGCCATCCTCAATGATATTGCGAAATGTATAGGATGGTGTTGCACAAGTTATTGTACCTACAATTCCTGCTTCATAAAATTTCAACTCCGATTTGCAATTGGAAAATTCATTATTTACCAACGGAACAATACTGACATCAACCTCAGCCATCAACGCCTGTAATTCTATAAAGTTCTGCAGTGGAATTCTTTCTATCCTGCCTCTATTGACATAGTCATTAAGCACAGGCGGAAGTTCCATAAATCCTACAATTCTAAGCACCATGTCTTCGTACTCATCCAACAGGCTAATAAGTTCCGGCGCAACAAGCAGAAAATCATTGATGTGGGAAGGTGTCCCACTGAAATAACCAATTACAAATTTGCCACTGCTTCTCTGTATTTCTTTCTGCTGAAAATAACTTTCCGATACAGCCGCCTGAATTCTATTATAGAAATTCGGTGCAATACAACATTTTTTACGAGTATCTTTTTTCAAAAAATCCGCCAGATATTTATTGGTTGTTACCACATAATCACATAGTTTTAATGTGGCTTCCAGTCTCGCAGTATAGGAAAACCAATAGTCATACCTATCTTCGTTCATACAGACCGACAATGTATTGGTGATCAATGAGATATACTTTGTTGTATAGACCATATCATCAACATCAAATCCAATATGTATACCCTGCCTTCTTGCATCCGCCAAAAAGTTTTCCAGCGGCAAAGTCCACCTAAAACGCACAACAATAATATTATCTATTAATCCCATATATTCTTTCAAGCGTTCAAGATCATTGGCAAAAAAATATGTTCCTTTCCATTCCGCTCCGCATTCCAGGGATTGGCACATATTGTATACACGATACCGAAATGTGCTTGTATCCGCCAGTTCATACAGATATACTACCGTCTTCTGCCTCAATTTTTTGTATTCCATTAATCTTCTTAATCTATCCTCAAACGGAATATCCCATGGATTTTCCCTTATATAGGATTCCCTACTAATAACATACATATTTTTTCTCCTTAATCTTTTGCTCAACAACATCTATCAATTTGCCAAAGCTATCATTCCAGTCCCTAAGGATTTGATTGTTTTGGTAATTGATCTTGCGTTGTTGAGGATTGCCAACAAGTTCAATTCCTTCCCGTATTCCCTCTATTAATGCTTCAACCTGCAAGGGTTTCATTATCATATTATCTGAATAACTAAGATCCCTCTTATTCGCAAATTCATTCGTGACTACCACGGCCCCTGAGCAGAGCATATCCAGAGGAGGATAACTGGGATGAGGTGTATACATTAAACTAAAAGATAAATCTACTTCTCTCGCAAAAGCGGCATACTCTCCCCATGACATCTGTCCCTTGATGACCGGCTGGTAACCACTGGAGAATTCTATTTCCTCCACCGCATTCCCCGCCATATATATATCCCAGAGATCTGTATCAATAATTCCTTGTGTAATAGCTTCATCCAGACATCTCAAGCCAAAATAAAATAAATTCCTCGGATTTCTGGGTCTCCCATAAAAGAATAACTTTTTTTTCTGGTTTTCTTTAGGAATGAAATCCTCATTAGCATAGTAGACTTTGTCCGGAAATGCTGGCTCAAACCAAAGAGCATTCTCAACCAATTTATTATAGCCGTGATCTTGAAAATAATTGTATAACAGACTGGAATTTACTATAAAATCAATCCTGCTGTCATTCATAATCTGTTCACACAATAAATGATGATCCCCATATGGGTAAAAAAATGTCTCTTCTTCCTGGATGATATACAATATCCGATCAGTAATATTCGAGTCAAGTATCCCCTTTGCCGTCCACCATGATGTTGCCAAGAATACATCATCCTCAGACACAGGCAATTTAAAGTTATATATATCCTTATTTCTGGTAATATCGGAATGAGCCTGTACGTTTTCTGGAGGTTCTATTCCTATGAATTCCATAAATTTGTAATAGTCACTCAGATTACAATCTAAATATCTGGTTACAATCCGCAGTGTCCACCCGTTTTTTTTGCATAACAATGTCGCAAAAATAAGTGCCGTTGCAACTCCTCCAAACAGGCTCTCCTTCCCAATACTATCCGTCACCACATTTACCCTTATCCCTTGATGTGGCTGTTTTAGAACCTGCAGCCTACGTGCATTATCAAACTGCATCTCTAATAACTTACTTACTTTACTCACCCTTTTTCTCCTCCATGTAATAAAATACTTTCTTGACACTACTCAAAGTCGGCATTACTTCCGCCAAATTTTTGTCATTAAGCGCAACAATTATTCCATCCTCCTCTTCTATATTTGTCTCGCTATAACAGTATTTCGGCGGGCTGCTGTCATTTACCATTGCATTTACCTTATCCGAAACAAGAAATCCCTCATAAGGAACCATAAAACGTTCCAAAATCCTAGATGCTTCCATCCCTATCTTCCCCGCCCCATAAATATACAGTTTTTTACAGGATAATGCAAATCTAATTAGCTTTAAAGTAAAAATATACTCTTTTTTCTCCGCAAGCTGCGCCTCCAGCGAAAAAATATAATTCCTCAGGATATTGCTGTCATTCTCCAATCTATCGATGTGTCCTCTTAAAATCTTGTCATCTCTCTCCAATACCTCGATTCGCTTTTGCGCATTCACATTAACATTCTCCAAATCTCCAATATAATTTCTCAAGATCCCACTATCTGACTCCAATTTCGCGATATGGCTTCTCAGGATTCCGTTGTCCGTCTCTGTTTTGACAATCTGGTTTTTCAGGACACCGTTGTCCGTCTCTGTTTTGACAATCTGGTTTCTCAAGACACCATTGTCCGTCTCTAATCTATCTATATTTTCTCTTAGTACCTTATCATCGCACTCTAACACCTTAATACGCTCGTGCGCATCCGAATTTACCTCTTCCAGTCCTTCTATATAGTCTCTCAATATTTCCGTATCCACTTCCAGTTTTTTTCGTCGTTCTCCTTCTACGATATTCCACTGTATACGCTCTCCCAGCAAGAACTGCATACTATTGATTTCCATCTGCGCATAATCTTCATTTTCTATAACCGCAGATAAATAGCCTTGACTCTGTGCCACATATCCATAGATTCTTTCCAGAGCATGACTGATAGAGCCATCCCGTGGCAATGGCTCTTGGGGGAAATCTTCATATTTAAATTTTCTGTCAGCCAGTGGTTTAAGCGCCTTTGTCCTACACCAGAATGTATTGGAAAAGGCAAACGGCGGCTTGTCTTCCTCGGCAATTATGTCTATCTGTAGTTCTTTGGCAAGTTCCAATGTTCTCTCATAACACTCCGTCCATTCATTTCCCATTAAATTGATATAATCAAAAAATTTAGGGAACGGTGGACATAAAAAACCAATGATTGGGTTTCCCTCAAACAGCGCAAGTATATTATTGGCATAACAACTGTTCTTAAGGCAGTTCTCTAGTACATCATACTGGTACATTTCTCCACTCATGGCTGTTCCCAAATTGCCGGATGTTTTCTTATCATGTACAAAACAGACATATTCATATTCATCAAAAAGTTTTCTGTCAGCCACCCACAGTGCACTCATATCCCGTCCCCTGTTGGGAACCAGTGAAAGGAAAATATTCTTCCTGTCCTGCCATTCGTTTCTGCTCCTATGCTCTTTGAGTATCTCAAATGTCTCCTGATTACCTGTGGTAATATATATATCAATCAGTGTCGGCAGCTGCGCCAAATATGACATACACATTTCTACCCTGTCTGAATAATAAATATGTGCCGCCACCGCTGTCTTTCTATAAATCTTCTGAACATCCCCAATACTCCGATCATACTCCGAGGAAATAATATAATTCAAATTCAAATTACGCTTCAGATCAAATATATTGACCGTATTTAAAACGTCTTCCCATATCATGTTCAAATTATATATAAAATTACTTCCAATATAGTTTAATGCCTTATTCAGGTTATCATTCATATTTGTGTCTGAGCAAAATCGTTTTCTAAATAATACGGGGCATCCCATATCCTTTATCATTTCATAGGACTTATATTTACATAAATCATAGTCTGTTGCGGCTGTTATATAGCCGTCACAAACATATCCTTTCTTTTCGAAAAAAGACACCATATTTTCTTCTATATACTTTTTATCACATTCATTCCAAAATGCTCTAAAATCTGCGTCATTTAGAATTCTCCCCCTAAATGCCATAAACTCAATACTGATCGTAGCCAGACAGTCTGTGTCTTGCCCCACAGGAAATCCCTCCTGTTTTATAATCCCCCAAAAATCACATTGGTTTTTTTCCATTACATTCAGCATCGGCTCAAAAGAATCCAATGGTCCAAAAATGTCATCGTCCATTAACAACAATTCATCACAATTAATGCATCCCTCCTTATCCAGAATATGGTCAATTCCAAACATATAACCCAATTTATCCGCTGGAATTTCATCCATTATAATAAGGCTATCTGCATATTTCCCCAGCTCCAGTTTTACCGCCTCGGATTGATTCTCATCACAAACTACGCATACTCTATCCACGCTTTTGTGTATGCTTTCTAACAGATAAACTATATAATTTTCAACCTTGTTCAACTGCTTTGTATATAGAAAGACACACCAACGTTTCATTCCTTCCTCCTATCCTCATATTATCATATATAATATACATTATCTACCGAAAATCGCTTAAGTATTCCTCGAACCTCCTCTTGAAAATCCTTTTTCATAGCCACTATTACTGCCTCGTCTGAGCCAAAAGCGACATCATCTATTCTACTCACCGCATATCCCATAAAGCTCTTCTGTGGGTTGGCAGACACTATAAATCCCAACACTTTTACACCTTGTTCCTTCAACAGCTCAAAGCATTTTCTTCCATAAAGGCCAGTCCCATAGATATACACTCCCTGGAATTCCATAGCAAATTCCACAACACCTTTTCTAAATAATTTTCCCGGGATCTGCTCAATCATATTATATACAATGTTTTGATTAATTGCCGTAAATAAGTCTGTCAGAATACCATCTTTTAAAGAGCATTCTTTACTCATTTCAGCAGTATTATTTACAGTGCCTGTGAAGTATCCCTCCTTTTTACATAAATAAGGCAAAATATTAAAAAAGGGGTATTTCTCACAGCAAACTAATTTGCAAAGTTCCTTTTGTCTAAATATCTGGGACCTAATCCAAAAGCATCCCTTACTTCTCAACATTTTCTCCCCGATTTCATACTCATTAGATCTATATCCTATAGAGGAAAGTAGTATACCGTCTTCTCTCGATAAACAATCATTGACACCTATCTTCTCAAAATATTCTTTTGTACACATAGGAGTCGGCAGCAGGAGACCCAATCGCATATTATCACGAAACAAGTCGTTTACCTGCTGTATATATCCATTAGAACCAATCAATTTGTTACAAACATCGTTGACATATCTCTCATTATCTATAGTGTCATAATTTGATGAATCATCTGCAATTACACAGAACACTTCCTGTTCAAAGTATTCCATCGCCGCGTTGAAATTAGCTAATAAATCTCCTGAGTCTCTAAAAAAAAGCATGTCCTCATCTTCAGCAGGCAATATCTTCAATCCTTCATCCAAAATGATAAACAATTTTGCATCTATTTTATTTTTTTTAATATATTCTATATAATTTGCATACTGTCTTGACCATAATACAATGTGTAGTTTATCTTTCTCATTCCTGCCATTCCCCCGAGGGGATAACACATAACCCAGATAGCGACGTACCTTTAATTCATAGGGAGAATATTCATTGATCATATCCTCCCAAATTAAATCTGTATCATACTTCGTTTTTGTCGAAATATAATGCAATAAGTCCTCATTGTTTTGATTTATGGCCCAGCTAACCGGACTACAGATGTACTTTTTCTTCAATATGGGGCATTTGTAATCGTAAATCAGCTCATATTGTAACTGGTGTAATAAATTTCCCTCTCTACGGCTGCTTTCTCTAATCACTTCCAGGGAATTGTAAGTATCACATCTATATCCTCTTGATGTAAAAAAAGGGGTAATACACAGTTCAAAATTAACTACCGCATCATGAAATATAGTACACTCTTTTTGTGTTCTCCAGTATTCCTCAAAATCCTGGCTTTGCAAAATGCTCTGCATCATCACCAAAAAATAAGATTGTATATGATATGGTGTACTGCCGGACTTGCTGTTTCCCCCCGCAGTAATCCCCCAAAAATCCAAACCTTTTGACTCCATACTCATAAAAACATCCTTGATAGGATACAGGGGACCATAGAACGAACTATTAAACAAAACAAGGGCATTATACTCCCTTATTTTTTCTATTCCCAATTCAATTAGAATAATATCTTTATATGCTCCTGCATCAAATCCCTGATTCTCCCTCATGAATAAATGCATCGCATGATCAAGAAAAAATTCCCTGCCACAGTCGTCCAAATCCCCGTTGCACACGACCACAATATCCGTTAATACCTTTTTCATTTCCATAAGTAGATATTTAACATATCCATTTACTTTTCCGGTTTTGTTATAAAACACGTATATTCCAAGCCTTTTCACCACTACAAGGTCTCCTTGATAATCTCATTTAGTGATATTATATCACTTCCTACCTGACCACGCAACAACTCATAGATTTTATCAAATTCATCAATCACTGTAACCACAATTACATCCACCTGAGGTAAATGGTCTTTCGGTGAATAGAATGGAATTGCGAAGTTAACAATGTCTACTTTTTTATCTATTATATATTCGACTCTTCCAGATGCTTTTAGCTGTTCAAAAAGATGCTTTCCTATTCTGCCAAATCCATATATCGCCACCTTTTGATATTGGTGCTTTTCAAAGTAGCCTAATATGGAAACGTTTCTTTCCATTAAGAGCATCCACTGGTCCATCATAATAAAATTACTTCTAAACTTATTTCTTTTTGCTTCACTCTCGCTTATAATCCGAGTCAAAATTTCATATTCTCTTCCTCTCTTTTCTCCAATTGTTCTAACTGTCCCATTCTCAGTTTCATTCATTACGTTTTTGACTGCTTCCAGAAATGCATATCCATATTTCGAATCTGGTTCCAAATAATTACCCTCTCCCCACTCATTCCAGGCATTGACAAAAACAAACTCATTATGGGATAGGCGACTTTTATCACACATATCTCGAAAATGCTCTTCAAATAGGCCCGGTGTTACTTTATCTATTATAATTCCCCTCTTACCATGCCTTGGTGTTGAATCAAATCCCACAAACGCCCCATAGTAAATTTTTTGCTTTTGATAATACTTTCTTAAGTTGCTCCACTCGCATACATCCTCGTATACATTATATCGGCGACAAATATCTGACATGGCTCCATCACTGAATGGAATATAATCACTGAAACTCATACCTGGTTCCTGTGCATATAAAGCATCCATCGAGGGGTATTCCCGATAAGAATCTCTGAGTACTCCAATTAAATATATCCCAGGGAATCCATTCTTCTCTGCCAACCCCCTCCAAACCCTTACCATTTTTTCCAAGCAATCTATTATTTCAGGTACATGAAAAATGAATACAGGCTTCCCATCAATCTTTATATATCGCTCATCCTTAAAAAATGGAACCAAATATTCAAAGTGCGCTTTCCAATCTCCCTCATCTCCATATTGCTGTTGTAGCAATACAGCTTCACCAACCCCATATTTTTCAAATTTGCTGGCTATTGACCCACCACTAATTTTCCCCCATGTCCTGACCCATGACTCATTCGCCCATGAAAAACAATAGTTAATGTCAATATCTTTCCACTTCAAAAGATTTTCTGTTGGTCGCTCAAGTATTTTTCTCCCATCTTTGAAATAATAATGATAAAAGCAAAAACCGTATATGCCATACTTTTTCGCCAAATCCGCCTGCCACTGCATGGTCTCCTTTTTCATTAGATCATAATAATTGTCTCCCAGCGGAATCCGCGGCTGTTCATGTCCATCAAACATTTTGTCTGCATTCTGCACAGCTGTCCACTCTGTATAATTCTCCCCCCACCAATCATCATTCTCCTTAACCTTATGATATTGTGGAAGATAGATTGCAATCGCCTTCAAATTCTCCATTTTAAACCCCTTTCTCGCACAAACAAAAGCTCTTTTCCCACAGTCTCTTCGGCACCCTTTCCAGCAACTCCACTTACACTGCCCAATCTCCTTAAAATGTCCTTTCTAGAATGGCAAATGCTTGTATATCCATGGTTATGCTATGAAATCATGAGTGTAAGCGCCTATAAGCCTATCAATGTCTTCATAATCTTCTCCCGATTATCACAGGATATTTTCCATAAATGCTCCTGGGCACATTGCAGTTTGAAATCTGCTTTCAGAGGGGCCTCTTCCACTTTCCTAAATATTTTCAGTATATCATCGCAGTGGCTTCCCTTCGCATTTTTTGTCATATCGACATACCACTCCGTTACTTGTATATCCTCCAAAAACCACTTCATTTTGTCGTGCGTTCCCAATGAAATAATCTTACATCCAACGCCAAAGGGGATCATCTGGGCATGTCCCCGCATACCCAATACAATTTCCATCCTCTGGTAACACGATAAAACCTCTCTTGGAAGAGCACAGGTAAGATTATATACTGCAAAATCAATATCTAAGCGCTCTAAGTACTTAAGAAACTTTAAATCCTCATCACAGTGTGCAATATAACATATCTTGTAGCCTAATTGACTTATCTCATATATGGCATTTGCAATCTCCGTTAATATCTTCTCCTTATTTTCTCCATAGCGCCGCTCCTCTCTGTCAAACGCTATATTTACTCCTACATTTTTAGTATTCTTCCTTTTCACCGAAATTATTTTGCTAATAACTGTTGTAATACAAGGTTGAAAAACGACCTTGTCCCGCAATGCAGGGTCCAGAATCTCTCGTATCGCCCTTACGCTGCCCATATTTCGCAAGCCTATAAAGCACGCCTTCCTAACCAATGCATTTATGGAACGTATAAATAATTCCGAATTTTCCTGACCTTTAAAGTAATTGTATCCCACCGCAAAAACAATAATTGGTACTTGTATACGATCCAGCTGCTCCTCACTGATTGCCCATTGCCAGCCGCTTATGGAATTAGCATTTGTGTCTGGTAGAAAAAGGCCACCCCCTCCGATGACCAGCATGTTCGTCTCATTAATCTGTTTGATCACATCATCATTTATGCTTTCAGTAACTGTTCTGATTTCCCAGTTTTGAAAAGGCAGGAACTGTCTCACACAATAGGATAGCATTGTATCTCCTGCATTCTGCGCCCTACAATAGGTGATATGCGTGGCCTTAGGACGACTTCTCTTCTTTCCCTCTTGCATCCGCAGATATATTTTGTCCCGAATTTTTCTTAATCCCATTTCAATATCATTTATCTGATAACTGGCCAAATATAATTTCTTTGCATTAAAAAAATGTTTCACTCTTTTTTCTTTAAGTGTGCCAACCACTTCTTTATACGAGTGGTCGGCCACAGCAATTAGGAAAAGTGCGCTGCCGAACTCCTTTGATAATGCTGTTATACTCCTCACGGGTATTCCATAAAGCGTCCGCGTTTCATCACAATTACCACTAATGGCAAAACAGGAAATTTTATTTTCCATATGAGCTTCACACAAAAATTGATATACTTTCTGTCCAACTTTTCCTGCACCATAAATTATAAGATTATCATATCTATTCAGTTTATCTATATATATATTATTCTGCACTTTGATCTTCCTCAATTTTCTTCATGTCTGAACAGAGTATATGGTCTATGATTTCCCTTATTGCCCCACTTCCTCCCTTTGCGTGAGAGATATATTTTGCCGCCTGTTTCACACTCTCCATGGCATTAGCAACACAACATCCCCAACCTACCAGCTTTACTGCGCCAAGATCATTGATATCATCCCCAACATAAGCTATGTTTTCTAGCGGAATACCATACTCTTTTGACAACTCCCGTATGGCAGCAGCTTTGTCGTTCACCGCCATTTTGAGAATATCAACTCGCAACTTTTTGGCACGCTTTTGGTTCAGCTCACGATTCTCTCCCGTAATAATTCCCGTAATAATTCCCCTTTCCCTCAAAAGCCGGAATCCCATGCCATCGAGGGTGCTGAACTTTTTTAACTCGTCTCCATTTTCCGAATAATACATTCCTCCGTCCGTCAGACAGCCATCACAGTCTGTAAGGAACATCTTTATCTCAGGGATGTCGTTGAAAGAATTATTCTCTCCTACTTGACGTTTTTTCAACTGTTCTTCAATAATAACCCAATCGCTTGGTTCATCGATTTCAAAATATGTGGCTTCATCCATCTCATAGGGACGAATTTTGCCCGAAATACGATTCCGGGTTGTCAAAAGCGCTTCTCGGCCAGTAATATAAAATGCTCCATTTTCTACCAGATATCCAGCAAATTCCTGTCTTCTCGGCCGATGATATATATCATAATTCATCGGGGTGGCATACCCCTGTTCATCCGTAGACCAACAAAAACGCTTCTGGCGCACTACTGATAATACACTATCCGTTTTATCTTGCTGATAAAGGCCAAAACCTCCATCCAGATCTTTCACCGTCAGTAAGGGAGATGTGGCCTGTATCAGAACAATATTGTCAAATTCATAATTAGCTGCAAATTCTAGCATGGCCGATTCTGTAGTGGCAGTATCCGAAGCAGTCTCCTCACTACGCCCAATAACAGTGACTTTTTCCATTTTAAACATTTCCACTGTCTCTTTTATTTTATCACTGTCCGTGGCCACATAGACCTTGTCAAGATATCTACAATCATTAGCCGCCTTTACTGTCCAATAGACCAACGGCTTGCCTGCAATCTCTTTGATATTTTTTAGAGGTATGGATTTACTGCCTCCACGAACCGGTATAAATGCCACATTCATTCTGGATTCCTCTAGCGCTTCCTGTATTTTAATTTTTCCCGCTGCACTGCTTCAAGTTCTAATATTTCCGAATCCTTATAGTGCAATGCCTCATATGTTGCCAGCAAATCTCGTTTTAACTTGCGGACGCCCTCTGGCTCCAGAGATGCCGCATGATCCGTTCCCTTCCATGTTCTGTCAAGAGTATAATGCCTTTCTATGATCGAAGCGCCCAACGTATAAGCGGCAATATCCACAGCTATACCCAAATGATGACCAGAAAAGCCTATCTGCTTCACCCTGTCGCCATATTTCTCCCTGATACGGCTAATCTCTAACAAACAGACATTCTCAAAGGGAACGGGATAGCCAGAAGTGCAAATATAGAGAACCAGATCCTTGTTCCGGCCTTTTGTCTCAAACATCTGTAACAGTCTGTCTTCCTCTTCATGTGTAGTCATACCCAGAGAAACATGAATTTCGCCCTGGTAATTATCGCATAACCACTCCAGCATAGGATAATGGTTATTGCATGCGGAGGGGACTTTGATAAATTTAGGACTGAGTCCTGCGATTTCCTTTGCCGAAGTCAAATCCCATACGGAAGTGCTGTACTCGATTCCCACCTCTTCACAATATGCCTTCAACTCTTCATGTTGCTCTAACGTAAATTCCAGAAATTCCCTATGTTCGCCATATGTCTTTCCATAAGAGTTAGAAGGATTAGGATGCAGGGCATTATACTGCTCTGGTGTCAACAGTTCTTTATTACATCTTTTTTGAAATTTTACACAATCTACTTCACAATATATGGCTGCCGTCCTAATCATTTTTTTTGCGATTTCTATGTTGCCTTTGTGATTGCAGCCTATTTCAGCTATTACTTTCGGAATAATATAATCCATTTTAGCTTTCCTTATTTTTTTTAAATAATGTGTCAAAATCCACTCGCTCGTAAACTTCCAACTTACCGCCACGCGTCGCATTGTATATCTTTATGCCATTGGCTTCTGTGTATTCTTTGGCCGCCTCATAAGCCTCCAGGGATTCCTTGGCCCTAAAGGAACCAGTTTTTGAGTTTTTGTTATAATATGTTGAAATAAAGTGATTTGATTTATCTTTATAATCAGCCGAAAAAGAGAAATCAACTCCCAGTAAATATATTTCTTTAAATCCCAAGTAAACTGCCAACTGAATGCATCCATATGTGACTGTTGCCCGGCCGTAAACCCCATATACCAAATCATCAGAAAAGGGCGGCGTCTCATCTACCACATAATAATTATGAGTATGATATCTATATACTCCTTCTGTCTCTCCTGTTTTCCAAAAATCCGCATACGTATCAGAAACAAATTTATGCAAAACAGGAATTGATCTTATTATTTGTTCATCCTCTTGGATGCATAGCGGATCAGAAACCATATAATAATCCGGTCGCCACTTAGTCTGTTCGAATGCCAGATATATACGGTTCATACTAATTGAAAACTCCCCATTTTGATATAAAGTATCCAAATCTTTCATTGTCAGGCTGGGACCTGTAGCTACAATAAAGCACCTTTCGTTGAGATGAGCATTCCTAAATTGTGCTATTTGAGGATTCTGGTAATCTGGAATCTTTCTTGACAAGTCAAATATATCCTCTATGTCAATATCTGAGCCTGCTTCTTTTTTTAATGCTAAAACCTCTTTCTCTACGCCAGTTGCCACAAAAATTTGATCTAAAAGCTCTTTGCAGTCGTCAATAGAAATGAATTTAACAAAGTCAAAAGCACCTTCAATTAACTCTCTTCTTCGTACATCATATCCAGGCTCTGGAATTAAAAAGATTTTTTCTCCCTTTTTATGCATCCTATCACAACAGTATATACTGTAAAAATTTGTACCAAATATTCCATATTTTTCCCATTTATTTAATGTTTCTAAATATATATCAATATCTACAGGTTTTCCTGGACCACATAATTCACATGGACAATTTAATGTATCAAAGTACTTAAGGATCCCCCTCTCATTTAATTGACATACCACTTCTTCTGGTGCAACCAAACTAATTAATATAAAATAATCGGAATAATTTTGAATATATTGTTCCAGACTGATAATGCTAATGCCTTCGTACTCCCCCCCCACTTTGTTGGGATCATTATCAATAAATGCAAGTACTTCACCTGCTCTTAACTTGGAGAAAATCCTTTTTCCCCGTGTCCCCACACCCCAAATTACAATTTTCATTCTCTCTTTACAACCTCTCTCTGATCTTCCTGCTCAATAATTTGGAACTGCACCAATAGTATTTTGATGATTTGAGCATCAAAAGGGTAAAATCAATTTTCTATATACCAAATATAAATGATTTGTCAGTTGTATAGTGCTACAATTTCTGATATTCCTCCTCAATCACATGTATTTGGTTTCTTATCGAATATCCCGCCTCAGCCAATTGCTCCCTGACATCTGTTCTCCCTCGTTTCTCACATGCCAATATATTCTCTACCCATTCCTCTTCATCCAAAGGAATACGCATACAATTTTTCGTTATTTCAACATCCTCTGGGGTAAATGTACTGGCTATGGATGGCAACCCTGCCGCCTGTGACTCTATCAATACAATTCCCAAGCCCTCAAACCTGGATGGAAGACAAAACACATCCATTGCCTGATACCAATTATTGATGTCGTCATGCTTACCCAAAAACAGAACATCGTTTTCCATACCCAGATTTTTCACTTGTTCCCGTATCTGGGGCATTAATACCCCATCCCCTAACAGCACAAGCTTTACTCTCTTCTTCCTCTGGCGCACTTTGTAAAATACATTTATTAGAAATTCATGATTTTTTTGATATGTGAACCTACCGGCATGGCCTATTACAAAGAAATCATCCAGACCATACTTTTTCCTATAAATATTACGTATCTCCTCATTAAAAGCAAAATGGTCTAAATCTATAGCATTAGGCATAATCTTAATTTTCTCTCTTGCTATTTGATTACCATAGAGGAAATCTGCCGCAGACCTAGAACACGCCCAGAAATCCGTTGCCATACCTTCACTAAATTCTTGTTTTACCTGTTCATGTACTCTTTTCTCATACTCCCTTTGAAGCGGATCATTCACACCGATTCCTGTATTATGAGCATGAACAATCACCTTTTTGACCTGGTATTTTTTGCATAACTCTTCCACAAGAAAACTCTTCCAGTGCCTGGTATGAAGATGCACTATATCATACTCTTTTGCCAATATCTCAGAAAAACTTTTTACAAATTGTTCCCTGTCCTCCTCAGCATAGCAGGGAATATGGTATACATTACTTCCACTGGCCAATAATTCCTCTTCAAAATCCAAGACCCTGCTCATAGTGACAAAATCACATGTAAAACGTTCTTTGTCCATCCATTTCCAATTCTGTAACGCATAATGGGTAATTCCACCCTTAGTATTTGCAATAGGGAATTGTAAAAGCCTTATTTTCTTCATTTTTGCCCCTTTCCAGCACAACAAATTCTTCCCCTCTAGTACTCCACCAATTTTTCTCTCAAAAGTGTCGAAGTCGTTCCATCCGTGTGTGGCAGATAAATCACCTTGACGCCATATTCCGCCATCTGTATCTCCGTCTGTTCCCAGCGAGGATTCCCTTTCCAGTCATCTCCGATAAACAACAAATTATAATGCTTTTGCTTCCAGCTGATCTCTTTATTTAATGAGTCAATCCGAATCACTTCATCCACACATCGCAGTTCCCGGATAATCTCCATTCTCTCTTCCAAAGGGACTACTGCCTTCTTACCTTTATATTCCTCCACTAGCCTATCTGAGTTCACACCCACTATCAGATAATCGCACCGGGATCTCGCGTTTCTCAGCAAGTTTAAATGCCCTATATGAAACATGTCAAAAGTACCTGCCGTAAAGCCAATCACCTTTTCCTCCATGTTACCGATTCCTTTCCCGGATCAGATCATTCTCTATTAATCTCAATTTAGATACAGGATGTACCTTCCGTTTCTCCACAGGAGGCAATTCCATATAATTCCCATATTTATAGGATAAATAGGTATGGTAATCTTTCATTCCCATCAACATTATTTTCTCAAATTCTATCTCTTCTAATTCATCAAAAGAGCTTCTTTCATATCCGAATTGCTTTCCCGGCACTGGAAACGCAAAAATGCGAATACGTTTTGTCTTTTTTCGATCACACTTTTCTATGAATTTATCGTAACTATGATATAATTTTTCCTCTGGTATCTTATACAGCAGTTCAAAAACAAGCTTTTTCACTCCAGTTGCATTGACACGTCCCACTGCAGACCAAAAAATCTTTCTATACAGAAAACATCTAAAATTGTTAATTGCACGCAGTATGTAATTATCCGGCACATTGTCATATGGCATAATATCCACAAAAACGCCTTGCTCATAAGGCATGAATTCCTGGTTCAAGCGAATGAACTCTGTCCCCTTTCGCCGTAGCTTTCCATATCCCCAGCGATATCCAGGGGTATTAGAATAATCTTGAAAGTAGAATCTGCTTTTATCCAGTTCAGTCTTACATGCCTCTCGGAACTTAATATATTCCGGTCTCAAGAAAGCCACATCCGCATCATCATCCCACGGAATAAAGCCCTGGTGTCTTACCGCACCGAGCATCGTTCCGGCTGATATGCAATATCGAATGTGGCACTTCTTACATATTCTATCTATTTCCTGCAACATTTCCACTTCGATGAGCTGCAGATCCCTAAGTTCCGTCTCTGTCAGGTTGTATCCGGGCCGATCAACTTTTTCTATTTGGCTCGTTTCCATACTATCCTCCATCTGCCTGTGTTCTGCCATATACTTGCTATGCCGTCTACTCCAATATTGCCTAATATATACCAGACATGTTCAATTTCTATAATAACCTATTTTCCCGGAAATGGCAACTTATTACCGCACTGCCTCCTTACATTTTTTTCGGTTACAGGCAATCCCATATTTCAGTATAGACAGTATATCACAATTTACCATATATTTCTACAAAAATGCTACCTACCTCTGTTATTTGTCGTTCTACATCGCATTAAAAAAATCCCAGAGAACGCTTTGACAGATTGTATTCTCTGAGACATAGTAAAGCTATTTTATTTCTTAGTTTTCTTTGCACACCCCTTCCGGCATCTTCGCCTCCAGACACTGCACGCTCATATCCTCCACATAAGCAAAGCTGACTTTCTCCAACCCTATTTTTTTGAGTTCTGCGCGAATGTCCTTCTCCTTATTGTCCTGGTAGTAATCAGCCATTTTGCATACCCGCTTTAATCTCCTGATTATTAATCGGAATCGTTCGAATATTTTCCCCACTCTTTTCTCTCTTGTCATAATATAGGTCAACGCTGCCTCGTTTATTCCCGAAACCTTGTGTTGTAAACACTCCATTCGTATTTGCGCAATAAATTCCACAATTTTTTCTAAATTAAGAAATGCATTAAACCCTCTTGTCTTCCCCAGCCCCAAACCTTACAAAATCAATCCCCGCATGATCCGCGTGTATGATCATCACATCCCACAGATCCTCCGTCACCGTGCCCTGCTGCCGGTTGTAGGTCCAGGAGCCTGCTGGCTTTTTATCCTGGAAGTCCTCCATCTTATTGCAGCCCAGTGAGACGATGGGGAACAACCTCTCCCTGTATATCTGCTCGCCATGGTTATGCCCATGCACATATGCCAGAATCTTTTTTCCCGATCTGTGGTATTCCTCCAGAATCTCCAGCAGTGCCTCTCCGTTTCGGATCTGGTCGCTCCAGAAGTGGATCTCCGGCAGGGGCGGCACATGAGCGCACACCAGAGCATCCCATCCGTCTGCCATGGCCTCCAGCGTTTCTCCCACCCAATCCAGTTCCTCCACAGGGAAACCGTATCTCACCTGCTCACGGTAGTCAAAGGAATGCAGGTACAAAATGCGGAGCTGCTGCGCCGGATAGTCCACATAGTAGTAGGGCTTCTTCCTGCCCAGATAATAGGCGCTCATCTCCTCCTCTGTCATTTTCTCCGGGTTGTTGCGAAAATAATTGGAATCATGATTCCCGCAACACAGATAGACGGGTTTTCCAGTCTGTCTCATATCCGCCATTACCCGCTCCACAAATTCTTTGGTCTGTACCAGAAACAGTATGCCGTCCGTCAAATCACCCAGATGGATAATGCCGTCCAGGGGCAGTCTCGCCGCAACCTGCTGCAGGTTACAGGCGGACCGCTCCCATGTGCCATTATTAACATGATGGGTATCGGTAATCACGGCAAACGCCAGATCATTCTCACCCAGCAACTCCCATACCCTCTCTATCGTCAGTAAGGCCTCCGCCTGAAAATAGGCGGCCCATTCCATGACACATTCGCGAGAAGACTCCAACATCAGTTTTTTATCAATATTATAATCCCCCCCCCGCGATTTCAATCGATTGAATTGGTTTCGCGGCCACACGAATATAGCACTCTTTATCTAAAACAGAATCCCCTCGTCTCCATACCTCTCGCTCCCGAACATAGCTTGCCCAGTTTTGCTCTGGCTCATAACAATAGGTATGGATCAATTCCTCCTTTATCTTCAGGGAATAACGGTAAATCCGATATTCCACCCGGTCATCTCCCCGCAGGATATCCCCTGGGAAAACATGGTACAACCTCCTGGACGCCCAGCATTCTTCATCCGCATTCTGAATATATCCCGTGTCCTCCTGAATGCTCTTTCCCTTTTCCAGCAAAACCTGCTTGGGCAAAACTTTTCTCAGTGGAACATAGGACTCCGGCGTGTTCGTAAAGATATCCGTGATGCCCATCTGTTTCAACTTTTCTATATCCTGTATCTCAATCTCCCGGTTCTCCGGAAAAAACGGCTCATATGTTCTGGTGTTCCATGCACGCACCTGCAAATTTCTCTGATTAGGCGCTCCCGAGGCTTCCTCCATGAGCAAAGCTATATCCTCTGCCTTAATAAAAGGATGTATAGCCTCCACTTGAACCTGCTGTGCAAACTCCAGACAGCTTAAAACCCTGCTGGACAGAATTCCCACTCTCACACCAGGATTCAACTCCTTTAACAGCCTGATAGAATCCGGGTTAAAAGAACTGTATACAATATATGGTTCCAGCTCATACTCTGCAACCATATTCAAAATCTTCTTTTCCATGCCCTCATAGCGAACCACACTGTTTTTCAGCTCTATATTGATGAGCAGACCGTCCCCGCGACATATGGGAGCAAGAAGAGCCAGCACTTCCCTCATGGTCGGTATAGTCTCATAGATTTTGCTGCTCTGTTCATTGGGCTGTATCTTCAACTGCTTTAATTCCCACAGCGTCATATCCACCACACGGCCGCTGCCATCCGTGGTACGATCCACTCTCTCGTCGTGGATCACCATCATCTCCCCGTCCCTTGACAGCTGAATATCCAATTCAATGCCCGTGATCTCATACCGGCAAGCTTCCCGAAAGGAAGAAAGCGTATTTTCCGGATATCTGTAGCTGCAGCCTCTATGCGCCCAAATTTTCATTTTTACGCCTTTCCTCCAAAAACTTCTCCATAACACCGGCGATAGCAATGGAATCCTCCGCCGTAAACTTATAGGACCTGCCCTGATGTCCGTGGATCATATAGGCAAAATCACTGATCTCATATCGCAGTCCCTGCCCCAGAAACTTGGAGAAGTAGCGGTCTTTCTTGTTGGGGTCCTCATAGCGCACCTCAAAATATTGGGTCAGCCACCAGGGTGACTCCGCGAGAATATACCCCTTGGTGCCCGAGATCAGCAGCTGCCCCTCAGATTTTACACCTACTCCACTTTTCGACAGCGCCATTCCATTCTCATAATGGAAAGACGCCTTGGTGTACAGGTCAATACCATTTTCATCCAGAATACTGTCAAAGCGAACTTGCTTATAATCAGCCCCCATCAGCTTGATGATCGGCAGCAGCGTATGGCTGCCAAACTCCGTAAACGCCCCGCCATACTTCACATCCGTCCTCTCCCGCAGATCCGGAGGCGTCAGCCTGGTAAAACATGCCTCCACATCGCAGATTCTGCCGATGGCTCCCGTCTTGGCGATTCCTATCATCTGAACAAATCCAGGGCAGTATGCCGTCTTGATGGCCTCCAGAAGCACTTTCCCCTGCTGCCCGGCAAGAGCGAACAATTCCTCTGCCTCCCGCCTGGAAAATGCCAACGGCTTTTCACAGAGCACATGCTTTCCCTGTTCCAGTGCGGCCTTGGCGTAGCCATAATGAGTCTCATGAGGGGAAGCAATATACACGGCGTCCACCTCATCCCAGAAATCCTCCAGCACATCCGTGGCAATATCCAGTTCAAACTGTCTGGCAAACAGCTGCGCGCCCGCCAGATGGGGGTTGTACACACTGTTGACCAGCACGCCGCTGACATATTTCGCCTCCGGCACAAATCGTACAGCGATGCGGCCGCTGCCTATGACACCAATGCGGATAATATTATGCCCCTGCTCGCGTACCTGCGTGGAAGAAATATTTTTCGTCCTCTCCAGATAGATTACCTGACAGTATTGTTCTAAATACTCAAAAGCCCCCTGCCAATCAGAACCTACTGTGAAAATATCCACACCATATTTCTGTACATCCTCAACCTTCTGTCCCGGATGGTCCTCTACGATGACCTCATCCGCAAAGCCGCTGTTGCGCACATTCTCGATCCGCTTGTCCAGAGAATCTACAATATTCAGCTTTCCCCTGGACTCATCGTACTGCTCCGTGGTCACTCCCACAATCAGGTAATCCCCCAGAGCCTTTGCGCGCTTTAATAAATTGTAGTGCCCTTCATGAAACAGGTCAAAAGACCCGTATGTGATCACTCGTTTCATTCCCATACCCACGCATAGTCAAGCCTGGCTTGTCCTATTGTGTTTCCTCCTCCTCAAAATTCAACCTCTTCTCCTCCACGACCAGCGGCCTGTGAATAACACGGGTATTGATGTTTAATATATATTCCCCAAGCAGCCCGATAAAAAACAGCTGCACTGACCCCAGGAAGAAGATACCAATAACCATGGGAGCGTTTCCCGCCTGAAAGGTATACCAGTGGGTTAGCTTGTAAAACAGATAGAACAGGGCGATGCATAGGCTGATGGCCGAGGCAATAAACCCGGCAAACGTCGCCAGACGCAGTCCTACCTTGGTGTAGGAGGTAAAACTCAGCATGGCAGCATCGTACAGGCTGTAGAAATTATTGTGTGTCTTGCCAGCCCTGCGCCTGGCCTGCTCATATTCTATCTCCACACGGTTGAAGCCATGTCCATACTCTGCCACAATCCCCCGGATAAAGGGAATTGGGTCGTCCAGCTGGCGCAGGATCGCGATAAAGGTCTTGTCATACAGCCCGAATCCGGTAAAATGTTCTATCATCTGGGTGGTGGACATATTCTTAATCACCTTATAGTAGATAGTTCTCAACAGATAGATAAATTTATTCTCCTTGCTGCTAGTCTTGACACCGCTGACAATCTTATGCCCTTTCTCCCACTCATGTACAAAGGCAGGAATCAGCTCCACCGGGTCCTGAAAGTCACAACACATGCAGATCACACAGTCCCCCGTGGCCTGACACATAGCATAGAATGGCGAATTAAACTGCCCAAAGTTCGTCACATTAAATATGGCCTTGACCTTCCTGTTCTCTTGACAAAGCCTCTCCAAAATATCCCGTGTGCCGTCCGTGGAGCAGTTGTCAATAAACAGTATCTCATAATCATATTTGGGCAACGCTTCCTCCAGCACATTAATCACAGCAAAACATATAGGGTCAACATTTTCCACTTCGTTATAACAGGGAATTACCACGCTTATTTTCTTCATCTTTCAGCTCGTCTTTCTTCAAAATATATCATGAACCCAGAATGTCGATACGCTCAGGTTTCGAAAGTCAAATGTATCTTGGTATGCAGTTGAATATTGATCCCTGCCGCATTTATTATATCCTTTAAGTTAAAAAAGATCAATCCACTAATTGTCCTCTCTCAAAACATCTGATCCAGCAGCCTTCTGATCCCTTCCTCAAACAAAATTTGGACAGCGTATCCAGTATCCCGCTCAAGCTCCGCAATATCCCCTGCCAGATACATCACCTGGCTCTCCCCATAGGGCAGCTCCCCAATACCGATTGTGCCTGCTTCACATCCCTCCTGTCTCACCCTGTCACAGACAATGCGATACATGGCTTCCAGATATTCCTTCAGAGGATGCGACTTCCCTCCGCTCAGCACATAGGTCTTCCCCGAAACTCCTCTCTCTGCCATCAGCCATAATGCATATGCCGCATCTTCACTATAGAGATAATCCCAGACCTGTTCGCCGGCAGTGAAACTCACATGCTCACCCCGCAGCAGCTTTTGCAGGGAAGTAGTGATCATATCCTGACCGCCATAGGGACCATACACGCTGAGTACCCTGGCCCAGATATGCCTCATCCCCCTTTGCATACAGCTATAGCGGCTCATCTGTCCCGCACATAACTTGGCCATGCCATAACCCGTTTCCGGAAAAGCAGGGGTCTCTGGCCGCAGCGGCTCCTGGCGCCTGCCATACTCCGCCTGGGAGCCAACGCCTACAAAGGTTCGACACCCCATACAGTCCGCCAGTTCCACCGCATCCAGCGTATAGCGGATATTATCGGTCTGCAGAGCCATATCATTTCTGGCCTGTCCTGCAGTACCAGCCCAGGCCAGATGATAGAAGGTGTCATAGCTTTTTTTCCACTGCTCCCCGGCCAGCCGGACATACTCATCCAAATCCGCCTCCAGCACTTCCACGCCGGGCAACCTGCGCAGAACCTCATTCTTTGACGAGCCCCTGTGACATATCGCCAGTACCTCCTCGCCCGCCGCTGTACATTGCTGCGCCAGCGCTACCCCGATCATCCCGGATGCGCCGGTAATCACTGCTCTTCTGCTCATGTAAGCTCTCCCAACTACAACCTTATTCTCCGTACAACCCCAGAAAATCACATATCTGCGCAGCCGTGTACATCTGCATATTCTCGCCCCTTTGACTGGCCGCATACCACTGCGCCGTCTTTTGAACAGCAGTCTCTACCTTCCATGTAGGTCTCCACTCAAATGTATTCTTTAATTTGGAACAGTCCAGCTTCAGATAGTTCGCCTCATGAGGGCCTGTGGTATGCGCCGCATGCCATGCCAGGGCCTCCCCCGTCTGTTCCTGCCAGCAGCGACTAAAGCATTCCGTCATCTGCCTGGTAGTCCAGCAATCTCCCTCATCCGGTCCCACATTATAGCTGCCAGCCATCCCAGGTTCCTCGTACTGCCTCTGCAGGATCATCAGATAGACTGTCAGAGGCTCCAGTACATGCTGATAGGGCCGGATGGAATCCGGGTTCCTCAGCTCTATTTCCTCATGGTCGGCCGCCGCCCGGTAGCAGTCCGGGATAATGCGGTCCGCCGCAAAATCTCCGCCGCCGATGACATTTCCCGCCCTTGCGGTGGAGATGGCGGGCTGCCTGTCTCCCCCCGAGAAAAAGGAATTCCGATAGGCGCTGGTGACCAGCTCCGAGCAGGATTTGGAATTGGAATAGGGGTCGTACCCATTCAGTTCCTCATTTTCCCGATATCCCCATTCCCACTCCCGGTTCCGGTATACCTTGTCTGTGGTTACATTCAAAAACGACCTGACGCAGTCACTCTCCCGCACGCATTCCAGAATATTCACAGTGCCCATCACATTCACATCATAGGTATAGGCAGGCCTGCGATAGCTCTCGCGGACAAGGGGCTGCGCCGCCATATGCAGAACCAGTTCCGGCTGTGTCTGCCGCATCACGCTCTGCAGCTTTTCCAGATCCCGGATATCCCCATAGACGGAATGCATCCTCCGCTCCAGACCACAGATCTGATACAGCGAGGGAGTTGTGGGCGGCTCCAGGCTGTACCCCGTCACTTCCGCCCCCAGAAGAAGCAGCAGCTCGCAGAGCCAACTGCCCTTAAATCCGGTATGGCCTGTCACAAGTATTTTTCTTCCCTTGAAAAAAGTCCGCTGTATCATGCTCCTCCTCATACCTATTGCCAATATGTCATAATGCCTTATTTATTCATCGACCAGTGGTATATACATCTGCTGCTCCAATATCTCCCGGGGCAAAAAGGGCGCCAGATCCTCCAGGGGGGCCGACACCATAGTGCCGTCTTCCATACGCTTGCTGGCTGCCTTAGGTTCAAACTTTTGCCGGACATCCACCATAACCTCGCAGATCACGGGGCCTTCCATTTCCAGCACCTCCTGTATTCTGCAAAGCTGGGCATTGCTGCTGATTCGCATATAAGGATATCCGTAAGCTCCTGCCAGCTTCTCCATATCAGGAAAGCTCAGATCCCCGCTGTCCGTGCCAATTCCCACTAAGGGTTCCCCAAAGAAATTCATCTGGGTCTGCCTGATGGAATGATATCCCCCATTGTTGATGACAAACAGTTTGATTGGCATTCGATGATGGATAATGGTCTGCAATTCCTGCAGATTCATCTGTATGCTTCCATCCCCGCTGATGCAGATGATCTCATGTCCCTCTGAAGCTACGCAGGCCCCTATGGCAGCGGGCAGATCATATCCCATAGACGCCACAGCGGAGTTGATGATAAACCTCTGCCCTCTCTTGATCACATAGGCGTGGCTTCCTACCACACAGGCAGAGCCATTGCCCACCACCGTAATATCCCCTTCCGCCAGACTGCTGCTCAACTTATGAATAAAGGCATAGACATTGGCAGGCTGTGACTGTTCGTAATGTTCTTTGCGCACCACCGGAAATTCTTTTTTCCAAGTCTGGCATCTGGCATTCCATTCCTCCCTGGCTGGCAGTCCTTCCTCGGGAAGAGCCCTGTCCAATGCATCCAGCAAGTCGCGGGCATCCGCCCATATTGGATAGTCGACATGAAGATCCGGCTTTTTTAACTCCTCCTGGTCGACATCCTCCACAATAGTGTAAGCCTCTCTGGCCCAGGACTGATAATTATATCCCACCTGGCGAATACTCAGCCGACTGCCTATGGACAACAGCAAATCGCTGTTCTGCACCGCCCAGTTGCCGGGACGGTCTCCCATGATCCCGGCTCTACCCACATACAGAGAATGCTCGTCTTCTATAAGGTCGATGCTGTTCCAGCCTGTCACCACAGGTATATTCAGCTTCTCAGCTACTCTTCGGAACACCTCCGCCGCTCCCGCGATGCGGATACCGTTGCCCGCATTCAATACCGGGCGCTGGGACCCACGCAGTTTTTCCAAAATAAACTGCACCTGCTCTTCCGTCACTCCGGGGACTTTCTCTGTATCCTCCTCCACCGGGTCATAGCCTGGCATATCCTCTGCCTCTATAAAGGCTCCCTGCACATTCAAAGGAATATCCAGCCAGCAGGGCCCCGGTCGGCCTGTCTGGGCCAAATAAATCGCCTTTTCCAGACAATAACGGATTCTCGCGGGATCTGTCACCATCTCCGCATATTTGGTCATACACTCCACCGCCCGGGTGATATCGAACTCCTGATCTCCCATGGCCCGTATATTCAGCCCTGTGCTTCTGGCAGTAGTGTCATAACGCACCTGTCCCGACAGAATCAGCATGGGGATGGAGTCCAGCCAGCCCCCCAGCACGCCCGTGATGGCATTGGTACCTCCGGGGCCGGTAGTCACGCAGACCACTGCCATCTGATTATGAATCCGGGCATAACTTTCCGCAGCTATGGCACATGCCTGCTCATGATGATTATAAATACACTGTAATGACGGATGGTGGCCCAATCCGTCATTAAGGTACATGGCTCCTCCGCCCGTTACGGAGAAGACATGGCGTATACCATGCTCTGCCAACAACTGCGCTATATAATCCGCTACTCTTATTTTCATAATACACCCCATATAACCGCTGTGCGGCAGCTTACGCTTCTCTCACACCCTCAATAATAACTCTCGCCATATAGGCAATTTTGCCCCTAGTCATACCAGGATATACACCCACCCAGAAGGAATCTCTCATAATCCTGTCCGTCACCTCCAGCGTGCCTGCTACCCGATAGCCCTCTCCTGTCCTGCGCATCTGGTCAAAGCATGGATGCCTGGTCAGATTGCCCGCAAACAGCATCCGGGTCTGTATCCCCTTGCTCTCAATATAGGGGACCAGCTTCTCCCTCTCCACGCCCTCCCGGCAGGTGAGCAGAAAGCCAAACCAGCTGGGAGTGGAACATTCCGTGGCCTGAGGCAGTATCAGCTTGTCGGATACCGGCTCCAGTTCCCGGTACAGCAGGTCAAAATTCTCCCGCCTCCTGGCGACAAAATCCGGCAGTTTCTTCAGCTGGGCACAGCCGATGGCCGCCTGCATATCGGTGGCCTTCAGATTGTAGCCAAAATGGGAATAAACATATTTATGGTCATAGCCGCGGGGCAATTCCCCGTACTGTCCGTTGAACCGGTTGCCGCACACCCCATCCCGGCCGGAGGGACACATGCAGTCTCTGCCCCAGTCCCGGAAAGAGCGGATAATCTTGTGAAGCAGGGGATTGTCCGTGTAGACGGCTCCTCCCTCGCCCATGGTCATATGATGGGGCGGATAAAAGCTGGAAGTACCGATATCTCCGATGGTTCCCGTGTACCGCTCCCCGTCGCCCATCCTGTACTTGCTGCCCAGAGCATCGCAGTTGTCCTCAATAAGCCATAAACCATGTCTGTCGCAGAATTCCTTTACCTGCTTAAGAGGAAAGGGATTCCCCAGAGTGTGGGCAAGCATCACCGCTTTCGTCCGCTCGGAATACGCCTCCTCCAGCATAGCCGGATCTATATTGTACTCCGGAATCGTCACATCCACAAACACCGGTATCGCCCCATACTGAATCATGGGAGTCACTGTGGTGGGAAATCCCGCCGCCACGGTGATGACCTCGTCTCCTCTGCACACCTGGCGATCCCCCAAAAGCGGAGAGGTCAGAGCCATGAATGCCAGCAGGTTAGCCGAGGAACCGGAATTGACCAGAGAGCAGAACCGAATACCCAGATAATCCGCCAAATCTTTTTCGAACTGCTCCGCATACCGCCCGGCGGTCAGCCAGAATTCCAGTGCGCTGTCCACCAGATTGCGCATCTCCTCCCCGTCATAGATCCGGGAGGCATAAGGAATTCGCTGTCCCTCTATATAGTCATCATTTTTCTTGTGATATCTCTCATAGTACTCCTGTACCGCCTGCAAGATTTCTGCTCTTGCCTGCTCCTCTGTCCTGCCTTCAAACATTTCTTAACCCATCACTTTCCCGCGCACTAATCATGCCACACCTTCCAGGGGGCCTGGCCAGAGGCCCACAGCTCATTCAGCTTATCCATCTCCCGCTTTGTATCCATGCACTGCCAATACCCATCATGACGGTAGGCGGCAACCTGTCCCTCCACGGCAAGCCGCTCCAGCGGCGACTTTTCAAATACTGTGGTATCACCCTCGATATAGTCAAATATAGCCGGTTCCAACACCATGTAGCCCACATTGATGCGATTGCTGTCCTTCCGTTTCTTCTCCCGGAAAGAAGTGATCGTATCGTCCTGCGCAATATCCAGCACGCCAAAGCGCTGCTCCAGAGATACGGCCGTCAATGTCGCAATCTTGCCGTGAGACCGATGAAATGCCAGCAGTTCATTCATATCAATATCGGCCACGCCATCTCCATAGGTCATCATGAAGGCCTCGTCGCCGACATACCGCTGTACCCGCTTGATCCGGCCCCCGGTCATGGTATTGAGGCCTGTGTCCACCAGCGTGACTTTCCAGGGCTCCGACACATTGTTGTGAACGGTCATCTTATTTTCCTGGGAGAAATCAAAGGTCACATCGCTGTTGTGGAGATAGTAGTCCGCAAACCACTCCTTGATCACATGCTGTTTGTATCCACAGCAAATGATGAACTCATAGAAGCCATAGTGAGAGTACTCCTTCATGATATGCCATAGTATGGGCTTCTCCCCGATCTCAATCATGGGCTTTGGCTTTAAGTGGCTCTCCTCGCTGATCCGGGTCCCGTATCCCCCGGCTAAGATTACTACTTTCATATTTACCTCAATTCCGTCCTATTTCTTTTTGGCGATATACTGCCAAAAAAATGTATCTAAGTTGCCTGAAAAATTAGGAGCGTTCATTATTCTTTCGTCCTCGACCATTTCAATCTCATAATCCTCGTAACTGTTTACCAGTGCGCGCTTAATCTCATGAAGCGGCGACACCGCACCGATCACCAGGCATATCAGCAAAACGGCAATCCGGAGATTCTTGCGCTTTTTCCCCAGCGCCTCGATACACCAGAGCATCACGATAAACAATCCCGGTATAGAAGCACGCATACAGAAATCGTTGGAATAACCTATCACGATAAAGGGGATTACCATCAAGCTGATCGCAACCACATTAAACAATCTCTTGTCCGCAACATCTCTATATAGCAGATATAGATATATCCCTGCCTCAAATACAAAAAACAATATCGTATACGCCAGCCGATAAATGTCGTTTCCTCTGCTCTTACCCGCTCCCAGATATTTAATAAACAAAAATAGCAACAGGGATATCACCATGACATATAACATGTTCCGCAGGATACTTCCTTTTTCCCACTTGGCTACCCATATCACTAACGTGCCCAACAACAATGCTGTAACCATTGCCGCCAAGATAAGCAACCATGGAAACCATACTGCCAGATGCGCAGGCTGTATAGAATTTCTGTCTGAACTGACAATGGCGATAGTCGCAAAACTATCATTACCCATCAAATACAGAAAAGAGACAATCAGAACGGAGCCTCCGCCTACTAAATTCTGGAAACTACCCATGTTGTGCAGCACCATTTTCCAACCATGCCCTACACTCTCTGGCTTATGCCACTCAGAACGTCCAAACATATAATAAACCATGATCGGAACCACTCCGATAAATGGCAGTGTGGACGTGATGGCAACCAATGTACTCACCCATATCATATTCTTGGGCGGTTCATCCATAAATAACAGCATCATAACCAGCCATACCGGAATTGCCTGGTTAAAGACCCAGTACAGCTGCGATGTATTAGAGGTATACTGCAACTTGTACTGAAACTTAGCTGCCCACCACTCCAAATGTTCTGTTCCCCAAATGGGTACCGCATTATCTGTAAAAATATAAGAGCCAACAATATCCAGTCCACTGAAGAAAACCAATATCATCAAAGGCCAAAGAACAATCTTCTTTCTCCATATACAGATCAAGGCATACACCAGAAACACGCCAAGCAGAATCCATAAAAAAAGGACGGCATATGCTTTATCCAGATCTGATATCTTGCCAACCAGGGCTGCAGGCAGCCAGGTCCCTACATAATAGGCAAAACCTCTTTCTTCGGTAGTGGGCGGCCACTTATAATCTACCAGGATATTTAGCATCCTGTTTCTCCAGGCATGATCCGTATTTTGCCAGGCATATCCGCCAACCCCCGACAGTACCACCCACGCAAGGATGACCGCCACGATCACTACAATCTTCCATTTATCGGCCTGGGACAGCTTCCAGTCCAGTTCAATATAATTCTCCCTATTGCGGAAACACAGAACCAGCGACCAGACGCACACTGCCGCCGCCGGGATACCGACCAGAGGACGACACCATCCAAGCAGGAAAATAATCATCGGAAGCGCCAGGTAAATATATGTCATAAGCACAACCGCTCTGTGTATGCCTGTATGGGATGCCTCATTTATTTTTTTCATCCTGTTTGATTGCATTCTTCTATTGCCCACAGTGCTAATATCTCCGGTTTTCACTATTAAATATGAGTCATCTCGCATATTATTGTCTGATTCCACATATTATAAAGTAGTATAACATAGTCTGGCTCATATTGCCAATATTAATTCAGAATCTTTGATATTATGTGTGAACAAAAGGCAATTTTCACTCAGTCCTTCCCATACAAATCTCTTGTGTACACCTTGTCACGCACAGTCTCCAACTCCTGTGTCATACGATTCGCCACAATAATATCTGACTCCTCGATAAACTGCGACAGCCTGCCTATCACTCTGTCACCCTCAAACTGCTCCTGCTGCAAAGTCGGCTCATAGATCACCAGCTTTACGCCCTCACCCCGCAGCCGCTTCATGATCCCCCGTATGGCGGACTGCCGAAAATTGTCGGAATCTGTTTTCATAGTCAAACGGTAAATTCCCACCACTTTGGGGTCTCTTGCAAGAATCATCTCCGCAATGTGATCCTTGCGCGTCCGGTTGGATTCTACTATGGCGCTCATCATATTCTGCGGCACTTTCTCATAATTCGCCAAAAGCTGCTTCGTGTCCTTGGGTAGACAGTACCCGCCATATCCAAAGGAGGGATTGTTATAGTGTGGCCCTATTCTGGGGTCCAGACACACGCCATCGATGATCTGCCTGGTGTTCAGCCCCTTGACCTCCGCATAGGAATCCAACTCGTTGAAATACGCCACCCGCAGAGCCAGATAGGTGTTGGCGAACAGCTTGATTGCCTCCGCCTCTGTGGGGTCCGTGAAAAGGATAGGCATGTCTTTTTTGATGGCTCCCTCCCGCAATAGCTCTGCAAAGATACGGGCCCTCTCGCTCTGCTCGCCCACCACTATACGGGAAGGATAGAGATTATCATATAATGCCTTGCCCTCCCGTAGGAATTCCGGTGAGAAGATAATATTCTCCGTGTGAAATTTCTTACGGATTTCCAAAACGTAGCCCACCGGGATTGTGGACTTGATTACAACAGTTGCAAGACAGTTAAGTTCTATCACTTTGTTGATGACATATTCAACGGAGCTGGTGTCAAAAAAATTTTTCTTTGCATCATAGTTGGTGGGAGTGGAAACAATCACATAATCCGCGTCCTTTAATGCTATTTCATAGTCGGTTGTTGCAGACAGCTTCAGCGGCTTACTTGCCAAATATTCCTGTATGTCCTTATCCACTATCGGAGATTTGCGCCGATTTAGCATCTCCACTTTCTCCGGCACGATGTCCACTGCCACTACTTCATTATGCTGTGCCAGCAATACGGCATTTGATAAACCTACATATCCTGTACCTATGACTGCAATTTTCAATTTTATTTCCTCCGCCGTTTTACTTTGGTTTTCTTTATATTCCATCGACTGACAGCTTCATTTGTCCCTTACCGTCCGCTATATCCAGCGGAATCCTGATGTGTTGCAAATATTCCGCCTCCAGAAAGTCAATTTTGACTTTTTCCCCATTCCAGTCTCTTTCTTTTGCCGACATCCGCTCTGAACCCTTCTCATGTAATCCAGTTCGAATCTTTGCAGGGTTCGCCACATCATTGATCTTGTCGTTTCGATATGCGGTATACAGCCTGATCTGGGATAATTCTATAGAAATACCCATAAATCCCGCAATTGCTAGGGCGTTCTGCATTGCGCCCCTGAACTGATCCTTTATTTCATTTTCCCACTTCCGCCCCGTCACCGTTCTCTTTAACTCAAAAATATGTAAGGTCCAGGACTTTTCTCTGTTCTCAAACACTATGTAGTCTGCACACTTTTCATTTTTAAAGTAACCCAATTTATGTTTGTCCAAATTTTTGAACAGAATGCAGCGATACTGCAGATCCAGCTGTAATTCTGCTGCACCCGGTTCACTTTTCTCTGTCAGTATCAGCTGCTTATCTGAATCATCAATACACTCCTGACGCAGTAAGTCTATCCTCTTTTGTATCTCTTCTGAAAACCCCATTTCTATTGTGCTCCAATCTCCTCTGTCTCATCCGCCAGATCGCTAAGATTTCTCTCTATTTCATCAACTTGGTCGCTAAGTTTTTTCAGGGTTCGATAAAATGTGAAAGCCTCGAAGCCATACTCTCCACACGGCAACCGCTTAACGACCGTCCCACTCTCCCGGTCTGAGTCAAATTGATACATCGCAACAAGCTCCTCACTTAAGAAATCTTCTTTCTTATAGCCAAGTCTGGAAGCAATGTCCTCCTTCCCCTGAGCCTTTCTCAGCTTAATCATATTGTTCACATGCTGTATAATAATATCGCTGTGTGTCGTTGTAAAAATCGGTATTCCCGCATTTACCAACCGAATCATCACTCTGGCTATCTGCCATTGCAGTTCCGGATGCAGGGAAATCTCTGGCTCCTCAATTAAGAGAGAAGCTATTTTCACATACTTCAAAAAGAGGACGATTGGCGTAAGTTCTGTCACCACCGCCGAGGTGATATATAAAGGCAGTTTCTCGTCTTTGTCCTTAGGCGTATACAGAATATCATGGGTGGGCATATCCGATACGGAAACCGTACCCTGCAGCAAATTTTCCTCTATAAAGTGGACTATGTCTTCAAATTCATTCTGTTCATTCTGGGTATTCATACTGCTGAGTATTCTCAAAAATTCCCTGTTTGGTCTAGTCAGCAGTGTCCTGTCCGTTTCCTCTTGTCCGAATTTCTGCTCCACAGCGCTGCTGATCAATGTCTTATAAGTCAAAAGAAACCCCGTGCGGGCCGTGGGAAAATAAACCACATCTTCATTCTTACTGTTATGAAATCCCTTTCTCAGCAGGCTTTCTATCACACATGCTGTATAGAATTTATGCGAACCTAAGCTGCCAATCATATCCGCATTCACATAATAGCCTGACATCACATTGTCCCCAATTATAGCATGTACTGCCACTTGGTCCAGCCTGTTATCCTCATTATAAAAATAGTTTATCCTGACCTGCAGTTCAAATTTCTCCGGGAACTCAACACTTAGGCATCCAATACTCATTTTTGTATTGAAAAGGCTTTGTAGAAATTTTTTGCGCTTTTTTTTCATAATAACATTCAACAGATTTTGGAATATACCAATTTCCTCACGGCTGAAGCAATATGTGCTATCCTCTCTACCCTCTGGCTCTTTTACAAACTTGTCTATTACTTTACAACATTCCCCAAACTCTTCCGAATCCTCATCCTCCAAATATCCATCAAAGAAGAGTCGAAGATTCAAAAGGCCATAAATCAATGTCATCATATAGCTTTTCCCGCTGTTATTATCGCCGATGAGCAGCGTCAAGGGAGCCACCTCGACATCAGCCCTCTTAATCTTTCCAAAATCCGTCACATGAACTGTCCATTTAGTCATTTTTTACCTCGTTTCCACTTCAACGAACGCTTTTCTTTCAATCATTTTATTGTCGTCAGACTCAAAATATAGGTTGCCCAATATGAATTAATAAATGCATCTGTCGCCGTCGTCTCTTTGAGTCATTGCGTTCTGCATCATACCCCATAATCTTTCATTATCTTCCCGAACTCTTTCGACCGTGAAAAGCCTTCCAACACCTGCTCCCGTGTTGTGCCGCTTTCGAGCCTGTGAATCCAGTCTGCCTTGCCCTCCGCATCAGACGCCCTGTTCATGAATGTCTGATACAAGGCTTCCACATAGTCTGCATCATTCAGCTTCCGATTATCAAATTCCTTTGATAAAAAGAAACTTTTTGCGACTTCCTCTGCCGTCATACTTCTTGTGTTAATTCGATTGCTCCAGTCTTCCACGCCCATCGTCTCACCCTGGCGGTTCAATGCCTTGGTATACAGGCGCAGCACAAATTCCCTGACACCTGGCCGGTAGATAAAGCTGCCATCCTCCTGCATGGTTCCTCTGGCAATATGATAACGGTCGCAGAGGTTGCTGAACTCCTGGGAATTGACAAAACCGCTGAGCACATACTCACGGCTGCTGCCTGATGCCAACAGCTGCATCCAATGTGCTTTCCCATCCTTATCTGCTTCTCTGTCAAAGAAAGTACGGTACAATGTGTCCACATAGACGCTGTCACTGAGTCCCCGCAGCGTAAACTCCTTACTGCAAATGAAGCCATTCGCGATGCCTGCGCCATCAATTTCCTGATTTTTCAGACGGCTTGTCCAATCTTTCAGGCCCGCTGGTTCCGCGTTTCTTCCCAGTGCCTTTGTATACATGCGCTGTACAAAGGCACGCACCATGTCCTCCTTGGCCTGAATCACCACAGAATCACTGATGCCGCTCTTGGCTGTCGCTGTTATTTCCGCACTGCCGACGGCTTTGATCGTGATATTGCCTGCCCCGTCTACCTGTGCCACCTTGCCATCGGAACTCTTCCAGATCAAACTTTTATCTGTTGCGTCCTCGGGACCTATCTTAACTATGGCCTCATAAGTCTCTCCCACATAGTAACCATCGGTATCATAACTGACATCCAGCGATGTCACAGGCTGGATGACGGTGATCTCCCATTCAGCGCTGTAACCACCTTTCTTCGTTGTAGCAGTGATCTTGGCCGTACCTGTTTTCAAGCCGATTATAGTGCCGTCATCATCCACCGTTGCCACAGACGGATCACTGCTGTTCCACCTCAGTCCCTTATTCGTGGTATTGACCGGGTTAAAGCTGACCTGGCACTGAGCTTCTGCTCCCACATCAATCACCTGGTTGGGACAGGACATGGCAATTCCCTGGCACATAACGGCCTCAATGTCCGTGTTATTTGTGTATGCCTTAATCTTAAGATTACTGTTCTCCTGTGTCCCAAAATCTATCCAACGATTTCCTCTAGACATGTAAAAACTCTCTCCGCTATCAGCCTCGGTTTCGCTATGGCGGTAGCTGCTTGATGGATATTCACAACTGATAGCAGCTCTCTCCCCCGACTCCCTGCTGAGTTCAAATACTATGGAAAAGGTATCCCCCGGCTCCAACATTATATTCCTGTCCAGCGGAATCAAATAATATCCCGCATAGCCAGTAATACCAGTCTGCGGCACAGTTAATTCCGGTTCGCCGCTTGTCGGATTTGCCGGATCTGACAGATTCGTATATATCTGCAGACTATAATGGATGCCTGCGTCAGACAGAGATATCCCTACAGCCTTTAGTTCTTCCATCTTACTGCCATTTGCTTTGGCTGTATATACATTTGCAGCATGGGTCACACGCATATAGCCGGAAGCAGTAGCATGATCATATTGGTAATTATTGTCATACAGGTCACTCTTTTGGCCCTCAAACGCATATGCATACTGATAGATGGATTTATCCTCATAGGACAGCCAGAAATATCCCTGATCCCCCCACCTGCTACCCCAGGAATTACGCACCAGCCATGCGCCGTCATTTGCCGGTTCTGTATTAAAATTGACCTTTCGGTAAGAATCATCCCAACCAACAATGGTAACTGCATGATTAGTTGCTTTGCTCTCCGGACAGTACTCCGCTGCCGTCTGCCTATTATAGTACTGGTTATCCGAATAATAATTAATGCCTATTGCCCCATATTCCAGAATAGCTGCTTTCATCGCCGCCTGATCTGTCGCTGGAATCTGATACCAGTTGCTCATATAATATGTATCATGCCCATAGGCCAGTTCCGAATTATCTGCATCCAGTCCCGCTTGTACCATATCCATCGTGACCAGACCTTCCTCCACGGCCCCTTTCCAGTTCATAAGGGCAATGGCTGCCATATTCTGGTTGCCGCCTCTGTCAAGGTAAGACACTCCGCCGCTTTTGCTGGCATCATACCAGCTTCTGGCAACGTCATCATTGCCCAACGGATCCGGTGCGGAATAGTTGGAAAAGAACGCCAGGTGTTGCTCGGACAGATCTACCCCAAGATCCGCCAGACCATTTTTGATCAAGTTGATCTCCAGACAGGCTATACTGGAAAAACACCAGCAGGTACCATATGGATTCTGATCTCTGACGGCCGGCACCAGGCATCTGTCATTTACGTTGCGGGAATCGTACCGGGCAGGCAGATTGGCCATAACTTGTACCATACTGGCTGGAAGGGTGTTGTCCCCTGGCAGATCTTCGGGCAGAACTACGCCCCCGCCAAGGCTGGAATAGTACTCAAATAGTTCTTCCTGTTCCCGTTCCTCCTCTGGCGTTAAAGGGCGACCCAGAATATAGTCCAATTCCCCGCTGTCCGTCGTCTCAGTCTCACCCAGCCCCTGGGCCGTTACTTCATCGTTCCCGCTGACAGATTCCTGTTCCGTCTCCTCCTGTTCCAAGGTCTGCTCTTGCTCCACTGCCTGCATTTGTAGACAATTCCCCGGCAGCAGCACCGTCAACACTCCCGCCAACAAAATTGAAAATAACCTTACTTGTATTCTTTTCATATGCATACTCTACCTCCCTATCACTTCTTCTCAAAACGAACCGCCCTGAGGCTTATCTCCAGCTCACGATAGTCCTCTGCGCCAAAATCACGAGGATTCCATGGTTCTCCTCTAAAGATGATGCGATTTTCCCCCGCCCTGAGATAATACGCTGGAATATCAAACACAACTTCCTCTGCGCCATTGACCTGATAGAACCTCAATTCCTGCAGATATAAGCCATTGACATAGACCTGTACAGAATGATATTCCACACCATATATTTCCAGCGGCATCGCCTGCCCCTGCTCCAGATGCACCTGATAATCCCCACTATCCAAGTATACAGTCAAGCCATATTCCGAACCACTGCTATACCGATATCCCTCCTCATCCACAAACATATTGATCCAACAGTCATCCTCCGCAGTGTAGACATTCTTTACATGGGCCAGACGATCCAACTGCAAATATCCCGTCTGCCGAGCCATTTGAATAGGCATTCCCAACAATCCTCTATTCTCTCCCTGCTCGTCCTCACTGATCGTGTAACTGCTGCGCAACACTGTGAACGTTGATGTAACCTCCGCCTGACCTGATGACAGGAAATAGGTATCTCCCCCCTGACGGGCATACAAGCTCATGATCTTTGCGGGGGGATATTGCATTTGCGGTATCACCTCTGCCTGCACCATATAAGTTAGCGGTAAATAGCAGGTATTAAGTAATACATCTTCTATAATCAACAAATCATTAGGTCTTATACTGGCAGCCACCTCCTCCAAGGTGTCCCATTCCATCCTTGTATCGTCCGTCTGAGCCGCCAATACCAAGTCATATGGCAAAAATAACACCTGGATAGCCGCTATGATACCCCAACTCACAGCCCTTAGCTTTCCCCTTAACAACAGCAATGTCTGTATTCCCTGCCATACCGCCAGCGGTATAAAAGGAACCAGATACCTACCATAATAATAAAAGTATGGTATTTCCCTTCTAAAGGCAAGACTATAAATCAAAATGCAATACACAAATAATGCTCCCAGCAGAGCACTTCTCCTATCCTTCCAGAGCAGCTGAGGCTTTATCAGTATCCCTGCCAGCCCCAGGGGTAACATCAACATCCCCGCCAACACACAAAAGCTCAGTGCGGTGGAAACTGCCGGCCAATCCCCACTGTGTTCTCCCACTTGAATGGTTATCACTAAGGCAAAAACACACCAGAGAACCACCAGGCTCCGCACTAGCCATACACACCATTGACAACTGTGTCGCTTCTTCTGATCTATTATGTTAAATTTGGGCAATAACAAAAATACAATTCCCCCTGCCCCTATTACCACTATACATACAATGGTGATGAATCCCATCACATTTTCCTGATTCAACCAGGGGATCATCCCTAACAATGGCTCTATATTCAGATAAAAATATTCCGTGGAAATCATTCTGGTCATGTTAGTCGCAAACCAGAACCCCATCGTCACCAGCATACCTGCTCCTATATAGACCCTCCTGTGATATCGCATGCCCAGACCCGCATAGATTAATATTACCACTGGCATCAGCGTATAAAGAGACAAGTGGATACAGCCAAAGCTGATGATGGCAACCGCTGACAACCATACTGCTGCTCTGTCCTCCTTATCCAAAAAATATAAATATGTCATCAGCGCACATGCCAAATACATCTCTGTCAGTGCGGACTGCGCCACCCATAAAACCATGGGAGATATTGCCACAATTCCACATCCCAGCGCTGCTATCTCCCTCCGGCCTCCTAGATCAAGCAAAAAGAAATATCCTATCGCCAGAAGCAAAATGAATAACAGTGCCTGGATTCCTCCCATGGACTTTAGCCCAAACATCCCTCCCCACAGAGCCAACAGGGCCGGATATGTGGGAATGCCATGAAAGTATCCTGCGCTGTCAGATGCAAACTCTCCCACATATAGTCCTTCTAATTCCTCATCATAAAAGTAGAATCCATTAACCGCCGTTGGAACTACCTGCATATATCGCTGACGATCTTCCTGCGTCAACTTTCGATACACCTTTAGTTCCTTCTCGTTATTTCCAGAACCATAGATCATCGCAATGGCAGATGTCTGATAGACTCCCTGATCCTGCTGCATTCCATAATATCCGTGACTCCTGCCAGCGACCAGCAGAACCACCAGACAAATACCAAATAGAGGCAAGTAGGGCTTAAACTCCCAGGTCATCCTGCGATGTGCTTTAGACTTTTCCTTTCGAAAGGCCATCATCCCATTCAATGCTCCATCTATGGCTACCTCAATCAGCAGAGTAGTGGTAATGCCCCAGCCATCCACCTGAAATAGAAGTGCGCTGATTATTATGTACTCTGCAAAAAAAAGAAACACACCCAAGACCACCAATCTGATGGCCTCTTGTTCCTCCAGTTTCTTATGCAATATGTTAATGCACAATGCAATGCCAATCACAACCAATGTGATTCGCCCTAAGCTCATCAAATGGCTGGACAGCCACGCCCAATTTTCACCCCATATGGTTTCCAGCATAGTCTTCTCTTCCTACATTCTCACCCGCCACTTTGCGGAAGTATTCCATATATTTGCACACAATCACATCCCAGGCAAAATTCTCCATGACAAACTGTCTGCCCTGCCTGCCCATCTCATCTGCCAGCCTGGGATGCTCCAGATAAAAATCTATCGCCTTTTCAAATTCATAATAATTGGCAAAATATAATCCGCCATGGGAAATCTCGGCAAAATGTCTGGTTACCAGGCAGGAATCATGTACAAGCACCGGCCTACCGCACAGCCAGCTCTCCATAATGACCAATGAAAAACTCTCGTTTTTGGAGGGTTGACACAATACCATCGCTGCCCCATATGCATCAAACTTATCCTGTTGATCCACAAATCCCAGATCGTATACTTCGTCCTTAATATCAACCGGAATATCCACTTTTCCCCCGCCGATGAGAACCAGTTTTAAGTTCGTATCATGGGCATTTTTATACTCCGCAAACTGATAAATCAGGGAATGGATATTCTTTCCAACGTCTTTCCGCCCGGCATAGAGAATAAAGGGTTCCTCTATATGATATTTATTGCGAAAACGCTTCCCATCACCCTGCCAATCCGTATCAACTCCCTCGCCCAGCACAGCGGTCTCTACATTTGACAAGTCATATACCCTGCAGGCCAGGTCATGTTCGGGCTGCGCATGAAAAATCATCCCCCTCACTCTTGAGAATGCTTTTTTAAAAATATTCATATAGATATAACTTTCATCATGCAGGCAGGGAATCAACACGGATTTGTCAAAGCACTGCTGTATTCCGTTATAGGTTGTTCCAAACATATACGGAATAAACACATATAACCCATACTCCTCCTGGCTCCGCAAAAGATAATCGTAAAGCGCCTGGCTGTTTACCATTTCTCTGGCATATATGGCTTCCTCCTGAGCTGTCAGAGGCAGCTCATTCGCCATCAATTTTCGATTAACCTCTGCAAAACTGCTTTTATTGCGCTTATCTACCTTAAACCGCCGGATGGTCACACCTCTTTCGACGGTCGTTTTAGCTTTATGGTAGTTTACACTCCAGTCGGAAGCAAATTGTTTGACACAGGTGGTCAGGATCTCCACCTCCTGACCGCTTGCCGCCAGATGACTTACCAGCCCTCTCAGTTCTGCCTCCGCCCCGCCCGGAATATCCCAGCCAAACCAGGGAATTACAAATCCAATCTTCTTCATTTAACCTCTTACCTCTATCTGCATATCGCAAGCAATACTTGCGATATTGCGCTAATCAGTTCTTCCTGTCACACAAACTGTCGTATAAATTCCATGTATGCGGCCTCAACCCGGTCATGCTCAAAACGTTCCAGACATGCCTCCTGGTTTGCACGAATCTTCTCGCATAGCTGCGGATGCGTTACCAGATAATGAATCATCCCCGCCGTTTCCAAGGGATTCTTTTCTCCCAGTAATATTCCGCCCTCTCCCATGGTATCCGCTATTGCCGTACTCTGATATGCAATAATGGGAATCTTAAAAAACATTGCCTCCACAAGAGGCACACAGAAGCCCTCATGCTCGCTCATACACAGAAAGACATCTGCCACTCTGTAAAAAGCCAGAATCTTGGCAAAGCTGATTTGTCCCGTAAAAATTACGTTTTCCACGCCTATCCTGTCTACATACAGTTCCAGACTTTCCACATACCGATTTATTCCGGCAAAGCTCCCCACCATGATCAGACGGGATTTCGGATTATAGTATTTCTGGTAATAGTAAAATGCTTCGATAATATCCTCTTGTTTCTTATTGGGCACCACGCGCCCCACAAAAAGAATATTGGTATAGCCATCCTCTCCATATTGCCTGATGACGTCCTCATCCGGTTCTTTCTCATAATCATGGAAAGGGATCAATATGGGAATGTTCGTCATCGGGCACTCATAACCCAGTTCCTCCAATTCCTGCTGATTATAATAAGAATCCGACACACATCCATCCATTTTGCCAGCCATATAATCCAGATCCGCTCTCGCCTCCATGCAGCCCTTTTCTGCCTGTTCATGAAAGCCGTGGAAAAAGTGGGCGGGCGTAATATTATGGTAAACCATTAGTTTGGTTCCCGGATGCTGACACAACTTGCGGTTCAATTCCGAATTGGTGGACATATGATACAAAACCACATCCTCCGGCCGCTGTTCATATTCCTTAAATTCGAATATATTCTTTCCCGAAACCCTGCTGTCTAGTACCTCCGCATAAATACAGTTATGGTATCCATTTCTGGTCAATGCGTCTGCCAATGCCAGAGTGTGGTTGCCTATTGCGTCTCCAAATGCCAATACTGGCAATATTTGTACAATTCTCATGTATGCTCCTCAGCTATTATTAGCTTTAATTGTCTCCAATTCTTTCTGCAGTCTCTCAATCTGTTCCTGCTGAGCCTGGAGTTGCTTCTCTAACTGGGCTAATTTGACCGGAGTATGCTTAACCCCTTCATTTTCCTCGATGTAATTCCTGACCTGCCGAATACAGTCCACCACGCCTTCGTTAAAAACATTTTGGAATTGAAATGCCGGAAAAATCACAAACAAGAAAAACCGTCTTATCACTTTCTGAAACAATACTTTGAGAGGATTGCCCTTTAATTCAAAAAAAATAGGGTTATTGTAGTGTCCGCTGATATATTCATACTTCGTTCTTAGCGCCCGTCGATTATAACACTTGTCCATGCTGGCACCATCCATATTCGCCAGCGCCTGCGCATAACTAATCTCCTCCTTAGTATACCCCTTATCAGCGATCTCCTGGCGGATCCCCGCCATTATTTCTCCCACATCAATTTTCTCCATCTCTACATTCTCCTCAATTAATTATTAATCTGCCATAGATTTGATATATTCAAGGAATCGCTCTGCAATCCTGCTTTGTTCAAAATCACTGCATCGCCGGTTCTGGCCTGCCACAATCTTCTCTTTCAGCTGAGAATGTGTCTGTAACTCTCGCAAAATACGAGATACATACGCAGGCTCTTTATTGTCCAACAATATGCCGCTTCCACCCAATGTCTCACCCACTGCCGCAGCATCGAATGCCACAATAGGAACAGAAAAGTGCATTGCCTCCACTAATGGCACACCAAACCCCTCATGCTCACTCAGAGACAAAAAAACATCCGCCACCTGATAAAATCCCAACAATTCTTCAAAAGAAACATGTCCTGTAAATACAACCTCATCACTGCCAAGCCCCAGAGCAGATACATATCGTCTTATTTCTCTGCCATAGGATTCCATGCCAGCCTCGTTTCCCACCAATATCAATCTGGACTGGGAACAATAGTTCTTATGAAACTCATAAAAAGCGGCAATCAAATCCTCCTGCTTTTTATTCGGAGCGATCCGCCCGGCAAATAAAATATTATAACGGCCATCCTGATATTTTTCCAGAATATCCGAATTCGCCGCCCTCTCATAATCCTCCCACGGGATTAGTACAGGCAATACTTCTATTGGGTCGGTATACCCCATGCTCTGTAAATGTGCCTTATTGTACTGTGAAACTGCCAACACCATATCCGCAGTTCCACGCATCTGCCCAATCTCGTATAAACCTCTCTGTGCCTTCTGCTCCATGATCGGATTGCATCCTGCAAAGAAATACGCAGGGGTAATATTGTGATAAACATATATTTTTCTGCATGGCAACTCTGCCACCAGTTTATTTAACCGGCTGCCTATAGAGAGATGATATAATACCAGATCCCCCTCCTTGATTCCTGCCAGATCAGCCGCCGCCTGCGCCAGACTGTCGTCAATTCCCGGCCCCAGATAATCCGCATAAATTCGTGTTTCATATCCAGCCTGTCTTAAAACCGTATCCATACATATGGCATCATTGCCGATTGCGTCTCCTCTTGCAAGGGATGGTAATAATTGTACTACTCTCATGCTCATCTCTCCAACTGAAGCAGGCGTTTCTCCAATTCTTCAATCCTGCATGTCAGTTCCTTTTCCCTCAAGTCTGCCTCTTCTTTCATTCTCCACAGACAACTGGCAAGTTCCATATTATACAAACTCTGTTGCTGGAAGACAGGAGCCAAAACAGCTCCGGCTAATTTCCCATACAGGCGTTTTATAAACTTTCCCCCAGGAATGGACGATTCCACAGCCATCTGTGGTACCGATGCGGCATGCTCTTTCAGACGAGCCAGCTGCAATGTAATCTCTCTCCCGTCATAGCAGCCTTCTCCATATGCCTGCTCCACAAGCATCTCTGCCAACGTAGGAATCTGGCTGTTTTCCCCTGGCACAGCCATCTCCTTAATCTCCTGCGCTGCCGTTTTCTCCATTGTCTTTCTCCTTCTTAAATATCCATTCATGCGCCATGCTCATGACTCCTACCTCTTCGGAATCAGACAATATCTGAATCTGTGCGGCCTCCCGGAAAAAATCCACCGGGCTGCCATCCTCAGCCTCAATGGAAAAATCCAGCACATATCTGGATGGAAGCAGATCCACATTCCGAAGCACCAACTCCACTATTCCATCTTCGTTAAGGTCAAACTGCTTATATCTGTCAATCTTTGTGTTGGTTCCATAGCAATGTACACCATCCAGGCGATATACCGCCATACCCACGATGGCATTTTTTATCGGTCGCGTCACTTGATATGCTAATCGAATGCGGATATCCCCATGCATAGGAAAAGCATCTGTCTCCTCACCTTGCTGGTTAAGCAAATCGATGTTGGTATATTTCGCTTCCCCATTACCCCATCTCTTGGCATCCTTCTCCGACTGGATATTACCCAATGCAATCTGCCGTTCCACCTCTTTCATCTCCAGTTCTTTCCGCTTTTCATCCATATAGTCCAGATAAGCGGCATGAACTTCCTTGGGTCTTCCTTGAGCTTTCACTATGCCGTCATGTATCCAAAAAGAGCGGTCACAAATCTGCTCAATCTGTTCCAAAGAATGAGATACAATCACAATAGTCGTCCCATTCTTCTTAATTTCTTTCAGTTTGTCAAAACATTTCATCTGGAAGTTCGCATCGCCCACCGCCAATATCTCATCAATCAGCAGTACATCTGCGTCCACATTGATGGCTACAGAAAAAGCAAGGCGCATATACATTCCGGAAGAATAGGTGCGGACAGGATTATCAATATACTCCTCTAGTTCTGAGAATGCAATGATATCATCCACCCGTCTCTCTATTTCTTTCCGTGTCAATCCAAATATAGAGGCATTTGTATAAATATTCTCCCTGCCACTCATATCCGGATGAAAGCCCGCACCCAATTCAATCAAACTGGATACCCTGCCTTTCACCTCAACGCTGCCTGTCTCAGGATACAGTATCCTTGTCAAAATCTTCAGTGTAGTGCTCTTACCACAGCCATTATGACCTATCAAGCCCACGGCTTCACCGACACCCACTTCCAAGCTGATACCCTTCAGCACTTCCCTCTTCTCATATTTGCGCCGCTTTCGAAACAATGCAAATTCCTTTATACTTTTTCCACGGTCCATGTAGATCTTAAAGCTTCTGGTCACATCCCTCACTTCAATGGCATTTCCTGGCTTCATCTATAATTCCTCCGAAAAATGTTTCTGCATATGCGTGAATACCGCCACTCCTATCAGCAAAAGTATGACGGAAAATACTGCCCCTGACAGCAAACTGCTCACATCCGGAATCTCCTTATAGTAGAAAATGCTGCGATACATGCTTATAATCGGTGTCATGGGATTCAGATTATACACCACCAGAAAACGCTCCGGAACTCTTTCCAATGGGTAGATAATAGGCGTTAAAAACTGCCATGCCATAGTCACAATCCCCAATATATATTCCATGTCCCTAAAAAAAACCGTTATAGCCGAAAAGATCAGAGCAAATCCCAAGGCCAATACATATTCCATCAATACAGCTAAGGGAAAATAGAGGATTGCAAGAAAGTTAAAACCCCTGCCGGAGAAAAAGATCACTACCACCACCACAATAAAGGACAGCAGCATATTCACCAGCATACTGGTGACATAAGAAATAGGCAAAACCATCCTTGGAAAATAAATCTTATTAACCATGTCTTTTTGTGCTCTAATACAGCTTGCACCTCCAGTCAAGGAGGTGCTGAAAAAAAGCCATGGTATCAAAGCTACAAACAGAAATAAATAGAACTGTTCAATATTGTTTGGCAAAATATAAGAAAATACAAATGTATACACCAGCAACTGGAACAGGGGATTAATAAATGTCCACATGAATCCCAAAACTGAACCCTTGTATCTTCCACGCAGCTCCTTGCGAATCAAGCTGGATATCATTTCCCGATAATCATATAATTCTTTTAGCATTTATCCATCCTATTATGAGTTCTGCCGTCTCCGAGGCAATGCAAGGCACTGTCCCAGAGACGGCTATTTTACTTATCTGGCTCTCACCGAACCTGTTGCCTTATCCACGAACCATCGCTTCCATAACCTGCTATAGATACTACAGGCCAAAAGTTTTCACCAGGTTGGCAAATTCTTCCGAGTTGGAAAAACCGTTTACGACATGCTCACGGCTTGCTCCACTATTGAGCTGGCTCGTCCAGTCATTAAAACCAGCTTCATCTGCCTCATGTCCAAAATATGTCCTGTACATCACTTTCACAAATTCTTCGTTGCTCAGTTTCCTGTTCGTAAACTCTTTTGAGAAGACAATGCCCCAAACCACATCGGAAGGCTTAGCGCCGCCCAGGATGCGTCCGCACCAATCATTGATACCTTCCTCATCCAGACTGTTCCTGTTCAAAGCAATATAGTAAACGCGGGATACAAACTCCGTCAACTTGACGTTCTGATCTCTAGGCTGTGTCAGAGTCACTTTTCCCTGCGTAATATTATAACGATCGCACAGATCACGGAACTCATCCGATTCCGCAAAGCCGTGATACACATACTCCCGGGATACTCCGTTATACAGATCCTTAAGCCAGCCATTCTTACCGCCCTCATCAGCCTCACGATCAAACATCGTGCGATACAAAGTATCCACAAATTGCTCATCAGACAGCTTCTTGTTGGTAAACTCTTTCGAGAAAATAAATCCGCTTGCCACCTCTGCGCCGCTCTCCTGTCCAGTTGCCAGACGATTCGTCCAATCTTCCAAGCCTTTCGCTTCCGCGTCACGCCCAAGTGCCACAGTGTATAGCCTGCTCACAAAAGCCCGGATCTCCTCGACATTGACATCATCAGGGATCGAAACCTTTAAATCTTTCAGGCTAAAGTTGACAGGGGCCTGCATACAGATAGCATTACCTTTTCCATCCTGGGTGTATACGATTACACTGGCCGGATTGGTATCCCCATATGTAACCGTGATATTTCTGTCGCCGGTAGTCTCAATTTTCTCACCATTGACCACCGCGCCAGTAGGGAACCCGGACAGCTCTGTCTCAATACTTGCGGATGTACGATCTACGGAATAAGAAAATATAGTATTCGAACTCATACCGCTGGCTATTCGATATGCACCGTTCGAATCCTTAAATCCTCCACTGGCAATATTTACCTGATTATTACTGCCATCCACCACTGTGCCGGCCTGACCAAACACACCCACAGCCTTGAAATTACTGATGATATTGTCATTCATCGTCAGCCTGGAACCGTCGCTTACAGAGATACCAGCATTATTATTATCCTCTGCAACCTGATAAATTTTATTCGTGTCTGCTGTCACCGTGCTGGTCTTTGTGACAGCCATGCCGCCCTGGCCACTGTTTGCAATGCTGTTTCCGCTCATGGATACATTCGCATTATCAAAATAGATGCCCTGCTGCTTGCTATCGGTGATGGTACAGCTTTCGATGGAGCCGCTCACAGTGCCAATTTCATGCCCATCAAAAGTGATTCCCGCTGCACCCGATGTGGAAATATTATTGTTCTTTAAGTCTGCCTGCGCGCCGCGGGAGACAGATATTCCCATCCCGCCGGAGCTGGAAATCGTATTCCCCATAACAGCAACCTTGCTGGACTGATAGCTGATCTGAATTCCATGGTTGGCGGAATCACTCACTGTATTTTCGCTCACCGTAATATTCTGTGAGCGATTTACAATGATGCCATTGCCCACCCTGTCTGCGACACCTTTTGTGTTCCGAACGGTATTACCGCGGACTATCGTTCCGTCTGATCCCTCATCCACTACCAGACCTTCACCGTTAGAGCCATCGCGAACAGCATTGCCGATCAGCTCATTATCGGAGATTACGGAACCTTTGTCTGTTGCAATGCTGATTCCCCTAAATCCGCTCTCACTCAGTTTATTTCCACTAATGGTATGATTGCCGCCGCCAACACTTTCAATACCAATGTTGTGAGCATTTTTAATCGTATTATTAAGAATCTGCACGCCCTGAGCATTGTCAATCCGAATCGCGTTATTGGCTGAATCGGATATGGTGACGCCATCTACTGTTGTACCGTCTGCCTTGATCTGAAAGCTTGTCTCATTTGAGCTGGTCAGACTTCCGCCTTTTACAGCGTTGTCCTTTCCGCCCTCAATCAGAATACAGGAACCTTTCATGGTACACCCATCCAGTGTCACATTCTGGCAGTTTCGCAGTATTACAAGATAGCTTCCGGTGCCGTTGATGGTAGCTCCATTGACAGTCACATTGGATGCGCCTGTATAGTCCATAAAGGAATTGCTCCCTGCCTCCCAGGTTCCTCCATTGATGGTGATATTTGCCGGAACGGCGTCCCCAGGGGTAGCGATCAGCGCATAAGAGGGATCTATATTGCGAATGACAGCCCCCTCCGCATTGATAACCGTGTTCGGATAAACATACAGAAAACGATTGATCGTGAAGTCACTTCCCGCAGGAATCGTCACATTTAACGTCTCTGACAGATCTTTCGCTTCATCCAGAACCTGCTGAAGTTCGCCAACACTGTTTACTGTAACCTCCTTGGCCTGAACACTGATACCCAGCATCAGCGTCAGAACAAACACTCCGCCAGCCAGCTTCATGGCGGCTTTTAACATCTTGTCTCTCACTATCATGAAAACTCCTCTCTCACTTTCTATAATCCATAGGATGATACAATTCTGCTAAACTCCACACTGTCAGCAAAGCCATTGTAAACATCCTCCCGCTTTGCTCCGTTTTCCAGGCGTTTCACCCAGTCCTGCAGCCCCGCTGCGTCCGGCTCTCTATCCATCATCGTGCGGTAAAGCATCGTCACAAACTCCGCATTGCTCAGATTCCGGTTACTCATCTCTTTTGAGAATACAAAGCCATAGGCTACCTGCTTGGGTGTCTGCTTTTTCTCCAACAGACGGCCTGTCCAATCATTTAGACCACCTACATCCGCTGGACGGTTCAGGGCTATCGCATACAGTCGGTTCACAAATCCCGTCACCTGCACATTCTTGTCCCGGTTCTCGGTCAGAGAGATGGAACCGCGTATAATACCATACCCATCACACAAGTTCTTAAACTCAACTGAATCAACGAACTGACACAATACATATTTTCTGGATACACCCTGGCTCAACACATTCAGCCAGTTCTGCCTGCCCCCTTCATCTGCCGTGCGGTCGAAGATCGCCTCATACAACAGATCCACATATTGCCTGTCACTGGTGTTCTTCTTTGTAAACTCCTCGCTCATAAAGAAGCCTTCCACTGTGGAAGCACCTGTGGTTTTCCCCTCAAAAAGTTTATTGGTCCAGTCCGCCACGCCTGCCGCGTCTCCCGGTCTGCCAAAGACTTTCTGATAGAGACGATTTACAAATTCCCGGTCCTTTACTCTGCGGTAATCTTCCAGTTCAAATGTGGCAAAATCTCTGGAACTCTCCACCCTTGTCCCGGAAACCTCGTAATAACTGATGCAGACTGCCGTATACTTCCCTTCCGGAAATTTTGTCAGATCAGTGGTGTCAAGAACATAATTGATATCAAATATGCCTCTGGCGGGAAAATCCCGGGTAGTGCCGGACAACGCATCGCCAGTATTCTCCGCAGATTCCCCTTTGTAGACCCGGATCTGATAAGTCTCCAATTCATTTCCCATGCTGCTTCCATGAAACGACAAAGTTATCTTTGCATTATTAGAATACACTGAGCCGTCTAAAAAAGGATCAGGATAAACGAACCCATGTCCGCCTGCCTGCACCTCATCCCCAATCTCGGGAGATATTATGACCTCTTCAACCTCTGCTTCCTCCTCCGCCAGTGCCGTCATAGAAAACATGGTACATGCCGCCAGCACAGCCAGAAATCCTCTTGCAACTCTTCCTTTTCTCATATCGCACCCTCCGTGTAAAAAGCTACTTTCATTATATCTCTACTCGATGTATCTTGGCAACAGATAATTTAAAATTTTTATCTTCGTGTACGCTATTCCCTAATCAGTATGCAGTTATCCCATATTCCTCCATCAATCCGCGAAACTCGTCGCTTCTGGCAAATCCCTGGAACACCAGCTCTCTGTCCATGCCTCGGTGTAACTTCTCCACCCAGTCATTGAATCCAGCAGTGTCGCATTCCCGGTTGAGGAAGGTTCTGTACATAATCCGCACAAACTCCTCATCAGAATGATTGCGGCTTAGGAATTCTGAGGAGAAGATAAAGCCATAAGCCACACTCTCCATATTCTGCTCCCGCCGCAGAATCTTCCTACACCAATCCTCCATACCTTTATCATCCCCTGTCCGGTTCAGAGCCTTCTGATACAATCTGTTCACAAAGGCTGTCACGCCTTCGTTCTGGTCTCTGTATGCATTACATACTATAGAGCCCTGTTTCACCTCGTATTCCTGGCATAGATTTGCAAACTCAGTGGAATTGGCAAACCCCGCATACACATACTCCCTGCTCATGCCAATCTCCAGTTTATTCGTCCAGTTTTTCATGCCCCCTTCATCCGCCTGGCGGTTAAACATCACTTTGTACAGCATGTTCACAAAATCCTGATCAGGGAGATTCTTATTGCGGAATTCATCACTGAAAAAGAACCCCTGTGCCACCCTGGCCCCATCGCTTTCTCCGGATACAAGTTTTTGATACCAGTAATCAACTTCCTGATCCGCATATGTACTGCGTCCCAGCGCATCCGTATACAATCTCACGATAAATGCCCTCAACTGTTTTGCCTGTTCTTCTGTAGGATTGACCCCATGGGACGAGCCCGGCTCCGGGCAGGCCGAAGTCGGCATGTTCCGATATACAGGAATCTTAAAGACAAACATATTGCCCAACGCCCCGGCTTTCTCATAGGCAGCCCTGGTGGTAGAGCCCTCCGTCATAGGGGCTGTAATATTCTGCATGTACTGATGATAAAACATACCATTGTAGGAGTTGTCCACATCAAATTTCTGCAAGTACAAGGTATCCTGCCCCTTCAGAATATAATTTTTGGAGATGAACTCCGCACCGCCCGCAATAGATCTGCGGCGGGTATTCCAGCCATTTTTCTGGGCATATTTCAGCCCCGACACGATAACCTGCTCATCCGAAGTCCCTGAGGCGCTGACGTTATAATAATTGTAGTAGCCTTCATATCCCGGATATGTGCCGGAAATCAGGGGAGATGTCCCGTTGACGCCCTGCTCCTGATAGACTCTGGACGCCAGATGGAAAGGGCTCACTCCCAGACTCTGTCCCAGATTGAAGAAGTTCTGCGAGTAAGAGATTCCTTCACCGGGAATCTCCCCTCTCATAAAGGAGTTCTGTACGATATTCTGCACGCCCTGCACGGTATGGCAGTTATCGTTGTAGGTCAGCTGCTCAAACATAAAGATGTATTTTTCATTCAGGAAGTTGCGGGGGTCAACACAGTATTCCACAGCCTCCCTGGTGGCCAGATACCAGTTTTTGTCCCGCTGCTCCCCTTTCCACGCCGCAGGCTTGGAGGAATGCACCCAGCTGCGGTCTCCCTTCATCTCCTCCGCGATAACCGTACTCCAGTCCAGATTTGTGTTCATGGGGACAAATACCCAGTTGGGGTGCTGGCTTTTCAAGCGAGACAGGTAGGAACGATAGGACTCGGGAAAGGCCAGAATGTCATTGTCCGCCCTCACCAGAGGTTCTTCCTCCAGGCTCATATTCATGGGAATCCCCGAGAGATATTGCTGCTGCCAGTCCAGAAACCGGCTGTCGGTGCTGACGAGATAATCCCCCAACACATAGCCTCTGTAGCTCTGCTCGTCCTGCACATAGTTTACCAGATACCATATTGCTCCGTCCTGCAGCTCCACGCTCTCTATCATCACCTGGCCGCCGGAGGGAATCTCTACAATGCCACTCTCCGCATATCCGGCAGTAGCCGAAAGGGAATATTGGTCTATGTGGTACAAAGTAGCTACGATCTCCCTCTCTGCTGCCAGCTGCTCCAGCGCCTTTGCCATCTGCCGCATCTGACTCTGGAACGGGTGTTCCTCAAAGGGGTCTGCTGCCTCCTCCTCACCTGTCTCCGATGAAGCAGCGGTTATGTCCTGATCTTCCATAGCCTGCAGAGCAAGCTGCGGACTGCCGCACACTATCATTGCCCAGGCCATACTTATCGTGATAAATCTGATTGCTCTCCTTTTCATCCGTTTCTCCTCCTTATCATATCATAAATGCTCTCAACCCATATTGCTCCATTAGATTTCGTCTGAACGGCTTTCATCTAAAGAGAAAATTATGTTATCCTTTTACACCTAAATTAAATAAAGCTCCCATTAACCCGCTCTTGGAGAAAAATATCTACAATTATATTCTCATTCAATTCCTGACTGCATTTTGCAGTTCTTCCACCGAGCTATAAACAAAAACACAAATTCCGCCATCATGCCATATGATTTTTTCCTCTTGATTCCAGAATTTATCATTCCCTGCTTCTAATTGAGGATCTGATACAATAAAAAACACCTTATCGCTATACGCGTAATCTATTTCATCTTTCGTACACAGCCACTGAAATTTGTCAAAAACATCTGTTGAAAAAATCGGACAGATTTCCAATTTCCCATTGCTAAGCTGAATTGTTGAATTACAATACCAAAATGTTGAGAAACCGTATTGGTAGTTATTATCCACCAAAAAGTCTGCCATCTCCTTTTGCTTTGCTATATCTATCCCTTGATGATTCCCTCTAAAGTGCCAGTAATACGCCACATTGATGCTCACAATTACAGCGCAGATGCCCAAAATAGAGACTGCAATCTTTCTGATATTTGACCTCCAGTCTTTCAACACCAGACAGATGACATGTGGCAATAACATGAAAAACGGCAACATATACCTTGCCTTATATTCTTTTTGCAAAAAAATGTATATTAATAAATGAATGGATAATGCCATAACAAAAAAGAAAACAATAAACTTGTCTCGTTGAAAAATTTTCCCTTTCTTGCAGCCATTTACCAGAATAAAAAGGCATATCATAAATATGGCTATACCCAACAGACTGATAAATCCTCCTATTGAAAACAGATCTGCCCCTCCCATAAATCCCAGATTAGTTAAAATTTCATTGATAAGTGTCGAAACAGGTTCAAATGAAAAATATTTCCACTGGAGACTTTCGTTATCCGTCCATGTATAAATACGACTTAATACCAGTTTATTGATGACATATCCTGTCAACGCCATACATGTGCCTGCAGATGCGAATACAAAGATTTTTTTCCTTTGTTTCATATCCTGACATTTGCATTCTTTTTCATCCTGCCAAATCCCATATAAATATACACTTACACCGCTCAACAGTAATGGAGCATATAAGTTTGCTAACAGCCTGATTCCCTGCACGCCGATCAGGAAAGATATTCCCAAAAAGCAAACGACTCTTCCCACTGACCAAAATCTATGTTTTACTCTGCAGTTTATAATTGCAAGAAACAACGATAAAGCAACAAATAGCTCGATAATACAAAAAACATAATATCCGCATCCGTGCATCAGCGTATAATAGTATTCGTTTATCCCGTATGGCAGCAGAGAAAAACCAAACATCCATAAACTCTTATGTCCCATTTTGAGTTCATACGCCAATATTACACTTGCCATTCCCATGCATCCATTCATAATGGCGGTTCCCAGGGTCTCTATTCCCCACCAACTTAATTTTGGAAAAAGCCGGAAAAGGAGGGCAAACAATAATTCATTGTCCATGAATCTGAGTTCTGTTGAAAAATACCAGTTATTTGATATAATATTTCTCTCTGTTGCAAGTAAATGGGCATAAAAAATATCTGATGCGCTATCCGATTCCATCAACCTGATTCCAAACCTAAACTTATAATAAGTTAAGAAACCTAACACGCACACTCCAAAAATAATTGGTAAAAGATACTCATAAAATACTTTTTTCCTCATTATTCTCTCCCCTGATTAGCAGTTCCATTTTGTATCCAATGCCCCTCCATCAACTCTTGACGCTCTTGGGACTGCCCCAAAAGACATTAACCAGCCTGGCTCTATCGCTTTCTTCGGATACCACCTTTTGATACAGCCCAGACGCGTTTTTTAAAGTTTCTCTGTTTCCTGTATATCAAGTTCCATTTGCTGCACAACATTCCTTGCCCCCGCATATAGATTCCACTCTACCCGATACTTTCCGACCCTCTCCGGCGCCATCAGCAGTACCTGGCATTCCTGTTCCGTCGCCTGGAATCTGGAGGAACCCATGCCTGCCGCACCGCCGTCCTCGTCCCACATCGTCCAGGTCAGCTGCCATTGCTGGCTCTGGCGCAGAGCATCGCTCAGCATCACCTGGAAATCCATACGCAGAAAATCCCCCTTTAACATGGGCATAACCGCCGGTGTACGCAATGTCAATTTCCCTTCCCGGTCACAGACGGCAAATACCGGTTCCATGCCATATTGCTTTCGATAACGCTTCTGCCATTCACAGTGAAATCTCAGTTCCTCCTCATGGCGCTGTTCCTCACTCCGGCAGATTTCTGCCTTGCGCCGGTTTTCCTCCGAAATGTCAGGCGTATACTCCTTGGAAAATCCCACAAAACGACCTTTTCCACAATATACCTCTCTCTCCTCATACAACACATCGTAAAAATTCTCAAAGAGATATTCCGGCCGTTTGACCTCCGTGTTCCAGTCCTCCAGAAACCCCGGCCAGCTCATGGTCACATAGGGATGTAACTCCACCAGTTCCGGATATTCGCTTGCCAGATAGTTGAAATATCCGCTCCACTCGCTGGCCGCCCCGTCCGCCACCTGCGGATACCGTTCCAGCATCTCCAAAAACAGGCGTTTGTCGATGATCTGAGGCATATGGGCATCAAACATATAAGTGGAATAGCCCTGCTCGATCAAAAAGTCCCAGCACTCCCACATGCTGATATCAAAGGATGTAGGATTTCCCTGAGTTCCCTTCCAATTTCTGAGATCTCCCAGATAATAAGCCTGATATCGCTTATTTTTATAAAAAAAATTAACAAAAATTTCTTTTAAAGGACGGTAGTCATCGTCACTCATTATGAACACCGGGTCAATTATATCATTGGCAATGGCTCTTGTGCGCAGGAAAATATTGCGAGCCGCATGATCGGACGGCAGCGCGCATCCGTCCAGAAGAACACTGTCTGTCAGGTAATGGATCTGCAGCCTCCCCGTATATCTGCCATGTACCTCCGCCTCCATGGCATCAGGACAACACAGCACAATCTCCCTGATAAAGGGCATGAACTGTTCTATAAAGGGCAGGCTGCGCATAAAATCCTCCGCCCTGGCCGACAGTATCACCATCTGCTTTACATCAGCGGCAGCTGATATATCCGGAAGTTCCCTGACTGTATACAACTCCACCAGCGCCGTTCCTATCCGATCTGCCACCTGATCCCAGCTGATTGCCCGATATTCCTGCAGAGCCTTTTTCATCTGCCCATAGACCGCCTCCTGGTCCGCCTGCTCCAGAACCTGGATTAACGATTGGGAATCCTGCGGGGAAAAATATCTGCAATACTCCCCCCCTACCTCCTGCAGCACCGGATGATCCGAAGAAAGTACCGGGATTCCCCTGCCGCAGGCCTCCACAATCGGCAGGCCAAAGCCCTCTGTCAGACTGGGAAAAACGATAAATCTGCTATGGGCATAGAGATATTCTATGTCTGCATCCGTCGCGTCCTCGATCCAATACAGCTGTCTGCCCAGCTGGGGATGGCGGCGTATTCTCTCCGCCGTCTCCTGTATATCCCATCCCTGGCGCCCCGCAATGACCAGCTGCCAGCCCTGGGCAAACAATTTCTGATCCATCGCGTCCAGCACCAGCCTATGATTCTTTCGGGGCTCCACCGTGCCTACCATCAGCAGATATTTTCCTCTGCCCGCAATCTCTTCCAGCCTCTTTCCGGGCCTGCTCTCCTGCTGCCCGGCAAAATCCGTTCCCAGCCAGGATACTGCGCAGGGAGCCGGGTTCTCCACACCGATCTGCCCCATAAAGTCATGCAGATATTCTATATTCGTCCTGGTCGAAGAGATAAACAGATCACCATAAGTCACACAGGCCGTCATATATCCCAGAAAGGCACAGATGGTCTCTGCCGCTGCATACTCAGGCCACATGATCGGGATCAGATCCTGATAACATACGGCGATCTTTACCCCTCTCGCCTTTAAGTCAGGATATAACAGCATGCGCCTGCAGCGGGAATGCCACACGCTGTCCAGCTCCAGAAATATGCTGCCATGGGGGAATTCTCTGAGACCGATGCTGTGCGGGGTCCGAATCTCTTCCTTTTTCCCGACACCGTCCCTGTAATATGTCAAAAAAGCGGAGAGGGACAGTATCCCAAACCGGTTTTCCCGCTCTTGATACTCCAACAGCACCAGTTCCAGCCGGGAATCTTTTGCCAGCCTGGTCACCACCTCCCGCACCACTCTCTGGATGCCGCTTATAAAATTCACATGCATCAGATTACTGACGTCAATAAATACTTTCATGTCTGCATCTCCATCCCCGCATTGCCACCCAAGGACATTTAGGACCTCATCAATAGCTTCATCACCAGTTTTTTAAGGGGCGCCTTAATACCCAGAGGCAGTTGGCGGCTCACCCGGTAGCCTGCAGACAGGATTCTCTGTTTCAATCCCCTCCGGGCATGTCCGTGACCTGCATCCGCATCTGCGTAAATATTGTTCCTGATCACTATATCCTTGACAGCCACCTCAGGGCTGCCCATCAGACGATCCAGCACAGCTTTCCGATACGCCCAGTCAGACAGTTCGGTTCTGGACTGCCACTCCCGGAGGACCGCCTGATCCGGCAATGACCCAAACAGGCCATAATACGCCATCTGCAAAAATTCTGTCCGGTCAGCATCCATTAGGTCCTGCACATCCAGAACTCCTGAAGTACACTTGTTAATATACTGTGCCACCCGGCATCCAGGCAGCTGCGTAGGGCTCCCGGATTTCTCTATATTCTGTTGTACCAACGCGTATGCCCTGTCAAAATTGTGCGATATTTCTATCATATAGCCTATTCCTCTTTCCGCACAGCACTTTTTCCATGTGTTCGCAGCACTGTGCCCAGCTGGTGGGCCGATATTCCCTCAAACTCTCTTTCCTCTGTCTGTACCTCTCCTCGTCCTCATACTCCAGGACCACTCTGCACAGATCCGCCGCATCATCCTGCCGGAACCAGTCGCAGTATTCTCCCGCTACCTCCCTGGATACAGGAATGTCCGCCGCAATTACTGGCGTGCCCCTCTGGATGGACTCTAAAAGGGGCAGACCAAAGCCCTCGGTATAGCTGCAGAAAGCCAGGAAGCGGGCATGTTGATACAGGTAATCAATGGCACTGTCCTCCAGACCGTTAAAATGATAAATACCATTGTTGTAATCCGAATGTGCCTGCAGCTCCTGTTGAAATTGCTCCATATGCCAGCCCATATATCCAGCCAGTATGATGTGATATCCGGCCTTCTGCAGGCCCATGTCGTAGGCCTGCAGAAGGAGTCTGTGGTTTTTGCGGGGTTCTATAGTGCCCACCATCAGGATATAGGGAGCGCTGCCCGCGGCCTGACGCACTCCCTCGGGAATCTGTTCCTCCGATATCTGTCGGCGCCGTCTGAAATCCGCGCCCAGCGGCACCACATGGCAGGGCGGCAAAGGAATATCCAGCCTCTCCGCCAACATCCGCAGTTCATCTACCGTGGCCTGGGCATTCACGATTATCTCATCGGCATATTGGAGATGGGCTCCGAGATAATCCATGAACTGGTATACCCCTCTCTCCAGACAATACTGGGGATGGGTAATGGAGATGATGTCATAGATATGGACGACAATGCGCACCCCCTGTTTTTTTAAAAGGGGCAGCAGATAACTCCGCCTCACCCGGCACATCCACACGGCATCCAGATCAAAGAAGACATCGCCCTGCCCCATATCTCCGATAGCCAGCCTGCGCGGGGTAATCATTTTGTTTTTGACGCCCCCATGGCCGCTGTAGTACTGGACGAAGCGCTGATTGTCAATGATATGATACGCGTCCTCTTTGGCATTGTAGTGGAGCAGAACAATCTCCAGATTCCCCTTCTCCAACAGGCGCAGAATAATCTCCCGTGCCACCCGCTGGATTCCCGTTATAAAAGTGGCAAGCGTCAGCACACTGATGTCAATGTAAATCTTCATATAAATACCTTCCTGATGAGCTTCTGGAGCGGCATGGGGAGCTTCTTGCCAAACTCTCTCAAAGCCGATTTATCTGTGAGACCGTACAAGGCGCCCATGCAGTGATATTTAATCCCCTTTTTCTGTTCAAAATAGGGATTATGGACCAGCCGGATCTGGTTGATGGCCACCACGCTGGAACCGGCCACGCTCCGAAGCACCTCCTCCTGAAACTGTTCTCTGGGCTCCCCATATCGCTGCTCCCAGAAAGCCACCGTCTTCTCCTCCGGCAGACGCTTCAGCGCCGCGGCATGTACCGCCTGCATAAATACCGGATTAGACAGCTCCAGATACCGGGCTACATCCACCTCCTGGGGATGGGCTCCCACCTCGCACAAAAATGTTTCCCTCTCATAAGGGAATTTAAGACCGGCCGCCTCCATATTCCCCTGCATCACGTCATATAGTCTGCCATATATGTCCTGTTCTGCCATCTGCTTTGTCATCTCCTTCACACGGCCACTGTCTCTCCCTGCTGCGCCACTTCCTGCCACAGCCGCTGATACTGCCGCACAATACTCTCCGGCTCATATTCCGGGAAAGCCTCCCTCTGTTCCGGCAGCTGTCCGGCCCGCTGTATCCGCTCCTGCCACTGCGCCGGATCATAGGGCTCGTCCACATAGACTGCCCGGCCCTGGGTTACCTCCTCCAGGCAAGAGCACCTGGTCATAACCACTCTCTTTCCGAAACGCATAGCCTCTATGGGCGGCATGCCAAAGCCCTCAAAAATACTGGGGAACAAAAACAGGCGGCAATGCTCATACAGGTAATCCCTCTCCATATCCGACACGAATCCCGTCAACACCACCTGCCGGGCTATGCCGTACTGCTCCAGCTTCTCCTCCATCTGCTGTACATTGCCGCCCACTCCGCTGATCACCAGCCGCCGCTCTCCCCATACGCCCTGAGCACACATCCGCTGCACCGCCTGCAGCAAGGTGTCCAGGTTCTTATGGGGCAGGAGAGAGCTGACGCAGTAATCATACTCCTGCTCCGCCAGAGCCAAAATCTGAGACCGTAACTTTGGGGTTTCCCGTGTGCCATTCGGAATAGGCACATACATAACCTGCAGTCTGTCCTTGGCCCAAGGATAATGCTGTGCCAGGTCTTTTCGACAATATTCGGAATCTGTCAATATCCTGCGGGCTTTCCGACAGGTATGTCTCCACTCATAGCGCAAAAAAAATCTGCGGGGCAGAGAAAAATATTGGGGGAAGTGCATGGCCTGCAGGTCATGTATGACACACACATAGGGAATCCCGCTCCCCCAGGTCTGTGGCATACTGTACACTGGGATAAACATAATGTCAATCCGCTGCCTGTGGGCCAACCGGTCAAGATGCAGATTCTCCCAGAGAATACGCCGGGGCTGGCTGCCGCTGTTTACCGGACAGAGGCAAAGGCGCATACGCCCGCCGCTTTTTTCCTCATATTCCCTGAAACTTTCGGCATTATCTCCAGCCGCAAACAGAATATATTCATTGGTGGTATCATACTGTCTAAAGCCGTCCATCAGATTGCGGACAAAAGACTCTGTCCCGCCACATACGCCGACTCTCACCCAGAGCAAATCAATTCCAATACGCATCCCATCTACCCCAAAATCATCTTCGCCGCCTCTATCGCCACACATTCCAGCATGTACAGCCTGCTGTATCCATTAATCCGATAACAGTACCGATAGCGATCCATAATACGTTTTTTTGCCGCTTTCAAATTCTTATGATTGCTGGCGCCGCCCATGACGAAATCCGCCAGTGTCTCATCCACCGTCACAATCCGCCGCCCCTGCTTTCTCATCTGCAGGAAAAAACCATAATCATCGTGGATGCCCAGACAGCGAAATGGATACTGTTTATAAAGCTGTGCCCTCACAAATGTGGTGGGATGGTTCCAGTCCCGGGAAGTCTGAAATCTACGCTGCCTGGCTTTCTTTATAAAGGTGGTTCCGTCTGACTTATGCATGCAAATATTGGCATACATGAGATCACAGCCTGCCTTGGTAAAAGTGGCCGCCGCTGTAGCCGCCGCTATGGGCTCATACCAGTCTCCGCTGTTCAGAATGCCGATAATGTCCCCTGTGGCAAGGCTGATCCCCTTGTTCATAGCGTCATAGATGCCCTTGTCCGGCTCGCTGCTGATCCGGTAGTCAATGCCCTTATCTGCCATGGCCGGGATGTAACTCTCTGCAATGGCAACAGTATCATCGCTGCTGGCGCCGTCAATGATCAGATACTCTATTGCACAGGGCGTCTCTCCCTGCTCCTGGGCCAGCACGGATTCTATGGTGCGGCTGATGTCCTTTGCGCTGTTATATGCAATCGTAACGACAGTAAGTTTCATAGTTGTATCCCCAAGCGTATTTTCAATATAATGGCTGTCAACATCCGATACAACGCATTCAGGTATTCCTCCAGCCGCATATCTCAGACAGCCCCTGCATTGTCTCACTGCTCCGTGCGTCGGATGCTCTCCCGCAGATCATACAGACAATAGCTCTCCATGTCCCCGCTCATGCTTTTGTCATAGACCAGGCTGCCAAAAGCTTTATTTGCCATGACGCCGATCTTGCCGGGCAGCCGGGAAGCTAGAGCTACCAGCGGATTCATCGCCTTCAGCAGGCGGACCTTTCTTCCATGGGCGGCGGCAATCTCCTGCACCATCTGGGAGGTGGTGGTATATTCCGCATTCTGGGGAAAATACAGGCCCCCCTTCCCGTCCTCGATCCTCTGGCGGATGAACTCGCAGAGGTTCTCAATATATATCATGCTGCGCTGATTCTGTATGTCTGGGAAAAAAGGCAGCTTGTCCGCCAGCTTTGCCAGCAAGGGATAATTGCCCTTGCTGCCCTTGCCGTAGACCATGGGCAGACGCAGGATGGCTACCTGCATCTCCAGCCTGCCCAGCTCCTCCTCCGCCCGTATCTTGCTGTTCCCATAAAAATGAGAATTGTCCGCCGGGGTCTCTGGGGTAATAACCCCGGTTATTACCCCGGTAACAACCCGGCTTTTTCCATAGGGGGCGCTGTCTCCGTAGACAATGATACTGCTGGGGTAGAGAAAGAGGCCCACCCCCGCCTCCTGAGCCTTTCTGGCCGTTGCTACCGCCAGATCACAATTCACCCGATAATACATGGCCTGCTGCTCCTGTGTCACCGCCCCGGTATCCACATGGGCGATGCCGCTGGCCTGAAAGACTGCATCATAACCATGAAAATCAAAGCTCTCCCACACGGGCTCCCTCTGGGATATCCTGTCTACCCGGTAGAGCTCCCTGCCCTGGGCGGCGTTATACTCCAGAAGATACCGTTCTAAACTCGTACCGATATAACTGTTTGCACCGGTTATCAAAATCCGCTTCATTTATTCCTCTTTCCGGCATATCGCAGGATTCTCCTGCGATGTCGCACCGATCAGTCTTTGGAACTTTCTTCCCGGTGCAGGGTTCCCGTACCCCCCTCCACCACGCCGTCACCTCTCAGCACGCTGATGAAAGTACCAAAAAAGCACCGTAGATCCATCTTCAGTCCCATCTTCTCCACATATTCCCCGTCAAAGCGGGCCTTCACCGGGATCTCCAGCTCGTCCCTGCCGTTAATCTGGGCCCAGCCGGTAAGGCCGGGGCGGATATCGTTGGCGCCGTATTTATCCCGCTCCTCGATCAAGTCATACTGGTTCCACAGGGCAGGCCGGGGCCCCACAATGGCCATATCTCCTTTCAGGATATTGACAATCTGAGGCAGCTCGTCCAAGCTGGTCTTGCGCAGAAACTTCCCCACTTTTGTGATATATTGTTCAGGATTCTGCAGCAGATGGGTGGGCATATCCTTGGGGGTATCAATCCGCATGGTGCGGAACTTCAGTATCGAGAAATGTGTCTTGCGGATACCCACCCGCTTCTGCCGAAACAACACCGGTCCCGGAGAATCAACCTTTATGGCGATAATCAGCACCAAAAACACCGGCGCCAACACCACCAGCCCCAGCAAGGATAATATAAAATCAATTCCTCTTTTTATATATACATACATATGCTTACTCCTCATATTGATAGCTGGGCACTATCTCCTGCACCAGGGCCCGGATATCCTGGGACTCATGCACAGAGGCCTCCTGCAGGCGTTCCAGCTGCTGCGCAAACAGTTCGTCATCGTACTCAAGGGGCCTGCCTATATAGATCATCCGGTTGGCTGTCTCCTTCAGGCCCTCCTCCCGCATCAGCAGCTCCTCGTACATCTTTTCGCCGGGGCGCAGGCCGGTGAACTCAATCTTAATATCCTCGTCCACACGATAGCCTGAGAGCTTAATCATATTCCTGGCCAGATCCAGGATTTTCATGGGTTCTCCCATATCCAGCACAAAGATCTCCCCGCCTTTGGCATAGGCCCCCGCCTGCAGCACTAAGGACACCGCCTCCGGAATGGTCATAAAATACCGAATAATATCAGGATGGGTCACGGTCACCGGTCCTCCCTGCTCGATCTGCTTCTTAAACAAAGGCACCACACTGCCGTTGCTGCCCAGCACATTGCCAAAGCGCACGGCCACATACTCCGTCTTTGATCTGCGGTTCATATTTTGAATCACCATCTCACAGATTCTCTTGGAAGCTCCCATAATATTGGTGGGATTCACCGCCTTGTCCGTGGAGATCATCACAAATTTCCCTGTGCCATAGCGGTCCGCCGCCACAGCTACCTTGAGTGTGCCAAACACATTATTTTTGATGGCCTCGTTGGGACTGTCCTCCATCAGAGGCACATGCTTGTGAGCCGCCGCATGGTACACGATATCCGGCCGGTATGTCCGAAAAATCTCCTCCACTCTCATCGTGTTGCGCACTGAGGCAATCAACACCACGAGATCCAGCTCCGGATAGTCTCTCCTGAGCTCCTGCTGAATATCATAGGCATTGTTCTCATAGATATCCACAATGATCAGGCGCTTCGGGTTGTGTCCGGCAATCTGTCTGCACAGCTCGCTGCCTATGGAGCCGCCTCCTCCGGTTACCAGTACTGTCTTGTCCTGCACATAGCCAATGATCTCATCCACATTGACCTCGATGGGATCTCTGCCCAGCAGATCCTCAATCTGCACCTCCCGCAGATTGGACACATTCACATCTCCCTTGATAATCTGATACATACCCGGCAGGATCTGAATCCGGCAGCCGGTCTCCTTACAGATTTCAAGCAGGGGCTTTAACTCCGAACGGCTGGCGGAGGGAATCGCTATGATGATCTCATCAATATCATATTTCTCCACGCTCTCCACAATCTTTTCCCGGCCGCCCACGATAGGCACGCCCCGGAGGAATTTCCCCTGACAGCCCGGATTGTCATCGATAAAGCAGGCCACATGCATACTCAGATACTTACTGGACTGAATCTCCTGAAGAATGGCATTGCCGGACGCCCCTGCGCCGACGACCATGTAATTCTGCCGCTCCGGCGATTTGTAATGACTCAGACGCCGGTTCTGTACCATCCGCAGGAATCGGTAACTGAACCGCACTCCTCCCGCGAACATCGCCAGGAACAGAGCATAGAAAAAAGGGAAGCTCTGAGGCACATATGTCTTGAGCATCCAGAAAATGACAGGCTGCGTACAGCCGCAGAGCGCCGACGCAATGACTACATTGACCAGTTCCGTGTCCGAGGCATACCTCCACACACTGTTGTACAGTCGGAAAACATAAAAGACGATCAGTACCAGCGCCACATTGATAATGTAGGCGTCCTTAATCGCAGTCCAGAATGCGGGCCTTATATCCATAAAATGAAAATCATGCCGAACATACAGGCTCAACACAGAGGAAACCAGCACCGCCAGCATATCGGTGCCAATTAGCAGGATAATCCTGGTGAGCGGAATACGCAGGATTCCAATTCGTATATCATTTAGCTTCTTCATGCTTACCTCTCTCCTCTGCCTGCCCATTTTAACAGGCAGCAAATGTATCTACTCTGTCATTCTCTAGTTTAATTATTTCCATTAATTTTCCATTTGTGCAATTAATTCAGCATAAAATCAATCTGTTGAGAAATGCAGCGCTGCAATCACCCGTTATGATTGAATATCAATTAAAAATCCAATTCAGGTACGGCAGCAGGCGGATGTTCACATCATAGGCAGACCGCAGGAACAGAACAAAATATGCCGCAAACGCCAATGCCGTGCCCGCTGTCATCAACCGCCTCCAAAATCTGTCGGAGATGCTGCACAGCAGATTCGGAATCAGAAAGATCTGCGGCAGGATCAGATAATACGCCACCCTGGATACCTCCGGAATGAATGCCCCGCAGGTGTACAGCGCCAGCCCGCCCAGATTCAGGAAAAAATAAAACCGGTTTCGCTGATTATCTCTGACAGCCGATTTATAGCAGAGCAGAGATAAGACCAGCGTTCCCGCACATTTGCCAATATTGGTGAGAGAATACTCCACTGTGTCAAACATGGAGTTCTCATAAAAGGGATATATCTTGAAGATAACAAAACGATAGATATCCCTGCCAAATAAAAGGCTTAAAATAAGCAGCGCTCCCACGATATAATGCCAGAGCCGCAGCCGGATTCCCGCAAGCCATCTGGCACCCAGATATACGGGAATCACCACCATCACGGACTTGTGAAAGGACGCCGCCGCCAATATCCACAGAATAAATTTCAGGTACTCTCCCCGCAGCACATATTTGGTACTGTACAGCGCAATAGCCAGCACCAGATAATATCGCACAGAGTTAAAGCTGGAAAAATAATACCCATTCATCAGGAACAAAAACATGGATGCCAGGAACCAATCACCCTGCTCGTACATAGTGCGCAGAAAAAAATACACTGTCAGCAGAGAAAACAGACCAAATACAGGCAGATATGCGTACCCCTCTGTTCCAAAAAAGTACTGCATTATCCGCACCAGTGCATTAAAGCCAAACTCGGAGGACACATGCCGCCCCTGGGCGATCAGACTGAACATGCCAGTGTAGACCCAGTAATCGTTGCCGCTGGCAATCCGGCAGGCGGACAATGCCGACAGGATCACATAAATGCCACCGCAGACCCACAGGTTCAGCGCGTGCTGCCTGGTCATTCTACTCCGCAGTCCCATCTGCCTGTCACTGGCCGCCCTCATATGCCATTGTACACTCTCACCTGTATTGCAGAAATATGCCATCAGCAACACCAGGACAGTCACTCCTACAAACAAAACCATGTCTTAAGTCTCCATTATTGCCGGGATGCGCCCGTACTGCCTCTGCCTCTGTACAGCAGCTTCTTACATTTATTATACCATCCTGACCACACCGTACTCTCGGACATCCTGGTCCGGAGAGGAGCCAGCGTCGCCAGAAGGATCAGACGATATTTCAGCAGCTGGCCCTTTCTCATATACAGTGCTGTGATCTCACGATGCTCCCGGGCAGAACGTTTCCGGTTCTCCGGAGTCTCCGAAAAGCCGCCGCCCTCATAGGAGGCAAGTGTCACCGGAATATATCTGGGACGGGCATCCCTGCGAAAATAGCACCACAGAAAATGTTCATAATCCGCCCGCACTCTGTACTCGGGATTATATCCCCGCTCCGCAAACAGGCTGTGATGGTAGAGACATGCCTGATGACAGGGCACATTGCGGTAACAGGCAAAATCGTCCATATGCGGATTGGATGCCACTACCTGTCCCCGCAGGGCGTCATAGATATCTCCATAAAAGATCAGGGAGGAGGACTGTCCCACGCTGCGCCCAATCTCCTGTGCCGCCTGCTCCAACGCCCGCTCCGAGGCAAAAGCATCGCCACAGTTCAGAAAATACAGGTATTCTCCCTCAGCTGCGGCAGTAGCCTGGTTCATACCCTCATAGATACCGGTATCCGGCTGCTCCAGAATGCGTACCCGCTCCGCAAGTTCCTGTCCTTGCAGATAACTGCGCAGCTCATCCAGAGACCCGTCTTTAGATCCGCCATCCTTGACAATGACCTCGTAATCTGTATAAATCTGTTTTGCCACGCTCCTCATGGTTTCCACCAGTTTATCACCGGGATTCAGAGATACCATGAGAATGCTGAACATGGGTCTCCTCATACACTCACCTCTCTGATCCCCCGGCGCATAATTCCATATGCCTTTCTCCAGGGTATCTCCTGACACATGCTTTCCCTGTGGACAAGGATAAAACGCAGCGCCATAAGCCCCGCCAGATGTCCATACAAATAGCGGTACAACACCCCTCTGTCATAAAAAAACTTTGTGTTATAGCCGGTAAACCAGGTTGATTCCCTTTCCCTCTCATGACCGATGGTCACAGGGACCTTATAAACCTTCAGCCCGGCCTTCAGACAATCCCTTATAAACAGGCTGTCCTCGCCATTGCTGTATCTGGCGCCACCGCCGAACAACAGAGAAAATGTGATATTTTTCTGATGAATCCGCCAGGTGCGCACCGCAAAGCTGTACGTTGGATAACGGCCGCTATTATACCAGTGTACCCTGCCAAAGCTGTCATTATGATAGGTTTCCCGTCCCGGCATAGCCTGAACATTAAAAAGCAGTATATCGGCCCCTGGATGTTCCTCAAAGGCATCCAGCACTTTCTGTTCATATCCCGGCTCATAGATAATATCCTCATCTGCAAACAGACTGATATCCGCCGTAGCTCTCAGCAGGCTGTGATTGCGGCTCAGTCCCACGCCCCGTTCGGCCATGGAATAATAACATATGTTATGTCTATTCCATTCCAACTGCTCGCAGGCGTAATATTCTCCCTGGCTGACAATGATAGCGTCACTGTCAATCCGCATCTCCTCTGCCAGTTCCCGCGGCTCCCTGTTCACAGCCGCTACCAATAGCTGCAGTGTCATACTTCTAAGTTTCCTCCGTCTTCAGATATGTCTCTATAATCTTACTCCTGTATAATGCCGGATCAGTCTGCGGTCTGCCCCCACCAATACCATGGCATCCACAGTTACCTTCAGCTGCCAGAACAGCCGCAAAGTCTCTTCAATCGCCTTACCTCGGTCATAATCCGCCTGCACCAGCAGCAGGATACCATCCTGGCTGCGCAGCACCTCCCCCGCTTCGGGGGCCTGCCACAGGCTGGGAATGGCGATATAGCTCTGCTCCGCTTCCCCATCGGAAGGCGTTTTTTTCATTTTTTCCAACAATTCTGTCACACTGCCCAGATCCACCCCGCCATTCACTGCCGTGACCCCTGTTTTCTGCTTTCCTCGAAGCAGGTCGGCAAGCTGGGATGCCAGTTCGTCAGAGGGCTTTCCCTCTGTGCTCACATATCCCGCCACAGGTATGCCATATCGCCAGGCCAGAGTCCCCGGCACATAAATCCTTTCCTCCAGCATCACCCATAACCCCAGGCCAAATACCGAGCAGAGAATCCCCAGCACTACACCCAGCACACAGGCCCGCAGAGTGCGCACATCCGGCATAGCCAGCTGCGGCTGTCCCTGGCTGATGAGACTTATCTCTTCCAATTCCTTCTGCTGCCTGCATATGGCTGCCATAGCCTGGCCAGCCACCCGGTCAATCTCCTTCGCCTTGTCCGCATCCTCATGGATGGTATGGATATAGCATATCCGCAGATCGGACATCAATTCCGCCGTAAAGCTGTCTGTCAGTTCCTGAGCTGTCATGGGAATCTTCAGTTCTCCCAGCATCTCCTCCACCAGGGCATCACTCTTCAGCAAATCGTTCCAGGTAAAGGAGGCAAAATAGGAATAAGTCTGCTGATCGCTGGGGTCCACCGCATATTCCAGATAATATTTGCTGTCTATAATATAGGGAATTACCCCGCCAAAGGTCACATTTTTCAGATAATAAATGCCACCTACCAGCACCAGGCCGGCTGCGGCGCCCGCCAGAACCACCCAAAACCGCCTGAGACACAGCAGTACAAAAAGCCTCATATCAAAGGGCTCTTTCTCATAGTTACAATGCCACATATGCCATACCCCTACTTGTCCTCATTCTTCATAAAATCCTTCAATGCCGTAATCTGCTCGCTCTCCACACCCTCTGTACTGTCAGGCCAGAACAGCACCTTCAGCGTCAGCAGCATCAGCTGAAGATCCATCCAGGTGGAATAGTTTTCAATATAGGTCAGATCCAGCTTCAGCTTGTCATAGGGCGTCGTGTTATATTTGCCGTACACCTGGGCATATCCTGCCAGTCCTGCCTTTACCTTCATCCGATAGGCAAACTCCGGCATCACATCCATGTATTGGGCAATAATCTCAGGACGCTCCGGCCTGGGGCCGATAAAGGACATGTCGCCCTTGATAATATTGATCAGCTGGGGAAGCTCATCGATGCGCACCTTACGAATAAATCTGCCGATGGGAGTGATACGGTCGTCATGCTTCTGAGCCAGTCTTGCCACACCATCCCTTTCCGCATCCACCCGCATACTTCGGAATTTCAATATACGGAATTGACGCTGGTCCTGCGTACAGCGCACCTGCTTGTACAACACCGGCCCCCTGTCATATGCCTTGATCACTATGGCAGTGATCAGCATGATCGGAGATGTAATCACGAACAGCAGAAGGGCAAACACCAGATCAATAGTGCGCTTTATAAAACGCTGCTCCACTGTCAGGCTGTACTCCCTGGTCAGCAGAATCGGCGTATCAAACAGATGAAGTTCTTCTGTTCCTCTGACTATAACATCTGTTATTTTTGGCATCATATACACACGGATCGACCGAGCGTAACAGAACTTCATCAGATCATTCCTCTCCTGAGTGGAGATATCCCAGATCACTACGGCATTGAACTCCTTTCTGTCATATCCGTCTGTGATCTCCCTGTACAGCTCCGGCAGCCCCCGTCCCACATGAATGCATCTCACAATGTCATACTTATCTCTGCGGCTCTTAAACTTCGCCATAATATTTTCAATGGGCCTGTCCCCGTGAATCAGCAGCATCTTGCGGGGCGGAAAAATAGATTTGTAGATCCAGTATGCGATATTGTTCCAGACCAGGATGATTACCAGCTGCCACACCAGCAGATAGATAAAGCACTGGGGTACAAACAGCTGCTTTGCCATGATGGACAACTGCCCATACAGAAGCACATCTGCCGCCAGACTGGCAAAAGCCTGAGAAAAGATAACCTCTGCATTTTTGAGATAGCCAATCCGCATACCGCCGTACATATGTGAAAGAAAGAACAACATCAGCACATAAAAAGCGATCTGCAGGGCATCCGCCCTCCAATAATACGGCACACCTGTGCTGGCGGTGATGCTGGGGCTGAAATTAGTCTTCCAGTAATAGGCATATACCAGCGTCTCCAATGCCATGCAAACCCCTGACAAAGCCAGCAATATAATTCTTTTTGAGGTTTCCAGTTTACGCATTTCTGTTTCCTTCCTGATATTACTTCCGCACATCTGCGTATATATGCTGTACGAAAAATATATTTAAAAATTTAGTATAGCACACTTTTCATCATTCGTCCACCGGATACCGCCGTCTAAATCCTTCTGAGAACAGCCCTCACTGCCCAGAAACAGAAATTATACAGACTGTAGGCAACCGACAGCCCTTCTGCCCTGCGATACAGATTCCAGATCCGCCGTATGGCCTCCATTTTATTGGATGACAGGGATTCGGCTGGTCTGCGGTACAACACAAGATTCCGGTCCAGCCCGTAAGCCGTATAACCGTTTCGCAGCACCTTCCACCACAACGCTGTGTCCTCGCTCTTGATATCCGGCATTTCCAACAGCTCTCTCGAAATCCGTTCCGTGTCAAACAACACTGTCGAGGTAAAAATCGTCGTATTCTTCAGAGCCTTCCTGTAGCCAAGCTGCTCCGGCACATGTACCACCTTGCCTGTGCCCACACCATTTTCATCCGCAAACTCATAACCGGTAAAGACAAACGCCGCCTCTTTCTCTCTCATAAACTGCAGCTCCAGCTCCAGCTTCTCCGGCTTCCACAAATCATCTGCATCCACATAGGCGATATAGCGGCCAACGGCCTCCTGCAATCCCCTGTTGCGCGCTTTCGCTGCACCTGCATTCTCCTGCTGGTCGATGATTCTCAGACGGTCCTCGCTCTCCGCCTCCTGATATTGCCTGATCACCTGGGCGGTTCTGTCCCCACAGCCATCCAACACCAACACAAGCTCCCAGTCCCTGTAGGTCTGCGCCGCCACATGCCTTATTGTCTCCTCGATATATTTTTCCGCATTATATACGGGCACAATGATACTGACAGTTTCGTTCATATTTTTTCCCTTAAATCCTGCCTCAGTCGCAGATCCAGATCATGCAGTCTGCCACTTCCCCAACGGGTTGCGCATGCAGGCCATACTCCTTTGACAGCTTCTCACAGGCCAGCGTAATACGTCCGGCCGCCTCCGTGGGAAATACCCATATGCGCGTACCACACTCCGCTGCCAGCTGCAGCATATAGGCATCCGACAGGCTCTGATCACTGTGAGCCTCATCCCCTGCCATTTCATATGCATCTCCCTGTTCTATCACTTCCATCCAATCGAACAGCAGCTGCTGTTTCATAGGATAAGTATCATAAGCATAGGCAGCGGCAGCCGGCTCCCACATATTCCGCCCATAAAGCACTCTGATCCTGCCATCCCGCTGCCTGACTGCCTCCAACACAGAACGGGGAGCCCACAGCAGAGTTTCCTCTATCTCCGGCAACTCCCGCAGATACTCCGCCACCTGTCCCGCCAGACTGTCCTGAGCTTTTTTCTCCTCACTGACAGTCTGAACCTGGCCCATATTGCCGGTGAGCAGCAAAAACACCAGCAGCACGGCGGTACCCGCCAGCAGTCTCAGGCCAGTTCTGTCGTCCCGGCGATTCTGCCCGGTCAGTTCCCACAGCGCTGTTACGCTTCCCCAGGAGATAAACAATGTCACAGGCATCAGGCTCCATATCCAGAAATAGCTGTAGAGTCGACCCTGATACAGCATCAGAACCACTGCGCTCGCCGGAAAAAGTATAAGCGCCAGCAGGACAGCTGTCAGCCGCAGCAGACGCTTTTCTCCGGGCTGCAGCTTTGTCTTTGCCACAAAGAAATACACCAGTATCCCCAACGCCAGCACGATCATATAATTGCTTTGAAAATAACTCCCCGGACCATATAACGCATTTTGTAAAAGCTCTCTCATGGCTGTCCCTCCCGTTTCGAGCCGTTCAGCCACCCTGAGATCCGCAAGGTCAACCGCTGATACCATGCGCATGCGCTGATCATATCCAGCGCAAGCAGGACAACCAGCAGCAGAACGCACATCCCCAGGCCGTAAAAAGTCTGGCAGACACAGGCCTCCGCCAGCACGCACAATACCATCCCCGGCCAGGTATGACGCAGATCCTTCTCCAGTCCCAACGTCAGAGCATAGGGCAGCAGAACCAGGTTGCGTATGGAAGTCCCCGTCCACGCGCTGTGCAAAGCTGCATAGCCATCCAGCCAGGGCATACCTTCCCCACACCAGAAAATCAGGGAAACCACTGTCAGAAACAGATATTTTTTGCGCGGATCGTCACCAAACAAAAGTCTGGCGATCCGATAATAAACCATATATGTGCCTGCAAGGACGGCCACGGGAATCAGATTCTGGACAAACAGCGCTCCTTCCACTCCAAAGGAGGATGCCAGAAGAGTATACAGCGTGGGCAACCCAAGAATCCGGTGGCGCATAGAAATCCCCTGAGTATAAGCCTGTCCTGTCAACGGATTCACCTGATAAATACCATCCACCGCCTGAAAACTGCACACGGTTTCCACCATAATATCTCCTGAGACAGACAGCGCAGGCATACAATATACATATATCGCCTGAATCAGCACCATCAGCAGGAAAATGCCGGGCAGCACAAAACTTCTGCCATTTTCAGGCAGAATCCGAAAACGCTCTCTATGCCTATGGTATGTCACGGCTGCCAGCGCCAGCGCCGCCACAGCGAGAATCGCCATCATAACATGCCACAGCAACAGCAGTCTGCTCAAGGGCAGTTTTTCAAAGGTTCCCAGCAGATGCAGCGCTTCCGCCACACCGATACAGCACATTCCCCCCATAAGCCAAGCGTCTGTCATGCGTAGGGCTGCGACGGATTTTCCATATATTACAATCAGGATTCCCACACCCAGCAGCCAGGGAACCAGGGCAAGTGACAGCCACAAAAGAATAATCATGAACCGGTCAGCCCCTTTCTTACAAACATTTTCAGTAATAGTATTCCACAATTCCGTGCGCATCAGCGCATATTCCGTTCATAAGAGATAAATATAGAGCATTTTACTCATTATACCACAATTTTCCTGTTTTGAATACTAAAAAAGAGACTGGTCACAGCCTCTTTTTCCCCATAAGGAGCAGTACGAATTGTCAATAGTGTGTTATATTCTGATCCCCTACCTTGATTTCATATCCAGACGCATTTTGTCGGCAATTCTGGCTATGTACTCACTGTTGGTCGGACGATTCTTGCCCTGCTGAACAGAATATCCAAACAGCTTTTCAAATGTCTCGACGTTCCCCCTCGTCCATGACACTTCGATCGCATTACGGATAGCTCGCTCTACTTTTTGATCTGTGGTCTTAAAATGTTTTGCAATGGTAGGATACAGCAGCTTTGTCACGCTGCTCACTACCTCCATATCCCTGCCGGACAGCAAGATGGCATCCCGCAGATAATGATACCCTTTTAAGTGTGCCGGAACACCAATATCCAACATGATCTCCGTAATGTAGCACTCCAATTCGTAATCTTTTACAGTAGTAATGTCCATAATGAATTCCCCTTTCACATGTCGAGTACTGCTCCTTACTGTAATTGATTGCATTAATCATATCATATCTGTCGAAAAATGTATAGCTGTTTTTATCGCATGATATAACTCTATCCGTCAAAACTCTACAAGTTTTTATCCTTCACCTCACATCCGCTTTACAATTCCTCTTTCACGATATAGATCGGGCGCCTTTTCACTTCCATATAAGTCTTAGCCAGATACTGGCCTATGATTCCCATACAAAACAGCTGCACTCCGCTGATCAGGGAGATGATACATACCAGCGAAGGCCAGCCGGACACCGGGTCTCCAAAAATACTTGTGCGCACAATGATAAAGATAATCAAAATAAATGCCAGCAGGCAGAACAATACACCCATAAAGGCGGCAATGCTCAGGGGCACTGTGGAAAATGCGGTGATGCCCTCCAGCGAGTAGAGCAGCAGCTTCCAGAAGTTCCACTTGGTCTCCCCCTTGGTGCGCTCCACATTCTCATATTCAAGCCATTTTGTCTGAAAGCCCACCCAGCCGTAGATACCCTTGGTAAAACGATTGTATTCCGTCATCTGCAGAATCGCATCGACCATCTGTCGGGTCATCAGGCGGTAGTCCCTGGCTCCGTCCATAATCTCCGTCCTGGAGATACGCTTCATCAGGCGGTAAAACATCCGGGCAAAAAAGGAGCGTACGGGCGGCTCTCCCTTGCGGCTGACCCTCCTGGTGGCCACAGAGTCATAGCCCTGCTCCATGTAGGAGAACATCTCCGGCAGCAGAGAGGGTGGGTCCTGCAGATCCACATCCATCAGCACCACATAGTCCCCACTGGACTTTTGCAGCCCTGCATACATGCCCGCCTCCTTGCCAAAATTCCTCGAAAAGGAGATCAGATGCACTCTTTTGTCAGCGGCGCACAGCTTCTTCACCTCGGCGGCGGTCCGATCTTTGGAGCCGTCGTCAATATAGAGAATCTCCAGCTCCAGTTCTTTTTCCCGGAAAAAAGACTCATTTTTCATCAGTTCCGTATAAAAATCCGCTACGGATTCCTCTTCGTTATAGCAGGGCACGATCACACTCAATAAACTCATCCTGTATACTCCTATGCTTCTGGCACTTAACATTTCTGAATTTCAGTATACTATTATTCCCCCTATTGTGCAAGTTTCTTTTCTTCCATTCCATCTGTGAAAAAGTATTGGTAAAAAAATTCTCAAAGGTCTGGATATCCTCATCGAAATCGTGTATAATGGACAGGGAAAAGAGGTTTCGTACATGGACTTTTTTGCGGGATTAATACAAAATAAGGTTTTTCTGGCTGCTGCGCTGGGATGGCTGGTGGCGCAGATTCTCAAAACACTGATTCATCTGTTCTTCACGAAAAGGTTTGTGGCGGAGCGTCTGGTAGGAAGCGGCGGTATGCCCAGTTCCCACTCCGCCACCGTATGCGCGCTGGTTACCGCCACATATATGGAACATGGCTCCGCCAGCTTTGCCTTTGCTATCGCCCTGGTCGTGGCCATCATCGTCATGTATGACGCCATCGGCGTCCGCCGGGAGACAGGCATACAGGCACAGCTGCTCAACAATATTATCAAGATCTTTGAGGATATGGGACGTGAGGAACTATCCGCTCAGGACAAACTGAAAGAGTTTGTCGGCCATACTCCTTTTCAGGTATTGATGGGCAGCATACTGGGTATACTGATTGCCATATTGTTCTATCAATTTTAATATGTATATAAAAAGGCCCGTCCTGTCAACCAGGCACGGGCCAATTCTCTCTTATTCTCCAAGTCCGCTTTCCACTGCGTCTATCAGGGTTTTGAGAGCATCCTGCTCATCCTCCCCCTCGCAGATAAATTCAATCTCATCTCCACATTTTACACAGGCGCCCAGCACGCTCAGCACGCTCTTGGCATTGGCTGTACTATCCCGAAATGTAAAAGTGATCAGTGATTTGAATTGCATTGCCTCCTTACATAAAATTCCTGCTGGTCTCAGATGCAGGCCAGTGGGATTCTTAATTGTTACCTTCTGGCTTACCATATGTCATACCTCCCCAAATTATAATGCTGTTTTGATTCGCCATCTCTATGTATACCCTCATTTATCCATCTTAAACGCTGCACACGGCAACGGCTTCCCACTTATACTGTTCTCATTTTAGCATATAAGCAAAAAAACCTCAAGTGCAACTTAGAACATCCTGTCCTGAATCAGTTTGGCAAGCGTTGTAGCCTCCTCCTTGATCGCTTCGTAGTCCCTGCCCTCGATCATAACCCGCACCAGGGGTTCCGTTCCGGAAGGCCGGATCAGCACTCTGCCCTCCCCCGCAAACTTCTCTTCCAGGGCAGCGATAGCCTCTGCAATCTCCGGATACTCCATATAACGCTCCTTCTTGTGATTGGCCACCTTGGCATTGACCATCACCTGCGGAAGAACCTCCATGATCTGCGCCAGCTCCGACAGCGGCTTCCCGGTATCCACCATCACCTCCAGCAGATGCAGCGCACTGAGCAGGCCGTCGCCGGTAGTGTTCTCGTCCAGAAAAATCACATGTCCCGACTGCTCTCCTCCCAAACTGGTGTCAAGTTCTCTCATGCGCTCCAACACATAGCGGTCGCCCACCTTGGTCTGTTCCACATGCAGATTTTCTCTCTCCGCCATCAAAAAGAAACCCAGATTACTCATGATAGTCGCAACAATAGTATCCTTCTTCAACCGCCCGCGACTCTTCAGATAGTTGCCCACGATAGCCATGATCTGGTCGCCGTCTACCATCTTGCCATTCTCATCCACTGCCAGCAGACGGTCCGCGTCGCCGTCAAAAGCCAGGCCTATATTCGCTTTCTCAAATACTACTCTGGCCTGCAGTTCCTCCATATGTGTGGAACCGCAGTTGGCATTGATATTGGTGCCGTCCGGGTTGTTATGAATCGCCACCACCTCGCCGCCCAGTTCCTTAAGCGCCTCCACGGAGGTGTAATAAGCCGCGCCCTCCGCACAGTCCACTACAATCTTCAGATTGCTCAGATCCACCTTCACCGACTGAATCGCATGGTTGATGTACTCCTCCCTGGCATCCGTTCGGTACTTGATCTTGCCGACCCCAGGGCCTGTGGGGAATTTCACCCCCTGCATCTGAGAGCGGATCAATGCCTCAATCTCATCCTCCAACGCATCCGGCAGCTTGTAGCCATCCCCGTCAAAAAACTTGATACCGTTAAACTCCACCGGATTGTGGGATGCGGAGATTACCACTCCGGCATCCACTTTGTATTTCTGGGTGAGATATGCCACAGCAGGCGTGGGAATCACACCTACATACACACAGTTTGCCCCCACAGAGCAGGCTCCTGCCATCAGAGCATTGGCAAGCATATCACCGGATATCCGTGTATCACATCCCACCATAATAGTGGGTTTGTGTTCCTTCTCTTTGGTCAGTACATAGGCTCCCGCCTGTCCCAGCTGCATGGCAAGCAGGGGTGTGAGTTCTTCATTGGCAATACCTCGGACTCCGTCAGTACCAAACAATCTAGCCATATTACTAATGATCCTCCCTCGATCTATTCATTGCTTTCCGCATCCTCTTCCTGCTCTCTCGTAAACCTCAGCGTGATAGCAGGTGTAGCCACCTTTTCCTGCCCGGACAGCAGCGAGACGGTCACTGGCAGACTATACTCTCCCTCGGGCAACTCCGACAGATTGGAATTCTCCATCCAGGCGCTGACATCCACCACTCCCTGCAGAGTAGACGATGACAACAGCATAGTATATGCCTCCAGTCCTCTCACTATCAGCGGAGTGGAAGTGCTTCCGATGATCTGATACTCCATCCCCTCCGGAACATTGATGATCTGAATATTCTCTGCCTGCAGACGAATCGTTTTTTCCTTGATCTCTTCAATCTTAACTGTCACTCTGGCCGTGTCGTTAAAGTTCGCGTCCGCAAAGTAGATTCCTACCGGCAGGTAATCCTTCAGGTGTACTACTGTCTCAAAGTCCTCGATTGAACCGGTAATATTGACATCCTCCGGCCTTACCTGCAGCTCAGAAATATTGATCAGTCTATCAGCGGGACCCGCAATTTTTACCGTCTCTATAGAAGCCTCTATCTCGCCGGTATCCACATAATTTTCCGCCAGCGTACCTGCATAATCGTAGACCACGGGAATCTCCTTAATATTCCATACCGTCACCGAGATGGTGACCGCATCCAGATTCCTGATTACCGAATTCCGGACCACCTCATTGCCGTCGGCATCCACCAGCCGAATCTCTCCCGAGGCAGTGCTGTTGCTGGTGATGCCAGCTACATCCACCTCCACCATCGCCCGGTCGATCTGATCAATAGCACTCCTGGGGCCCTCTATATGCATCCGGTTCCGGTCTAATGTGGTGCCGCCGATCATATATCCCGACGCCACATCACCGATTTTTATGACTTCAATATTAATCCATTTATCCGCTTTCTCCTCAATATTCAGCTTCACATACTCAATATTGCCTCTGATATTCTGTACCTGGTCGCCGTACTTGGGACAGGAAAACTTGATCTCCACCGTATTGGTCACCGTCAGGTTGGTCAGATCCGCCTCCGCAATGATATCGCTGCTCTGAATCTCTCTCCTGACACTGCTGGGGGCGTCAAACGTCACTGTGCGCAGCACATCCGTATTGTCCAGGATTTCATAGACCTGGTTATTTTCCGTAAGCAGCTCCGTGTTGAGCAAATTGACTTTTATATTCTGGAATCTCCTCTCATCCACCGGATCATCCGTACTGATTACCACAAACCACAAAGCAAAGGCCAGCAGCAGGGATATGATCTTTAACAGCCAATGAGAGAAGAACATAGAGCAAATTTTGGAACCTATTTTCCCTTTCATGCCTCCTGCCTGCCCTTTCCTTTCTTTTTCCGCTTGTTTTTACCGGTGTCCTGGGACAGATTGGTCAGCTCCATCAGGCGATTTTTCAATCTCTCTCCGTCAAATCCCCGCTCCAGGCGTCCGCCCACAGTAATACTGATCTTGCCGGTCTGTTCCGATACGATCACCGTGACGGAATCCGTCACTTCAGAGATGCCCACACCAGCTCTGTGCCTGGTGCCGACCTCCTTGCTGATATCCCCATTATCCGACTGCGGCAGATAACAGGTAGCCGAGGTAATCCGGTTGCCCCGGATGATAACCGCCCCGTCATGCAGCGGCGTATTATGTTCAAAAATATTGATCAGCAGCTGACTGGTTACCAGACCATCCACATCAATACCTGTTCTCTCATACTCTGCCAGGGACTCCTTCTGCTCAATGACAATCAGCGCCCCTGTTTTTACCTTGCCCATCTCCACACAGGCTCTGGTAATCTCATTCACAGTCTTTTCCGTAAAGCTGTTGTTAATACTCCTGCCATTGTCAAAGGGCAGCGCATTGGCAATCAGATTCTTGTTGCCCAGCTCCTCCAAGGCTTTTCGCAGCTCCGGCTGGAGTACCACGATCATGGCCGTGACGGCGAAACCAAACACATTCTCGCCCAGCCAGAGAATCGAATTCATCTTGAAGTAGGAGGCTGCAACCCAGAAAAGCAGTATCACAAGCAGGCCCTTGAGCAATGTCCAGGCCCTGGTTTTCTGAATCCACAGCATGATATGATAAAAGAGAAAAGCAATAATGATAATCTCCAGAATATCGCCGATCTCAATGCCGGGCACATACCTTCTTAAGTTTGCGATAATTTCCCTGATCGTTTCCATGCCTGCCCGTCCTGCTTACTCCATACTCCCTGCATACCCAAAATCCGGTCAAAGCCGGATTATCAATCCAACTCTTCAAGATCATCTACAGCATCGCCATCCGTCTCACTGCTGATAGTCACGCTCCTGCCGCCCGAACGCCCCTGATAAGATCTTGCATGACCGTCTCCGCTGCGGGTGCGCTCCGTCACCACACTTCTGTTCACTCTCGGGGGCGCAATGGTCATATCTTCATCCTCGTCCTCTTCCCTCCTGACAGGCCTGCGCTGAGTATTGATGCGCTTGACCGTCTTGGATGCGGCAGATACATTCATCTTGGGAACCGCCTTGACATAATAATAATATTCATCATCCTCATACTGTACCTTCTCCGTCCTGCTATAGTCCACGCAGAAGCGGAAAAATTCCAGAATCTTGGCGATAATCAGAGCTACGATACTGCCCAAAACTGCCATTCCCAGGGACAGATTGGTGTCATATATCAGATCTCCCACCAGCAGTACCACTAAATCTATTATTACGCCGGCAACCATGGCAATAGACCAGGAATAATCAACTGACATACGCCGAATGAGATACACCACCACGATGGTGATGGCAAAAGCGGCAATCATCACGATCATGGCACGATTACCCAGAACGCTGTCTATGACCATCTGCAGCTTGGCTGTCGCCTCATCCGAACCCATACTGCTGATTATAGTGGCATTGTCGGAAATATTAGTCAGCATATAGTATACCACTATGCCGCATGCCACAGGGATCACCGCCATGGGAGCCGCCAGCAGACCCACCGCCACAGGGATCACATAGGGGATCTTCAATCCCAGCAGTATCACTGTAAAGATCAGAATCACTGAATCCGTAGATCCCAGCCGAAAAAACAGCAAAAACATGATCAGGTAGATAGCCAGTCCCGCCACGGCCACCTCCAGAGACAATTCATACAGGTGCATCAGGCTGAAAATTGCGGCAAATAAGATGATGCAGCCATTGGGCAAAAAGGAGCAGAGCAGGGAGACAATCAGTACCAGTCCCAGATTGTCCAGTCTGCCCATATAGCCCAGCTCCCCATTTACCATGCAGATGGCAAGGAACGCCAGCATAAATTTCAAAATGGGCACCAGAATAAATTCACTTCTGCTGTACAACAGCTTTATTTTTTCACGAATCTCTAACAAACTTCTCATAATTCCTCATTTATTCTTTCTACAATTTATATCACTTTCGATACATGCCATCCAGCTTCTTCAGGTTATGGTAATAACACTTCAGGCTTTTTTTGGCTTTTGCATAGCGGTATGTGCAGATAGCGTAAGTAAGCACACAGTAACCGACCACAAGAATAGCATACCATGTTACAACGTTCTGGGCAAAGACGATCAGATCCATCTTATAGATATTGGCTATCAGCGTCTCAAAGTCGTATAGTATATACAACCCGAATCCCAGCAGATATGCAATGGTGCCGCAGAAAAATGCGCGCAAAAGCTGCAGGGAAATATAATCTCCCCTGAAGTATCGTCCCAATGACATACTCTTCTTGCCCTCGCCAGCTTCATACGAGGCCATCTTGGTCATCAATATCACTCGTTCTTCGTTCAGCATAGACAGCTTGCCTTTCTCCTGTTATTACAGGAAACGCATTTTCGACCCGCCGTCTTCCTTTTTTCTGAAAGTATCCTGATTCTGGCGGGAATTACTCTTTAGTATATCCTTAAAACCGTTACTTACATTCGCCTTACACTTATCGCAGTATCTTCCGCTGCGGATTGGCGCACCACAGCCGTCACAACTCAGCATAAGCGGCGATCCCTCTGTCAGCTCCAGCCGCTCCTCACGAAGCCACTGCCGGATCTGCGCTGTCTCCACCTCGCAGGAATCCGCCACCTCCTGAATATGTACGCCCGGATTCTCCTGAATAAAGGCTTTTACCTCCTGAAACTTCTCCTCCATCTTGTCTCTGCATGTGGGGCAGTAAACTGGCCCTGACAGATAGTTAAATAACCTTTTACAAATCTTACAGCTTCTGACATTCATTCATGTGCCCTCCCTTTTCTATACACCAGTTCCAATCGCCAGAGCAATATAATATATCCTCTGACCGCCACCGGCCAGAAGCACGGCAGAAACCTGATCCACAGTACTCCCGGTAGTGTAAATGTCATCTATCAGTATAATTGTCTTTAATTTTACACCATTTTGACCAAGATTAAAAGCCTTTTTCAAATTATTTAATCTTTCTTCAGAATTTAGTTCTTTTAAAGGCTTTGTATTCCTGTTTCTGACCACCAGACCGGTATATACAGGAATGCCCAGTTCCTGCCCCAGAGCCTTGGCCAGAAGCTCTGCCTGATTGTAACCCCGTCGGCGCTGTTTCGCCGGGTACATGGGGATGGGCACCAGACCGTCGGGAGCAAGTGAGCGGATGTAGTCGCCCAGCTGCCGCGCCAGTTCCCGGGCAAAAAAGGAGGCATACTCCCTGCGCCCGCCGTATTTGAACCGATACAATGCCGGCGCAATATCCTCATATTCGTAGAGCGCCCGTCCTGCAGTAAACAGATGGCGGCCCCGCTTGCAATCTCCGCAGAATTCCGCCTCGCAGTCGGAAAGCTTCTTGCCGCACTGAAAACAGAGCGGTCCCGACAGATAGTGTACCCGTCGCCTGCAGGCTGGACACATGCGCTGTCCGCCAGTGCCCAGCAGCTCGTCGCAAATTGGGCATCTTGCCGGGTACAGCAGTATACCTGCCGTCTCCAGCCATCCGGCAATTTTTTCCTTTATTCTCCGCTCCAAGCCGTCTCCTCCCTGATCCGCTGATCCAGCGAGGTGTAGCGCCGATTCTCGCTGACATTGTCAATCATACTGCGCACTGTCTGGCTGCTGCCCAGAATCGTCACGCAGTTCCTCGCCCGGGTGACCCCGGTATACAGAAGATTGCGATTAAACAGCATCCTGGGACCGGTCAGCAATGGCAGAATCACCGCTGGATACTCGCTGCCCTGAGACTTGTGAATCGTGATGGCATAAGACAACTCCAGCTCTTCCAGCAGTGAAAACGGATATGTCACCCGCCTGCCCTCATCAAATTCCACTACCAGCTCCGAGCTGTTCTCACGAATCTCCAGTATCTGCCCCATATCCCCGTTAAACACGCCCATCCCCTTGTCCACAGGGATGCCATAGCGGCTGACAATCTCCCATTCCAGCTGATAATTGTTACGCACCTGCATAACCTTATCCCCCTCACGGTAGACGGTCTCCCCGGACACATGCTCCCGCTTGCTGTCGTCCGGGGGATTCAGATACTGCTGCAGAATTCCGTTGAGGATCTCCACGCCCAGACTGCCCTTCCGCATAGGTGTCAGTACCTGGATATCATAGGGGGTAGCATGAACATAGGGCGGCAGTTTTTCCCGGATCAGCTGGATCATATGCTTATAAATCACATTCACATCACTGCGCTCCAACAGAAAAAAATCTTTGCTCTTGTTGTCCAAAGCAATCTGCTCCCCACGGTTAATGTGATGGGCATTGACAACAATGTCGCTTTCTCCTGCCTGTCGAAATATCTTCTGCAGCACCACCATGGGAAAGGCCTGCGCCTGCATGATATCCCGCAGCACCTGTCCGGGTCCTACGCTGGGCAGCTGGTCCACATCCCCCACCAGAATCAGTCTGGTGCCCGGCATTATCGCTTTCAACAAGGCCTGAAACAGGGGCAGATCCACCATGGACATCTCGTCTATGATAACCACATCCGCCTCCAGCGGATTCTCCTCGTTTTTTTCAAAACGTATATGTCTCTTGTCCTCATCGGATACAGCGCCGTTTAACTCTAACATCCGGTGAATCGTGCGAGCCTCAAAGTCAGTTGCCTCCGTCATGCGCTTGGCGGCTCTGCCCGTAGGAGCCGCTAGGAAAATATCATAGCCCTCCCGCTCAAAAAAGCGGATGATGGTGTTGATCGTGGTAGTCTTGCCGGTACCGGGACCTCCGGAGAGGATAAACAGGCCATTCTGAATGGCCTCCAGCACCGCCTGATACTGCAATTCATCCAATACTATCCCGATCTCTCCGGTGATCGTCTTAAGCGCCTGCCGTATATGCTCTTCCTCCTGCGGCATGGGAATATCCAACTGGCGGAGCATGTGGGCACAATTTAACTCCGCATAGTAGTAGCTGGCGGCATAGACCAGCTCGCCCTTGATCACCAGTTTTTTGTCCATCGCCAGATTGTCCAGCTGGGGACGGATATGCTCCTGAGCCAGCCCCAGCAGTGTGCCCGCGCGTTCCAGCAGGAGCGGCATCGGCAGGTAACAATGACCCTCACCCACCGCCTGCTGCAGCGTGTAAAGCACGCCGCTTCGTATCCGATAGTCCGAATCCGTGTGAATACCGATCCGAGCGGCAATCTCGTCCGCAATCCTGAAGCCGATACCATGGATATCCTCCGCCAGACGGTAGGGATTCTCTTTCATGATACCATAGAGCGCCATGCCATAGTTGTCATAGATCCGCAGCGCCAGAGTATTGGAGATACCAAACTGCTGCAGATAGATAAGGGCATCACGCAGATCTCTCTTCTCCTCCATCTGCCTGGCGATCTCTCTCGCCTTGCTCTGGCTGATACCCTTGACCTCCGCCAGACGCTCCGGCTCCTCCTCAATGATCCGAAATGTATCATCGCCAAATTTTTTGACAATACGTGAGGCCAGAGCCGCCCCGATGCCCTTGATGGCCCCGGAACCCAGATATCGCTCCATACTCACCCTGTCTCTGGGAGCCACCGTGTGATAGGCGCTGATCTTAAACTGTCTGCCGTACATGGGATGCTCCGCATATTCCCCTGTTGCCTCGATGGTCTCCCCCTCTGAGAGTCCCCGGCAAAAGCCCACACAGGTGATATTAATTTCTTCTCCCGCCACTTCCATGACGGTGTACCCGTTCTCCGGGTTCTGATAGATAATGTGTTCCACATATCCGTTGATTGTTTCCATAGCCAGTCTTGTCCCTTTATCGCAAAAAAGGCTGCCTTTTTGATCAGCAGCCTTGGTTGTTACTCCATATTTCTCTTCATTTGTTCATACAACATCTGCGCCAGACCCAGACTGTTCTGCTCCGTGGAATCCTCCGCTACCTTCTGGACCATCTGCTCCTTATAGTAGTCCATCAGCGAACTGCTGGAGCCTGACATGCCGTCTGTACTGTAACTGGGAACCGTCTTCTGCATGGCCTTAAACATCTGTTCCAGAAAATATGCCTCAAACTGTTTACAGGCATTCATCAGTTCATCGTCGGTAGCGCCTTTATATCCTGTTTTCAGCTGGTCCTCCAGCTTTGACGCGGCGGCGTTATTGGCCGTCATGTTAGTCATGTTGTTTATACTGCTAGTGTTCCATAAATTTCCGATATCCATTGTCTAAGTTCTCCTGATTTGAGTTCCACCTTTGTTATCTTCTCAGATTGTTTGCCTGCTGCAGCATCTCGTCGGATGCGATGATCGCCTTGGAATTCATCTCATAGGCACGCTGAGCCGTGATCATATTCACCATCTCATCTACCACCTGCACGCCGGAGCCCTCCAGATAATTCTGAAGCACCCTGCTCTTCTCCACGGCGTTGCTGGTAAACTCATTGATGGGCTGGCCGCTGGCTGCGGATTCCGCATACAGGGTCTCGTCCATACGATCCAAACCTGCCGGATTGTTGAACTGGGTCAGGCCGATCTGAATGCCCAGCGACTGGGGAACGTTCCTCTCATCCGGATAGCATATCTGTCCATCAGCCGTAACGGTTATATTGCTGACCACATAGTTGCTGTTTAGGGCTATCGGTCTCCCCTGGGTATCCAGCACTGGCAGGCCGTCCGAGGTGGTCAGCATGTTGCTGCCATTGTCGCCCAGCGCCCAGTCAAAATTACCATTTCTGGTATAGTATGTGTTGCCATCTCCACCCTGCACGGCAAAAAAACCTTTTCCGTCAATGGCAAAGGAGGTATCCTTCTCCGAGGATAATAATGGTCCCTGCTTATATAGAGATGTGATGGAGGCATTGCGCACACCCAGACCTACCTGGGCGCTGGTGGGCTTGGGCCTTCCGTCCGCCGTGGTCGTCTTCCTCTGCAGATTCTGATACAGAAGGGACTTGAATTCATTTACCTCTGTCTTGTATCCCGTAGTGTTTACATTAGCCAGATTATTGGCGACCGTGTCAATATTTATCTGTTGAGCGATCATACCGGTCGCTGCTGTCCATAAACTCCGAACCATATCCTCTTCTCCTGTCCCTGCAGTCCGTACCCCCTGCGGGCCACACTGCAGTCTCTGTCATTTTTACTATGTACATTGTCAAAAAACTACCTGTTCAGTGTCATCTATTGAATCCTGCCCAACTGATTCACCGCGATATCCAGACTCTCATCGTAGGTCTGTACGATCTTCTGATTACTCTCATAGGCTCTGGTCACACTGATCATATTGACCATCTCCGTGACTACGGACATATTGGACATCTCCAGCACGCCCGACTTCACTTCCGCTGTGCCGTCTATAAGAGTAGCTCCCTCAACAGGCTGGAAAAAGGTGTCTCCGAATTTCTTCAGGTAATCATAATTCTGGAAGTCGGCCACCTGAATCTGTGCCACCTCTCTGCCCTCCTGATAGATTGTGCCTGTGTCATCTATTTCGGTATCCACCAGGGTGTTCACCTGTATCCGGCGGTTCTGGGTATCCAACACATACATACCGTCATTGTTCACCAAATAGCCGTCCTGAGTCAGGGTAAAATCGCCTGCACGAGTATATTTCGTGGAAGTCTCCCCAGCGCTGTCGGTATACTCCAAAGCAAAGAAACCGCTGCCCGACAATGCCAAATCATAGGTATTATCCGTAATCCGGAAAGACCCCTGGGTATAATCCGTATAATTCTCGCCGATCTTCACGCCCAGACGGTTATGGCCGATGGCCTGTATATTGCCCAGACCCACGGAGGAATCCTTGATCTTCACCGCCAGCACATCCCGAAAAGTCTGACTGGTGGCACCTTCCTTTTTAAATCCCACCGTAGTCGCATTAGCCAGGTTGTTTGTCAGTATATCCATACGGTTCTGCTCATTGCGAAGCCCCGTATGCGCTGTGTATAACCCTCTCAGCATACTCCTGTCTCCTTTTTCCTTATGTTCCCCTTGTCTGTTCCAGATGAAAAATGCCGTATTTATGGCATTTTTCGAGTGTTAGATTAGTACTTCTTTGCGAAATGCCCTCTGGCATGAGCAATTAGTAGTTCTTCTAACACTAGTCTTCCCGATAGCCCGCCAGGAATTCCACATATTTGCCGGTGCCGATAGCCACCGCTGTCATCGGATCCTCTGCGGTCATGGTATTGATTCCTGTCTTGGCGGAAATCAGATCCTCCAAGCCCCGCAGCAGACTGCCGCCGCCCGTCAGCACGATACCCCTGTCGGCAATATCCGCCGCCAGTTCAGGAGGAATCTTCTCCAATACACCGTGAATCGTCTCCACGATCTGCGCCGTAGTCTCCCGAAGCGCTTCCTCAGTCTCCTCTGAAGATACCTTCACCGTCTTGGGCAGACCTGTCACCAGATTGCGCCCCCTGACGTCCATATAGTCAACTTCCGGCCTCTTGTAAGCGGAGCCGATCTTGATCTTCAGATCCTCGGCGGTGCGCTCACCGATCAGCAGGTTATGCTTCTTACGCATATAGCGGACAATGGCCTCGTCAAAATCGTCTCCTGCAATCTTGATGGAGGCGCTGACCACAGTGCCCCCCAGGGAGATCACTGCAATATCGGAGGTTCCGCCGCCGATATCCACGATCATATTGCCGCAGGGCTTGGCTATATCAATACCTGCACCGATGGCCGCCGCTATGGGCTCCTCGATGATAAACACCTCTCTGGCGCCCGCCTGATAGGTGGCATCCTCCACAGCCTTCTTCTCCACCTCGGTCACGCCGCTGGGAACACAGACAGCGATGCGGGGCTTCCGGAACGTCTTCTTGCCCAGAGCCTTCTGGATGAAATACTTCATCATCTTCTCTGTAACGGTATAATTCGAAATCACACCCTGCCGCAGCGGTCTCACCGCCACGATATTGCCGGGAGTACGCCCTAACATCAGCCTGGCATCCTCACCGATAGCCTTTATCTTATTGGTATCTCTATCAAAAGCTACAACAGAGGGCTCTTTCAGGACAACTCCCTTTCCTCTGATATAAACCAAAATACTGGCGGTACCCAAATCAATTCCGATGTCTGTATACATATACTACTACCCCTTTCATGGTATATCGAGTAAAATGTGCACTGAAGCGCACAAAATCGTGGTAACTATGATAATGTTTCCACATTTTCTGAAAATAATCATCTCATCTTCAGACGCACAGCGTCACCGTACATTATACATGAAAACTTTATTTTTTCAAAGGGGTTTAGTAAAATTTAATAAATTTTTGAATGCGGAAAATGAACGGTTCCTTCCGTTCTCTTTCCGCATCCTTGCATTCTATTTTTATATCGGCTGTTTCAGAGGGAAATTAACCCTTCTCCAGCATCTTTTTGATATAAATGCCCGTGTAGGAACCGGCTGCCTGCGCTACCTCCTCAGGAGTGCCCTGGGCGATGACCGTACCGCCGCGGTCGCCTCCCTCCGGTCCCATATCAATAATATAATCCGCGGCCTTGATCACATCCAGATTGTGTTCAATGACAATGACAGTGTTACCGCCGTCCGCCAGCTTGTGCAGGATCTCCACCAGCTTGTGGACATCCGCAAAATGCAGGCCGGTGGTGGGCTCGTCCAAGATATAGACGGTCTTACCCGTACTGCGCCGGGACAGCTCCGTGGCCAGCTTGATCCGCTGGGCCTCGCCGCCCGAGAGAGTGGTGGAGGGCTGACCCAGCTTCACATAGGACAGACCCACATCGTACAGGGTCTGTATCTTGTTGCGTATAGAGGGCACATTTTCAAAGAAAGGCAGTGCTTCCTCCACCGTCATATCCAACACGTCAAAGATGTTCTTCCCTTTATACTTTACATCCAGAGTCTCCCTATTATAACGTTTGCCGCCGCACACCTCGCAGGGCACATAGACATCCGGCAGGAAGTGCATCTCGATCTTGATGATGCCGTCTCCGCTGCACGCCTCACAGCGGCCGCCCTTGACATTAAAACTGAATCGGCCCTTGCTATACCCCTTCGCCTTGGCGTCAGGCGTGGAGGCGAACAGATCCCGGATCATGTCAAACACGCCAGTATAGGTCGCCGGATTGGACCGGGGAGTGCGCCCTATAGGGGACTGATCGATATCAATAACCTTGTCCAGCTGTTCGATACCCTCGATGCCCCTGTGCTTCCCCGGAATCACTCTGGCACGGTTCAGGTCGCGGGACAGATGCTTGTTTAACACCTCGTTGACCAGCGAGCTCTTGCCGGAGCCGGACACGCCGGTGACGCACGTCATAATGCCCAGAGGAAATGTCACGTCCACATCCTTCAGATTGTTCTCCGCAGCGCCGAGCACCCGGATATAGCCTGTGGGCTTGCGCCGGACCTTGGGCACCGGAATAGACTGCCTGCCGCTCAGATACTGACCGGTGATGGACTCCTCCACCTGCATAATATCCTGTGCGGTTCCCACCGCCACCACCTCTCCGCCATGGGAGCCCGCGCCGGGACCGATATCCACGATATAGTCCGCTGCCAGCATGGTGTCCTCGTCATGCTCCACCACAATCAGCGTATTGCCCAGATCCCGCAGCTGCTTCAGCGTGGCCAGCAGCTTGTCATTGTCCCGCTGGTGCAGGCCGATACTGGGCTCATCCAGAATATAGCACACCCCCACCAGACCGGAGCCGATCTGCGTGGCCAGGCGGATCCGCTGAGCCTCGCCGCCAGAGAGAGAGGCAGTGCCTCTGGCCAGGGACAGATAGTCCAGCCCCACATCCAGCAGGAATTTCACTCTTGCGCGGATCTCCTTTAACAGCTGCTTCCCGATCAGCTCCTGCTGAGGCGTCAGCTTCAGATGCATCACAAAGTCATAAAGCCTGACAATGGACATGGCTGTCACTTCATAAATATTCTTATCTCCCACGGTCACAGCCAGGGATTCCTGTTTCAGCCGCATTCCCTTACATTCCTTACAGGGGGTAATTCGCATAAAAGTCTCATACTCCGCCTTGGAGGACTCCGAAGCCGTCTCACGGTAGCGGCGCTCCACATTGCGGACCAGTCCCTCAAAGGCGATGGGATATTCGCCCTTGCCCCGCTGTCCCTCATAGTATACCGTAACCTCCTTGCCGCCTGTACCGTGGATCAGGATATCCCTGACCTTTTCCGGGTAGTCCTGATAGGGCGTGTCCAGATCGAAATGATACTCCTTGCACAGCGCCTGCAGGATGGCATTGGTAAAACTGCCCTTGGAATTGCAGGACTGCCAGCCCATGACCACGATAGCGCCCTCGTTGATGGACAGCCTCTGATTCGGAATCATCAGCTCCTCGTCAAATTCCATCTTATAGCCCAGACCAAAGCAGACCGGACAGGCGCCAAAGGGATTGTTAAAGGAAAAGCTCCGAGGCTCCACCTCGCTGATGCTGATGCCGCAGTCCGGGCAGGAAAAGCTCTGGGAAAAGCTCATCATCTGCCCGCCGATCACATCCACCTCCAGCAGCCCTTCCGCCAGCTCCAGCACATTCTCAATGGAATCGGCAAGACGCTTCTGTATCCCCTCTTTCACCACCAGACGGTCCACCACAATCTCGATATTGTGCTTGATATTTTTTTCCAGGGGAATCTCCTCGGACAGTTCATAGAGATTGCCGTCAACCCTCACCCTGACATAGCCGCTTCTCTTGGCCCGGTCAAATACCTTCTCATGCATTCCCTTGCGGCCCCGGACCACTGGGGCGAGCAGTTGGATGCGGCTCCCCTCATCCAGTTCCATGATCTGATCCACCATCTGGTCCACAGTCTGCCTGGCGATGATCCTGCCGCACTTAGGACAATGTGGGATGCCGATTCTGGCATACAGCAGACGGAAATAGTCGTAAATCTCTGTCACCGTACCTACCGTGGAACGGGGGTTGCGGTTGGTGGATTTCTGATCTATGGAGATGGCCGGCGAAAGTCCGTCGATTCTCTCCACATTGGGTTTCTCCATCTGTCCTAAGAACATACGGGCATAGGAGGACAGCGACTCCATATACCTGCGCTGCCCCTCCGCATAAATTGTATCAAAAGCCAGGGAGGACTTGCCGGAGCCCGACATGCCTGTCAGCACTACGAACTCGTTCCGGGGTATATCCACATCAATATTTTTCAGATTGTGCTCGCTGGCTCCCCTTATCTTGATGTACTCCTTTTTGGGGAGCATTTTCTTAACCTCTTCCATATCTGAACTACCTCGCTTATCTCTTTGTTTAGAAACTGTTCCGTTCAATCCTCTTCTTCCAGCTCATTTAACTTGGCCTTCAGCTCCAGCATCTTGTCACGCAGCTCCGCCGCCGCCTCAAAATTGAGATCCGCCGCCGCCCGCTGCATCTTCTTCTGGATATCGGCAATCAGCTTCTCCATCTCCTTGCGGCTCATGGATTCAGGATCTTTCTCAAAGCGCACCTCTTCCTCCGCGATCTCTCTGGAGATGCTGATCAGATCCCTCACCGCCTTCTTGATTGTCTGGGGCGTGATGCCATGGGCCTTGTTATAGGCGGTCTGTATGGCCCGGCGGCGGTTGGTCTCGTCTATGGCCACACGCATGGAGTCCGTGATCACATCCGCGTACATGATCACATGCCCATCCGCATTTCGTGCCGCCCGCCCGATAGTCTGAATCAGGGATGTGCCGCTGCGCAGGAAGCCCTCCTTGTCCGCATCCAGTATGGCCACCAGTGTGATCTCCGGGATGTCCAGACCCTCCCGCAGCAGATTAATTCCCACCAGCACGTCAAACACATCCAGACGCATATCCCGGATAATCTCCGCCCGCTCCAGAGTGTCGATATCTGAGTGGAGATATTTCACTCGAATTCCCACTTCCTTCATATAGTCGGTGAGATCCTCCGCCATTCTCTTGGTCAGAGTGGTAATCAGCACTTTATTGTGCTTCTCCACCTCCCGGTTGATCTCCCCGATTAGATCGTCCACCTGTCCCTCCACCGGGCGCACGTCCACCTGCGGGTCCAACAGGCCCGTGGGGCGGATAATCTGCTCCGCCCGCAGCAGTTCATGCTCCTCCTCGTACTTTGCCGGGGTGGCGGACACAAAGAGAATCTGGTCAATATGGGACTCAAACTCCGTAAAATTCAAAGGCCGGTTGTCCAACGCCGATGGCAGACGGAACCCATAGTCCACCAGAGTGGTCTTGCGGGATCTGTCCCCGGCATACATGGCCCCGATCTGCGGAATCGTCATGTGGGACTCATCTATGATAATCAGATAGTCATCCCCAAAATAATCCATCAGACATTTGGGCGGCTCTCCCGGCTTCAAACCACTTAGATGCCGGGAATAATTCTCAATGCCAACGCAGAAGCCCGCCTCCCGCAGCATCTCCACATCAAAATTGGTGCGCTCAGCAATCCGCTGGGCCTCGATCAGCTTGTCCTCTCCCTTGAAAAAACGCACCCGCTCCTCCAGTTCGATCTCGATATTGTCGCAGGCCTGCTTGATCTTCTCCGCCGCCACCACATAATGGGAGGCTGGAAAGATGGCAATGTGGTTCAGTGACGCATGTACCTTGCCCGTCAGGGGCTCCACCTCGGAGATCCGGTCGATCTCATCCCCAAAAAATTCCACCCGGATCAGATAGTCGCCGCCCTGGGCCGGGTAGATCTCCACCACGTCCCCGCGCACCCGGAAAGTACCCCTCTGCAGGTCCAGGTCGTTGCGGTCATACTGGATATCCACCAGTTCTCGAAGCACCTGATCCCGGTCCTTGACCATACCCGGCCGCAGGGACACAATCATCTCCTGGTAGTCATCCGGGCTGCCCAGGCCATAGATACAGGAGACGCTGGCCACCACGATCACGTCCCTGCGCTCAGACAGAGAAGCGGTGGCGGACAGCCGCAGCTTGTCAATCTCGTCATTGACCGAGGAATCCTTGGCAATATAGGTGTCCGAGGAGGGCACATAGGCCTCCGGCTGATAATAGTCATAATATGACACAAAATACTCCACTGCGTTTTCCGGGAAAAACTCCTTGAACTCGCCATAGAGCTGCCCGGCGAGGGTTTTATTGTGGGCGATGATAAGCGTGGGCTTGTTCAGCGCCGCAATCACATTGGCCATGGTAAATGTTTTGCCGGAACCGGTGACGCCCAGCAGCGTCTCACACTGATTCCCCTGTTTAAAGCCCTCCACCAGCGCCTCTATGGCCTGAGGCTGGTCGCCGGTGGGCTGATATTCGCTGTGTAGTTTGAATTCCATAAGCTCAAACTCACCTCCAAAAATTCAACTTTTTGCCAAATAGTATTTCCATTATACAACGCAGCAACGCGAAAGTAATTTTGATTATAGCATACCAAGTTTAATTTGTACAGTGTTTTCAGAACATTTGTTCTTGTTTTTCCAATGTTATTTGTTTCCAGCGGCGACGCATTTTCAAACGCACATGCAATCGGAGGGGTCTATGTACACTGGCATATCAGAATTTAAACCAGCAAAAAAAGGGAAACGTTATCTGTTCCAAACAGAACGTTTCCCTCCTTGTGTAAACAGTTCCCGTCTAATTCATCATCCCCTGCAACACTTCCCTGGCTTTCTCCAGCTGATTGTCATAGCCATTGTCATAGTAGGCCTTGCCGTCAAACGGACATTCCACGTCCGGCTCAATACCGATGCCATGGATGTTGCGCCCCTTGGGCGTGTAATAGCTGCTGATGGTGATCTTGATAGCAGAGCCATCCTTCAGTGTCATCATCTGCTGTACGATACCCTTCCCAAAGGTAGTCGTCCCCACCAGAGTTCCCTTCTGATAATCCTGTATAGCGCCGGAGAGAAGCTCCGATGCGCTGGCGCTGTTGCCGTCCACCAGCACCACCAGCGGCAGTTCAAACTCATTGCTGCCATCGCATCTATATTCCTCCCGATGACCATATTTGTTCTCAGTATAGACCACAAGTCCCTCTGGCAGCAGCATTCTGGCGATATCCACCACCGCATTGACGCTTCCTCCCGGATTGCCTCTCAGATCCAGCACAAGCCCCTTCATACCCTTGCTGCGGGATGTCTGAAGAGCCTCCCTGAACTGTCCCGGCGTCACATCATCAAACTCAATGATACGGATATATGCCATGCCGTCTTCCAGCATCTTCTGCTCCACCGTGGGGATCTCTACCTGTCTGCGCTCCACGGACACATCCAGATACTCCCCGTCCCGGTAGATGGTTATATTCACGGTGGTTCCCTCTTCCCCTTTGATCAGGCTCACCACTTTATCCAAATCCATATCGTAGGTGGATACGCCGTCCACCTCATAGATAATGTCATCCGGGCGCAGCCCCACCTCCTCTGCCGGAGAACCGGGTATGGGACTGTTGATCTTGGGATAATTGCGTTCCTTGTCCTGCGCCACATAAGCGCCGATGCCATAGTAAGCGCCTGTGGTCTGCTCCATGAATGTCTCAAAGTCACTTGCATTAAAATAGCTTGTATAGGGATCTCCCACCGCATCCATGAGTCCCTGATATATTCCGTCCTCCAGATCCTCTCTGGTTATGTCATCTTTATAGTAATAGTGCTCGATCATATATTCCAGTGTATCGAGCTTCTCCGCCACCGCCTCGCTGAGCTTATCCTGCTGGGAGGAACTGCCTGCGTTGACCTGCCAGCTGTCCCGCTGCCCGTTCTCCACCCTCTGTTGGATCTTGAAACCCAGATACGCCACGCACACTACCAGAAGCGTCGTTGCTATTCCAACAATAAGACCTGCGGCAAAATACCCTTTCCCACCAGACCTCTGCTTATTCGTCTGCTCATAAATCTCCATACATACCCCTTCTCTACAATATTGCATCAATCAATATTAAAATGCGAAATAATCATACTTAACATACAAGCTACGGAGAAATATAGTTCCATGGCGAAACATATTCTCCGTTCAGCCGCACACTGAAATGCAGATGATTGCCGGTTGACCGCCCGGTTGACCCTACGGCGGCAATTGTATTGCCTCTGCCTACTATGTCATCTTTCTTCACATATAACTTGGAGGCATGCATATAGATGGTGTAAAGCCCGCCGCCATGATCAATCATCACATAGTTACCCATGGTGGAACTGTAATCCGCCGCAACCACGATTCCATCGTATGCCGCATAGATGGCCGTCCCTTTGGGCGATGCCAGATCCACGCCGTTGTGGAACTGCTGTACAAACAAAGTGGGATGCAATCTCATTCCATAGTCATCCGACACTCTGGTATAGGTAGCCAGTGGGAATTTGAATGTTCCGCCGTCATAGGTCAGCACTTTGCCGCTGCTGGCAAGAATCCGCTTCTTCTCGTCCTCCACCGCTTTTTCCAGCGAAGCGATCAATTCATTCTGAGCCTTGAGGTCAGCCTCATACTCTTCAATAGACTGCTCGCCGCTGCTGATGCGCTGATCGTAAGCATTGATCTCCTGCTCCTTCTGCCTCAAGAGCTCCTCCAGCGCCGCCTGTTCCGACTCCACGCCCGCCTTGGCTTCATCCAAAAACGCCTTATCCTGCTCCAACCGCGCTTTGCAGAGTTCCACATACTCTCTGGTCTGAATAAACGATTCCAGCATCTCGTTGTCATATTCTGCGACTTTCTCCATGTAATAGCTTCGGTTCAGAAAATCCGCAAAGCTGCTGGAGCCCATCAGCATATCCACAAAATAGTTTTCTCCCGTCTCATAACTGAACCTGATGCGGTCCGACATCGCTTCGTATTGGCTGGCTTCCACCTCCAGAGCATGTTCCAGCTGTTTCTGCGCCTCCACGATCTCCGCTTCCTTATCGGCTATCTGAATCTTCAGATCTACGATCTTCTGCTCGATCTGAGCCATGTTTTCGTCCAGCTTTACCACAAAATTTTTGAGATCCTTCTTTTCCTTCTCCAGCTGCTGCACCAGCTTTTTGATATCAGAAAGACTGTTCTTGAGCTGGTCTCTTTCGCTCTGCGCGCTGTCAATCTGATTCTCCATCTCCTGGATGGAATCCGAGGTAATACTGGACAGGCTGAGTCCTGACGCATGAACGTCTCCAGCCATACACAGCATTGTCAACAACACCAGGCATCCTGTAATCTTCCATTTCTTCATATTAATCCTCATACACATCCGGAGTCTGACCTAAGTCAGATTCCCGCCTTGCAGGCTCTATACATGCAGGTGCTTCCTTACGGTTGAAACACTGCCCACAAAGCCGATACCTATACCCACTCCCAGACATACCGGAATCAGGAAAGCAAAGACAGTCTCCGCAGGCAGAAACTTCAGCAGATTGCCGAGCATGGAGAATTTCTCCTCAACATAGGTCAGCACACTGTCATAGGTATAATGAACCGCCCACAATGGGATGGCTGCCCCAATCAGACCAATCAATACACCCTCCAGCACAAAAGGAGCCCGCACAAAGAAATCCGTAGCGCCAATATATTTCATGATATTGATCTCTTCCTTGCGCACAGAGATACCGATCGTCACCGTGTTGCTGATCAGGAACACGGACACAGCCAACAGCACAGCAATAATAGCCAGGGATACATAACCAATCAGCAGGTTCACGCCGCTTAATGTGCTGGCGGTCAGCGCCGAATAATTGACCAGCCTGACCCCCTCTATGGAGTACAGATATGTCACCAGAGCGTCCTGCATGGACACATCGCTCAGATATACGACGTAATTCATATGATGCACCAGCGGATTGGTCGGATAACCCGCGCTGAACTCCTCCCACCGGTCACGAAAATATATCTTTCGGAAGCCTTCCCACGCCTCCTCTGCGGAAATATAGTTTACCTGCGACACCTCCGCCCGGCTGCTGATCAACCTGCCGATCTCCTCTATCCGGGTGTCTGTGATATCCTCTTCAAAAAATACGGTGACGCACACATTTTCCTCTGCGTTCCGCACTATATTCTGAAAATTCGCCACAATCGCATAGAACACGCCAAACAGAAAGAGACACGCCGCAATCGTAGCAATGGAAGCCAGGGAATACCACTTATTGCGAAACAGATTGCGAAAGCCCTGCTGTATGGTATAAAAAAATGTACTAATCTTCATCGTCTATATATGCCCCTTCCTCTTCATCGCTGATGATCACGCCCTTTTTCATGGTAACCACACGCTTCTGCATGGCATTGACGATCTCACGGTTATGGGTGACCACCACCACAGTGGTGCCGGCCTCGTTGATCTCCTCCAGCAGCTTCATGATTTCCCAGGAATTCTTGGGGTCCAGATTGCCGGTGGGCTCATCCGCCAGCAGGATGGAAGGGTTATTGATCAATGCCCTTGCCAGGGCCACTCTCTGCTGCTCACCGCCGGAAAGCTGTTTGGTTTTGGCCTTATACTTGCCTGCGAGTCCGACCGTAGCCAGGATTGTGGGAACATTCCGCCGTATCTCTCTGCTGGGAATTTCCACAATACGCTGGGCAAAAGCCACATTTTCATAGACATTCCTGTCATTTAACAGGCGGAAGTCCTGGAACACCACGCCCAGATTACGGCGCAGCCTGGGTATCTCTCTGTTGCGAAGTTTCGCCATATCCCGGCCCATCACATAGACCTGTCCGGAGGTTGCCACCAGTTCCCTCAGCAGCAGCTTGATCAGCGTAGATTTGCCGGAGCCGCTGTCTCCCACGATAAAAACAAATTCTCCTCTGTGTATCTTCAGGGAAATTCCATTCAGCGCCGGTGAACCGGTAGAATAGGATTTGCTCACATTGTCCAGGCAGATTACTCCCTGTTCTGCGATAAACCGCTCCTGCTGCTTTCTTATCTCTTCTCTTCTCCTCATGTAATCCTTTCCATGCATATCACAACATATGCTTTATATAACTGTGTCAGTCATGTACTAAAACTCAAAATTCTCCATATACTTCATATATTTCACCACCATCAGCGCAATCTTGAAGGTGATGGCATCCTCAAACACCCGCAGATCCAGACCCGTACTCTTCTGCAGCTTATCCAGACGGTATACCAGAGTATTGCGGTGGATAAACAGCTGTCTGGACGTCTCCGAGACATTCAGACTGTTCTCGAAAAACTTGTAGATCGTCGTCAGAGTCTCCTCATCAAATTCGTCCGGGCTCTTCCCGCCAAAAATCTCCTTGATAAACATTCTGCACAGCGGGATCGGCAGCTGATAGATCAGTCTCCCTATACCCAGGGCACTGTAGGCGATGATGTCCCTCTCGTCAAAAAATATCCTGCCTACATCCAGAGCCATCTTTGCCTCCTTGTAGGAGCGGCTGACTTCTTTGATCTCTCTGACTACTGTACCATATGCAATATGTACGCCCTTCAGACCTTCCTTCACCAGAGCATTGTACAGCCCTCTGGCCGCCTTCTCAATCTCCTTGCCGCTGTCGGAGTCACTCAGATCCTTAACTATGATAACATTGTTTTCGTCCACTGCGGTGATGAAATCCTTACTGGTGCTGCCGAAATATGTCCTTGTCAGCTCCAACGCATTGTTGTCCTTGCCGTTTTCGGATTCCACAATCATCACCACACGGCATACATCCATCTGTATATGCAGCTTTTTGGCCCGGCTGTAGATATCCACCAGCAACAGATTATCCAGCAACAGATTCTTGATGAAATTGTCCTTGTCAAAACGCTCCTTGTAGGCCACCAGCAGATTCTGAATCTGGAAAGCACTCATCTTCCCGATGGTGTACACATCCTCTCCACTGCCGGCAATGACCAACACATATTCCAGCTGCTGCTCGTCATACACCTTGAAAAACTGATAGCCCTGAACCTCCTGGGAATCCGCCGGGGATTTGGCAAATTCCATGGCGGCTCTGCCGCTGCCCGACATGTCTGCCGTATATGCCACCGGCTTACCGTCCACATCCATCACGCAGATATCGACTCTTGCAATCCCCTTTAACCCTTCTATGGTACTTTGTAAGATCTGATTTGATATCATTTCTCCCTCTTTCCGCAAATTACTGCTTTTTTGTGACCCGCAATCCTATTCTTTTCCTGTGCGGTGACTTCTCAATAGGCATTGGTAAAATTGCTGAAAAAACTATTTAATACAAATGTACAAAAAAATCACAAAAAAAGCAATAGGTTTTTGTGAAAAATTAATGGATATTTAATAAAAAAAAAGGCGGAAGACCCTTTTTACGCGCCTCACCGCCCCTATAGTCAGTAAAAATTACCAATTCATTACAGACGAATATCAACATTGCCGCCCACAGCCGGGTTCACACTTCGCTCCATGGCCGCCGCATCAATCATCTGTACCATGCCTGCGCCCAGATCCTCGCCCATGTCAATCGCCTTGCTCAGCATCTTAATTCCTACTTGGGACTGCACATCCAATGTTGCCATACTCATCGACAATCCTGCAATATCCATAATCTCCCCTCCTGTCTGAAATACTGCCACGGCTCTGTCCACATCTTGATCCGTAGAATAATATCTATTTTGCCTCATTATAGCACACTGCCGCATATTTGCCAAGGGGAAATCCTGTTTTTCTCAAAAAAGGCTATCTCCAGACAATCTGCAGCACAATCACCGCCACGCACATCAGCATGCCCAGAGCCAGTGGAACGCTCATCAGCCTGCCGCCCTTTGCCCTGCGGCTGCGCCACAGCTGGCGCAGATCCTCCCTGTGGCCCTCCCGTCCGGCAATCCATGCCAGCACACAGCCTGCCAGGGGTGTACACAGTGTGGCGATCAGCACATACACACAAATGACCAGCAGCAGCTCCTGTCCGCTCAGGCTGCTTTCCGCCGCCTCCATCAGCTCTTCCATCTCACCGGCCGATATGCCGTCCAGAGCAAACATCAGCACGGTGGAAAGACCGTTCACACAGAAATGCGCAATAAATGCCGGCAACATACTGCCCGATGCCTCCACCAGCAGAGCCAGCGCCACCCCCATCACAAAGGCATAACATGCCTGATTCAGATTCATATGCATCAGGCCAAAAAGCAGACTGCTCAGCAGCAGAGCCTTCCATCTGTTCTCCTGCTGCCGGTATCCCTGATAAATCACTCCCCGAAAAGCCAGCTCCTCCGCAAAGGGGCCATACACCGCTATTCCCAGCAGCATTCCCCACAGAGGCATATTGGTGATCTGCCCGCTTATACCTGCGACCTCATTGTCTACAAACAGCATCGAGACGGCATTCACCACTGTTATCAGCGGCTCCAGCAACAAGGTAAACAGCACCGTCATCAGCGCCGTGGACACATGCACTTTTTTAAGCCTGCAAAAAGAGACAGGATTGTTTCCAGACAGCAGCAGAAACAGCACTGCCGGAAGCCAGACTGTGATCTCTGACACAATCACGTTCAGCGCCATATTCTCCAGGACAGCGTCCATAAGGGGGGTGAACGCCGCCAACAGACTCAGCCCCGCATGGGACGCCACGATAATAAAAAACATCCAGTTTGTCTTTTTTACATTCATGTTCTGCGTATTACCTTTTCTGTGATCTGTATTTTTCCTGCTTTCAGCAGATTTCCCACCGCACGTTTAAACTCATTTTTACTCATACCGGTCTCCCGCAGAATAATGGCGGGAGATACCTTGTCATTGAAGGGCAACACTCCATCATAGCTGTCTATGATCTGCAGCAACCTCTCTGCATCCTCCTGAATCTGAAGATAGGATTTCTCCCGAATGCTCAGTACCAGCCTGCCGTCCGGCTGCACCTTGGTGACTCTGGCACGCAGATCCTCTCCCAGTACTACATCGCCATAGAGCTCCTTTTTGGGGATCAGGGCGGAATACAGGTTGTCCACCGCCACAAATACGCCGAACTCATCGCTGGAGGCATAAGCCCTGCCGACCACCTGGTCCTGGGGGTGATAGGGACTGTCGGAACGGAGATTGTGATATACGTTCATAGTGGCGCACAGGCGCTCGCTCTTGTCCACATAGAGGGAAACCAGCACCTTTTCACCCTCTTTCACCCTTTTCACCTGCTGGCGAAAGGGAAGCAGAAGATCCTTCTCCAGCCCCCAGTCCAGAAAAGCCCCTATCTTGCTGGTCTGCGCCACCGTCAGCTCCGCCACCTGACCCATCATCAGCCGGGGCATGTTGGTGGTGGCAATCCATCTGTCCTTGGAATCCTTATACAGAAAAACCTCCAGCTGGTCCCCGATGGCCGCCCCGGACGGCACCTGCCTGGCGGGCAGCAGCACCCGATTCTCCACATCGTTGTGTTCCTGTGCCAGATATACGCCAAACTCCACCTTTTTCACAATATATAAGGTCTGTTTTTCACCCAGTTTCATCTCTGATTTATCCTTCCCTGCTTACCCCTTTTTAAGCCAAATTGCAAAACTCCACCACCGCATAGGGCACACCCTCACGGTTCTGCAGAGACACCGTACACAGCTCCGGCGTTCTCACTACATAAGGGATCAGCTCATCCCCAAGATGGGCCTGCATCTTATATTCCGCCCGCATCTGCCCAATGACAAAATCCGACTCCAGGCTGCGCATCGCCATATCTACAAACTGACCATTATTCACATGATTGTTCGTGTCCAGATGATGCTTTTTGACCAGAATCGGCTCTTCCCACACGCCCTCCTGCGGCACGATGATCTTCCTTGCCGCGTATTCCATCGGGAGCTTTTCCTCAATCTCATACGCCTGTTTCATCTTCTCTGTGGGATGCGCCATAGTCTGCCGTTGCAGATTCAGCAGTGTCCACAGAGAATTTGCCTGAGCCAGCATCTCGCCGTCCAGAGTTTTCATGAGAAAATTACGATATCCAAAACATCCCTTGAACGCATAGGGAAAAGTACCGATCTCCACCTCTTCACACAGTTCGGGATAGCGATTTACCACGATCTGCCAGGAGGAAAGCACCCATACCAGATTGTTCTCTTTCAGATACCGGCCTCCTACACCCAGAACCTCGGACTGAAAGGTGGAGCAGTCCTGAAAATAGTTCAGCAGCGCCGCCAGAGTCAGTCTCGCCTGACTGTCGCACTCACTATAACGTATTTGACTTTTAAATGTATACATATCTGTCTGTAAACCTCACTTTATCAATCGAATATCCTGTCAGCAGATATAGCGGCCCAGAAGAGGAATGCGCCGCAGCAGGGCGGAGAATACATAACACAGGAAAAAGGTCAGCAGGGCCAGCAGGGGCACTCCCGCAGCCACAGGTATCATGGCACTGTGAATGCCCAGGGACTGCAATACTTCTATGACGCCTATATGCATCAGGTAGATTCCCAGTGTAGCTTTGGACACCTCCGTTATCACCGCAGCGCTCCGGACGCTCCACCGGCACGTTTTTAACCGTTCCACAAAAAACAGGAATATCGCCATCACGATCACAAATGTAAAGAGCCCGAAGCTATCGTAGATCGCTCCATTGGGAGAGCCGTCCCTGGCCGTGTGGATATTGCTGATTAGGATATTCAGCAGTGCAGCCGGAACAGCCGCCACATAAAAATATTTGTGATACTTTCGGGGAATACCCACATGGGCAATATAATATCCCAAAATAAAGTATCCCAGATAACTGCCAGCCATCTGAATCTCCCCCAGGCTGAGGAAATACAGCAGCTCACTGTTTACGACAAAACAGGCCGCCGTAGTCCGCAGGATCTGCAGAATCACAAAAAGTGTCAGAAAATACCGGATATTGCCCTTGTCCGTGTGCAGAATCCAGCTGCGCAATATCGGCAGCAGCACATAGATTCCCACCAGCATGGGGATATACCACATATGGTATCTTCCGGATGCCATCTCTTTCGCTATCTGTTTCCAGGTCAGATTGGCAAAACCGAACCGCCAGCAGTCAAGCAGTCCATAAATCGCTCCCCACAGCAAATAGATCACCACAAGGCGCAGTATATTGTGTCGGTACAGGCGCTTCATATCCAGCTCCCTGTCGGGGTTCAGAAAAATAGCGCCGCTGAGCATCACAAATACAGGAACTCCAAAACGGAAGCAGGCATCATAGGCATTGACGATCTTCCATTCCATACCCGTGACTGGCAGATCATACCAGAATTGAGCCGCACTGTGGAGCATCACCACGCTGAAAGCCGCCAGAATCCGCAGCAGATCATAATTGACGATTCTATTTTGGTTCTTATCATCCGCTGTAGAACTCATGATCTGCCTCCTCTCTTATATCTCCTTTTCACAGTCGCCTGTCTGTCCATTAAAGTTATTGAATATCTTATCATTGCCGCTTGAAAAAAGCAACCCAAATATATAGTCATGCATCACTGAAAATAGGCATCCACACCGTTCGCAATTCCCTGCACGATGCGATTTTGGTAGTCCGGCTCCTGCATCAGTCTGTCCTCATCCTCATTGCTCATATAGCCCATCTCAATAATCGTCACGGGGATGGTACACCAGTTGATACCGCTCATGGTGTCAGTCTCCCATACTCCTCTGTCTTTGGAACCCATCAGCTCCACCATATGGGTCAGCACCTCCTGGGACAGACGCAGGCTCTCGTCATGGATTCCGGGATTGTAAGGGCTGGAAGCAGTGTTGCAGATGGTCAGCGTGCCATGTACGCTGCTGTTTTCCGAACCGTTGGCATGAATTCGCAAAAATATCTCCGCGCCTGAAGTATTGGCTGTCTCTGCACGCTCCTTGTTGCTGATATCCACATCATGGCTGTCCCTGATCATTACAATAGTATATCCTCTCGCCTCCAGTTCTGCCTTCAGAGCCTGGGCAATAGTCAGGTTCAGTTCATATTCATAGATACCTGTCGCCACGCCTCTGGTTCCCGAGGATACCTTCGCCTTGAGTTGCTCACTGCCGGGACCTAACGGTTCCTTTTCCTTGTTGCCCTTGGCCTGATGCCCTGCGTCAATGGCAATGATATGCCCTCCTGTCTGCGGGGTATCTGCCTGCAGCGGCGGCAGAACGGGAATCTCTGTTGGCGCCGGGGAGGGCGGCTGCTCCGTAGGAGCCGGAGACGGAGGCGCATCCGTAGGGGCCGGAGACGGAGGCGCATCCGTGGGAGCCGGTGATGGAGGCGCATCCGTGGGGGCCGGAGACGGCGGTGTCTCCGTGGGAGCCGGAGACGGCGCGGACACTGTCTCAGAAGTGTTCAATATCTCCTCTGCAATCGGGATCTTCTCCACCTCAACCGCATCCATGTCCTCCGAAATGACGCCGCATCCCGACAGCAGCGCCAGACAGCATCCCCACAATATGATCCATTTTTTCCATCTGCCTGCAAGCATAATCCGTCCCCCTTTTCCTCTGCCCCTTCGTAAGTATCTCATGCTTTCTCCGCCCTGCTGCGCATGCACGCTTCACCAATCCCCAGGATCAGAAAAACCGCCGAGGTACCCATAACCTGCTGAAAGCTGAAAATATTGTTTACTGTATATGCCAGAATCCCCATGCCGGCGGCTCCGGCCAGCGCATCTGTCCTGCTCGCTCTCAGATAGCGCCGGATCGCCGTAGACATCAGTCCTATATACCCCACCGCTCCCAACAATCCCTCATTGATCAGGACTGTCAGCCATTCATTGTGGGCGTTGGTCAGCATCAGTCTGCCAAAATAATCCTCCACCATCTGCTTCAGCGCCGGATTGACGCCGCTGTGAATATATATTGCCATAGCATCTGGACCCACTCCCAGCAGCTTGCCCGGCAGATCCTGATCCAGAAAGCAGGTTATCCCCGCCGTCCAGGTGATGCCCCGGTTGCTTCCCCAGGAAAAGTTAAATGTGAACATCCCCAGTTCCGACAGGCGGCCAATGCTGCCCGGATATCTGGTATTGAGTACCAACAGCACGACAAATATAATCACGCCAGCGGCAGCTACCCCCCATGCAAAAATGCCCAGCACCGTCCATACTCTGTCAGAAAAATGGCCCTTACGGCAGCTGCGGTGTACCAGATACCAGCACAGAAGCGAAATGCCCAGCATCAGAAACGGCAGCTGCGACAGAGTGAGCAGATCCGTGGTTCCCTCGGTATAGGTAATGGCTTCCGGCCAGATGCGGCGGATCACCCAGGTTAAAATACATACTGCGGACAGCAGAATACAGCCTGTCCAGAAACGCCGGAGCTTCTCCTCTTCCCTCATGGACAACAGGTAAAACACTCCCAGCATAACCAGCAGCGTTACCACCCCGCTGCTGCTGCCCTGCGTCACCAGCGTTGCCAGCCCTGCTCCCAGAAACAGATATAATAACACGCGTATCCATTTGTTTTTACACATTCCCTGCCCCTGCCACAGATAACAGGCAAACATTGACAACACTGTTACCAGATATCCGCAATACCAGTTTATGTTGCCGATGGTCGATATGTAATGGGGCCCCGTTGCTTTCATCTCCAGCGGATAGACGCCAAAGCGGTTGAGGTATCCCAGCAGACACACCACTGTCATGGGAACGATCCACAGTATGATCATCCAGTCTCTTCTGCGCCACAGGCGGGATACCATAAGGTAGATTCCCAGAAACAGGAGCTGTGTCAGCATCCCCAGATACCATCCGTAGATGCCATAGAGGGTATCGCCCCACTCTGTCTCCTCCCGAAAAGAGGTATGTAGATAGGAAACTACCACTGCGACAAAATAGATAAAAGCAAATACATCCGTTACAGATATGTCATATTTCCTGATCCGGCGGCGGTCTTCTGTCCGAAACCACTGTATCAGGCGGCAGATCAGGTACAATGCTGCCACAGGAAGAATCACCCTGCATGCCACAACACTGACAGAGCGGAAGAACAGGCATTTCTCCGTACCAATGTGTGTATATCCCGACTCGGTGGTATAGAGAGGCATCACAATAATCAACGCGGCCATATACAGCCCCACCATTATATCCAGTAAATTCCGGATGACCGCACAGAAACGCGCCATGAGAGCGGGTTTTGTCGCTCGGCTCATAATCAACCTCTTCCTGCACATCCCGGCCTCTCCGGGACATGCCATCACATTTTACTCAGTATACTATATCCGCATCAAAAATCCAATCCCCGATGTGTTTTTCCTGCGCCATCCTCACGAAAGGGACTCCCTGTCTCGCCTCTGCAGGCTCTGCCAGCTCTGATATATCATCACAAAACCCAGCGGCCCTTTGATGATTCCCCACAGACCGAAAAGCCGGATTCCCACATAGATTGCCATCAATACAGCTACAGGGGAAATCCCCATGCGCTTGCCGATCAGACGCGGTTCCATCATCTCCCGAAAAAAAATACAGGCAGCATATAATATCAGGCATACCACGGTTCTTCCATAATTGCCCTGAAAGAGCTGCACCACGGCCAGCGGCATCAGCACAATACCAGTGCCAATAAAGGGCAGAGCATCCAACAGTCCCGCCAGCAGACCCCACAATGCCCCGTGGCGGATACCGGACACCTCCAGTACCAGCCCTGCCAGCAGGGAAATGACGGACATGATCACCAGTTGGGCTCTGACAAAGGTGGCAATATAGCGGATAACTCCACAAATCACCTCCAACAGCACATGAAACTCCTCCCTGTCCAGCAGATTATTCATAATTCGGTCATAATCCTTGGCAAGAAGTACTGCTGCAATGACAAATGTCACCAAAAAACCTCCCAGAAACGCCAATTTTTTCAGGTATTGAAGAGAGCCTGACAGCATCCCTGCCGCCCCTTTTGTCTGCAGATAATCTACTCCCTCCTCCAGCCTTGCCAGCAGAATAGATTCCAGATATTCCCCGTCAATTCCCAGAACTTCCCCAATATAGGAGCTCCCCTTTTGAATGATCTGCTGCAGTTCCTGTTCCAGAGTTTCCAGCCGGCCGACCCACTCCGGCAGACTGCCTACTCCCCAGGAAAACAACACCCATATCATGACCACCAGCAGACCGCAGCCCAGCGTCAGCAGCAGGATCGCCCCCAGCTGTCGGTGAATGTGAAGCCTTGTCTGAAGACTTTTCAGAAATGGTCCAAATATCGTCACGAACAGCATGGCCACCAATATCGGGGAGAACAACGGCGTCAGATATTGCAGAAAAAAATACACTACTGCGACAATCAGCAATAGTGTAATGATTCTGCTCTCTCTGATTCTCTCCAACATACCCGCCTCCGTTCCGCACCGGAGGCTGCCTGGGCTCCGGATGCCTTTTGACGAATAGTATGTGTCGAAAAAAGAATTTTATCCCTGTTTGATCCAGTCCGGGCAGATCTCATGGGAAATCTCCCGGCTGGATACCGGATGTCTCAACTGAATCCTGTATGCGCAGAGAGCCACATATCGAATTCCCAGACGTTGACTAATCTCAAGGCTCTCCGCCGTACCATATTTCTGATCGCCCAAAACGGGCATTCCCGCATGTGAAAGCTGACAACGGATCTGATGGAATCTGCCTGTATCTATGCGGATATCCAGACAGCTGCACTCCAGCAGCTCACCTGCTTCTCCGACGCCGGACTGCCTGACCTGATACTGTAATACCGCCTTTTTAGCTCCGGGCGAGCCTTCATATATTACCCTTGCCAGACTTCCCTCTCTGCACAGATAGTCCACCAGCTCGCCTCTATCCTGTGAGGGGCGCCCGTAGACCAGCACACAGTACCGTTTGTGCAGCGCGCCTTCTTCCAGCTGACGGCTGAGCGATGCCGCCGCCTTTTTGTTTTTGGCAAACACCAACAGTCCCTCCACCGGCTGGTCCAGACGATGAATGATTCCCACATATGCCCCTTTGAGGTAATTCCTTAATTCGCTGACTACATCCGGCTGGCTGACGGAAGCAGACTGCGTGGCAAGTCCCGCCGGCTTATGGCAGATCAGAATATCCTGATCCTCGTAAACAATCTTTGTTCTCATCAGCATCAATCTACCCGTTTATCACCCCAGAAGAACAACGCCACAGTGCCGGGGCCCGTATGGCTGCCGATGGTAGTACCGATATCGTTGATGACCACCTTGCCCTGCATCCTGGGGAATGCCGCCTCCACCAGCTCTGCCACGGCTCTGGCGTCTTCCATACACGCCGACTGGGAGATATAGCACTTTCCGCTGTAATCCGCTCCGTTCTGCGCATGCTTCTTCATCTTGTCCACGGTTGCCTGAATCACCTTGCGTTTGGTGCGAACCTTCGCCCTGTTGATCAGCCGCCCCTGATAATCCACATTCAGCAGCGGACAGATATTCAGCATACTGCCCATGATTCCCGCCGCCTTGGACACCCGTCCACCCCGGATCAAGTATGTCAGATCGCTGGTAAAAAACCAGTGCTGCAGATTCAGTCGATTTTCCTCCGCCCAGTGATACAGATTATCTATGCTCATACCGTCGTCCCGCAAATCTGCCAATTTGTCCATCAACAGACCGTAGCCGGAGGATGCTGCCAGGGAATCCAATATATAAATCTTGCGCTCCGGATACTTTTCACACAGTGCATCCCTGGCAATCATGGCGGAATTGATCGTGCCGGATATGCCGCTGGAAAGCGTCAGGTGCAGAATATCCATGCCCTCTTTCAGAAAGCCCTCAAAGTACTCCTCATACTCCTCCACATTGATCTGCGAAGTCTTAGTGCTTTCGCCATTTGCCATAGCCTGGTAAAAATCGGCCAGAGAAATAGACTTTCCCAGATCATCCATATACTGCCTGCCCCCCAGCTCGAAGTGGAAGCATACATAGTGAATGTCTCTTTCTTCCAACTGTTCCCGTCGCAGGTCCGCCGTGGAACTACAGCTTAAAACATAGTTTGCCATGATCTATCTCCTCCTTCCATCTAATTACCAAATATTACAAAAATATTTTATATTATGTTCGGTGATTTGTAAACAATAATGTGGTTTTTATAACTACATCTCGTCGCGTCACACCTTAAATCGGTATCCTACGCCCCATATAGTCTCAATATACTGAGGCTTGGCAGTATCAACCTCTATTTTCTCCCGTATCTTCTTGATATGCACTGTGACAGTGGCAATATCCCCGATAGAGTCCATATCCCATATCTCCCGGAACAACTCTTCCTTGGTATACACATGATTGGGATTTTCCGCCAGAAAAGTCAAAAGTTCAAATTCCTTGGTGGTAAAGGTCTTCTCTACCCCATCCACATATACCCGCCGCGCCGTCTTATCAATGCGGATTCCCCTGATCTCTACTATATCATTCTGTGCTTTCTGGCTGGTTCCCACCAGACGTTCATAGCGGGCCATGTGAGCTTTGACGCGGGCCACCAATTCACTGGGACTGAACGGCTTGGTCATGTAGTCATCCGCCCCCAGGCCCAGTCCACGAATCTTGTCAATATCGTCTTTTTTAGCCGACACCATCAGAATCGGAATATTTTTCTTCTCCCTGATTCGTTTGCACACCTCAAAACCGTCCATCTCCGGCAGCATCAGATCCAGAATAACCAGATCGTATTCCCCTGTCAAGGCCGTCTGCAGCCCCTGGTCCCCCCGGTTGCAGATATCCACCTGGAAATCGCTGAGTTCCAGATAATCCTTCTCCAGATCAGCAATGACTTCCTCATCTTCGATAATCAGTATCCTGCTCATGCTCACAACCTGCCTTTCCTGTCTTCTCTATTCCTCTTTCTTATCCCAGAACCGCTGCAGATCACTCATTCTGCAGCTCTCTGTATTTACGGATTACAAAATGCATACAGGTGCCCTCGCCCTCCCGGCTGGTGGCCCAGATGTATCCGCCATGGTCCTCAATAATCTTTTTCACAATTGACAGCCCGATACCGCTGCCGCCCTGCAGGGAATTGCGGGAAGCGTCCGTGCGGTAAAACCGCTCAAATATTTTCCCCAGATCCTTCTGCGCTATGCCCTTACCGTTATCCTCAATCTCTATCTGTATGGAGTCCAGCTCGTCCAGTATCCGGATATCGATCACCCCATGCTGTTTATCCATATATTTGACGCTGTTGCTGATAATATTGTTGATCACCTTTTTCATCTGTTCCGGATCGGCTATAACCAGCGTCTCCTGATCCACCAGGTTAGTATAGTTGAGCTGGATATTCTTGGACTCCAGATCCAGCCCCACCTCCTCCACACAGTCTCCAAAATAATCCGCCACATTGATGCGATGAAAATTATAGGGAATGCGGTGATTGTCAATGCCGGAATATATGGTCAGTTCATTGATCAGCCGGTCCATATCATTGGCTTTATTATATATGGTCTTAATATATTTGTCCATCTTTTCCGGCGTGTCCGCCACACCGTCCATGATGCCCTCCACATACCCCTTTATCGCCGTAATAGGAGTCTTTAAGTCATGAGAAATATTGCTGACCAGCTCCTTATTTTTCTTCTCCTGTTCCACATTTTCCTCGGCGTTCTCCTTCAGGCGCAGCCTCATATCCTCGTAGTTGCGGTACAGATCGCCGATCTCACCGCCGGACTTGGTCTGCAGCATATATCCGAAATTGCCCTCCTTAATCTTGGTCATGGCAATATTCAGCTCATTGATGGGCCGGAACACCTCTTTGTGAATCCACTGGGTCAGCATCAGGCTGGTAAAAACCAGGATCAGCACAATAGCGACAACCATATCAATCAACAGCTGCCGGGAAATCAGGGTATTAATCCTCATGATAATAAACAGGCTGCCCTCTGCACCATCCTGAAAATAAAAATCAATCTGCTTCACATATTTATCCAGCTCACTGAAATAATATCCGGTTCCCTCCTCCAGATCACGCGTGCCAAACTCCGGCAACAGACCAAAAATCCGCTCTGCCGCCTCCTGATTGCCTGCATAGTAAATCACATCCCCTCTGCGCACCAACAGATAAGCGGATCTGGGCCGCAGCAAGCCGTCCATTTTCTCCAGATAGTCCATGTTCTCCAGCAATGCCACATCCCGCTTTGCCTGCTCCGCCAGCTGCCTGTAGACATTATCCGCATGACGGGTAAATGTGTCCATGGATTCGGATATCATGGCAATATCCATATTCTGATCGACAAAGCCCGGTTGGGAATTCATCAGATGTATCCCGATGAGGCAGAAAGCCAGCGCTGTCAACAACAGTGGCAGAAAAACGATGGTTGCAAAGGTCACCTTTAGCCTTGTCTTAAACTTCATGATTCCCTCCCCGGCATGTCCAAGATCTGCCCCGGCCAAACTCCAGTCAACCTGTCTGAATCTCCCCCATGCTTGCAGACAATTCTTTACAGTAAATCAGTATAACACACATCCGACTGAAAATGGTAAAAACTAACGAATATGTTCATAAAAAAAATATAAATTCCTGCTATAGGGCATCAGGAATTCATATTTGTTCCAAATAAGAATTTAAAAGACACCCGGTAACTTGCGCTACCGGGTGTCTCTGAGAGCAGCGCTACAAGGATTCGAACCTTGAAATGACGGAGTCAGAGTCCGTTGCCTTACCGTTTGGCGATAGCGCTATTTATTGACTACTTGATGAATTATACACGAAGTGTTTCCATTTTGCAAGAGGAAAATGCAAAAAAATTACTTTTTAATGTATTTTCTTCTTTAAGGACATTTATTTATACCGCAGCGGACTCCTCCCTCATAGGATCGTCAAATTTTTACGAGATATACCTATATATCAACATCAAAGGAGGATTTTTACTATGAACAAGTTACCTGAAACTCTAAAGCGCTTACGGGAACAGAAAGGTGTATACCTGAAAGAGGTAGCGCCGTTTCTGGGAGTGTCTGTAGGGTCCTTATCCAATTATGAACATGGGGTGCATTCGCCTGATCCCGATACCCTGATACAGCTGGCAGACTATTATAGTGTATCTATAGACTATCTGGTGGGCCATACGGACTGCCCATATCCAGTCAGTACCATCAACCGAAAAATCTATGGGGAATATACTGTAAGGCAGTTTCTTGAACTGTTGGACCGGCTGCCGGATCAGGAAATGCAGTATCTGGTGTATGTTCTGGAAATGTTTGAATTGCGCGCGGCTTCTGAAAAACACTTCTGACCCGTCCTTCCCTGGTCCCGGGATTCTCCCTGGGTCAGGGATTCTTCTTGTTTATGATTTTTTCTCTTCTGAATTCATCCTTTCTCGAAAGTCAGCAAAGCTCTCTACTTTAGCGGCCGCCTTGTGCCATCTGTACAGTATCTCTGTGTCCTCCTCACTATGGATGCGGCTGCAAATATCTTTTGGGATCTCTCCCAGATCTTCGAGTAATTCCAAAATAGCCTGCCGACTTCGCCTGAGTTCACCTTCGGCCAAGCCCGCAGTTCGTCCCTCAGTTCGCCCCATAGCCAGTCCCTCGGCTCGCCCCTCAGCAATAGCTATGTTCCTCAAATACAATCGATCGCGCTTTATCCTCATATGTTCTTCATACAGCGCTCGTAGTCGTCTCCCCAGATTCATTGTCATTACCTCTTTCACTGCTTCCACAACACCTGGATTCTTGCTTTGCAGCATTTTTAATTCCGCCATGCTTTCTACCCGGAACAATCTAATCCAATCATCCAATCTGTCCCCGGTGAGTTCCTTGTTAAGTTCTATGACATGTATCTCGAACTGGTCTGAATACAACTGCCCGTCCTGATCCCGCAAATAGTACACCTTGTGGTAACCCGGCTGGGTATCCCACCGAAAACCAAGCACACAGATCACGATACATTTCTTCAGTCGGGCGTAATCCTCCCCGGTACGTCCCTCTTCGGAGTACATCTTGGACAGATAGAACAGGCTGCGCTTGTCCCAGTCGGCAACCTCCTTGATCTGCAGCTCGATATTGATCCTGCGGTCATTGTTGAGCAGCAGCCTTACGTCCAGAATGCCCTGTTTCTCCCGTCTGCTGCGCCTGCGCAGGAGAGTATTTTCCAGACGTACTTCCCGGATTTCCTCCAGAGGAATACCCAGCACATCACTGATAAAATGTCTGCGCACTGCCTCATTGTGCATCAGTTCCTTGAAAGCCACATCGGACTTTGGGGGAAGAAATTGCCCCCGCAACTCTTTTTTTCTCACTTCGTACCTCCTGACCCGCAGGAGATACCGGATAAAGCTACTCCCCGATAAGGCTTATGTAAAGCCCGCTCCAGTCCCAAAAATCTCCTGCTTCTTTTCAATTGTGGTATTTTGAATTTAAAGCATAGATTTTCCGATATCTTGAAAAGGGAATTGCTTTATCAAAAGTGAAAAGAAATATATGCTTTGAGAGTATATTAGCATATAGGGTATAGTATTGCAAGCAGATTTCAGAAAATTTTCATAGGCAAATTTTTATAGGGTTACTTTTCAAAGGGTAGCCAGCATGGGACGCTCCTGATGAATAATCATTCCTGTCTGGACCCGCTCTCGCTCGATTGGAAACGTAGCAAGCGGTTTCTGAAGCCCTTCAGCCACAAGAAACCGCTTACCACTAAAAAATCTTTTCGCTATTGGCTTACACCTCAAAAATCAACTCACCATAGGAGGGTACTGGCCAGACTTTCTTATCCACCAGCATCTCCAGCGCATCCACCGGGGTGCGCAGCGCATCCATGGCCTCTTTTACCGTATCCTTGTAGAAGAAAGCCTGGGCCTTGGCATCCTGCATAGCGCCGGCCTCTGCCGTAGCCCTCTCCAGCTCCTTCAGGGCTTTCCTTGCCGCTGCAAGCTGCATGCTCACCTCACCCAGAAGCTCCGCCTGCACAGAGGCGTCCGCTCCGGCCTCCCGCACTGCAATCACGGTATCCGCCAGAGTTCTGGTATACCCTATCACTGCAGGGATATATTTCTTGTTGGCCATATTTATCATGGTCAAAGCCTCGATATTGATGGTCTTGGCATAGGTCTCGTAGAGGATCTCCTCCCGGGACTCCAATTCCACTCTGGTGAATATGCCAAACTTTTCAAACAGCCGAATCGCCTTATCCGTGGTAAGCGTACCCGCCGCCTCCACCATGGATTTGATATTGGGTAATCCCCGGCGCTCCGCCTCTTTTACCCACTCCGCGGAATAGCCGTCGCCGTTGAAAATAATACGCTGATGTCTGCCCATATACTCCTTGATCAGATCATGCACCGCCAGTTCAAGCGCTTTACCCTCCGCCACTTCCCGCTCCAGGGTATCCGCCGCCTCGCAGAAGGCTTCCGCCACAATCGCATTCAGTGTGGTGTTGGGGCTGGCGATGGAGTCCGCGGAACCCACCGTGCGGAACTCGAACTTGTTGCCGGTAAAGGCAAAAGGCGAAGTTCTGTTGCGGTCCGTGGCGTCCTTCTCAAAATCCGGCAAAGTGGATACGCCGGTCTCCAGCTTGCCGCCCTCGATCAGATGAGCCGCCTCCCCGGTCTCCACCAGCTGCTTCACCACATCGTCCAACTGCTCTCCCAGAAACATGGAGATAATAGCCGGGGGAGCCTCATTGGCGCCCAGTCTGTGGTCATTGCCCACATCGGATGCACTCTGGCGCAGCAGGTCCGCATGGGTGTCCACTGCCTTCATGATACAGGCCAGCACCAGCAGAAACTGGATGTTGGCATTTGGCGTATCGCCGGGGTCCAGCAGATTGACTCCATTGTCCGTACACAGGGACCAGTTGTCATGCTTGCCGGAGCCGTTCACTCCCGCAAAGGGTTTCTCGTGCAGCAGACAGGTCAGGCCGTGACGGCCAGCCACCTTCTTCATGGTCTCCATCACCAGCTGATTGTGGTCCACAGCAATATTGGCGCTCTCGTATATGGGAGCCAGCTCGTGCTGGGCAGGCGCCGCCTCATTGTGCTGAGTCTTGGCCGTCACGCCCAGCTTCCACAGTTCGATATTCAAATCCTTCATATAAGCGCCGATGCGCTCCCGGATAGTGCCGAAATAGTGATCCTCCAGCTCCTGTCCCTTGGGCGCCGGTGCGCCGAACAGGGTACGTCCCGCAAAGATCAGATCCTCCCGCTGCAGGTATTTCTCCCGATCCACCAGAAAATACTCCTGCTCCGCGCCAACGCTGGCCACCACCTTAGTGGCCTCCGTGTTGCCGAACAGCCGCACGATGCGCAGGGCCTGCTGGCTGATGGCCTCCATGGAACGCAGCAGAGGCGTCTTTTTGTCCAGAGCCTCCCCGGTGTAGGAGCAGAATGCCGTGGGAACACACAGTATCACGCCGGTGGCATCCTCTTTTAAAAATGCTGGGGAAGTCATATCCCAGGCGGTGTAGCCTCTGGCTTCAAAGGTCGCCCGCAGTCCCCCGGAGGGAAAAGAGGAGGCATCCGGCTCACCCTTGATCAGTTCCTTGCCGGAGAACTCCAGCAGCATCCTGCCGTCGCTGTCAGGATGGGATACAAAGGCATCATGTTTTTCCGCCGTGATACCGGTCAACGGCTGAAACCAGTGGGTATAGTGGGTTGCACCGTTCTCCACGGCCCAGTCCTTCATGGCCTTGGCCACCACGTCGGCAGTGGCAAGGGGAAGTTCCCCTCCCTGCTCCATTACCCGCTTTACCTCGGCAAAAACCTGTTTGGGCAGCCTCTCCTTCATCTTGCCCAATGTAAATACCCTGCTGCCGAAAAGCTCCTCCACATTTATCATTCCGCTCATACAGTATGCTCCCTCCTATTTAGAATTCCACATCCGCCGTGCCAACGCTGTCACTATGTATCTGACAGGCTGCACCTGTCTTACTCTGAAATAAGATACCTTCTTTTCCATGAAAAATCAATAGCTAATTTACTTTATATTTCTTAACTGCGCTATCGCTCCAATGCTTCTCCACCCGTTTACATTATCAACATGACGATAAAAAGTCAAGAATCATCGGATTGAGCTCCTTCGCCTGTTCTCCGACAAAATGAGGACGATGGCCTCCTCCTTTAACCTCGTATACTTTTGCAAATGGAACTTTTTCCTTGAGCTCTGCACAGGTTCCAAACGGATCATTTTCTCCGTTTATGAAGAACGCCGGACATTTTATTGCCGCCCATTCATCATCGGTCAGGTTCGGGTGCGTTTTCCAATCGGCAACGGTTGTTCTTAAATAAGTCTGCCAATCACCCCTGTGCGCGTCATAATGCCTTGACTTCATGTCCTCAATAAACCCGGTGTCGTTTTTTTCTAAAAGACTTTCCGGCAGAAAACTGTCTGCACCTTCCACTCTGGGATAAGCTCCCCCTCCGACCGTGACAAGACTTTTAACCTTCTCAGGGTACTTTGCAGCCATATAACATCCCACATATGCGCCGCAGCTATAGCCAAAAAGATGCGCAGACTGAATCCCTAAAGCGTCCATAAAGTCTGCCATGTCGTCTGCAATCATGCGGCTATTCCATTCAAGACTGTCGCATCTGGTTCTGCCGTGACCTCTGAAATCCGGATAAAGACACCGGTAATTTCCCGAAAATGGCAGAATCTGAGCGGAGAAGGCCAGCAATCCTCTGCTGAAATGACTGTGAAGAAACAACAAGGCTTCCCCTCTGCCAAATTCCTCATAGTATAAATCTAAATCCTTCAGTTTAACATATGGCATTATAAAAATCTCCTTCTATGATTCTTGAGAGTTAAAAGTTTTCAATAAAAGAACAACACTTTCGTGAGGAAACTCAAACTAATTTACGGATTGCGTACACGCAGCAGATCATAGGGCTCCGGCGACCGGGACAGGCGCAGCCAGATCTGCTGTTTAGAGTGAGGGCAGCTTTCCACAGGCTGCAGGTCGCTGTCATACATGGCTACCACTGTGACTTCCACGTTACTGCCGTCGGGCTTCATAATCTCTATGGCATCCCCCACGCAGAATTTATTGCGCTGCTCAATGCGAGCCAGCACTTCCTGATCCCCTTGTTCTTCACAAGTACCTTCCTCTGAGAATTTTGCCTGCCGCTCCATCATTTGATGATATGGCATGCACATTACTTCCTGAATGCACCCCAGATATGTATATTCATTCACATAGGTACTGTTGTCATAAATCTGATTATTCTCATCCGGTTTACCAAAATAGAAACCCGTTGAGAACTGCCGGTAAGTACATTTGGCAATTTCGGCTCTGTACCACTCCCGGTTTTGCCGATATTTTTCCTCGCTCTCAAAAAAGTCGTCTATGGCTTTCCGATAAGTACGGGCCACCGCCGCCACATACAAGGCGGTTTTCATGCGGCCCTCAATCTTGAAGCTGTCAATACCTGCTGCCACCAGCTCCGGGATATAATCAATCATACACAGATCCTTGGAATTAAAGATAAAGGTCCCCCGCTCATTCTCATACACCGGCAGGTACTCTCCGGGCCGGGTCTCCTCCACCACCGCATACTTCCAGCGGCAGGGATGGGTGCAGGCTCCCTTGTTGGCATCCCGCCCGGTGAAATAATTGCTGAGCAGGCAGCGCCCCGAATAGGAGATACACATGGCCCCGTGGATGAAGCTCTCAATCTCCATCTCCGCAGGGATATGATGCCGAATCTCCGCGATCTCTGCCAGGGAAAGCTCCCGGGCACTGACCACTCTCTTTGCCCCAAGTTCCCACCAGAACAGATAGGTCTGATAATTGGTGTTGTTAGCCTGGGTGGAAATGTGAATCTCCGCCTCCGGCCAGACCCTTCTGGCAATGGTGAACATGCCCGGGTCCGAGATAATCAGGGCATCCGCCTGCTCGGGCTGCATATCCCGAAGCTCTGCAAAATACTCCTCCGCACCTGTTAGATCCCCATTGTGCGCCAGAATGTTGGCCGTCACATAGACTTTGACTCCATGAGCATGGGCAAAAGCGATTCCCTCCGCCATCTCCTCCATGGAAAAGTTTCTGGCCTTGGCCCGCAGGCCAAAGGCTTCTCCGCCGATATATACCGCATCTGCGCCAAAAATCACCGCCGTCCGCAGCACCTCCAGGCTGGAGGCTGGAATCAGCAGTTCCGGTTTCTTATGTTCCATACCGCTTCACCTCTTCACACTCAGAGTCACCCCGTCCCCCACCGGCAGGATGCAGGTCTCCAGCTGTGGATGGTGGGTCAGTTCATACAGGTATTCCCGCATCCGGGCATGTATCGTCCGATTACGGCGAGTCACAGCGAACCGGGATTCCACCACATCTCCGTCCTGCAGTACATTGTCGGACACCAGCAGTCCGCCTTCCGGCAGCAGACGCAGGATATCCGGTAAAAAATGGATATACTGTCCCTTGGCCGCATCCATGAAGATCAGGTCGTATGTGCCGTCCAGCTCCTTCAGAATATCCACCGCATCGCCCTCCAGCAGGGTGATCTGCTGCTCCCTCCCCGCCCTGGCAAAATTTTCCCTGGCCTGGGGAATGCGCTTATCGTATTTCTCAATGGTAGTGATGTGACAGCCCTCTGGCCCATATTCACTCATCAGCAATGCGGAGAAGCCAATGGCCGTCCCCACCTCCAGTATCTTTGCCGGACGGCACAGGGCAAGCAGAAATTTCATAAGTCCCTGCATCTCCCTGCGGATAATGGGAACCCCCTCCTTCAAAGCCTCGCTCTCCAGTTTTTCCAAAAAAGGCGTGTTGCCTTTATCAAACGAATTAATAAAGGCAACCATTCTCTCATCAATAATCATATAATTTTCAACTCCTGCCACCCTCTCTTTAAGGGCCTTCTGCAGAATCATCCCCGGGATTTTCATCCTCTCCATTAACATCCTCCGGCAGATCATCCATATCCGTGGGTTCCGGCTCTTCCACCACCGGCTCCTTGGTCATGGCTTCCATCATTTCCTCCACCGTCATGGCTGTACTCAGTTCAAAGTCACCCGTTTTCAGATCCTTGCGAAACTCAGAGAGATAATACTGTACGATAAAGAGCTTTTCATCCCGGATCAACCCTTTGCTCAGAAAAAGCTGCCCCATCTCTTTGGCTGACATATCCTCCGTGATCGTCACACTGATCACTCTGCCCTCTCCGGCAGACATGGCAGGTTCCTCAAAAACCCTGTATCCATAGTCATAGGCCGTAATTGCGCCCCGGTAGATCGCCATGATGATCACCACTGCCACTACTACCTTTAATATCATGCCGCACACTGCAACTATCAGGCTTTTTACATTCATACTAACTCCCACTCACCCGCTCTGGCGGGCACATAATTCTCCGCCGCATCTACTCAAAATTCAGCTTATCTGTAACATGGAGATTAATCTGCTGGACCAAACGGCACAGAGCTAGCTCCGCCGCCAGAAAATCCGCCACCAGCGGATTCTCCCGAAAGTCCGAATATTCCCGTTCAAACTGTTCAAAATGCTCAAAAGCCATATCGCCGTTGCACTGCATCAAGTAGTTCTTTCGGCGATACTCATCTATCTCCTGTTTCAGTCCGGGCTGCCGCTTCGCCGCAGCGAGAGCTTCCAGATACTTTCTGTATACCTCTGATTCCTTTATCGCATCAATCATACCTTCAACGGCCTGACGCAGCTCTTCTTCCCGCTTCATCTTCATACCCCCGGCTTCTCGGCTTATCTATACTTCCATGATAATAGGCAATATCATGGGACGCCTCTTGGTCTTTCTCCAGACATATTCACCCAGCACATCTTTTGTCGTACTCTTCAGCTTGCCCCAGTCCGTGATCCCTCTGTCAATACAGCCGGAGATGGCATTGTCCACCACCTGGCGGGCCTCCTCCAGCAGTTCATCGGACTCTCTCACATACACAAAGCCTCTGGAGACAATATCCGGGCCTGCCACCAGCTGGCCGCTGTATTTGTCCAGACTCATGACCACGATGAGAATGCCGTCCTCCGCCAGATGCTGTCTGTCACGCAGCACCACATTGCCCACATCGCCTACTCCCAAGCCATCCACCAGAATGCTTCCCACGGGCACATGGCCGGCGACGCTTGCCTTGTTCTCATCCAGTTCCAGCACCTCACCGGAGGACAGAATGAAGATATTTTCCTTGTCAATGCCCAGATTCTCCGCTATCTTGGCCTGGGCCTTCAGATGCTTGTACTCACCATGCACAGGAATCGCATATTTAGGATGCACCAGGGTATAGATCAGTTTGATCTCCTCCTGACAGGCGTGTCCGGATACATGGGTATCCTGGAAAATCACGTCCGCTCCCTTTCGCAGCAGTTCGTTGATAATCTTGGTCACCGCCTTCTCGTTGCCGGGTATGGGACTGGAAGAAAAGATAACTGTGTCCCCATGGCCTATGGTGATCTTCTTATGCATATTGCCGGCCATACGGCTCAGCGCCGCCATACTCTCCCCCTGGCTGCCGGTAGTGATGATTACCTGCTGCTCATCGGGATAGTTTTTCAGCTGATCTATCTCAATCAGGGTGTTGTCCGGAATGCTGATACAGCCCAGATTCATGGCTGTCTCAATGATATTCACCATGCTGCGGCCTTCCACCACCACCTTGCGTCCGAATTTGTAAGCCGTGTTGATAATCTGCTGCACCCGGTCCACATTGGAGGCAAAGGTCGCCACAAAAATACGGGTATTCTTATGTTCCTCAAACAAGGTGTCAAAGGTCTTGCCCACCGTCCGCTCGGAGGGTGTAAAGCCCGGGCGCTCCGCATTGGTGGAATCGCACATCAGAGCCAGCACGCCCTTTTTGCCGATCTCCGCAAAGCGGGGCAGATCGATAGCATCGCCGAATACCGGCGTGTAGTCCACCTTGAAGTCGCCGGTATGCACCACTGTTCCGGCAGGGGAATAGATCGCCAGCGCCGCTGCGTCCACGATGCTGTGGTTGGTCTTGATATACTCTACCCGGAACTGCCCCATATTGATGGACTGCCCGAACTTGACCACCTTGCGCTTGGTTCCCTTTATCAGATTGTGCTCCTTTAATTTATTCTCAATGATGCCCATGGTCAGCCGGGTGGCGTATACAGGCACATTGATCTCCTTCAACACATAGGGCAGGGCACCGATATGATCCTCATGCCCGTGGGTAATTACAAAGCCCTTGACCTTGTCCGCATTGTCCTTCAGATAAGTGATATCCGGGATCACCAGATCGATGCCCAGCATATCGTCCGCCGGAAATGCCAGTCCGCAGTCTACCACAATAATACTGTCTTCGTACTCAAAGGCAGTAATGTTCAAACCGATTTGCTCCAGACCGCCCAAAGGGATAATTTTCAGTCTGGATGCACTGTTATTCTGTTTATTCTTATTCAATAGATATTCCTCCAAATTTAAACCATGCTCAAAGCCATCCTTACCGGCTTTAAAGCCTATACAAATTCCACGTCCTCCAACATGTTCTCAAACACGCCGGCAACCGCTTTCAGTTCCTCGTCATCTGATACGATGACATACACGCTCTCTTCTTCTCCATCCTTAGACATATCCTTGAGGATCAGAGCCTCCCCGTCGCCCTCCTCAAAATCTGTCACCAGAATGTAGTTATAGCCGCCAATCCTGGTCTGTTCCAACACAAAAAAGTCCACCGGGGCTTCGCCATCGGGATTAAAGGTAATCTTCTCCAGTTTACTCAATTATATTTCCTCCTAGTTATTTCCTTTAAACAGTGTATTCGAATTAGAATCACCGACAGAATGATCATCAAAATCGTCATTGGGTCACCAAGCAAAAACACTACCCAGTATAATGTATTGAAATCCAAATACAGAATCCCCGCAATCTTAGACAAAATCTTTAGTGCAAAATAAACGATCCACACAACATTGATACTGAACATGTTTTCTTCGGGAACTTGATTAAGGGATTCAATCTCAAAATCTTTTGCCATAAAGTGCAGAACACTTTTTTGTTGAAGCGAAAGTGCAACTATAAATCCCAGAAAACCTACATTTTGAATGATAGCGGGAATGTAATATAGCTTTTCCTCTCCGGTAAAGAGAATCATAACAGCCGAACTGACCAAGCCAAGAATCCCTATGATTTGAGAGTTTTTAACTGCGTGATTCTTAAGTTTTGAATATATGCCAGAAATAAGGCTATATGTCAGCGAAATAATCACTGCTGGAATGATACCCGCAACACGATAGACACCATAAAATAAAATCGCAGGTATGACCATATTACCTAAGGGCACTATCCATCTCAAAACAGTTCCTCCCGATTAAAGCACCGTACCTTCCCTGCCGACAACGCCCGCCTTATAATCCAGATATCCCTGCAGTATCAGGCTGGCGGCGATCATGTCCACATAATCCTTGCGATGCTCCCGGCGGATACCGGCCTCCATCATAGCCCTGTCCGCCGCCACAGTGGTCAGCCTCTCATCCCACAGAGTCACAGACAGGCCTGTCCTGCGTTCCAGACTGTCCTTAAACTCCCGGGTGAGTTCTGCCCTCTCCCCCTCAGTGGCATTCATATTCTTAGGCAGCCCCAGCACGATCTCCTCCACCTGGTACTCCACAATCAGTTCCTCGATCCTGGCGTAGGTCCGACGCAGCTTGTTTTCCTCCTTGCGCCGTATGATCTCCAGTCCCTGCGCTGTGATCCCCAGCGGATCACTGACAGCCACCCCCACTGTCTTTGATCCGAAATCAAGCCCCATTATCCGCATAGCATCTCCTCATATACCACAGTTCTACGCATGCCACTGATTATGGCGGATATACTCAGTCAGCAGCTCCTCCACAATCTCATCGCGCTCCACCTTCATGATCAGGCTTCGCGCACTCTTATGGCTGGTGATATATGTCGGATCTCCGCTCATAATATATCCCACGATCTGATTCACCGGATCATAGCCCTTTTCCGTCAGTGCTTCATATACGGTAGAAAGAATGACTTTTACGCCAGTCTCCGGCTCTGTCTGCACTTTAAAATATTGTGTATTTCCTAAATCCTGCATATGTCCTCCACGAATGTATCCTGCTATTTTTTTATCATACTCTATTTGTCAGAAAATTTCAAGTCAAAGCTGCAAGACTCTCTCACATCATCTGTAATGCATCCGCCAGCAATATTTCCTCCGTCAGAAATCCCCGGACTCTCACTTTCTCCAGTCTGCCCCGCAGATCTGTTTCTCCGGGCAGCGCCACCCGGATATAGTCTGCGGTATGTCCTACCCAATAGAGACCAGCCGGCATTTCTCTGGACTCCTCAAACAGCACTTCCACATCCTGTCCTATGTATCTGCTGCGAAAATTTCTCGACTGCTCCCTCTCCAGCTGCTGCAAAAGGCTGCTGCGATGTGTTTTCACTGCGTCTGTCAGCTGGCAGGGCATACGGTCAGCCGCTGTCCCCTTTCGCCGGGAATACTTGAAAATATGCATCTCATAGAAGCTCACCTGCTCCAGAAACCGCCTGCACTCCTCAAACTCTTCCTCTGTCTCTCCGGGAAAGCCCACAATCACATCCGTTGTGATGGCCGGCTGGTCAAAAAAACGGCGCAGAGTCTCTACACTATGAAAGTATTCCCTCGATGTATAGTGCCTATTCATCCGCTTTAATACAGAATCACTGCCGCTCTGCAGGGACAGGTGAAAATGAGGGCACACCTTGTCGCAGGCGGCCAGACGGGCCGCAAAATCCTCCGTCACAATGCGGGGCTCCAGAGAGCCCAATCGTATCCGGTCAAGACCCGGAAGCTGCTGAATCTCCTCCACCAGCTCAATCAGCCGGGACTGCCCCAGGTAGTCTCCCCGGAAAGCCTCTTTCCCATCCGCCAGGTCTATACCGTAGGAGCTGATATGGATTCCCGTCAGAACCACCTCCCGATAGCCTGCCGCCGCCATACCCCGGATCTCCTCCAGCACATCCTCCCTGCGGCGGCTGCGCACCCGCCCTCTGGCGTAGGGGATGATGCAGTAGCTGCAGAACTGATTGCAGCCGTCCTGGATCTTGATATAGGCCCTGGTGTGCTCCGCTGTTTGTTTCAGCTGCATCTCCTCATACTCATGCGGGTGATCCATGTCGATGATGGTGCTGCCCCCCAGGGTCTTGTCCGAGGCTCCCGCCGCAGTGTTCTCCTGCTGCCATCGGTCTCTCGCCTCCAGATATTCCTCCAGAATCCGAACAATATCCTTTTTCCGGTTATTGCCGATAGCCAGGTCGATACAGGAGTCTTTCAGCACCCCCTCCCGGTCCGTCTGTACATAACAACCCAGCGCCACCACCAGCGCCTGAGGGTTCAGCGCCCTGGCCCGGTGCAGCATCTGTCTGCTCTTGCGGTCTGCAATATTGGTCACAGTGCAGGTATTGACAATATAAATATCGGCTTTTTCTTCAAATGGCACAACATTGTATCCCTTTTCCAGCAATATTTGTTGCACATAGTCCATTTCATAGGAATTTACCTTGCATCCAAGATTGTGAAATGCTACATTTTTCATGGTATTCCTCGCTTATTTTGTATTGTTTTCTCCTTGACTTTTATGCAGTCTGCCATTAATATGGAAGCATAAGTAAGATGACAAACAGTAGGGAGGTAGAATAATGAAAACAGTACAGATTTCTCTTAATTCCATTGATAAGGTTAAGTCCTTTGTAAACGACATCACCAAGTTCGATTATGACTTTGATCTGGTATCCGGCAGGTATGTGATTGACGCCAAGTCCATCATGGGTATCTTCAGCCTGGATCTGTCCAAGCCCATTGATCTGAACATCCATGCGGAAGACAGTGTTGAAGATGTTCTGTCAGCACTGGCACCTTACATCCTGTAATAAATCTACATTCAACCATTATGGCCCGGGCATATATATGCACCGGGCTATATTTTTCAATCTACTCTGACACAATAATCAGTTCGTCCGTCTCCAGCGCCGTATTCATCAGCTCGTTCAGCTTTTCTTCTATATGCTTCTCATGCTTGCGGATAATCTTTACATTAGGCTTGGTCACCGGATGCTTGGCCACAAAGATGGTGCAGCAGTCCTCAAAGGGCTGGATAGAGGTCTCATAAGTGTCAATCCTCTTGGCTACCTCCACGATCTCTTCCTTGTCAAAGCCAATCAGCGGGCGGTACACCGGCAGCTCACACACTTCATTGGTAGCGATCAGAGAACTCATGGTCTGTGAAGCCACCTGGCCGATGCTCTCCCCGGTAATCAGTCCCAGGCACTCCGTCCTGACGGCGATAGCCTCCGCAATCCGCATCATATAGCGCCGCATGATGATGGTCAGCTCCTCATGGGGGGCATTCTCATAGATATACATCTGAAGGTCCGTAAAATTGATCACATGCAGATAAATCGGCCCCGTGTAGCGGGATACCAGCCTGGCGAGATCCACCACCTTCTGTTTGGCGCGGTCGCTGGTATAGGGCGGGGCATGGAAATAGACGGCATCGATCTTAACTCCCCTCTTGGCGATCATATACCCCGCCACAGGGGAATCGATCCCCCCGGAGAGCAGCAGCATGGCCTTGCCGCCGGTGCCCACGGGCATACCGCCGGGACCGGGAATCGTCTCAGAATACACATATATTTTTTCCCGCACCTCAATATTCAGCAGGATGTCCGGGTGATGTACATCCACATGCATCTCCGGATATGCCTTCAGAATGGCCTCGCCCATATCCCGGTTGATCTCCATGGAATCCCTGGGGTAATCCTTGCGGCTGCGCCTGGCGTTAACCTTGAAGCTCTTCTGCCGGTTCGGATACATCTCCCCCAGATAAGCCGCCACCTTCTCACAGAGCTTCTCCCAACCCTCGTCCTCCACATAGATCACCGGGCAGATCCCCCAGATGCCGAACACCCTCTTCAGACGCTCCACGGTTTCCTCAAAATCAAACTCGCCCTGGGCCTCCACAAAGATACGTCCCATGGTCTTGCGGACAGCGAACTCACCCTCACACTTTTTCAGGGCATATTTGATCTGGCGGATCAGGGCGTCCTCAAAAAGATATCTGTTTTTTCCTTTGATGCCGATCTCGGCATACTTGATTAAAAATGCTGTAAACATAAATCTCCTTATCCTTTTAATAGAGTTTGGCAATTGCGAAACATTCCCTGCAAGTGACGGGATTGGTCAATATAGACAAAAACGGGCTCCGATGCAGTGGCAAGTCGCCCTTATTTTGTCTATATTGCCCATCCCTATGTTTTGAAGGGAAGTTTCGCAATTATCCCATACCATCTTCTCATCGGCGTGTGTATTTTCGTAACATAGGAATCATATCATACATTGTGTTCAATGTATAGTCAATTTCTTCCCGTGTGGTGTAGACGGAAAAACTGAATCGTATGGTGCTGTCCCACAACTCCCTGGGCAGCTTCATGGCTTTCAGGGTAGCCGAGGTCTGAGGCTTGTTGGAAGCGCAGGCGCTTCCGGCGGAGACATAGATTCCCTTTTCCTCCAGGGCATGCAGCATCACCTCGCTGCGGATACCGGCGATGGATACGCTGACCACATGGGGCGCAGTCACCCGGCAGCCCTCCTGCGGGATGCCGTTCACCCGGATTCCCTCGACACGACTGATCTGCTCCACAAAATATTCTTTCAGCTCATACAGCCGCTGCACATCCTCGTCCAGGTGAGCATACACCAGCTCTGCCGCCTTGGCCAGACCGGCGATACCTGGAACATTCTCCGTGCCGGAGCGCATATTTTTCTGCTGGCCGCCGCCGTACACGATGGGCTGGATTTTCACCTTTTCCCCCACATAGAGAAAGCCCACACCCTTGGGACCGTGGATCTTGTGACCGCTGACAGACAACAGGTCAATATGCATGCGCCTTGGCAGAATCCGGAACTTGCCGAAGCCCTGGACCGCATCCACATGGAACAGGATCGACGGATTTTTGCGTTTGATGAGTTCTCCAGCTTCTGCGATGGGCTGCAGCGCCCCCACTTCATTGTTGGTGTGCATGATGGATACCAGGATCGTCTCCGGCCGAATAGCCGCCTCCAGATCCTGCAGGGATATCCGTCCCCAGGCATCCACCGGCAGATAAGTGACCTGGAATCCCTGGCTCTCCAGATATTGCATGGGCTGCAGGACTGCGGGATGCTCCACCTGAGTGGTGATCAAATGATTCCCCCTTCTGCGGCCCGCCATGGCACATCCGATCAGTGCCAGATTGTCCGCCTCCGTGCCTCCGGAAGTAAAAAAGATCTCTTTCTCCTGTACTTTCATTATACCCGCCAACGTCTCCCGGGCATAGCGCAGATATTGTTCAGCCTCCACACCCTTACGGTGCATACTGGAGGGATTACCATAATCATCACACATGATATGCGTGACCAGCTCAGCCACCTGGGGGAGCGCCCTGGTGGTTGCGGAATTATCTAAATATACATCCATTTATTTCTCCCCTCTTCGCCTGAAACGGGCGAATTTCCTATGCTGCTGGTTTCTATAAACTATCATATGCACCTCGCCCCTTTGCTGCGCCTGCACATTTCACGTTCTCTCCAGATGGTACATCAGCCAGGACAGCACCGTCATACCTGCTGTCTCCGTCCTCAGAATCCGCTTTCCCAGCGTGATCGGAATCACGCCCGCCTCCATGGCAGCGGCGATCTCCTCCTCCTCAAAGCCGCCCTCCGGGCCGATAAATACCGCTATATCCTGCCCCGGCTCCAGCCCCTCCAGAATACTCCTGGTCCTGCCCATATCCTCCGCCAGCTCATAGGGAATCAGCCTGACCGGCAGCTCCTTCACATAGTCCAGCGCCTGCTTCCAGTCCATCACCTGCTGTACCTGGGGGATAATCCCCCGCCTGCTCTGCTTGGCGGCAGCCTCGGCTATGGCCTGCCATCGGGACACTTTGGACGCTGCCTTTTTCGCATCCAGCTTCACTACCGATCTCCGGGCGGCCACCGGCACAATCTGGTATGCCCCCAGTTCCACGGCCTTCTGTATAATCAGCTCCATCTTGTCCGCCTTGGGGAGCCCCTGGAGCAGATAGATTCGGGAGGGCAGCTCTGTCCCCTCCTCCTTGATGAATCGAAGCTCACAGCGGATAACATCCTCCGCAAACTCCGCAATATGGCAGCGGTACTCTCTGCCGTCCACGCCGTTACTGACGGACAGCTCCTCTCCCACGCGCATTCGCAATACATTTTTGATATGATTCACGTCACTGCCCTGAATCAGGATTTCCCTGCCCTGAATCTGTCCGGGCTCTACAAAAAATTGATACATAAAATCTCCTGTTTCCGTATATATCCTTCCAGCCCACAGAGCCTTCCCTAGCCCTTCTGACAGGTCACGGACACCCACTCCCCCTGATAGGTCACCTCCAGAATCTTAAGCCCTGCAGCCTCCACAGCCTCCCGCACCGTCTGCTCTTTGTCGTCAATAATGCCAGAGGTGATATAGATGCCGCCGGGCTTTAAGTGATTGACAATCACTGGAGTCAGCGGCACCAGCACATCCGCCAGGATATTGGCCACCACAATATCATAGCAGGCGTACCCCACCTGATCCTGCACAGCCTTGTCCGTGATAATGTTACCGATCAGCAGTTCAAAATCCGCCGGATCAATTCCATTGGCACGGCAGTTGTCCGCCACTGCGTCCACGGCGCAGATATCCAGATCTGTACCCAGGGCATGCTTTGCCCCAAACATCAGAGACAGGATGGCAAGAATACCGCTGCCCGTACCCACATCCAGCAGCCGGGTCTCGGAGGTAATATACTTTCGCAGCTGCCTGATGCACAGCTGAGTAGTCTCATGCATCCCTGTGCCAAAGGCAGTGCCCGGATCAATATGCAGCACCAGCTTATCATTGTCCTGCGGCTTTATCTCCTCCCAAGAGGGAATCACCAGAATATCATCAATGTAAAACTGGTGAAAATACTGCTTCCAGTTATTGATCCAGTCGATATCCTCGGTCTCATCCACCGTGATGGAACCCTCGCCGATATCCATAAACTGACAGATTCCATCCAGTTCCCGGTGTACCCTCTCCAGAATCGTCTCCACATCCACAGACTCTCCCTGTACCTCCAGACTGCCATCCTCTTTCTTTTCCACAAAAAAACTCAGATAGGCTATACCGTCATCCTCCGGCCCGTCCGGCAGGATATCCACAAACATCTGCTCTTTCTCCAGCGCCGTAAGCGGCACTTTATCCTCAATCTGTGCTCCCTCCAGACCAATATCATACAAGGAGCTGATAATTATATCCTCCGCCTCCGTAACTGTTTTGATCCTGAATTTAACCCACTTCATACGTTATTCCTTTCCCTGACTAATTCCTTACCGACTCCTTTGATTGTACAATCTATTAAAAAACCTGTCAAATACTAATTCATATAGTTGCAATGACAGCCATTTTGATGCATACTGAAAATAGAAAAGAATTATATTTATTGTTAGGAATAAGGAGGACCGTCATGAAACGGACGAACGAGGAGCAGGAACAGGCATTTCGAGAGTGGATGAAAAAACAGTGCAACGACGAGGGCATGCGTCGGTATACGGACAACGCCATCATCGCTTATTCCCATGCGCTGCGGACAGGATGCCGCAAACTGGAACCCTATGTGGCGGGCAACCTCTTTTTTTATAAAAGCAGCTATGAATTTGATACAATATATGAACAGCTTCAAGGGAAAAATGAGTTTCGCCAGGCCAATGAAGCCTATGGGAATGGCACTCTGGCCGCATCCATACAGCTGTATCAGGCTTTTCTCCACAATGGAGATTCCTCCCAGGCGCCGGAGGTATCTGCCCCTTTCTATCTGAGCCACGAGATGGACAATAATGCCTATGACGATGACCAGGGACTTGATTTCCACTATGAAGAGGTCCCCATGACGCCTCTCCAGAAAATCTATTATGGAGCTCCCGGCACCGGCAAATCCTACCGGGTAAACAAGATGATTGAAAAGGAATACCCTGTCCCCGAGGAGAGGGATTCTCACTGCAAGCGTCTGATCTTTCATCCCACTTACACCTACCAGGACTTTATCGGCAGTATCAAGCCCCTGATTACCCTGGATCGGCCACTGGATTATATCTTTGCGGCGGGCCCGCTGTCTATTCTGTTAAAAGAAGCCTTTATGAATCCGGCGGAGAAATATTATTTGGTTATTGAAGAGATTAACCGGGGCAATGCCCCCGCCATTTTCGGAGATCTGTTCCAGCTGCTGGATCGCCAGGCAAACGGCAAATCGGAATATGCCGTTGCCAACAATGACATTACCGCCTTTTTTTCCCGTGATCCGGGCCTGAAAAAACTGTTTATCGAGGGGAAAGTGTGGTTTCCTGCCAACTTCAACATCCTGGCCACCATGAATACGGCGGATGAAAATATCTTCGTGCTGGACAATGCTTTCAAGCGACGTTTTGCGCTGGAATATGTGCGGATCAGCTTTGACGACCTGCCCCAGCAGTGGAGCCATCCCTATGACACCTTTGCCGGGCGGAAACCTCTGACTGCCATCTTTCAGGGCACACCTCTGGAGGACTATGTAAGCCAGCTTTACTATGAAGGACGCCTGTCCAGAGACTGGCCCACCTTCGCCCGGCTGGTCAACAGGATTATCGACATGGTCAATCGGCAGGAACTCCAGGATGCGGCCAAACGCTCTGACGCCGCCCGCTACCGCCTGTCCCGCATCCCGGAAAACAAAAAGCTGGGGCCTTTCTTTGTGTCAGAGGCGGACCTGTGCCAGCGGGACACCTTTATCAATAAGGTAATCTTCTACCTGAAGCAGGACGTATTCCCGGATCATCCCCACTATCTGACCGAGTCCTACGAGGAACTGTATCTGACCTATCAAGAGGATGAGGCGGATCTGTTTGAACTGCTGCGGTAGAAGATTACCCCGGCGGGCTATTCCTCCAGGTGGATGACGCCCATCCAGTAAAAACCATGTATCCGTTTTCCTGCGGCATTTGCTGCGTTGGTGGCAATCTCATAAAACGCCTCGTCATCAATATCGTAGTCCGTCCTGAGAACTGCGCTGCCCTCCGCCATAAGCAATGCCGCCAATTCGCCGGATATTTCTTCCTGTCCATAATAACGGCTGGTGGCATGGTAATATTCGTATGTGTCCTCCTCTGCCGCATAATTATGCAGACTGTCGTCCAGAACAAAGCTCTCATTTTCAACCAAAGTTCCATAGGCGGCATAATCCGAGAGGTTGAGAAGCGCATTTGCAATCAAATCATTGTCATTGTTGGTCGCATCTACAATGTACCAATTATCATCAATTCTCACTTTGTTCCATGCATGAGGCACACTGCCATCCAGATACCCCGTAACCACGATGCTGTCCAATCCTGCCGCATCCGCAAGCAGCTTGAAGGCAGCTGAATAGCTTGCACAGACACCCACGCCATCCACCAGCACGCCATAGGCGGTAAAGGAATCATAAAAGTCTACATCCACTGTCATGAAATTGTATTTTTCCGCATTTTCCAGCGCTGCATCGTCATACTGCGCATTATCGCACAGATACGCATTGATGGCCATCTCCTTTTCCAGATCTGTCATATCTGCGGTGATGATGCTGCCCACAATCTTGTCTACCCTGTCTTCAATCTCCTGCTGTTTGGCGGCAGTGGTATCCCGGTCAAAATCATAATTTACATAGAGAATCCTGTTATCATTGTCAATGCAGCCCCCCTGCACGCCCAGCACCAGTGGATTCTGGTACTGCGCTTCAAAAAAGGCATCCTTTATCTTATTAACATCCGCCGCTTCAGGAAAAGACGACAAATCTATCGCCTCGCTGGTAACCAGCATCTGCCTCGCCACGTACTCGCTCATGGCCGAGTTAGCGGTGACCTCAAGCTGTGTCGTGTCCGGCGCTGTCTCGCTGACCTCCGGCTGGGGAGGATTGGCCGGTTCCTCATCCATGCTGAGTGTGGGGGTCACATTGCCGCCCTTGTTTTGCAGCTTTTCCTGCCTTTCCATCAGGACGGCCAAATCCGCATCCAATGTATTCCAGTCATGTCCGTATACCACAAATTCCGTGGTGAAAGGAGTCTGTAATGCTCTTGCCGTTATGTAAAAACTATCATTTCCCTCGTTTTTACGAAGACTCTCCAGATCGTAATTCAATACCTTTTGCGCAGTTGTACCGTCACACATGGTAACACACATGACAGCCGGTAAGTCCAATGTGGCATGAATATCATAAAAACTGCTTTCATTATTGAAACGTGCCATCGCGGTGGGCAGCATATGGGAGATATCCTTTGCGCTCAACAAGTTGCTGATTGCAGAACAGCCCTGCTCATTGTAAGCAATCACGCCGAAATATTCGCTGTAATACGCATCATAGGCCACATCTTCCCCTATGTTCCAATCTATCCCGACGGTGTTTTTCCAGTCCTCAAAGTCGTCAGAAAAATAATATTGCGTAAATCGTTCATTTAGAAGCAGTATATTGTTTTCAAATTCATAAGCATCCAATTCGCTGGTCCATTCCGTCCCTTTTACATCCGCAAATACCTTAGCGTCATTCCAAAGTCCTGTTTCATCCTTATTGATCGAAAATAGCAGGTAACCGTCTGCACCTGGTACTTCTTTCCATGAAAAGCGGGCATAGCCGTCCTCTGTCTGGTCAAATACAAGCAGCGGCGGCGTCTTGATCTCCGCTTTTATTTTTACCACAGTAATCATGGGTGTTTCCAAAGGATTGCCCGTACTGGCATCCACATATGCCGCCAGATAATATTGAGACAGATTCCCCCATGCGTTTCCTTCCTCCGCCATTAGATAATTTCCACTCAAATGGCTCAGATCCACCTCATAATCATCCAATTCCGCCGTACCATAATAGGGTGGCTTCAGGGTCAGCATCCCCGTTTCCGCATCATAATCAACTGCTCCCAGCTCCAGAGGAAACTCCAGTCCATCATCCTGATAGACTACAAAGCTGTCATAAATGCGTTCCTCCCTGCTCCAGGGATTGTAACCAATGGGAATCTGTATCGCCTCATCACGGCTTATCTCAATGACATTTCCACTATATTCCGCAGCGCTGTTTGCTCCATATTTTTGCATTAATTCCTCTATCAGGTGCAGATCTGCATTTGCCGCGGGCACTTCTGTGCCGCCACCCATAGTCCCCTCGTCCGCAGATGCTGTGGACTCATCGGATAACTCCATTGTCCCGCTGCTTCCCAACACAATCTCATCCTCCACAGGCTTGTCATCTCCGCCTGTATTTCCACAACCGCTCAGGAGCATGGTTGCCGCAAGCAGCGCCACCAGTCCCTTTTTACCCATACATCGTGTTTTCACAATCCGTTCCTCCTTTAATATCGGGCAATTACGTCCCTGACTTTGATGTTTCTCTATTTATAACACTTTGAAAAGGGTAAAAAGGTTTCATTCATTTATTTTTTTATACAGATAATCAATAAATTCTTTTTGGGTAACACCCACTCCTGTAATTTCCCAGGTCATTCCGTCTTTCTCGAAAGTAGCCTGATATCGGATTGTTTCGGTTTTCAACACAGTGACATAGACCTGCTGCCCATTAATATGGGACCAGTCCTCTTCCGGGATATTCAACAACGCCTGGGCGTCCTGCCTGTATAAAGTCAGCGTACCGCCGCTTTGCGCGGTTATCTTTTCCACTGGGCAGTCGTCTTCCCCATCGTTCACCGGATCTGTGCCCTCTCTGTCTCCCGTTCCGTTTCCGGCATTGGGTGTCACAGAAATAATCATCCTCTCCGACAGAAAACGGAGAACGCCATCCTCAAGTTCCACCATATCCCAGTGTACGCCATCCTCCATGGGTGTTATATAGACAGCATCTCGCCCAGGCAGAAAAAGCAGACAAATAAGCGCTGCGCATAAGACCGCTCCCGCCAGGCCGCAGCCCCAGACGCTCCTTCGTCTTTTACTGGCCTTTTGCCCTTGAGGAATCTGCTTCTCGTTCTCCGCCTCCATAAGGATGAGGGTTTCGGCCTTCAGGGAATCCGGGGCCTTAACATTTCCATAGGCTTCTTCAAATGCTTTCTTCATAACCTTTCCCCTCCTTCCTCCAATTTCTTCTTCAGGAGCTTGCGCCCTCTTTGCAGCAGCGTCTTAATACTGTTTTCCCTCTTGTTCAGCAGCTGCCCAATCTCTTTGATACTATATTCCTCATAGTAAAACAGGTACAGAACCACAGCATATTTACTGGGGAGTTTCTGTAACTCGCAAAGCATTTCCCCTTGTTCCAGCTGACAAGTCTTCTCTTCTATATCCCCCTCCTGTATCCCCTGAGTGGTCCTGTTCCAAAGGCTGGAGGCAGTCGTTCTGGAGCAGTTAGTTGCCACACGTATCAGCCAGGCTTTCAAATGCTCCTCACTCTTTATCTTGTTCTGGTTTCTGACCAATCTCAAAAAGGTCTCCTGAAAAGAATCCTTGGCGTCTTCTGCATTTCCTGTAATAGTCAGGCATATCCTGTATACCATATCCCCATACTTTTCCATAATTTCCTCAAAAACTATAACATATCTGTCACCTGATGAATCCATATTCACTTCTCCATTCGTCGCTTCCCAAATCGTAGGCATAAAGAAATTCTAATATATCGCCCCCGGCTTGTCAAACATGTTTTCCCAGGGGACTTTATCCGCCATCTATTTAATGAAATAAGGGGAGAGCAAATTACTTTTTGTCGTAATCTGCTCTCCCCTTGCGCACCGTCTGCCAGCGTTAATACCAGACAGATGCCAATACTTTCTGTATACACTTTATTTCCAGAACTTTTTCTTCTTTTCTTTGGTTTCTTTACCCTCGCCGGATTTGTCATCCTTCTCCAGTTTCCTAGCCGCATTCAGGCTGTCGCCGCTCTCCGCGTCAAACTGACGCAGCAGCTCTCTGGCCTCATGGGACAGCTTATCAGGCACCTGTACCACCAATGTCACATAATGGTCGCCCCGTACCTCCTTGTTGCGCAGTGTGGGAACACCCTTGCCCTTCAAGCGTACCTTGGTATCTGTCTGTGTGCCGGGTTTCACGTCATAGATCACCTTGCCGTCCACGGTGTCAATGACAACCTCACCGCCCAGCGCCGCCACTGCGAAAGAGATCGGCACCGTGGAAAAGATATTGTAGTCCTGCCTCTGGAAGATAGGGTGACGGCCCACAACCACTTCCACCAGCACATCTCCCCTTGCGCCGCCATTCGTTCCCGGCTCTCCCAGTCCGGGCAGACGCTTGCACTGTCCATTGTCAATACCGGCGGGAATATCCACTGCGTAGCGCTTCTTCATGGGCACATAACCGGTGCCTCTGCAATCTGTACATTTCTCCTTGATGATCTTGCCGGTTCCCTGACAATCCGGACATGCCTGCACATTCCGCACTGTGCCAAAGAACGACTGGGAGGTGAACACCACCTGGCCCTTGCCGCCGCACTTGGAACAGGTCTCCGGACTGGTGCCCGGTTTGGCTCCCGTGCCGTTACAGGTCTTACAGTTCTCCTTGATCGTCAATTCAATTTCCTTTTCACAGCCAAATACAGCTTCCTCAAAGGTTATCCGCACACTGGTACGCAAATTAGCCCCCTTCATGGGACCATTGCTGGCGCTCCTGCTGCGGCCGCCGCCAAAGAAATCTCCAAATATATCGCCGAATATGTCGCTGAAATCTGCACCGGTGAAATCAAATCCGCCAGGGCCGCCTGCGCCGCCCTCGAAAGCAGCATGGCCAAACTGGTCATACTGGCGTCTCTTGTCCGGGTCGCTCAAAATGGCATAAGCCTCCGATGCTTCCTTAAATTTTGCCTCCGCCTCCGCATTCCCGGGATTCACATCCGGATGATATTTCTTGGCCAGGGCACGATACGCTTTCTTAATCTCCGCATCATCTGCACTTTTTCCTACACCCAGGACCTCATAATAATCACGTTTCTGTTCTGCCATAGATATGACCTCCCACTAAGAGTTCCGCATACTCCTTCTTTGTTCGTCCAAGTTGCTCTTTATCACAGACCACATGAAGAATGGCCCGTTACGAGCCATTCTTCGCTGTAAAATTTAACGTTGCTCTGCCTTATACTTCTCTGAAGTCTCCGTCAATGACGTCATCCTCGGGAGCGGAGGATGCGCCTGCCTCAGGACCTGCGCCGCCGCTGAAACCGCCCATATCGGGACCTGCCTGACCGCCCTGAGCCTGCTGCATGTTCTCGTACATCTTGGTAAACAGGGACTGTGCGCTGTTTGTCAGCTTCTCCTTGGCCGCTTTCAGTTCGTCCAGATCGCTGTCGCTCATCTCCTGATCCTTGGTTCTCTCCAGAATAGCCTTCACAGCCTCCAGATCCGCCGTCACAGCGGACTTGTCGCTGTCGCCGATCTTGTCGCCAACCTCCTCCAGAGCCTTCTCCGTCTGGAATACAAATGCATCAGCGTCATTTCTGGCCTCCACTGCCTCCTTGCGCTTCTTGTCCTGGGCCTCGAACTCGGCCGCTTCCTTCACCGCTCTCTCGATCTCGTCATCGGACATATTGGAGCCTGCGGTGATGGTGATGTGCTGCTCTTTGCCTGTCCCCAGGTCTTTGGCAGATACATTTACAATACCGTTGGCGTCTATATCAAAAGTAACCTCAATCTGGGGAACGCCTCTTCTTGCAGGGGGGATTCCATCCAGACGGAACTGTCCAAGAGACTTGTTGTCTCTAGCAAACTGTCTCTCACCCTGTACCACATTGATATCCACTGCCGTCTGGTTGTCGGCTGCCGTGGAGAAAATCTGGCTCTTCTTGGTAGGAATGGTGGTATTTCTCTCGATCAGTCTGGTAGCCACGCCGCCCATGGTCTCGATGGACAGGGACAGAGGGGTTACATCCAGCAGCAGGATCTCGCCTGCGCCGGCATCGCCCGCCAGCTTACCGCCCTGGATGGAAGCGCCGATTGCCACACACTCATCCGGGTTCAGAGACTTGCTGGGCTCCTTTCCGGTCAGCTGTCTCACCTTATCCTGTACAGCAGGAATACGGGTGGAACCGCCCACCAGCAGCACCTGGCCCAGATCGGAATTGTTCAGTCCGGCATCCTTCATGGCATTCTGCACAGGAATGGCCGTTCTCTCTACCAGGTCATGAGTCAGCTCGTCAAATTTAGCTCGGGTCAGATTCATGTCAAAGTGCTTGGGGCCTTCTGCGGTAGCTGTGATGAAAGGCAGGTTGATGTTGGTAGTCATGGCGCTGGACAGCTCCTTCTTCGCCTTCTCAGCTGCCTCCTTCAACCTCTGCATAGCCATCTTATCACCGGACAGATCTACGCCCTCGGCTTTCTTGAACTCATCAATCATCCACTGGGTGATCTTGTTGTCGAAATCATCGCCGCCCAGGAAGGTATCGCCGTTGGTTGCCAGCACGGTGATAACACCCTCTGCGATCTCGATGATGGATACATCAAAAGTACCGCCGCCCAGGTCGTATACCATGATGTTCTGCTCTTTCTCGTTGTCCAGGCCATAGGCCAAAGCCGCAGCCGTGGGCTCGTTGATGATACGCTTTACGTCCAGACCGGCGATCTTGCCCGCATCCTTGGTAGCCTGACGCTGTGCGTCATTGAAATATGCGGGAACGGTGATGACCGCCTCCGTCACTTTCTCTCCCAGATAGCTCTCTGCGTCCGCCTTCAGCTTCTGCAGGATCATAGCGGAAATCTGCTGGGGAGAATACTTCTTGTCATCGATGGCACGCTTGTGATCCGTTCCCATCTCTCTCTTGATGGAAGAAATGGTCTTCTCCGCGTTGGTAACAGCCTGACGCTTGGCGGGCTCACCGATCAGTCTCTCACCGGTCTTGGTGAAAGCCACCACGGAGGGAGTAGTCCTTGCGCCCTCTGCATTGGCGATAACAGTGGGCTTACCACCTTCCATAACAGCCACACAGCTGTTGGTCGTTCCTAAGTCAATACCAATAATCTTGCTCATGTCTTTGTCCTCCTCGTTCTAAATTGAACTGAAATTATAAAATGCCTTATCTATGAAACTACAGAAACCATGCTATGTCTTACAACGGTGTCCCTGTAGGTGTAACCCTTTTGCAGCTCCTGCGCCACGGTGCCGGACTCCAGTTCCTCATTCTCCACCTGCATCACAGCATTGTGAAGATTCGGGTCAAACTCACAGCCCACAGCCTCTATCGGCTTCACTCCGATATTCTCAAGCTCCGTCATCATCTGCCGGTAGATCTTGTTCATGCCCTCCACAAAGGCGTCTCCCTGCTGATCCTCGGGCACTGTCGCCAGTCCCCTCTCAAAATTGTCAATCACCGGAAGAATCTTCTCTATGACGCTCTTGGCGCCAATCTCAAACATAGTCTGCTTCTCTTTCTCGGTCCTGTTGCGGAAGTTCTCAAACTCAGCCAGCTGGCGCTTCACTCTGTCCTCCAACTCCGCAATCTTCTCCCTGGCGGCATCCGCTTTCTTATCCTGCTTTGCCTGCTTCTTCGCAGCCCTCTTCTCCGCCCAGGTCTTGGGATCCTCGCCCTCCGAAGCCTGCTCTGTATCCTCTTCTTCTACAACTTCTTCATTGCCCTGTGCCGTCTCCTCTGCAACATCCTCCGCAGTTTCCCCAGCCTGTAGTTCTTCGGCTTCCTCTCCCGGCTGTTCCTCCGGGGACTGTCCTTCTTCTACGATCTCTTCCTCCAAGATCTCTTTCTCCTGATCTGCCATGCCATCATCCCTTTCTTAATTAGAGTTCCACTGCGGCCCTGCCAGCGCCATTACTTGCAGAGCAATTTCTGACCGCCCAGGCGTCCAGAAATTCTCTGGGCACTGTCCGGGCCTTGCTGATTAGAGTTCCACTGCGGCCCTGCCAGCGCCATTACTTGCAGAGCAATTTCTGACCGCCCAGGCGTCCAGAAATTCTCTGGGCACTGTCCGGGCCTTGCTGATTAGAGTTCCACTGCGGCCCTGCCGATACTCTCTTTTATTTCTTATATAATTCATCCAGCTGCTGCTTCAGCGTCTGTAATGTTCCGATTACCTTGTCATAATCCATACGCTTGGGGCCGATGATCCCTATGGTGCCTTTCATGCCCTCCTCCAGCTCGTAGGTGGCGGTCACCACACTGCAGTCCTTCATGCCCCTGACCGGCGTTTCCTCACCGATATATACTTGAATCCCTGTTCCTGTATCACCCGACAGGGTCTCCTGCACCAGCTCGCTCAGAAGCTCCTTCTCCTCAAAGGTGGTGATCAGTTCGCTGGCCTTCTGCTGGTCTGCCAGCTCTGGATACCGGAAAATATTGTTGGCGCCGCTGGTGTAGATCTCCAGGCCCTCATCGGCCTTGATCGCCTCAGCCACCGCATCGATGACCTCGCTGACAATATCGCTGTGAATCCCCGCCTGCTGCTTCATGGCTGCAATCATTCCCAGATTGATTTCCTCCATGCACAGACCGTTCAAATGAGTGTTCAGCAGAATATTCAGCTTCAGCAATGTCTCATCATCCAGTTCCTGCGTCACCTGCAGGATATTGTTTTTGATCACATTGCCCTCCGCCACAATCACTGCCAGAATCTGGTTGTAATCCACCCGTGACAGCTGGAGGAATTTAACCTTGCTGCCGTGAGTCTGGGGGGCGCTGATCATGGTGGCATACTGCGTGTTCTGGGCGAGTACTCTGGCCATCTGCTTCAGCAGATTCTCCATACGATCCTGCCTCTCCAGCAGCATCTCCTTCAGTTCCACGACCTCCTGCTCCTTCTGTTCCATCATACAGTCCACATAAAAGCGGTAACCCTGGTCGGAAGGAATTCGTCCGGCGGAGGTATGGGGCTGGACAATATAGCCTAGTTCCTCCAGATCCGCCATCTCGTTGCGTATGGTTGCAGAGCTTAGGTTCAGATCAGTATACTTGCTGATGGTCCTGCTGCCCACCGGCTCGCCTGTCTCCAGATAGTTGCGGATGATGGCCTGCAATATTTTTGTCTTTCTCTCATCTAACTGCATCCTCATCCTCCTGTTCCGTATCCACCTTTCCAGCACCACTCCTGACAGAGCAGTTGTTATCCACAGTGAATTCTCCGGGCACTGTCCGGTCAGACACTGTTTCAAGATACTGCCGGTTCGGGCGGTTGTTAGCACTCGATCGAGTGGAGTGCTAACACTTACTAGAATTAAAATATCACTTACCCCTCATATTGTCAACTGCTTTCCAGAAAATTATTTCTAAAATAATTCTAAACCGAGAAACAAAAAAGAACACAGCCAAAACGTCTCCCGTTTCAAAACTGTGTTCTCTTCACTTGCTCTTAATTGTCCAGATGCAGTTTACAGATAGAAGCTGCCGGCAATCTTGTTCATCACATAGTATGCCATATGCTCCTCAGGTTTCACATACAGCTCGATGCTGTTTAAGTCCGCCTCTTTCTGATTCAGATCATACTTCCACACGTCCTTGGCGATCTGTACCAACTCCTCCTGGGTATAGGACTTGCCGTCAAACTGTATTGTGATCTCGGATTTTAACTCCTCCTTGGCCGCTACTTTCTTGGTTGCAGGCTTCTTCTCGGCTGCTTTGGCTGCAGGCTTTTTGGCGGCAGGTTTCTTCTCTGCCTTAGGTGCTGCGGCCTTTGTGGCCTCTGCTTTCACTTCCTCAGCCTTTGCTCCCTCAGTTTTCGGCTCCTCAACCTTGGCAGCCGCTGCACTGGCGGGTGTCTTCTTGACAGTAGCCTTTGCAGGCTTGGTCTCTTCCTTATTGACAGTTACATTTTTCTTTGCAGGTGCCATAATGCTTATCTCCCTTCATTCACTTGCTTGATTGATAATCAACATTCTATTTGCTCTTTGCAAGGCTCTATATGTGTAAGTTTCCTGGTTGCCATCCTTGTCACGCTACAGTTTAGCCCTTTTTCCTTAATCTGTCAACTTTTTGTTGAAAATTTGCCATATTGCCTCTCAAGGGCTTTATCAACTCAATAATCTTGGGCAAAATATCCTAAAATTATCGGTGCAAAACAAGACCAAAAACCACCAACACCACGACTCCCAACAGAATACGGTACCAGCCGAACACTTTGAAATCGTGCCTTTTTATATAGCTTAACAGGAAACGCAACACGAAAATAGACACTATGAAAGCCACCACACAGCCCGCCAGCAGCGCGCCCAGCTCCAGGGCCGTAAAGTGGAATCCGAATTTCACCAGTTTCAGCAGGCTCGCACCAAACATCACCGGCACTGCCAGGAAAAAGGTGTATTCCGCCGCCACGGTCCGGGACACCCCAATGAGCAATGCGCCCACAATGGTAGCGCCGGAGCGGGAAGTACCGGGAAAGACCGCCGCAATCACCTGAAATACGCCGATGAGCAGGGCCGTCTGGTAGGTAATCTCCGCCAGGGTATTGATCTTGGGTTTTCTGCCCTTATTCCAGTTCTCAATGACGATAAAGGCAACGCCAAAGATGATCAGCGCCAGTGCCACCACTTCATAGCGGTAGAACAGGGCGTCCAGCACATCGTCAAACAGCACTCCGATGACCGCCGCAGGCACACAGGATACCAGGATTTTGAACCACATAGTCATAATATCCATCCGCAGCCAGGAGATCCTGCCCGGATTCTTAGCCTTGGCGCCAGCTGTAAAGGCAAAGGGCCAGAGCTTGTTCCAGAACAGCACCACCACCGCCAGAATAGCCCCCAGCTGAATCACCACGTCAAACATGCCAAAAAAGTTCTCGCTCAAACCGTCAAATGGCATCAGTTCCTCCAGCAATATCAAATGCCCCGTGCTGCTGACGGGCAGCCACTCAGTGACGCCCTCTACAATTCCATAGATAATCGCCTTCAATATTTCCAACATCTTCAAAAATTCCTTTCCTCAATAGAGTGTCTATGCAGCGGTCCCACAGTTCTCACCTGCTGCCATATTCCGTCTCCACAAACCTTCGCAGCGCCGCC
>CAZKAO010000002.1:0-122764 GCA_964550745.1 uncultured Acetatifactor sp.
ACGGCGAAAATGTACTGCATTGTGCGCTGGATTATGCAAGACAATACAACGACCCATCCGATGAAACGGAACGAGAAAATCAGGAGCGTTATTTTCAGCTTGTGAAAATTCTTTATGACAGCGGTTTTGACATGGATGAAAAGGACGGCTATGGACGCTCTCCCCTGGAATATGCAAAGGACTGTACCGATAAACGGCTTGCCGCTTTGATTGAAGGGACCTATTCTGAGGATGCTGACATGGCAGGACTCACCGGGGGTCAGACGTTTCAGGATGCGGTTGAGAGAAAAGACTATGACGCTATTCGGCGCATAGCAGCTAACGGTTCTGATCTGAATGAGATTGCTGACGATGGCAAATGGATAGGACAGACGCCGTTATCGGTAGCCTGTTCCTACCTTGATGAAAAGGCTGTCGAACTTCTGCTGGCATTGGGCGCTGATCCTAATTTCAAAAATGCAGACGGTCAAACCTGCCTGTGTCGGGTTTTGGCTGAGGGTGAAACAGTTTATTATGATTTTGTTCAGAGAGAGGACCGGAATACTGTCTGCAAAAAAATTCTTTCTCTCTTGCTGTCCGCTGGTATGGACAAAGATGCCACTATAAATGACGCTGGAGATACAGCGTTGATTGCTGCCTGTCGCCGCGCAAACCAAAAAGATAAGCTTTGCTATAAATTTGCCGCCGCTCTGATCACGTCAAAATGCAACCTTGACGCCGCCAATCTAAAAGGGCAAAACGCCCTTATGCTTATTTCCACGCAGAATGGCTCAGACGCAAACGAGCTTCAGATAGCGCTGTTAGAAGGTGGGGCAAGCGTGACAGAAAGCGATCAGGACGGAAACACAGCGCTTCACTATGCCGCACGCAATGTAAATGACAGTGTTGCAAAAGAGATGGCTGAAATGCTCTTTGAGTTTGATTTTACGAATGCAGATGCTGTAAATAACGATGGTAAAACGGCTCTTGAAATTGCAACGGAGCAGGATAACGAGCCGCTTGTAAAGCTGATTTTAATGAATTCGTAAGGAGGATGCCCTATATGGATAATAGTTTGATATTTCTTAATGCTTGTAAAAACGGACAAAAAGGGGTTGTACAGGCATTTATCAAAAAAGGCGGTATTGATTATAATAAACGGGACACTTTTGGAAATACGCCGCTTTTTTACGCCTGTATGAAAGGTGCCCGTGATATTGTCAAATTATTGCTTGACAATGGCGCTGATTCTGGCATTGCAAACAATGAAAATCTAACACCGCTTCATGCCGTTTCACAAAGCGGCAACAAGGACATAATTGCTATGTTAGTCGAGGCAGGGGCGGATATAAACGCTGCTGATAATGAAGGAAAAACGGCATTGATTTACACGCTTGCTGAGCAGCGCAGTGAAGCAGCAAAATATCTGATAGAAAAAGGCGCTGACGTCAATATTGCTGACAATAGCGGACATAAAGCGGTTGACTATGCAACAGCCTTTGGATTACGGGACATTATCGCCTTGCTTGGCAATGCCGATACCTCCGATGTGTCCGGTAATACGCCGCTTCATCAGGCAGTTTACAACGGTCAGACAGAGGTTGTCCGCACATTGGCAAATCAGCAAAATGTCAATGCGGTCAACGATGGCGGCGAAACCCCTCTTTTGATTGCCTGCATGCAGGGGAATCTTGCTATTGTCAATCTTTTGCTCAGAGTAGGTGCAGATGCTAATCTGCGTCTGCTGAACGGCAATACCGCTCTCCACTATGCGGCTTCTCAGGGAAACCGTTTTATAGGCAAACAGCTTTTGGATTCCAATGCGGAAGTGGATGCGCAAAATGAAAACGGAGAAACAGCATTAATTGTTGCAGCAATAAGCGGACAGAATGATTTTTCGGCAATGCTCATAGAGAATAATGCCAATGTAAATCTGGCTGATAACGAGCAGCGGACTGCGCTCTCCTATGCTTCCGAATGTGGATTTACCGAGATTGTTGAGCAGTTGATTGTTGCGGGTGCAGAGGGTTAAAATAAACCCTACACGATTCCGCCTATGAGCCTTGACCAAACCGATGTTTCAAAGAGTAAGTGTTTGTAGTAGAATAGGTCATAAGGGGTTCTCCTGTTTTTGTTTAGTGGGATTGGGTTACTGTGGACAAAACTGCGGGAACTCAAGTGCTTTTATACTTGACTGATATTTTATATCCTGTATAATAGGAGATACAACAGCAGAAAGAATAGCAATTCCATTCTAATGGAGGCGTTATTCTTTCTGCTGTTTTCATTTATTACTAAATTAATAAGGAGGAGCCTGACTATGGCAAAAGAGAATGAAAACGTAATTTCCAACAGAGAAGTAAAAGACAGCGCCTTTATAACGTATTTTGGAGAGCCGAAAAACGCTTCCCAGCTGTACGCCGCACTGGTGGACGAGGAGGTAACGCCGGAGGACATTACATATGTGACGCTGGAGGGGGTGTTGTTTGTCGCCAGAAAAAATGATCTGGCCTTTACCGTGAAGAACCGTGTGCTGGTCATCAGCGAACACCAGTCCACGGTAAATGAGAACATGCCCCTGCGGGATCTCTTATACTTGGGGCGCACTTTGGAGAAAATACTGGACAAAAGAACACTTTACAAACGCAAGCTGGTCAATATCCCCACTCCGGAGTTCTTTGTCTTCTACAATGGTGACGATCCGCAGCCGCCGGAAAAAATTCTGCGGCTTTCCGATGCCTATCTTGAAAAGATGGAACATCCTATGTTAGAATTGGAAGTGAAAGTAATCAATATCAATCTTCCATCAGGACACAGGCTTTTGGAGCAATGCCGCCCGATGTATGAATATTCCTGGTTTATTCAGCAGATTAAGAGTTATCTATGGGATGGATTGACCCGGGATGCCGCTATAACCCAGGCGGTAAAGGATTGCCTGGAAGAGGGAATCCTGGTGGAGTTCATGAAGAATCATGGATCGGAGGTGGCAAATATGCTGTACGAACAATGGAATTATGATGAAGCGGTCTTGGTGGAGAGGGAGGAAGCATATGAGGATGGCCGGGAGGCGGGAAAAGTTATAGGTATAGCGATCGGCATAGCGGAAGGAAGGGCGGAAGGAAAAGCCGAAGGAATAGCTGAGGGCATAATAGAGGGGGAACGCCAAATCATATATAATTTTCTGGAACACCTGGGGAAGATCCCCGAGGACATCCGCAGGAGCATTGAAGACGAACAGGATGGGGAAATTTTGAAAAAATGGTGTATGGCTGCTTCTGGTGTGAAGAGTTTTGAGGAATTTCGAGAGAGCATGCAAATAGATAAGTAGACGGCTTTACCCCATTGCAGAGCAGAAAATGGCTCTGCAATGGGGTGTTTTTCTTAACCGGCAATAGAATCCATAAACAGGGAATTGAATTTTTGTAACTGGTCGTAGACAATTCCATGGCCGCTGTCAGATAAGGTTATAAGCTTTGAACCGCAGATATTTTCATGCTGTATTTCGGCAAGTTCTCTGGAGACAATCATATCCTTATCCCCGTGAATAATATATGTGGGAACATGGACACAGCAGAAGTCCCTTTGTACGTCCTCGTCACGCAGGGCAATAGCGCTTTTTATGGTTCCGATTCCCGAAGCGGACAATGCAATTCCCCTGAACCAGTCAACCACAGCATCCGAATGTGGACATGCAAAAAGCTGCCTGCTGAAGTTCAGACACAGCTGTGGCCTGTCGATTTCGGCAAGGCATATCAGGTCATTTACTTCCTGTACAGGTTTCCCGTAAGGAAAGCCGGGACGTTGCGCAAAACAGGGAGCGGCGGCAGAGAGCAGAATCAACTTGCATACGCCGAAACCATTGAAGGCATTCATATATCTTAAGGCAATCGCTCCGCCCATTGAAAAACCCACCAAAATAAATCCTTTTAGACAAAGCTGCCGGACTAGCTGAAAGATATCGGCGGACATCTGATCGTAAGTATATCCGCATGCAGGCGTATCCGACTTGCCAAAGCCTCTCAAATCCACCGCAACTACGCGATATCCGCAATCCGTAAGCAGATTGATCTGATACTCGAAGATCAGATGGGACAAGGGCCATCCGTGAATGAGGAAAATAGTCTGTTTGCCCTGGGGATTATAGTCGTAAACGGCAATTTTTGTACCATCGTTTGATGTGACATAATACATTAGGTACCTCTGTGACAGGGTTTTTATATATTATGCGGTTGGGCGGATTAAAGTTAATAAGATTTGTTTATGACGGCGGCCTGTTGCCAGGTCGATCGGCTTAATATTGGGAGACTCAACCGCAGGTTGGAAAACAGCTTATTCCTTCCAATTATGTCTCCATTGTGTGTAATTATGGCTCATGCTATGATATGGATGTGGCCACAGATAATCGAGAAGACATGCACATCGAAAAAGGAGAATATGGAGATATCAGAAAAAATTATTAATATTGTTACAGGAAATGATTCTTTTCAGGACAGTTTCGACAGTGACGGGAATTCGGACGGATTTATATTCACGGGTTCCGCCAGGCCGGAGCTGGGATTCAATTTCAGTTATCTAATGTATGTGCCTCCTGTATTAAGAACTGAGCCTGTATTGATAGTTGAAGGACCGGCAGTGGGTGAAGTAGGCCCTATGGATAAAGCATGTGAAATTGTATATGACAGAACGATATTTGAACTCTCTATTGGCGGATTTCCGCATGCGCTGGCATATGAATTGCAATGTCCGATTATCATGCCGCTTTTTCCGCGCCCCGAAGATAAAGAGAATAACACAAATATTTTTACCCATGCACTTACAAGCAGAGCTATGGAAGTTACAGATTCCCCGATTGAGCGGATTGATCTGCAATTAATAGCTATGTTCCAGGATATCAGAAATCATTTTTTGCGGGCAGGAATAAATCTGCATGATAAATTTATAGTGAAGGGATTCTCTGCCGGCGGAGAGTTTGCCCATCGGTTTACACTTCTCCATCCGCAGTATGTTTTGGCGGCTGTCGGCGGCGGAAATATGCATTCCTTTACCTTGCCTTTGAAGACATATCATGAGGAAACCTTAATATGGCCTAACGGCATGGGAAACACGGATTCTTATTGCGACTTTGATTATGATTGCTATAAGGCGGTAAAACAGCTTTTTTATATGGGGGATATGGATTTTAATGATTCCGTTCCTTACAAAGATTCGTATACGGAAGAAGAGCGGCAGCAGGTATACCGATTGTTTGGAAAAATCGGCATGCCGGACCGATGGAATAAGTATCAGGAGTTGGTCAAAACCTTCGGTCTGGAGAACATTACATGTAAAACGAGTTTCGGGGTGGATCATAAGCGGAGTAATGAAATCATGGATTATATCCCGGTATTCCTGGGGAACATATTAGCTGCAATTTGACAGGGCATTAGAGAGTATTGTAATGGAGAGATGGAGACGGAGTAGACGCGAGGCATGAAATTAATCCAGCCGTATTGTCTTGTGCTAAAAAACGTTTGTTCGGCAAAAACGATAGTAAAGAAAGGAGAAGAGCTATGGAAAATCAACAGAATAGGAAAGAGCAGGCCAATATGGCCAATAATACTCAGCAGGAGTCTTGCGGGGGCGCAGTGCGGGAACTGCGCTGCGCAGAGCAGCTGGCATTTCTGCGTAGGGAGAAGCAGGTCACGCAGGAGCAGCTGGCCCAGGCCATGGGTGTGACCAATCAGGCTGTGTCCAAATGGGAGAGCGGGCAGAGTTACCCGGATATCACATTGCTGCCCAAGCTGGCGGCTTATTTCCAGGTGACAGTGGATGAACTGTTGGGGGTGGCAGAACCTCAGAACATACGCAGTATCTACCTAGGGATCAAAGAGTTGTTTCAGGAGACATCGGAAGATGAATGCTTTTCCCTTGCCTTTAAGCTGGCTACACTGCTGCATGAGGGAGCAGCGTCCAGGGGATATAAGGCGTATCTGCCTTGGAATGTAGATGATCAGTATGGTTTGGACAAGAAGCCGTATAAATATGGGGTGTCCCTCTGTTCCGAGCCGGAGGGGGCTACGGCACATATCCGCAAGAGCATATTCTTTTCTGATCAGAAGTACTACCAGTCAATGAGCAGAGGAGATATAGCAGCCGTATATGAAATGCTCCTGACATTAGGAGATATGGAGGTATTGAAAACTCTGTATGCTCTGTATGAGTTGACATACACAGACTTCGACAATGGTTACGCATCCGCGGAAGAGATTGCCTGCCAGGCCCATCTCCCGGTGGATACGGTGCGCCAGTGTCTTCAGCAGCTGTGGATTCAGGAAGATCCGGCGAATGAGGAACGCTTCCGCATTGAGGGCTCCTACATGCACCTGCCGGCCCTGCTGCAGATGTTCTTGCGATAGATTGATCGCATGATTTAGGAACGCTATGCCCCGCTTAGGAGTGCTTGAAGTAAAAGGGAAGTGACTTATACTGACGGCCGCTTCCCTTGTTTTGTACTATCCATTTCTGTCAAAATCAACAGCAGCCCGACTCAGTCACAACTCTTTTAACAAATCACCTAACCGATGAATTCCCTCCTCAATGGTCTCACAGTCGGCATTGGTGTAGTTCAGGCGCATGGTATTGGCATTTTCAATGTCGATGTAGAAAGGATCGCCTGGCACAAAGGCAACCTTTTTCTCCAAAGCCTTCGGAAACAGGGACATGGCGCTTACGCCGTCTGGCAGCGTTACCCACAGAAACATACCGCCATGGGGCTTTGTGTATTGGACAGTGGGCGGAAAATATTTATCCATGGCCTCCATCATTGCCTGGGCCTGCCTCTGATACAGCGCCTTGATTTTTGCGATATGTACATCCAGATCATTATGCTCCAGATAATCCCAGATCAGGTACTGCGAAAAGATATTTGTGTGCAGGTCGCTTGCCTCTTTGGCGATGGAGATATACCTCAATAGCTCCGTATTTTCGGAAATGATAAACCCCGTGCGCATTCCCGGCGTAACCGTCTTGGAAAAGGTTCCCAGCAATATGCTGCCCGGCAGCTTACCGGCGCCGATATAAGGCAGTCTTTCGCCGTCAAACCGAAGTTCACCGTAGGGGTCGTCCTCAATCAGAACAATGTCGCGGCCCCTCAGTATTTCACAGATATGTTTCCGGTTCTCAGCAGAGTAAGTGAGTCCCGTTGGATTCTGGAAATCGGGAATTGTATAGATGAATTTAACCGGATTCTGCAGCGCCTTTTCAAGCTGCTCCAGATCCAGGCCGTCCTCCGTCAATGCAACGGGATAAAATACAGGCTGCTGCATGGAGAAAGCCTGTATTGCGGCGAGGTAAGTCGGTTTTTCAACAATGATGCCGTCTCCCACATCCAGCAGAACCTTTCCAATCAGGTCAAGAGCCTGCTGCGAACCGGTTGTAATAAGGACATTGTCAATGGTGAGGCTCATCCCGTATAGCCGATTGTATCTGTTCGCAATATATTGTCTAAGCTTTGGCAGCCCCGCAGTGATGGAGTATTGAAACACATTGCTTCCATATGTTTTTACAATGCGCTCCATGGACTTCAGGAGCTCCTCCTGCGGGAAGGAAATGGGATTCGGAAGTCCGCCCGCAAAGGAGATCACGTCGGGGTCGGAGGCCGCATTTAAGATGCCTCTTACAAAAGATGGCGGGGTTGCCTTTATTCCTTCAGATAATAAATGATTCATATACATCCTTCCTTTCTTATAAATAGTTTCGTGTATTCCCAGAATAGCATTGACAGCAAATCCACACAATAGTATGATTGTATGGCAAACAATTTCGCGTTTTGAAGGGAATCAATTACTTGCAAAAGAGAGGAAAGTCGTCATGCCAGTAAACTCATTTGACAATTACCCAATGAATTGGAGGCCGGATTTAAGCGGGGAAACGGGCCCAAAATACAGGGCGCTGGCAAGAATGCTGGAAGAGGATATTAAGAGCGGTGCGTTGAAGGCGGGAACAAAATTGCCGCCCCAGCGTGAGCTCGCCGATTTTCTGGATGTAAATTTAAGCACAATATCCAAGGCATATAAACTGTGTATGCAGAAGGGGCTGTTGTCTGCCTCCGTAGGCAACGGCACTTATGTTTCTTCCGATGCCGCCGCCGAGTCGATTCTGCTGTGTGGAAAAGAGGACTCCCATTTGATTGAGATGGGTGCCATAGTGCCGTTTGTCACGAGCAACTTGAAAGTGAAACAATACATGGAGCGCTTGATGAAAAAACCGGACGCTTTGAATCTATTTTCCTATGGAGCGCCCGAGGGAACCAAAAGACAGCGGGAAGCAGGAGTAATATGGCTGCAAAAGTCGGGATTTTACACAGACAGCGCGCATATCCTTCTGGCGGCAGGAGGACAAAACGCAATCACGGCGGCGCTGGGGGCCTTTTTTGAAAACGACGACAAAATAGGGACAGAACCCATGACCTATCCGGGCGTAAAATCGGCGGCAAAGTTGTTTGGTATCCAACTGCTGCCAGTTCAGGGCCACAACCTGGAGATGACGGAGGAGGGAATCCGCTATGCCCTGCAAAACGAAAATATAAGGGGTCTTTATGTCATACCCGATTATCAGAATCCCACGGCGCACACGATGTCCCTTGAAACAAGAAAAATGATTGCGGGACTGGCGGCGGAGGAAAATCTGCTGGTCATAGAGGATGGAATCAATAACCTTCTGGAAGAAAATCCCATGCCGCCCATCGCGTCCTTTGCGCCAGAAAACGTGGTCTATATATCAAGCCTGTCAAAGACCGTTTCGCCGGGGCTTCGGACTGCGTTTATTCATGTGCCGGACCGATTACATGAAAAACTGGTGGCGGTGTTGTACTCCATGAATATTGCTATCTCTCCCCTGCTGGCAACCGTTTCCGCCGCATTGATTGAGGACGGAGCCGCTGATGAAATTATGGAGGAACGTAAAAGAGGCATTGCGGAGCGAAATCTGATCATCAATGAAATGCTGAATGGGTATGTGATGCCAAGCGGGTTTACCGCGCCGCTCAGATACATACAGCTGCCAGAGTATTTTACAGGAAAAAGTTTTGAAATCTGTGCCAGACAGGCAGGGGTAGAGGTCTGCGGGGCGGAGCGGTTTGCCGTGGGTAATAAGCCTGCCGAAAAAACAGTCCGCATTTCGGTGACGACTCCGCCAACGACAGAGATTCTGGCAGAGGGGGTAAAACGCTTGAGAGAGATATTGCGACAGTAGGTTGTCTGGAAGGGAAATAAGCCGGGAAAGAGCTATTGCAATCAATCTGGGTATATGGTATGCTTAATCGTATTACAAGGCGTGGAAAGCCTCCCTAACTCAATCAACAGAAGAGAAGGGAGGTGGTGTGGATGGGAATGTTTACGTTTCAGGACTTGATCCTGTTTGGTACATTTTTAATTGCACTGCTTACCTACATAGATAGGAACGACAAGCGAAAATAAATAAACCTACCTTGTTACTTAGCGGTACAGGTAGGCTTATTTTGTAAGAATACATGGAGACCAACCACCTTTGCGGGCGGTTGCTCCTTTTATATTCCTATAATAGCATACAAGAAAAAGTTTTACAAGTTATATTTAATAATGATCCGAACTGCATTATCTAATCCGGTAATGCGTTCGGATTCATTATTTATGGCAATAAATAATTCACAAGGTGCGGATTATATTGTTTATGCCGAAAATATAAAAGTGGATACAACCATTCACCTGCAAACCGTACTTATAGTTAATGGCGTAACAAATTTCAATGTTTTACAGAAAAGAGGGATCTGATGGACGATAAGAGAATAATTGATTTGTACTGGGCGAGGGATGAGGCGGCGATCAGGGAGACGTCCCTGAAATATGGCAGGTTGTGCAGCTATATTGCGAAAAATATCCTTGCCAGCCAGGAGGACTGCGAGGAGTGCCTGAATGACACCTATCTCGCTGTGTGGAATGCGATTCCGGAGCAGCGTCCGAGCAGATTTTCCGCATTTGTCAGCAAGATTACGAGGAACCTGGCGCTAAAGAAATATGAGTACATCACCGCTGCCAAGCGCAATCCCAAGGCGGTTCTGTCCCTGGAGGAGCTGGGGGACTGCGTTTCGGGTATCGAGAGCGTGGAGTCGGAGCTGGAGAATAGGCGTATCGAGAGCGTCATTGAGGATTTTCTCTGGCAGCAGAGCGATGAAAAGCGGAATGTTTTTATCAAGCGGTACTGGTATTTTGACTCGGTTGAAAGCATCTGTAAAAATACCGGTTTCAGTCAAAGCAAGGTGAAATCCATGTTGTTTGAGATGCGCCGGAAAATGAGAGAACATCTGAAGGGTGAGGGGATAGAAATATGACCAGAGAACAATTATCAGAACGACTGGGAAACATTGACGACAGACTGGTGCAACAGGCGGAGCAGATTCCCAATTATCGCAGGCTGCACAGAGGGAAGAGGATGCGGCAGTTAGCGGCCTGCGCAGCGGCGGTGGTATTGATGGTGGGCAGCTTTGTGGCTGGCGTGATGGTGGAAGCCCACAGAACCGTGTCAAGAGACCCCGTGGGCACAGGGGTGATTGATCTGACGGAGGAGCTCGGCATTCTGATGCTGCTGCCGGAAAGCTGGAGGGAGGACTGGGACAGCGGCTTTGGGGTAGAAGCAAGACAGGATGGTTCCTACAGCATATACAGCAAGGAGATTCGCAATGCATGTATGGCCTCGGATGACAATGATTTTATCTGGGGGGGAATTCTGTTTTCTGTGGCAAGGCTGCCCGGACAGCTGACGGAAGAGCAGGTGATGGCAAATGGGGAGAAGGGCTGTGTCTATATTGCGGTCACGGGGGAAGGCACATATCTGCTTTACTATGAGCAGGATGTGCAGTATACGCCGGATACGGAGGAAAAGTATCTTCGGATGAAATCGGAGGTCAGGGATATTCAATTTCTCGTCAGTGAAATCGTCCGTGATGCAATATCCATAAAAGGGATGGAGGAAAAATTCGAGGGCACCGTGGCAGGGATCGTGAAAGGTCTTTCAGAGGACAGTATCACGGTAGACCCTGTGGAGTATATTGATGAGAGCGATACGGAGCGGCTGCAGGAGTTGGGCGTGACAGAGGAGGACATGTGGGACGGCTTTTATATTTACAATCCCAGTGAGGAGCAGACCACCTATACCTACAGTGATGAAGTGGTTTTTACCTTTATTGACTGGAACGGTGATTATACCGGCCTGCCCTATCCGTCTTTTTACACCACGAAAAGCCTGGAGGAATTCAATAAATATGTGGAAGCTTATGTGGACGGCTGGATTCTGCTGTTCTTTAAGATGGAGGACGGAACCATTCAGTATGTTCTGGAAAGACCGATCATGTAGCTTTTGCGGGATTTGTTTTAGAGTTGGATTAGAGGCGGGGCTGGTATAGTGGAGCGTGAAAGAACGGATAAAGCACTTAAGGAGAAGCATTTGTGGAACTTACAGATTTCTATGCGAATGAGGGAAAGCAGGTGGTCATCTCAGCCAATGGCAAAACCTATGCCCGCCATGCTATCGCAACCCATTTTGTCCAGACAGGCGAGAGTTATATTGACCTGATCGAAAAATATGTGAAACCGATATATGAGCCGGGGGATATTCTCTTCTCCAGTGAGAAAATCATTGCCCTGTGTCAGGGGAGGATTGTCACAGAGGAGGAGGCCAGGCCCGGCTTCTGGGCCAGAATCCTGTCCCGTTTCGTCCGTCAGACCCCGGCGGGACCGGGTATGGGGCTGCCAATGAAGATGCAGTTTGCCATCAATCACTGTGGTCTGGGCAGGGTTCTCCTGGCAGCTGTCTGTGCAGGTTTTGGTGCGCTTCTTGGGATTCATGGCACTTTCTATAGGATGTTGGGCAGGGAGGTATCGGGATTGGATGGTTTCTATGGGAAAGAAATCTCAGAGTATGAGCACATTGGAATCCGCATCCCCAGCGAGCCGGACAAGGTCTGTGACGAGGTCTGGCAGAAGACGGATGTTGTGATGGCGATTGTGGATGCCAATGATTTGGGCATTGAACTTTTGGGCAGGAGCGAACAACTTCGGAATTGGACCGTGTCTGCGCTCCTGCAGCTGGTTTTGGACAATCCGGCGGGGCAGAGCCGCCAGTTTACTCCGTTCATTCTGGTCAGGGAGTCAAAATAGTAAATGACTAAAAGCAATACGATGTGATATACTGAGCGAAACGGAGATAAAATAACATGGGAGGCTGGTATATAGAACTGGCAGACCGCATATATTTTCATTTTCAATATGGAGAGTATGTATTTGATTTTTCATCTGTATAAGTGGAAACAGCGCTTTTATATGAAACAATCTGCTATGAGATCGAAAATTGTTGAAATTAACATTATTTTCCTGTATTATATGCTTTAAGAAGATATAGGAAAGGAATGTTCGTATGTCAGAATATATTATTGACAGTTATAGAATTATATCAGCAAATCAGCTGGTGAGAGCAATCGAAGATGGAAAGAAAAACGAAGAGAGATTTTGCTTTATTTTAGGCTCTGGAGCGTCTGTGTCATCAGGGATTCCGGCAGGCGCTTCGCTGGAATCTGATTGGATGAAAGAGATGGAAACTACTCCCGGAATGAAGGAAGTCAGTGAGATCGCAAAAAAACTACAGGAAGACGGTCATCTTGAAAATGATTTTGAGGAAATAGAGAAGGCGTGGAGCGAAACCAAGAGCACAGGGAAGCCGCTGCCCAGCGAGTTCTATTTTGATATATACAAGCTCCGTTTCTTTCCAAACCACAGGAATGGATACCATTATTTCGAAAATATAATGGCAAACAAAAATCCGAGTTTTGGTTATCACCCCCTTGCGCTGATGTTGGCAAGTGGTAAAGGGGATAACCTTGTGATTACAACCAATTTTGACAGTTTAGTAGAAGATGCATTGTTTTTATATACGGACAGAAAGCCCCTTGTAATCAATCATGAGCTGCTGGCAGACTATGCGGGGGACTCCAATATTAAGCGGCCAATTATAGCGAAAGTACATAGGGGAATTTTTTTTGATCCACTGAATCAACCGGAGGAGACCAATGAGTTAAAGGGCAGATGGCATGACGTGCTGGTATCGGTTTTCCAAATCTACACACCCATTGTCATAGGGTACGGCGGTGGAGACAACAGCTTGATGAAACTCCTGGAAGAGGAAAATGTCAAGATGAAAAACGGCATATACTGGTGCTATATGGAGAAATATGGGCTGCCGAACGAAAAGACTCAGGAATTGGTGCAGAATAAAAAGGGGTATTTAGTCCGCACAGCTGGCTTTGACGCGATAATGCTTGCCATTGGAAATGCCCTGTTTCCTGACCAGATCGGGGTTCATGAGACGGAGAAATATCTCAATAATCGCACAAGTATGCAGATTGTAAACTATGAGAAAGAGTATAAGAGGCTCACTGAGTTTGAGAATAAGGGTGGTGTGGAGGAAGGGGGCGCACAGGCAAATCAAAGTGAGAATGAATTCAAGGAAGAAATAGAAAAGATGACCGAACGGGGAGCTGTTTCGGAAAATGAACGTCAGGAGAAGAATCAATTGACGGCTTGGGATTATTGGCGCCAGGGAACGAATTTTTATGATTCAATGCAATATCAGGACGCAATTGAGAGTTACACAAAAGCAATTGATGTACAGAAGAATGTAGCAGATTTTTATTGTGGCCGTGGTGATGCTTTGGCTAAGCTGGAAAAATACAACGAGGCGATTTATGATTACGAAAAAGCAATTGAGCTAGAACCAGAAAACGCTGTATTTTATAATAATTGCGGTTGTGCTTATGCGAACATGAATATACACGATAAGGCATTAGAAGAATATGAAACGGCTATGGAGCTGAATCCAAATGAAGCCATATTATATTGCAACCGTGGGAATGTCTATAGCAACTTGGGTAGCAATGATAAGGCTTTTAATGATTATAAAAAGGCGCTTAAATTGGATTCAAAATGTTCTTCTGCTTATATGGGGCGTGGGGACCTCTATGAGTTGCTGGGTAATAATAGCAAGGCAATTGATGAATATAGCAAGGCGATAATGATCGACCCCAAAGATGATGTATTATACAACAATCGTGGGTATCTATATTTGAAACTGGAAGATTATGACAAAGCCATTGAGGATTTGAATAAGGCGATTGAATTGAACCCTAATTTTGCATATCCATATAAACATTATGGAATTGTTCTCAAGAAAAAAGGAGATTATAAAGCAGCAAATGACTATTTAACAACAGCAATTTCTTTGAATCCTAACTATAAGGAAGCTTATCTGGAGCGGGCAGAAGTGTATCGTATGATGGGAGAGGAAGAAAAGGCGAAAGCAGACGAAGCGGCGGCTGAGTCACTTTGATTTGAAAGAGAAATACAGTAAATTGTAAACAAGTTTTAATGTAAAAAGGCGTTTCGTATCATCAGTCATCACTGATATGAAACGCTTTTTGCATGAAAAAATATTTTATACTCCTATCCTTTCCTCACCAACCAACGTTATACTATATAGAAAGCGCTTTTCAAACAAACGCAGCATCGCCCGGAGGGCGGCTGCAAAACGAACTATAACGCAAGAGGGAGAAACAACGTGGATCTGGATTATCTGTTAGTGCAGAGGATGCGCATGGGTGATGAGAAGGCACTGGAAACCTTTGTGACAAAATATTACCCGGCGATACTGAAATATTGCCGTCTGCATATAGACGATCGGGGCTATGCCGAGGACATGGTCCAGGAGACTTTTGCCCGTTTTTTCCGAACTCTGAAACAATACCGGCACTACGGGAAGGCGGCCAACTACCTGTATGTCATTGCGGCTAACGCGTGCCGGGATTATTACAGGCAAAGCAGAGAACTGCCGGTGGAGCAGCTGCCGGAGGGGCCAGAAGAAACAGCGGAAAGCCCCGAAACGCTGGCGGAGGTGCGGATGGCACTGAGCAGCCTTCCCGACGAGCTGCGGGAGGTTGCGGTCCTGTATTTTGTGCAGGAGAGAAAGCAGAAGGACATTGCGGCAGTTCTGGGAATCAGCCTGCCGCTGGTCAAGTATCGGGTAGGCCGGGCCAGAGAGCTGCTGGCCGCATATTTGGGAAAGGAGTGAATGAGCATGAGACGATCCGACAAACAAATCAAAGAATATTTGTCCGCCGGGATTCCCGACTTTGGCGCAGACGGTCTGCAAAAGGCGCTGCAAAAATCCAGGCAGGCGTTGTGTGAGGGAGAGAAGGCGGACGTCCTCTCCGACAGGGAATTTCTATTTTTACAGAGCAGATATATCCGCAAGCACTGGTGGCTTTTGCAGGGGGCGATTCTGGCGGTTCTGTGGGCATTGTCGGAATTGACGCAGAGCAGCTATTACATCCAGAGATATATGGGAATTGCGGCCTCACTGTTCGGCATTCTGGTGCTGCCGGAGCTGTGGAAGAACCGCAGCGCTGGGGCCATGGAGATAGAGGGCGCCGCTTATTATTCCCTGCGTCAGGTCTATGCGGCCAGGATATTATTGTTTGCGCTGGTGGATTTCATCCTGCTCAGTGTTTTTTCTTTTGCGGTCCTGCAAAGCGGTATGGTGGGACCCAAGGAGTTACTGGTGCAGTTCCTCCTTCCCTATGTTGTAACCTGCTGTATCTGCTTTAAGACGCTGTACAGCCGCAAGATCGAATCGGAGACAGTTGCCTTTTTGCTGTGCATTGTCTGGAGTTTGGCGTGGATGCTGGTGGTGCTGGACGAAAGGATATATTTCGCAGTCTCTCTCCCTGTCTGGCTCGCTATGCTGGCTGCCGCAGTGATGTATCTGGGCTATTGCATCTGGCGGGGGCAAAGAGAATGCGTAAATCTGTTGGAGGTGAAACCATCATGGAATTGAAAATTACAGATTTGACCAAGAAATTTCAGGACACAACTGCAGTCAGGGGGGTATCCCACACGCTGACTCCCGGGGTTCATGGACTTCTGGGTGTAAACGGCGCCGGAAAGACCACGCTGATGCGTATGCTCTGTACATTGCTGCAGCCTACTAGCGGTTCTGTCACCTGGGACGGGAAGGATATTTTTGCCATGGGCGGAGAGTATCGCAGAATCTTGGGGTATCTTCCCCAGGATTTCGGGTATTACCCCGATTTTACCGTCTATGACTATCTGCTATACATTGCGTCCATCAAGGGCCTGCGCCCCATGGCCGCCAGGGAACGCGCGCAGCAGCTGTTGGAACAGGTGGGGCTTACGGCGGCGAGAAATAAAAAGATGAAGAAATTGTCAGGCGGTATGAAACGCAGGGCGGGAATAGCCCAGGCCATGCTGGGAGATCCGGCAATCCTGATACTGGATGAACCCACGGCCGGACTTGATCCCAACGAGAGAATCCGTTTCCGGAATCTGATCAGCGAGCTGGCGGGTACAAGGCTGGTGCTGCTCTCCACACACATTGTATCTGACATTGAGTATATTGCCAACGAAGTGCTGCTTATGAAAAACGGGGAGATCTGCGCCTTCGGGACACCCCAGGCGCTGCTGGAGTCCATGCCCGGACAGGTGTGGAGTGTTAGTCTGCCTCAGGAGACAGTGGCGGAGTACATGAAGACCTATAAGGTCTCCAACGTCAAGACCATCCCCGGCGGTGCGCAGCTGCGGATCGTCTCGGGAGAGAAACCCGCCGAAAACGCAGTGCGGGAGACGGCTACGCTGGAGGATTTGTTTCTGGATTATTTCGGAGAAAGCGAGGGTGAGAGAGATGCTGAAATATGAGTTGAAAAAAGTGTTTTCCAGAACCGCCAACAGGATTGCGCTCCTTCTGATGTTGGCGCTCATATGCTTAACCTGGTACTTCGCGCTGGGAGTATCCTGGATAGACGAAAACGGAAACAGTCACAGCGGCCCGGCAGCGGTGGCGCAGCTTAGGGCGGCGCAGAAGGAGTGGACGGGTTATCTGGACGAGGAGACCATCCGGCGGGTGATTGCGGAGAACCTGCGGATACGGAGTATGCCCGAGGCGCAGAGCGACGATTTGCGGGACAGCGAGATCACCTATGGCCGAGGGCAGGGGATTATGGAAATACGCAGTTTATTGAATTGTTCTTTTGCCGACAGATTCAGAAGTTATGACTATTACCGCGCAGATTCTCTGACGCCGGAGGATGCGCCAAAGTTTTATGAGAACCGCGTTCGCCTGTTGGAGGAGTGGTTTGAGGAAGAGGCCCAAGATCAGTTTTCGGAGATGGAAAAAGTGTTTTTGACGGAGCGGTACAAAAGTTTAAAGACTCCCTTTTTCTATGATTATACGCATGGTTGGCACCAGCTGTTTGAGTATGCCCCCACGCTTGTCATGATAACCATGCTGGTGCTAGGGTATCTGGTGGCCGGTATTTTCTCCAATGAATTTACATGGAAGTCAGACGCGGTCTTCTACGCCACGCTGTACGGGAGAGACAGGGCGGTTGGGGCCAAACTGAAGGCGGGATTCTGCCTGGTGACGGGTGTATATATGGCAACATTTTTGCTGTACAGCGCAGTTGTCCTGGCTTATCTGGGCGCAGACGGCTGGAATATGGCCGTCCAGGCCAGCCGCAGCGGCTGGAAATGTTTCTATCACATAACCATGTGGCAGAAATACCTGTTGATTGCTCTGGGCGGATATATCGGCTGTCTGTTCATGTCCTTTTTGTGCATGCTGGTGTCGGCCAAGACCAGATCGGCGGTGGTGGCGGTGATGTGCCCCTTTGTGCTGATTTTCCTCCCCACGTTCCTGGCCAATATCCCCAGCCACACTGTGCAGAAAATCATTGGACTGCTGCCGGATCAGCTACTGCAGACAGGCAGCGCGCTGAATCTGTTCAACCTGTATTCTCTGGGAGAGCATATCCTGGGGGCAGTGCCGATCCTGCTGGTGGTTTACAGCGCGCTGACGGCGGTTCTGTGGCCTGTGATCTACCGGGTATACCGGAAAAAGGAGATAGGCTGAGAGCAGTTTACCGGAGTGTGCGCCTTGGAGGGGATGAAAGCTCATAATCAGTGTTTTAGCTAAAAAAATAACAAAATATTGAAAATAGGTCTTGACATAAATCTCGTATGTGATAACATATATCATATACGAGATTTATTTTTACTACAAAACAGGAGGTAGTGTAATGAGAGAAGCAATGGATTACATTTTGGATCTGGATGGCAACAAAATCATGATCGAGGCGGAGCAGAAGAATATGAAGCAGAGCCTGGCGGATCAGTATGTGCGTATGCGCAAGGACATGAAGCTGACGCAGGAGCAGGTTTCTCGCCGTTCCGGCATTCCCAGATCCAATATCGCGCGTTTTGAGAGCGGCAGGTACAATCCCTCTCTGGAACTGATGGTGAAGATGGCGGCGGCCATGGGTATGAAGGTACAGATCCAGCTGGTGCCGGATAAAGACGCCAAGAGATAACAGCGGAACACTAAATCAGGAGGCAATAGAAATGTTGAAAGAGATGAAGTGGAATATGCTGTTGTCGGCGGCGCTGTATATGGTGCTGGGTCTGATACTGTTGATTTTTCCGGCTACCACGGATCGCATGATCTGCTATCTGGTTGCCGGGATCGCCGTTGTAATTGGGCTGGTAAACCTGGTAGTCTATTTTATGCGGAATATTGCCCGGAATTATTATCGCAATGATTTTGTGACTGGACTTATGCTGATAATTTTGGGGATTTTTGTGATCTACAAGGTAGATCTGGTAATTGCACTGGTGTCTTTTATAATTGGCCTGTGTATTATTGTAAGCGGATTATTTAAGCTGCAGGGAGCCTTGGATGTGCAGCGTATGGGCGGTAATGCCGTGCTGATTCTGGGAATGGCTGTGGTCAATGTGGTGATTGGTATTCTTATGGTGATCAATCCCTTCGAGGCTGCTATGCTGTTTCATCGTCTGCTGGGCGTGGGTCTGTTGTTCAGCGGACTGACGGATATGGCCTCCACCCTGTATCTCTCCGGCAAGATGCACGGTTACATGAAGAAGATGAGTGAGGCGGACGAGGCCATCAAGGTGACGGAAGTGACAGAATCCTCGGAGAACTCTGAGCAGGAGAAGCCCGTCGGCTGAAGACAGAAGTATAAAAACGCCAGCCTTGAATCCGAACGGCTGGCGTTTCTTATATAAACAGTGCGTCGCACTGTAATGTTTTGTCGAAGCTGGTCAACACCGATATCAGCACTGGCAGCTTCTTTTGAGTATCAGATTCGCTTTTTGTTTTGCTCTTTGCTGATATATATACTATAGCAGGAAAATGTGTCTAAAGTGTAGATGAATCCGAAAGAATTTATGAAGAAATAATGAAAAAAGAGAAAAATATGATCTCTCAAAAATTGGGGCTTGCATTTTGGACATATCGTGCTATAATAAAGCACATGGAAGCATAGCTCAGCTGGGATGAGCGTTCGCCTCACACGCGAAAGGTCAGGAGTTCGAGCCTCCTTGCTTCCATTTTTTATATCATGGTATTTTAACGGTTTAAAGTGTGACACTTTAAATTGCTAAACTGTCTGAAATATTGGAACTTGAAATAGAAAGGAATGTTATAGCATGAGCAGAGAGAGGCAGGGCAGCCTGGTATCCTTCCGCCCGGATATCAAGGTAGTGGATTGTACATTGAGAGACGGCGGACTGGTGAATAATTTCCGTTTTACGGATGAATTCGTGAAGGATCTGTATCTGGCCAATATCAAGGCCGGAGTGGACTATATGGAGTTTGGCTACAAGGCGTCCAAGGAGATATTCAAGCAGGAGGACTTCGGCAAGTGGAAGTTCTGTGATGAGAAAGATATCCGGGAGATCGTGGGGGATAACAAGACCGATATGAAGATCTCCGTCATGGCGGATGTGGGCCGGACAGATTTTAAGAAGGATATTTTAAACCGCAAGGACAGCGTGATTGATCTGGTTCGGATTGCCACCTATATCCATACGATCCCGGCGGCCATCGAGATGATTGAGGACGCCAAAAAGAAGGGCTATGAGACCACTGTGAATATTATGGCAGTATCCAAGGTCAATGACATGGAACTGGACGGCGGACTGGAGCTGCTGGCCCAGAGCGGAGTGGATGTGATCTATCTGGTGGACAGCTTCGGGGCCTTCTATCCGGAGCAGGTGGAGCGGCTGACGGACAAGTATCTGGACATCGCCGCCAAATATGGCGAAAAGGTGGGGATGCATGCCCACAATAACCAGCAGCTGGCTTTTGCCAATACCATTGAGAGCCTGTCCAGAGGCGCAAGCTATCTGGACGCCACAGTCAGCGGTATGGGCAGAGGGGCAGGCAACTGTTACATGGAGCTGCTTCTGAGTTTTCTGCGTAATCCCAAATACAATAAGATTGCGATTATGAATTTTGTGGAGAAGCATATGGGCAAGCTGAGGGAAGCGGGTGCCGAGTGGGGCTATGATATCCCCTATCTGCTGACCGGCATACTGAACAGTCATCCATCCTCCGCCATCCAGTTTCTCAAAGAAAAGAGAACGGATTACGCTTTGTTCTACCAGGAACTGATTGACAGCGCTTTATAATTTTCGGACAAAAAAAGCCCTTTTTCGGGGCTTTTTTTAGTTGTTAAAAAAATATTAAAAATTTTTTAAGAAAGTATTGGGAAATGTTACAAAATGTGTTATACTGGTAACAGTGTGGCAGAGTAAAGTGCTATGCATTAATATTCCGTAGAATGAACGAACGTATCAGAGAACAGAATTGAGGAAGAAATGAAAAAGAGAGTAATGTGTGTGCTGCTGGCAGGAATACTGACAGCCCTTATATATCGGCAGTCTATGACAGGGTGCCCGTCAATTGACGCGGCAGAGGGGGTGCCCCAGGCACAGACCCGGACCAGTGAAGAGCTGAAGCAGTCTGAGCCTGCGAATCCTCAGACGACATCTGAGGATTCGGCAGAACAGCCCGTGACTGTGTCGGAGCTTCAGGATCAGATGATACCGACAGCCGGTTCTCTGCCAAAACAAACCGGGGAAGCGCAAGAAGCGGAGGAGGACATGCCGACAGCGGGTGAAGAAGAGACGGCCCCGGAGGAGGACATGCAGGAGCCGGAGAGCGAGTATGCCAATCTGGCCATTGCCCAGGTGGATCACTATGTGAATGTGCGCCAGGAGCCGAGTACGGACAGCCGGATACTGGGAAAGATCTATAATGGGGCGGTCGCTCAGATTTTGGAGACAGCCGGCGAGAATCAGGATTGGTTTCATGTGGTGTCCGGCAGCGTGGAAGGATATATCAAAGCGGAGTTCTTTTTATATGGCGATGCGGCAGTGGAGGCGGTGGACAACTATGTGACCCGCTATGCCACAGTGAATGTGGATCGTCTGAATGTGCGGCAGGAGCAGAGTACAGATTCCAAGCGGATCGGTTATATTGACCGCGGGGAAAAAGTAAAGGTGTTGGAACTGTTGGGAGACTGGCTTCTGGTACAGTATACAGACAGCCGGACAGGCTATGTGGCAGCGGAATATGTGACGGTCTCAGAGGAGTTTATCTATGCCAAGTCCATAGAGGAAGAACGGGCGGAAGAGGCGGCCAGGCGGGAACTGGCGGCACGGATGGCGGCGGAGGAGCAGCATACGCCGGAAAGCACTGTGACCATGCCGTTAAATCCACCGGAAACCACTTATACCTCCAATGAAGAGCTGAGGAGTTCCATTGTAGAGTATGCCATGCAATATTTGGGCTATCCCTATGTACACGGAGGAAGAAGCCTCGCCAGTGGTACGGACTGTTCCGGCTTCACCTGTTATATTTACGCTGATTTTGGTTATTCCATCAGCAGAACGCCATCAGGACAATACAATTCCGATGGAAGGAGTATCGACTACAGCGAGATCCAGCCGGGAGATATTATCTGTTACGGGAAAGGCAAATGTACCCATGTGGCCCTGTATATCGGGAATGGTCAGATCATTCACGCAGCCAATTCCCGCAAGGGCGTAGTGATCTATGACGCCGATTATGACACGATTATGGGTGTCAAGAACATTATTGATTAGCCTTTTTATCGGGAAAGTACCCCCATTGCAGAACTGTGTCACCGAAAATGTCGGCAGACCATCTCTGCAGGTCATCTAGGCTCAGGGCTACGCCGCCATAGGTACGAATGCCGTGACTGGCGGCCTGCTCCTGCGTGTAGTCCTGCAGCAGATAGATTCCCTTGAAGCGCACCGGGCCGCTGGTATACTGACACACCAGGGGAATGGGACCGCTTGACTGTTCTACGATAGAGACGCCGGATGCATCCACATGAAAGGTGATCCACGCCATGGCTTCCAGCATACAGATGCCTTCTTTCTGTGTGGACACATAGTTGCCCAGAGAGTAAAAGCACAGGGAGCGGCGGCCATTTTCCGCTTCGACCCATTCCACCGGCTGTACGACATGGGGATGAGTGCCGATGATCACATCTGCACCCGCTTCCGTCATCTGCCTGGCAAATTTTTCCTGATAGACGGACGGTGTGGTAACATACTCTGTGCCCCAGTGAGGACAGACGACCACCACATCCGCATTTTCTCTGGCGGCGGCTATATCCTCCAGCACCTGGGGATTCAAGCTGGTAAAGTCCAGCTGTCCGCTCTGGCGGTTATAATTGCACAGTATATTCAGGTGGCCCTGGATGGAGGAGGGAATTATCTCCATGTTGGGACCGTAGGTATAGTTCAGGATGGCAAAAGTGATCCCGTTTACAGTCATATAGCCGATTCCTGATTCATCCACCCGCCATTCGACTGTCCTGTCGGCGCTGGCGTGGGCGGAACCGTTGCGCAGGCTTGTCCCCTCCGTCTCTGGATCAGTGGCTCCCCGGATGCCCAGCATCATTACCTCAGGGTGTTGCTTTTGCCAGAAGTCGGCACAGTTTTCCAGGCCGGTCAGCTTTTGGTCAGCCGCATGGTTGGAAGCGTGGAGTACCACGTTAAAATCAGCGGCGGCGATAGCGTCCCCTACCTCTGTGGGGGAGTTGAACAGGGGATAACCGGAAAAGCCCAGATCATTGCCACCCAAAATGGTCTCCTGGTTGATGATTTTGATATCTGCCGCCTGAAGCTGTTGGGAAATGCTCTCATACAATATGTTGTAGTCATAACTGCCATCTGTCTGGAGTCCGCTGTACACGAGCCCCATATGCATCAGGTTGTCCCCCACCATCATCAGCGAGATGTCGTACTCCGGGAAGGGTGTGGGGGCGGGTGTTGCCGTGGGCAGGGGTAAGGGAACAGGGGGAGGATAAGCGGATATTTCAACGGTGTCCTGGCTGCTGCCTATCCGCGGCTGCCAGTCGGCGGTATCCGTGATGAAAGCCCCGCAGCCGGTAAGCGTAAGAAGCAGAGCCAGCAGTATTGCCAGTCGGCGCAGATATGTATATAGTCTCATTGTCGGTTTCTCCTGTAATGCGGTAATCCAAATTTTTTACATGATTATACTACAAAATACAGCAGAAAAAAAGAAGAAAGTAGAGGGTTACATGGAAAAACGCTTGAAGGGATATCTGGCTTATATGGATGAACTGCTGGGGCAGGAAGATGAGCTGCGCAGTATGGATGCGGTTCAATGCCAGCGGATCATAGACAGCCTGCTGATACAGATTCGTTTTTTTCAGCATGAGAGGCTGGTACATCTGATTGTGACAGTGACCTTTGCCATACTCACCATTGTGTCGGTTCTGGGCTGCGTACTGTCTCCACAGCTGCCGCTCTTTGCCCTGGTGGCGCTTCTGCTGGTGTTGCTGGTGCCCTATATCCGTCATTACTATATTCTGGAAAACGGCGTGCAGAGGCTGTATACCTGTTATGACCGGCTGGCAGAGGAAAGCAGACGGCTGCAAGGCCAAAGATAAAAGTATACTTTTTGGTGCGCTGTTTTTGGAATAATTTGGAGATATATATTATTCCGTATACCAAAGTGCGGTAAAATTGAGATATTATAGGACACAAGGAACGAGGAAAACGAGGCCGCCCGTAAGAGCCGGGAGATTCAACATGGCAGGGGAAACCATTTCTCAAGGTGGGGCGGAGGTCGTAGAACAGATTCCTGTAAAAGGGGAGCTGTGTCTGGAGATAAAGGGGAAGGTGCAGATATGCGCCATGCAGACACAACTTACATAGGCATCAGAAAAAGAGCCGCCGAAAAACCGGGGCTCTTTTTTGTGATCAGGTAAAGTCGACTAACTTGGGGTTGGCCGGGCCGTCAGCTATCACTACATAATTGCTGTAGTCCTCGGGATCAACAAACACCTCAATCGGGTCTTCGGGGGCATAGCCGGGGTCTCGCATCAGATTTTTACTCTTAAAGCGATAGGTCACATCTGTGCTGGGGTCCTGATAGGTACAGTAGACAATATAGGGATGCCGTCCGTTATAGGAGACGGACCGGTTGACGTCCGTGTACTCCACGACGGCATGCAGCTGCCTCCCGGTTGCCATCAGCTTTTTTCTCTTCTGGGAGCCTGCCAGTGAAACGATCAGAGGGACAATGCCCACAGCGGCAAAGACCACCCCCATAGCCAGAAGAATTGCATTGGTGAAAACGTCGCGGGATTTGGTGGTCATATGGCCGGGGTCCTGAGGATCTACCAGCAGGGGAATCTTCTTGCCTTCACGCATGCTGCTGCTGTAGAAGCCAAGTGTGACATCGTCAAAGCTCTGCCCGTTGTAGCTGTAGCTGACCAGTACCCTGTGGTGCAGATCCCCATCGGAGTCCCGGTAGGAGGTGATCTGCGAAATTGTTCCGGAGACTTCCACTGCTGTTTTCTGGAACTGGTAGCTGTTGACCATGGTTACAAAGCCGCCTATGAGCATTCCGAATCCGGCCAAGGCAAAAATCAGAAAAAACAGGACTGGAAAAGAATTTTTTTGCTTCCTTTTGGGTTTCATTGTTTTATACCTCATTTCTGCTTTATACAAGCGTATAAATTTTGTACTTGTTCCGTTGACGGAAATCAAGTATGATAGATATAGCTGACATATACTGACTAACGTTAAGATTTTTAGGTTTCCGCACAGCACATGTCGCATAATCGGGCAACATGCACTGTGCGAAAAGGAAAATCTAATCGTTAGTGAGTATAAAAAAATTATAACATAAAACTGCGGAGGATGAAAGCATGAAATTAATTTCCTGGAACGTCAATGGGCTGCGTGCCTGTCTGGATAAGGGATTTATGGAATTTTTCAAGGAGGCGGACGCGGATGTGTTCTGCCTGCAGGAGATCAAGCTGTCCCAGGGACAGCTGGAGCTGGAGACGCCGGGCTACCACCAGTATTGGAACTATGCGGAGAAAAAGGGTTATTCCGGCACAGCCATATTCTGTAAGCAGGAGCCGGTCAGCGTGGCCTATGGCATCGGTGTGGCGGAGCATGATCATGAAGGACGGGTGATCACGGCAGAGTTCCCCGAATATTATGTGGTGACGGTGTACACGCCCAACTCCCAGCGGGAACTGACCAGGCTGTCCTACCGGATGGAGTGGGAGGCGGCGTTTCTGGCTTACCTGAAAGGGCTGGAGAAGAATAAGCCCGTGATTTTCTGCGGGGACCTGAATGTGGCCCACAAGGAGATTGATTTAAAGAATCCCAAGAGCAACCGGCACAATGCGGGCTTTACCGATGAGGAGAGGGGATGCTTTACCAAGGTGCTGGAGAGTGGCTTTGTGGACAGCTTCCGCCATTTTTACCCCGATCTGGAGGGCGCATACAGCTGGTGGAGCTATATGGGCCAGGCAAGGTCCAGGAACGTTGGGTGGCGTATCGACTATTTTGTCTGTTCCCAGGCGCTGAAGGAGAGACTGAAGGACGCTAAGATTCACGCTCAGGTCAGGGGCTCTGATCACTGTCCGGTGGAACTGGAGCTGTAGGGGAGGCCGTTATGAGTCTGCGGTTTTATTTTGGCCCGTCGGGTGTCGGAAAAAGTCATCAGTTATATCAAGAGATTATCAACAGATCCATGGGGCCGGATGGGAAAAAGCAAAATTTCATGATTGTTGTGCCGGACCAGTTCACGATGCAGACCCAGCAGGAACTGGTCACGATGCACCCCTGCGAGGGGATTATGAATATTGATGTGCTGAGCTTCGGGCGTCTGTCCCACCGCATCCTGGAGGAGGTGGGGGGAGAGGATATCCCGGTGTTGGACGATACGGGCAAGAGTCTGGTGCTGCAGAAGGTGGCGGCAGGTCTCAAGGATCAGCTGCCGGCGCTGGGGGGATATCTGCACCGCCAGGGCTATATCCATGAGGTGAAGAGCGCCATCTCGGAGTTCATGCAGTACGGCCTGTCCCCGGAGGATGTGGGCAAGCTGACGCTCTTTGCCGAAAAAAGAGGGGCGCTGCACCACAAGCTGAAGGATCTGGGGCTGTTATATCAAAGCTTTCTCGACTATATCCGCGGACATTTCATCACCACGGAGGAAACTCTCGATCTGGTGTGCCGGTCGCTGCACAAATCCCGTCTGATTCCCGGAAGCGTCATTGTATTTGACGGATTCACCGGATTTACCCCCATACAGAACCGGGTGATCCAGGAGCTGATGCGTCTGGCGGAGGAAGTCATCGTCACGATGACTCTGGGGGAGGGGGAGAATCCCTATGAGCTGGATGGGGAGCAGAAGCTGTTTTACCTCAGCAAAAAGACGGTGCATGATCTGGCGGCCCTGGCAGCACAGACAGGGGTGGAGCGGGGGCAGGATGTGACGATCAGTCCCGGCGGCGGGCATCGTTTTGCCCATAATCCAGCGCTGCAGAGCCTGGAGCAGAATCTGTTCCGTATGAATCCCGAACCCTATACGGAGAAGCAGGAGCAGATCAGGCTCTTTGAGGCGGACACGCCTAAGGAGGAGGTGCATCAGGCGGGATTGGCGATCCTGTCCCTGATCCGCAGCGAGGGGCTGCAGTATCGGGATATCGCTGTGATTACCGGCAGTCTGGAGACCTATGGGCCTCATGTGGAGACGGAGTTTGCGGATATGGGTATCCCCTGCTATATTGACCGGACTAGGGGGATTACGCTGAATCCCATGATTGAGTACATAAAGAGCGCCCTGCAGCTGTTTTTGCAGGATTTTTCCTACGAGGCGGTGTTTCACTATCTGCGCAGCGGGCTGGCGGCGCTTGAGCTGGAGGAGATCGATGACCTGGAGAACTATGTGCGGGAGCTGGGCATAAGGGGCTGGAAGAAATGGAACCAGCTTTTTACCCGCAAGACCCGCTCCATGGGGGAGGAGGAAGAACCTCTGCAGCGGATCAATGAGCTGAGGCAGCGGATGATGGAGCAGCTGCAGCCTCTGCGGGGAGAGAAGCAGGCGGGGGCTGCGGACTATGTCAATCAGCTTTATGATTTTCTCCATGATAACGAGGTGCAGCGCCAGCTGGTGGAGATGGCGGCGGACTTCAAGGCGTCCGGGGATCTGGTGCGCGCCAGGGAGTACGAGCAGATCTATCGGCTGGTGATGGAACTGCTGGAGCAGATCCACGGGCTGCTAGGGGAGGAGGAGATCACCCGTCAGGAGTTCTATGATATTCTGGAGGCAGGTTTCGGGGAAATCCAGGTGGGTACTCTGCCCCAGAATGTGGACCGCATCCTGGTGGGAGATATGGAGCGCACCAGGCTCAGACAGATCAGGGTGCTGTTTTTCCTGGGGGTAAATGACGGCAATATCCCCAAGAGCGCTTCCAAAGGAGGAATCATCTCGGATATGGACAGGGAATTTCTGAGAGATTCCCGGCTGGAGCTGGCCCCCACGCCCCGGCAGCAGATGTTTATTCAGCGTCTGTATCTGTATCTGAACCTGACAAAGCCCTCGGAGCGGCTGTACCTGTCTTATGCCCGGATGGGCAATGACGGCAAGAGCATCCGCCCGGCTTATCTGGTGGGAGTGCTGCAGCGGCTTTTTCCCGGCCTGGAGGTCTGGCGGCCCGACCGGGAGCCGATACTGTCCCAGGTGGTGACACCCAGAGAGGGGATGCGTTATCTGGCCCAGGGGCTGCGGGACTATGTGGAAGGGACAATAGGCGGCCCCGGAGGACAACACGGCGGAGAACTGACGGGGCAGGACTTTTTCTCCCTGTATGCGGCCTATGCGGGGCGGCAGGAGCAGCAGGAAAGGGTGGAGCTGCTGCGCCGGGCGGCGTTTCTGCACTATCGGGAGAGCGGCCTGTCGCGGGCGGTGGCGAGAGCGCTCTACGGAATGCAGCTGGAAAACAGCGTCAGCCGTCTGGAGACTTATGCTTCCTGCGCCTACCGGCATTTTCTGCAATATGGCCTGACCCTGCGGGAGCGGGAGGAGTTCGGTTTTGAGAATGTAGATATGGGCAATGCCTTTCATCAGGTGCTGGATGTGTTTGCGCTGCGGCTGGAGGAAAGCGGATATACATGGTTTGATTTTCCCCGGGACTGGGCGGAACAGGCGGTGGAGGAGGCCATGGAGCAGTTTGCGGCTCAGTACGGCGGCAGCGTACTCTATGCCAGCGCCCGCAGCGCCTACGCGATACAGCGCATGAGCAGGATATTGAAGCGGACAGTGCGGGCGCTGCAGAGTCAGCTGCAGAGCGGCAGCTTCACGCCGGACGGGCATGAGGTGTCCTTCCATATGGCGGACCGGCTGGAGGCGGTGAATATCGCTCTGTCGGAGCAGGAAAAAATGCGGCTGCAGGGGCGCATTGACCGGGTGGATATCTCAGAGAGCGAGGACAAGGTATATGTGAAGGTGATCGATTACAAGTCCGGCGGCCGGCGTTTTGACCTGGCGGCGCTGTACTATGGGCTGCAGCTTCAGCTGGTTGTCTATATGAATGCCGCCATGGAGCTGGAGGCCCGCAGGCATCCGGACAAGGAGATCGTGCCGGCGGCCATGCTCTACTATCATGTGACAGATCCCATGGTGGAGTCCCAAGTGGAGTTGAGCCCTCAGGAAGTCAATGAACAGATTCTGGAACAGCTGCGGATGAATGGAGTTGTCAGCGGCGAGGAGGACATCATCGACCGGCTGGACCGGGAGATGGGCGACCGGTCCCATATCATTCCGGTGGAAAAAAAGAAGGACGGAAGTTATTCCGCCCGCTCCTCTATTATGAGCGGGCAGGAACTGGGGCTGGTATCCGCCTATGTCAGCCACAAGGTACGGCAGATCGGCAGGGAGATTCTGGAGGGACACATGGAGGTCAATCCCTATGAGAAGGGCAGCGATCAGGCATGTACCTATTGCGCCTATAAGAAGGTGTGCGGCTTTGACATCGGGATTCCGGGGTATCGCAGACGGATGCTGAAAGAATTGGATAAGCAGGAAGCTCTGGACGGGATGGAAGGCGAACTGGAAAGAAAGGAACTAAGATGAGCATACAATTTACACCGGATCAGCAGAAGGTCATTGACCTGCGGGAGCGGAATATTCTGGTGTCGGCGGCGGCGGGCAGCGGCAAGACAGCGGTGCTGGTGGAGCGAATCATACGCATGATCTGTGACGCTTCCCACCCTGTGGATGTGGACCGGCTGCTGATTGTGACCTTTACCAATGCGGCGGCAGCCGAGATGCGGGAGAGAATACGGCTGGGGCTGGAGAGAGAACTGGAGGAGCACCCGGACAATGCCCATATCGAGCGGCAGGTGACATTGCTGCACAATGCGCTGATCACCACCATAGACAGCTTCTGTCTCTATCTGATCCGCAACCATTTTCAGGAGATCGGCCTGGATCCCGCCATGCGGGTGGCGGACGAGGGGGAGAGCAAGCTGCTGAAGCAGGATGTGCTGCAGGCGCTGCTGGAGGAGCATTTTGCCGCCCAGGATCCCGCCTTTGCCAGGTGTGTGGAATTCTTCTGCCCCGGCGGCAGGGAGAGCGTGCTGGAGCAGCATATTTTAAAACTTCACGAGTATGCCGAGAGCTGTCCCTGGCCCGAGCAGTGGCTGGAGGAGAGAAAGAAGGACTATGATATTTCAGACGAGACTCAGTGGCAGCAGTCTGAATGTGGGAAATATCTGCAGCGGTATCTATATAAAATGTTACAGGGATGCGCAGACACGCTGGAGCAGGCGCTGGAGGTCTGCGGGGAGCCGGACGGCCCTTACATGTATATTCCTCTGCTGGAGCAGGAGAGGGATATGCTGTTGGCAACGCTTGAGGAGATGGAAACACAGGAGCAGGATGCCTGTCTGGATGGGATAAGCTTTGGAAGGCTGCCGGTAAAAAAAGACTCTGCGGTATCCGCTGAAAAGCGGGAACTGGCCAAAGCGCTGCGCAGTGAGGTGAAGGATACCCTGCAGGAGATTCGGGAGCAGTTCTTCACCACTCCCATGTCCCTGAGCCTGGCCCAGATGAATGCCTGCCGGGAGTCTGTCTGTGTGCTGGTGGATCTTGCCATAGAGTTCGGGCGGGCTTTCCGGGCACGCAAGCAGGAGAAAAAACTCATGGATTTCTCGGATATCGAGCATTATGCGCTGGAGATCCTGCTGCGCTGGGAGGAGGGCGAGATTCTGCCGGGTCCTGTGGCACGGGAGTACCGTGAGTATTTTCACGAGATACTGATTGACGAGTATCAGGACAGCAATCTGGTGCAGGAGTATCTGCTCTGGGCGGTGTCCGGCGAGGAGGAAGGGCATTACAACCGTTTCATGGTGGGGGATGTAAAGCAGAGCATCTACAAATTCCGTCTGGCCAGGCCGGAGCTTTTTCTGGAAAAATATGAAACCTACACCCATGAGGAAAGCAGTCGGCAGAGGATTGATCTGAGCCGGAATTTCCGCAGCCGGGAGGAGGTATTGTCCGCTGTCAACGGGATCTTTGCCAATCTGATGAGCCGGGATAAGGGCGGCATCGAGTATGACAGCCATGCGGCCCTGTATGTGGGAGCCTCCTATCCTCAGGGATCGGACTGCGGCAGTGAGCTGCTGCTGGCGGAGAAGCCGGAGAAGGGCAGTGAGGAGACCGTTAAGACCAGGGAGGCCAGGATGATTGCGTCCCGGATTCACCGGCTGCGCCAGGAATACCAGGTGACGGATAAGGCCACAGGGCAGCTGCGGCCTGTGCGGTACGGGGATATGGTGATCCTGCTGCGCACCAGCAGCGGCTGGGATGAGGAATTTAAGGAGGTGCTGGAGGCGGAGGGGATTCCTGTGTATATCTCCTCCAAGACAGGATATTTTGCCGCCACGGAGGTACAGGAGCTGCTGCAGCTGCTGCGGGTGCTGGACAATCCTACACAGGATATTCCCCTGTTTGGCGTCATGAAATCCATATTTGGCGGATTTACGGAAGAAGAGATTGCGCAGCTGAGAAGCACGGACAAAGAGAAAAGTCTGTGGGAGGCGGTGCAGCAGGCGCCAGATCAGGAACTGCAGGAGAAATGCCGCCGTTTTCTGGAGAGGATCAATGCCTATCGTCAGTATACGGTCTACATGCCGATCCGGCAGCTTCTGGAGACCATTCTGCGAGAGTACGATTACCTACAGTATGTGACGGCTATGCCCGGGGGAAGCAAGCGCCGGGCCAATGTAGAGATGCTGCTGACCAAGGCGTCGGATTTTGAGAAGACCAGCTATTTCGGACTGTTTCACTTTGTCCGCTATATCGAACAGCTGGAGAAGTATGATGTGGATTTCGGGGAGGCCGGTTCTCTGGACGAGCATGCGGATGTGGTGCGCATCATGAGCATCCACAAGAGCAAGGGTCTGGAGTTTCCCGTCACTTTTGTCTCCGGTCTTGCCAAGCGGTTCAATATGCAGGACGTGAATCAGGCTTTTTTGATGGATATGGATTACGGACTGGGAACGGACTATGTGGATATAGAGAACCGTGTGCGCAACAAAACGCTGCGTAAGCTCGTGGTGTCCCGGAAGATGCGGGAGGAGAATCTGGCGGAAGAGCTGCGGGTGTTGTATGTGGCGTTGACCAGAGCCCGTGAAAAACTGATTATGACGGCTTGTGTGGCTGATGCGGAGCAGCTCTGGCAGAAATATCAGCAGCGCAGGCCGGGGCCTCTGAGCTATCTGAGCTTTATGAAGGCGGGCTCCTATCTGGAGGATATCCTGCCGGCGCTGAATCCGGAGCAGGTACAGGTAAGAATCTGGCAGGAGGAGGATCTGGCGGGAGAGGCGGTGCAGAAACAGATCAATTTGGCGGAGAAAGAGCTGCAGCTGGAGCAGGCGGCGCTCTGGGCAAGGCCGGAGCAGATTCAGGAGCTGGAGCAGCGTTTTTCCTATGAATATGCCTATCAGCAGCTGGAGCAGCTCTATACCAAGACCAGCGTTTCCGAACTGAAGATCGCCGCCATGGAAGAAAAGGACGAGGCGGCGTTCCATGCCTTTGAGGATAAAGAGATAGTGCCTTATATTCCCAGCTTCCGAAAGGACGTCCAGGAGGCGGGAGGCACACTGCGGGGTAACGCTTTCCACAAGGTGATGGAGCTGGCAGACTACCGACTGCTGTATCAGGGGGTCTACAGGGAGTTCCCGGAGAGCCGGGACGATTTTGCGCAGGCGATGGACGAAAAACAGCTGCAAGCCAATCTGCGCAAGTTCCTGGCGCGGGAAGTGGCGGAGGGAAGATTGCCGGAAAGCTATCAGGAGGTACTGCGGGAGCATCAGCTGATCCGTTTTTTTCAGGACCCCATCGCCTGGCGCATGTGGCGTGCTGACAGGGCGGGGCTTTTGTACCGGGAGCAGCCCTTTGTCTATGGCATCAGCGCCGCAAGGCTCCGGCCTCAGTTTCCCACAGAGGAGAAAGTACTGATCCAGGGGATTATTGATGCTTTCTTTGTAGAAGACGGACAGATCGTGGTGGTGGACTACAAGACCGACCGGGTGCAGACAGGGGAGGAGCTGTGGAATCGCTATGCGGAGCAGCTGAAATATTATGAGGAGGCGCTGGGCAGGCTGATGCAGCTGCCGGTGAGGGAGAAGATTCTGTACTCTTCCCGCCTGGGCTGCTGCGTGACATGTTAGCAGGCCGAGACATATACAAAAACTTAGGACCTTGTAGATTCGTTCTACAAGGTCCTGAATGAATTATCCAAAAGAAATATGAAACCTTTGCTGTGCTGCCTGCGTTTCTTCCTGTGATGCTTTTATGGCGTTAATAAAAGCGTTACTTTTTGCATTAATGTTAACCTGTGTCTTGGCATTTATTCCGGTCACATTAGTCTCTGCGGCTGACTTCATTGTGTTGTTTGCTTCGCCCAATATAGAGGATTGGAATGCTATTGCTCTCTGTTCCCTTTTTTCCATCTTTTCAAGCTCAGCCTGTTTTTTTTCTGTGTCTACACCGCGCTTCTCGTCCTGATTTATTTCTCCCTTTAAAATGGCAATGCCATCTCTGGTGTTGGCTATGATAGTCCCCTGACGATTGGCCTGCCGCGTAGAAGAGTCTGCCGATACAATTGCATATATCTTCTTGTGGGATAAGCCGGTATCCTTAGCCGTATCATCGTCTACGCCCTTTGCCTCTTTTTCAGCAATGCCGTTTTCTTTGGTTTCATCAGTCCGTTTTTCTTCTGTATCTACGCCGCTTTTCTCATCCTGATTCGCTATTCCCTTTAAAATAACAGTGCCGTCGCTGTTACTGGCTATGACTGTTCCCGGACGCCCTGTCTGCTGCTTGTCGGTTGGCTGATTCTTTTCGTCTGCCTTATCTAAGGATGTCTCTGTCTTTTGTATTTTATCTTCTGATTTTTCGTCTTTTTTCGGTTTCTGATCTTCCTGCAGCTCCGCCATCCTGATTTCTCTTGTCTGTGACTTGCGAAGCTCCTCCTGATGCTGTTTCAGCTCTGTATTGAGACTGGATATATCTTTCTGAAGTTTCTTTCGCTCGGTTTCTTTTTCGATAGCAGAAAGATCTTCCTTTGGAGATATTTTCTGCATCTGCTGTTTTGCATTAGTAATTTCATTTTGAATATTTTTGATCTTTGAATCTGATGAAACTGCCGTAAGCATCCGCATGCTTGACATACTGTTCGTTGATGTAACACTGCCGATTCCCATAACACAATCTCCTTCCCCCAAAGAATGTTTTCAGACGACATATCCTTCAATACATATTTTCTCTTTGCTGCTATATTTTTTATATTTTACCATTTTTTACATGTAAGAAGCAAGACTATTTTTTTATTATTTTGGGTTATTTATGACAAATTGTCATTTTTCCTTCTGCATTAACTCTTCCCGTTTCTACTTTTGTATGTTATAATACATTTTGTATTTGAAAACAGATAGAGGGAGGAGTCATGGAGCAGGTTTCATTGAAGATAGGGGAGCGGCTGAAAGAAATTCGGAACACGAGGCAGCTCACGCTGGATGAGGTTGCCAGGCTGTCGGGAGTCAGCAAGCCCATGTTAGGGCAGATTGAGCGCGGGCAGTCCTCGCCCACCATCAACGTGTTATGGAAGATTTCAACTGGGCTGAAAATACCGTTATCTTTTTTCTGCAGACAGCAGGAATCGGAATATATGGTTGCCGGGCTTGGTGAAAAGGAAATGATTACGGAAGAGAACGGGGGAATGAGGGCATACCCGCTGTTTCCCTTTGACCCGGTGAGAAACGTGGAAGTCTTTTATATTGAGTTTGACGCGGGCGTGGAGCATAGCTCACTCCCCCATGTGGCGGGTGTGGAGGAATATGTATTTCTGGTGCAGGGGACGCTGAAGATGGTGATAGGCGGGAAGGAAGTGTTCCTGCAGGAAAAGCAGTCCATACGGTTTGGGGCGGATATTTCTCATGCATACCACAATGTTTCGGATAGAGTCTGTGCTGCCTACAATGTGATTTTTTACCCAAATGATTAAATCAGTTCCGGGCACTGTTGCAGAGAATATAGGAGGATAGGGAAGAATGGCAATAGAAAAGGTTAAGGAATATTTTAGGAAACAAGGGATGGAGGAAAGGGTTCAGGAGCTTGATGTGTCCAGCGCGACGGTAGAACTTGCCGCCGCAGCCCTGCACTGTGAGCCGCAGAGGATAGCGAAGACGCTTTCCTTTATGGTGGATGGCCATGCGGTGCTGGTGGTGGCCGCCGGGGATGCGAGAATTGACAATCCGAAGTATAAGGCGCAGTTCGGCGCGAAGGCCAAGATGCTCTCGCCGGACGAAGTGGAGACGCTTGTGGGCCATGCCGTGGGCGGTGTATGTCCGTTCGCGGTGAATGAGGGAGTGGAAGTGTATTTGGATATATCACTGAAACGTTTTGATACGGTATTTCCTGCCTGCGGAAGCTCCAACAGTGCGATAGAGCTTACGATTTCGGAATTGGAGGAACATTCCGGTTATGTGGGATGGGTGGACGTCTGTAAAGGAGGACAGAATTCTTCTTTTTAAAGGTTTTGTCTCAAATCTATTGACTTCCGCATTCCATATCGTATATACTATATCCAGCCGCAGCGACTGCATTGCGGTTGGGAAGGCGATATAACTGAATAGTACCAGGATATGTGTTTGCGAGGGAACTGAACAAGTTGAAAAAGGTTAAGACCTGACCTCTGGACCTGTCGGCTAATACCGGCGTAGGGAAGCAATTTCTTACGCCGCATTGCGTCTGAAAGAGCTTTCAATGATTTGAAGGCTCTGTTTTTTTATCTTTTTGCGGGAGGAAGGGAAAATGTCATTTATGAAAGAAGTCTTATATCGAAACATACCTGTCTGGGATCGGTGCATTGCCACGGCATTCGTGCAGGATATGAAAAGTGGGAAACTATCCCCCGAAAGTTTTAAGGAATATATGATACAGGACAGCATCTATCTAAAAAATTATGCCCGTGTATTCGGAAAGGCAATATACCATGCGACGGTGTTACAGGATATTCAGTTTTACTATTCCGCGCTGGGTTTTGTCACAAATACAGAGTCGGCGGTGCGCCTGCGTTATCTGGAACGGTATGGCATGACGGATGAGGATATAGAATCTATGGCGCCGCTGCCGGAAAATCAAAGATATATTGACTTTCTGCTTGGGAACGCAGAGCGTGGTAATATCTGCGAAATATTGATGGCGGTGCTGCCCTGTATGCTCAGTTACAGCTATATGTTCAGAAAGATTGCAAAGGAGCCGGAGAGCGCAAAATCAGAATATTGGGACTTTATCCTGGATTACGCGGACGATCAGTATGCTGACAGCTGTAGGGAATGGTGCGGCTTCGCAGACCAAAAATGCGGCAATCTCTCTGAAACGGAGCAGAGAAAGTTGGCCTGTATTTTTGAAAGGGGGAGTTTTCTTGAACTTGATTTCTGGAATATGGTTTATGGGAGGGAAAAGAAATGAAAAAGGTATTGAGTATTGCGGGGTCTGATTGCAGCGGCGGTGCGGGCATACAGGCGGATATAAAGACGTTTTCTGCCCACGGCGTATTTGGAATGAGTGTCATTGTCTCAGTTGTGGCGGAAAATACGGCCAGAGTAATTGACATGCAAAATATAACACCCGATATGATTGAGAAACAGATAGACGCCGTTTTTGAGGACATAGAGGTCGATGCGGTCAAGATAGGTATGCTTTCCACGCCTGCCTGCATGAATGCGGTTGCCGAAAGGCTGCGATATTACCGCCCGGAAAATATTGTGATTGACCCGGTTATGTATGCCAAAAACGGATGTCCTCTTATGGAGCCTGCGGCAGTCAGGACATTGATTGAAACCATTATTCCACTGGCCGATGTGCTGACGCCGAACATCCCCGAGGCGGAAAAAATCGCAGGCTGCAAAATCAATTCCATAACGGATATGGAAAACGCCGCAAGGAGAATTCACACGATGGGCTGTGGGGCGGTGGTGGTCAAGGGCGGCCACAGTGTACAAAATGCGCTGGATGTACTGTTTGACGGAGAGAGGATCTATCATTTTGATGCCCTGCGGATTGATACGAAAAATACACATGGAACAGGCTGCACTTTTTCTTCCGCGATAGCCTCACAGCTCGCAAAAGGAATGAGGCTTCGGGATGCGGTGGCGGCAGCAAAGACTTATGTGACAATGGCTATTGCGCATTCTCTTGATATTGGCAGGGGCTGTGGTCCGACACACCATTTTTATCGACTCTATAAGTATGGACTGCATGAGGAAACGGAGGGAGAAAATGAGACCTGATTATTCTTTATACCTTGTGACAGACCGCCTGTGCATGAGCTCTGAAACTTTGACTGAGGCGGTGGAACAGGCGATTATGGGCGGCTGCACCATGGTGCAGCTCCGGGAAAAAGACATATCCTCGTCAGACTTTTATGATCTGGCGGTAGAGATCAAAAGGGTCACGGATCAATACACCATACCCCTTATCATAAATGACCGCATTGATGTTGCTCTGGCGGCAGGTGCGGCGGGGGTTCATATCGGGCAAAAAGATATCCCTGCCCACATTGCCAGAAAAATAATCGGCAGAGACATGCTGCTCGGCGTCTCTGTCCATTCTGTGCAGGAGGCGGAAATGGTGTCAAAAGCCGGAGCGGATTACCTGGGAGTGGGGGCAATGTTTTCGACAGAGACAAAGCCGGACGCCGTGCGGGTATCTATGGAGGAACTGGGGAGAATCCGCCGGGCAGTCAATCTGCCCATTGTTGTGATCGGCGGTATATGCAAAGAAAATGCATCGCTTTTTAGTTCTATGGGGATTGACGGTCTGGCAGTTGTATCTGCCATCATTGCCCAAGATGATATAAAGCAGGCGGCGAATGATCTAAAATCCTCCTTCGTGAAAATATAACTATTATCCCATAAACGGTACATGGAACTAGCACAGAAAAGTAGTGGCAACGTATATATGGCTGTGCTATAATCTACACGGATATGGAGAAAAAGTCCTGCGATGACTTTTGACGGTGTATGTGTGCAAGGGATATTGGGAGTGAGGGTAAAATGATTGATATTTACTATGTGGAGGACGATGAAAATATAGCTCAGACGGTGGCGGATTTCCTGGGGCAGCGCGGCTACAGGGTGTCCATCTTCTCAACGGTAGCTCAGGCAAAACAGGCTTTTGGAAATGTCTGTCCCACGCTGGCGCTGATAGACTGGAACATGCCTGACGGGAACGGGAATATGCTGTGCCGGTGGATTCGCTCTGTCCGGAGAGAGCTGCCGATAATCTTTCTCACAGTTCGCGGGGATTCCAGTGATATTGTGGACGGATTCCGAAACGGCGCGGACGACTATGTGGTCAAGCCCTTCGAACTGGAGGTTCTGCATTCCCGCATACAGGCTCTGCTGCGCAGAACGGGGGATGTGTCGAAACAGTATTTATCCTGCAGTTCCATATCCGTTGACCGGAACCGTGCGCTTGTCTTCTGCGACTCGGAGGAAATCAGTCTCAGCCCCATGGAGTATCAGCTGCTGGTATATCTGCTGCAAAATAAGGGAAAGACGGTTCCGAGGGAGAGGTTGCTGGAAAATATCTGGGACGTAGGCGGGAATTATGTCAACGACAATACGCTGACAGTCACGGTGAAACGCCTGCGGGAGAAATTGCACCAGCCAGCTTGCCTGAAAACAGTGCGAAGTATTGGCTACCGCATGGAGGAGTTAGTGTGAGAAGAACTTCTAATTGCTCATGCCAGAGGGCATTTCGCAAAGAAGTTCTAGTCTCACACTCAAAGAAATGCAGGACTTGCGCAGCAAGTCCAAATAGGCATTTTTCATCCTGATTTGAGTGTCCGCCGAGGCGGGCAGATGGGAGTTAGTATGAGTGTGAAAAGAAATATAGGAATGTTTATGGGCCTGATTTTTTCAGTCAGTCTGTTGACAGCGTCTTTGACGGCCATTTTTTTGACGGAGTATCTTGACCGGGCGCAGTTTCGCGCACTGGGGGATATATGCGGAGAAATCATAGAAAATCAACAGTCAGCGGAACAGGCGGTAATGCTTGCTTTGAAGGAATATCGAAACGGGTCTGCAAATTCCGCAACAGAAAATATTCTTTCTGCATATGGCTACAGACATACGGATTTTCAACATTCTGCCGGTCGTTATGGCGCAGCTCTTGCAGTTGCTTGCATTTTTGTCAGTGGATTGTTGTTTTTATGGACATCTGCCCTCTGGCACAAAAAAAGTGTTCTGCGCATACAGGGCCTGACAGAGTATCTGGAAAAGGTGAACACCGGAAACGGAGGGATCTTACCAGCGGCCGGGGAGGACGATTTCTCCAAACTGCAGGATGAAATTTACAAGACGGTGACAGAATTGTACCAGACAAGAGAATCGGCCTTGAGGGCAAGGAAAAATTTCGCGGAAAATCTATATAATATTGCCCATCAGATTAAAACTCCCATCACATCCATCTCCCTGTCCACGCAAATGATGCAGGAGGCTCCCTGCGCAAAACACCTGGAGCAGATACGCCACCAGCTCTCCCGCCTGACCCATCTGGAGGAGGCATTGCTGCTGCTGTCCCGCATTGATGCCGGAACTTTGGCGCTGGAAAGAAAGGAGACGGATGTTTTCACTGTTCTCATGCTGGCCGCCGACAATCTCCAAGAGCTTTTTGACCAGGCTCAGGTATCAGTGCAGATTCTTGAGATGGGCGAGGCGGCAATTTTTGCAGATCGGGAGTGGACGATGGAGGCCCTTATGAATCTTTTAAAAAACTGTCTGGAACACACTCCACCCGGAGGGATCGTGTCCTGCTCCTATGAACAGAATCCTCTCTACACACAGATACGGATATGGGATACCGGGGGTGGATTTGCAAGGGAAGACATTCCACGGCTTTTTGAGCGTTTTTTTCGGGGAAAAAATGCGGGAAAGGGCGGAATCGGCATAGGACTGGCTATTGCCAAGGCCATTATTGAGAGCCAGAACGGAACCGTCAGCGCCCGTAACCTCCCGGAGGGCGGGGCCTGTTTTGAGGTCCGTATTTACAGTCACTGAGCTGTCACTTTATCCTGCTATAATGAGTTTGTAAGCGACATGCATGCGTGATATTCGTAAACTCAAAACAGGAGGAATAGACTATGGAGATATTGAAATGTGAGGGAGTGAGGAAATTGTACGGCTCCGGGGAAAACCAGGTTGCCGCTTTGGACGGAGTTAGTCTGTCTGTGGAAAAGGGAGAATTTGTCGCAATTATAGGGGCTTCCGGCTCGGGAAAATCAACGTTGCTGCATATTATCGGCAGCGTGGATCACCCCACAGAGGGCAGGGTTATAATCGAGGGAACGGACATTTCCGGTCTGAGCCGGAAACAGTCCGCTATTTTTCGGCGCAGAAAAGTAGGGCTGGTCTATCAGTTTTATAATCTGATCCCCACGCTCACTATCCGAAAAAATATTCTTATGCCGCTGATGCTGGACAAGAGGAAACCGAACCAGGAGTATTTTGAGCAGATTGTGGATTCTCTGGGAATTGCGGACAAACTGGAATTTCTGCCCAATCAGCTGTCGGGAGGGCAGCAGCAGAGGGCGGCCATAGCCCGGTCGCTGGTGTATCGGCCCGCTCTTTTGCTGGCGGACGAGCCTACTGGCAATCTGGATCAGAAGAATTCCAGAGAAATCATTGATATGCTGAAACTTTCCAACCGAAATCTGAAACAGACGATTGTGCTGATTACCCATGACGAGAAGGTCGCGCTGGAGGCGGACCGCATCATAGCCATAGGGGACGGCCGGATTATCAGTGATGAGAGACGGAGGTAGGGGACATGTGGAAAGAATACTCCAGGGATTATATAAAAAACAATCGTGGCACCGGCATGTCCATTATGGTGGCGGCATTTATCGCGGCGCTGTTTCTGTCCTTTCTGTGTAATTTGTTTTACAATTTCTGGCTGGACAACATCGAGGGGGTAAAACAGGAGTTTGGAGATTGGCACGGGCGTATTGCGGGGGAACTGGATGCGGGAGACATGGAGATTATCAAACGGTTTGCCAATGTGGAGACGGCGGTGGTAAACGGGGATTTGTCCGACGCGCAGCAAGTCACAGTGGATATTTGCTTTTATGACAAGAGAACCGTTTATCAGGATATGCATTCTCTCCTTTCCATACTGGGCCTCTCAGAGAATGCCGCCGACTATAACTATCAGCTTCTGTCCCTTTATTTTATTCGTATTCCGGGGGATAAGATGCCGCGGCTCCTGATGCCGGCTTATCTGGCTGTGGTGGCGCTTGTGTGCCTTTCTCTGATTCTGGTGATACACAATTCTTTTGCTGTGTCCATGAACAACCGAATTCATCAATTTGGTATATTTTCCAGCATTGGAGCTACGCCGGGACAGATACGGGCGGGGCTGCTGCAGGAGGCTGTCATGCTTGCGCTGATACCGATTCTGCTGGGATTGCTGCTGGGGGTGGGACTAAGTTTCGGCACAGTGTCGATCATGAGCGCCAAGGCGGAAAACCTGGCGGGGGGACGGAGAGTAACCTTCAGCTGCAGTCCGATGATACTGGTAATTACCTTTGCTCTGTCCGTTCTTACAGTGCTTGTGTCGGCATGGCTGCCGGCGGGAAAAATGAGCAGGCTGACGCCTCTTGAGGCCATCCGGGGTACAGGAGAATTGCAGTTTAGTAAACGGCAGTTAAAAAGGAGAAACCATGTCCATATGCTGTCTGCATTGTTCGGTGTGGAGGGAGAGCTGGCAGGGAATGCGCTGAGAGCGCAGAAAAAAGCCCTGCGCACCACCACCTTGTCTCTGACGCTGGCGTTTCTGGGCTTCATGCTGATGCAGTGTTTTTTTACGCTCTCCGGAATCAGTACCAGACATACCTATTTTGAGGCTTATCAGGATGTGTGGGATGTGATGACAACGGTTAAGGATACCCGGATAGAGGACTTTGAAATGCTGGAAGAACTGAGGGCGGTTCCCGGAGCGGACAGCATCATAGCCTATCAGAAAGCGGAGTCTTTCTGCGCGCTGCCATGGGAGTTGCAGAGTCAGGAATTACTGGAATTGGGTGGCGCAAATGTTCTGACAGAAGGCCAGGTACCTGCAGGCGACGGTTTTATTTTTGTAAGGGCATCCATTGTCATACTGGATGATGAGGGATTTGCAGAGTACTGTAGTCAAATTGGCGTGCCCCCACAGTATGACGGGGCGATTCTGTTGAACCGATTTTGGGATAGCTCCAACAGCAACTTCCGCAATCGCAAATATATACCCTATGTGAGCGAGGAGCTGGGGACAGTCACTTGGCAGAACAGCACAAGGCCGGATTTACAGGCAGTAGTGCCGGTGCTTGCGCGCACCTGGGAACCACCTGTTCTGCGGGAGGAATATGAAGATTTTGCTCTGACTTCATTTATCCCGCTGTCTCTGTGGAAAGAAATCTCCGGACAGGTAGGGGGAGCGCAGAGAGATGTCTATGTTCGTGTACTGGCCCAGGAGAGGGATGCGCTGGATGCACTCAATATGCTGGAGGGAGAGATCGCTCAAAAGTTCGGCCAGAGATATGTGGCAGAGAGCGAGAACCGTCTTCAGGAGAAAATAGACAACGACAAAATGATAGACGCTTATGAGCTGGTGTTGGGAGCCTTCTGCAGTCTGTTTGCCATCATAGGGATAGCGCATGTATTTTCCAACACTCTAGGATTCATATGCCAGAGAAAGAGAGAGTTTGCCCGGTATATGTCCGTGGGTTTGACACCGGAGGGAATACGGAAAATGTTCTGCGTGGAGGCGACAGTTCTTGTGGGGCATCCCTTGCTGACTGCGCTGCTATTGACGGCAGCTGTCACGGTGGTTATGATAAAAGCCAGCTATATCGACCCGATGGAATTTGTAAAGGCAGCGCCGGTGGTCTCAATTCTGGCATTTACCCTGGCGGTTTTTGGATTTGTGGCGCTGGCATACTATCTGGGTGGGAAAAAAATATTAAATATCAATTTGGCCGAGGCCCTGCGGGACGATACAATGCTGTAAGCTCTGTCGTCGGTTACTCCAGCGCCAGCTGTTTTACACTGCCCATGGCTTTCTTTACCGGAGGCAGAAGCAGAATGATGATGGTAATGGCCGCCTCGGAAAAGATGTAGCTGGCATTGTATACCAGGGAGTAGGGCAGCGGGGCCCAGCCCTCCCAGGCGTAGACGCCAAAGAAAATCCAGCCGGAGATCACGGCAAAGACAAACCGTCCGAATATCGCCGCAATATACCCCTTGATCAGACCGTTTCTGGCGTTGGAGAACAGACCGGACAGCCCCAGTGCGCCGAACGCCAGCAGATAGTCCACCACCAGCTGCAGGGGATACAGTACATAGGGATCGATCAGCAGCTGTAGCACACCATAGGCGATACCCGTCAGAATACCTGCCCCCAGTCCAAAGAAATACCCGGGCAGGCAGATTACCAGCATGGACAACAGGGTGATGGAGCCGCCATAGGGGAAATCAAACAGCTTGATATTGGACAGCACAGTGCCCAACGCAATGGCCATGGCGCAGAATGCCAGCTGCCTGGCGGTCAGCCTGGTGCCCGGTCTCTTGGCGGGGACAGCGGCAGCAGGCTTCTTTTTTACCTGAGTGCGCGCAAATGCGACAGCGCCGCCCAGCAGGGCAATAATGAGAATGATCAGCAGGACCTTGCCCAGAGTGGTGGGGATATAAGTGGTCTCTCCCCAATCGTTGACAACAACATCATAAAACATAAAAAAATCCTCCTTTGTGGATGCAAGGAGGGACAACATCGTGCTACGGGCAAAAGGAACATGTTCCTCTGGCCGTATATTTCTGCTTCCTTCCGCCGGTATTGTCCGGGTCAAGTGGTGAGGGTTAGGATCATTTAGATCCAATCTCAGCGATGTGCTCCCCTAGCGAGTAATATTTGGTTTGTAGCCTATCATATACGATGGAAGGGATATTGTCAAGAATATTTTTCGGATCGGTGTGACATATCAAAGAAATGCAGGAAAGCTAAAAAAATTGAGATAAGTGGTTGTTGAGTTTAAAAATCCGTGGTAAAATTATTATAGTTTTCTTGTGAGATTTGACTCTGATTGATGAGATATGAGAGAGGTATGCGATGAAAAGAAGGGTTGCCGTCTTTGCGAATGGATGGGGAATGGAATATTTGCGCGAGGTAGTCACGGGGATATATGGGGTCGCCCGGGATGCCGATACAGATATATTTGTCTTTGTAAACTTCTCCAATTTTTTTGGAAATGAGCAGACTAATATCAGTGAAAGCAATATATTCCGGCTTCCCGAACTGCGGGATTTTGACGGTGTGATTGTCATGGCCAATTCCTTCAACAGGCCGGAGGAAGTGGAATATGTATACCACAAGGTGGTGGAAGCCGGGATTCCTGCTATCAGCATAGAGTATGACTATGAAGGAATCAGGACGATCAGTACCGACAATTACCATGGAATGCATGAGCTTGCAAAACATGTGGTGCATGAGCATGGCGCAAGACAGATTGTATTTGTGGGTGGTCCCCGGGAGCATGCAGAGAGCAATATCCGGCTGCAGGCAGTGCTGGATGTGGCGAAAGAAAATGGTCTGTCTTTGCCCTCGGAGAATATTATGTATGGGGACTGGGCGAAAGATTTGCCCAAGAAGTTTGTTGGCGAGTGGATTGATCAGCATAAGTGTCTGCCGGATATCTTTATCTGTGCCAATGATGTTATGGCAATGGGCATCTGTGATTTGCTGAAGGAAAGGGGGTATAAAATACCCGAGGATGTGATGGTCACGGGATATGACTGCATCATGACGGGACAGGAATATTCTCCCTCGATTGCATCGGTTGATCATGAATGGCGCAGCATGGGGGAAAAGGCGATACAGATCCTGCTGGATGATATGGAGGGCAGGAAGAATGAAGCATCGTTTGTCATGCGCACCGAATTTATCCCTGGCGGAAGCTGCGGCTGTGAGTCCTGTGCCGTAAAAATCAAGGAGGGAAGAGAACGTTATTCCCATAGAGCAGACAGTCTTGCCTGGGACGCACACTTCAGACACCTTTATCTGGCAATTAGAAAGGCTGAAAATGCCGATGGACTGAATTATAGTCTAAACAGTCTCTTTCAGAATGAGTGCTGGATGGAGGGCGGCGATTTCATGCTTTGCCTTGACAGAGAGTTTTTCAATATTGAGGAGAGGGATGAAAATCTGCGGTCAGAGGGCTATAGTGACAGTATGGATGTAATCTGTTCTCTTCGCAATGGCATTCCGAGGCCTCACCGGATTATGGAGTACCGGAAAGCGATGTTTGATGTTTCCAACGATACTCCGGAGCCGGGAGTATATATTTTCGTGCCGGTGTACAGTGAGGGGAAAAGTTATGGTTTTGCCATGCTGACCAGGGATATAGATATTGTGGAGGACAACGGTCTTTATATCTGGACCCGGCATCTGAGCGAGAATCTGGAGCAGGTGCGCCGCAATATTACCATTGCGGATCTGACCCGGAAGCTGACAGAGCTTTCTGTGACAGATATGCTTACAGGTGTGTATAACCGCGCAGGCTGTGAGAAAATCTCCTATCCGATGCTGGAAGATTGGCACAGAGCCGGTGGCACCGGGGCAGTTATGATAGCGGATATTGACAGAATGAAGACGATCAATGACCAGTATGGCCATGCCAGCGGCGACCAGGCCCTGCGCACGGTGGCTACTGTCCTAAAGGCACAAGTGCCTTCCGATTGGATTATCTCCAGATTCGGCGGAGACGAATTCTTTATCGGAGGAAAACTCAGTGAGGGAATGGATCTGGACGTACTGCGGGATTCCATTGTGCAAAAGCTCGCTCAGGAGGTGGAAAGGAGACAGATTTCCTTTAATCTGACACTGAGTATCGGGTATGTCATATTGAAGCCTGACGAAGATGCTGATATGGAAAGCCATCTGCGTAAGGCGGACCAGCTCATGTATGCTATTAAAAAGGAGCATCATAAGAAGATTGATAACAAGTGAAGGAAAAGGCCTCTGCGTGGAAGGGGCCTTTCTTTTTTAGTCATGGGTAATTCAGAAAATCCTCGCTGCTTCCGTTAAATACATTCATGTCAATGTATTTCTCATCCCCCTTGTATCCTTCCAGCCTTCCCCGGTTGGTATACTGCCAGAAGGTCCATTCTTTATGGTCTGAAAGGCGGGGAGAGGTAAAAATATTCCTGATCCAGATATCATATTCCTGATAAGCATCTGCAAGATATAACTTATAGGATTTCTCGGTGGCGTAGATAATGGGCTTCATGCCATAATATTCCTCCAGCCTGTCCAGCATAACGGTGAGCTCTTGCCGAACCTGGTCCTGCGCCGGGGGATTTTGCTCCTTGTCACCATAGAACTCCAGATCAATCACGGGCGGGAGCATATCGTCAGTCTTCTCCACGACGGCAATATAATTATCCGCCTGCGTCTGCCCTTCGCTGTCATAGCTGAAAAAGTGGTAGGCTCCTATGCGCAGGCTGGTTTTTCGCGCCTCTTCGTAATTATATGAAAAGCAGGAATCCACATGGGAGCTGCCCTCCGTGGCTTTTATAAAGGCGAAAGAGATATCGTTGGAGGCCAGAACATTCCAGTCGATTTGCCCCTGATACCGGGACACATCCACGCCCCTTACCGGATACCGATTTTGGGAAGGGTTCCAGACGAGGACGGAAAGAATGGGCATCGATATTAATAAAGCCAGCAAAGCTGCGCCTGCAATAATCCATTTTATCTTTTTTTTCATCTGCTTTCACCCTCCTCTCTCCAGCGCTTCCCGAAATACCAAAGAATCCGCATTCTCCGAGCAGGAAAAGCTGTTCCAGCCCAGGGTGAAACAGCCTCCGGGGATAAAGACGAACTGTCTGCCCTGTAAGTCATAGAGGGCATTGTAACAATATTGTCAAAACTAATTATAGAGATTTGAATGCGCCATTTCAAGCGCTTATTTTGCTTGTATCTCAAATGCTTTTAAAATATAATGAATTTCTCCGCACATAACGCGGTCTGAATCGTTATACACAGTGGAAGGAGGGCAGCCGGGTGTCCATGGACGAAAAGACAATGTACGACAAGATATACCGCTATTGCTATTACAGGCTGGGGCAGGCGGAGCTGGCGGAAGACATTACCCAGGAAGCCTTCCTGCGGCTGTGGGAGGACAGGGGATACCGTGAGCAGGGCAAAGCGCTGCAATACCTGTACACCACGGCCAGGCATCTGTGTATTGACGAATACCGCAGGTGCAAAGCCCAGCCACTGTCAGAGGATATGGAGGGGCAGCTGGCGGCGGAGCCGGGCCTGGAGCCGGAACTGCGGCTGGGACTGCGGCAGGCGCTGGAAACCTTGGCGGAGAGCGAGAGAGAGCTGCTGGCACTGCGCTATGGCAGTGAGATTCCAGTGGGGGACCTGGCGAAGCTGCTGGGGATATCCCGCTTTGCCCTGCGCCGCAGGATAACGGCGGTGCTGGAAAAGCTGCGGGCGCAGCTGTGTTAGTGTGCAGGTGTAGGTTTATAAAGACGTGTTTTATGGAAAGAGAGAAGAAAGGAAGAGATAATATGGGCGAGAGGTATTCCGTGGAAATGCTGGAGCAGGAGCTTCAGATTTTATTTCAGGCTCCGGCCCCTGAGAGGAGGGACGCTTTTTTGTCCGGCAGCCCCCTGCTCCCTATAAGCCACAGCGCATTTGTCTTGAGCCAGGCGGCATATATACGCAAGCGGGTGTGGGTACTGTCGGTGGCGGTATTTGCCGCACTGGTGGGCATTACTGCCGGATGGCAGAGGGATGCGCTGTGTGTGGCGGCTGGCGCCATGCCGTTCTTTGCTCTGATTGCGGCCCAGGAGCAGACACGCTCCTCTGTGTATAACATGACAGAGCTGGAGTTTGCCACCCGCTTTTCGGTAAAAAGTATTGTTCTGGCGAGAATGGGGCTGCTGGGAAGCTTTCATCTGGCGCTGCTGCTTTTGCTGCTGCCATTGCTGGCCCTGTATGAGCAGATGAAGTTCTGGCACACCGGCGTTTACCTGCTGGTGCCCTATCTGATGACCACGTTTCTGAGTATGGTCTGGTCCAGAAAGGTGCGGGGGCGGGAGGCTATGTACCTGTGTCTGGGCAACGCTGTTCTGGTGGGCTGCCTGCAGATGGTGGGATATGGGATGTTTGAGTGGTACAGGGAGCGCTTTTTTGGCTGCTGGATTGTAGCGCTGGCTCTGCTGCTGGCAGCAAACGGATGGGAGTATTATCAGGCCGCCTGCCGGGCCAACTGTATCTATGAGCGGACAGCGGCGGGACTCTAAACAGTAACTGTCCGAACAGTTACGGAACTCTAAATAGGGAGAAAAAAAGATATGGATGAGATGAGAGGAAATGTTGTGCTGTGTATAGACAATATCAGCAAAAAATATCAGAGCAGAACCGTGGTGGATCATATCAATCTCAGTCTGACCACGGGAGTCTACGGCTTGCTGGGAGCCAACGGCGCAGGCAAGACCACATTGATGCGGATGCTCTGCGGTATTCTGCGGCCCACGGAGGGACAGATCACTCTGGCCCGGCAGCCCGTGACCAGTGAAAGTTACCGGGCCATGCTGGGGTATCTGCCCCAGGATTTCGGGTATTACCCGGATTTTACAGGCAGGGAATTCCTGCTCTATATGGCGGCGCTCAAGGGACTACCCAAACCCCAGGCCCGGCAGAAAAGTAAGGAACTGCTGGAATTGGTAGGACTGGCGGAACAGGCGCATAAAAAGATCAGAACCTATTCCGGCGGTATGAAACAGCGGCTGGGGATTGCCCAGGCGCTGTTGGGGGAGCCCAAGCTGTTGGTGTTGGATGAGCCTACGGCGGGATTGGACCCCAAGGAGCGGGTGAGATTCCGGGACTTGATCGCCTTGGCGGGAAAGAGCAGTATCGTGCTGCTGTCCACCCATATCGTGTCAGATGTAGAGCATATTGCGGACAGTATCCTGATGATGAAGGACGGAAAGATGATCTATCAGGGCAAATGGGAGGAGAGCCGCGGTGATCTGGAAGCATTTTATCTGGAGCAGTTTGGAGACGGCATCGACAGGCCAGATGCAAAACGGAGAGAAGGAGGGCAGCAGGAATGAGCCAGTTAGGAACGCTGTATCAATATGAGATTAAAAAGATATTAAAAAGGAAAATGACCTGGATCGCCTTTTGTGGTGTGATGCTGATTATAGTATTTTTATGCTATGAGTCGTTACTGGACAACTATACCACCATTGACGCGCAGACCGGGGAGAGTGTGCGCAGCAGTAAATACGACTATGTGTTGGAACGTCAGGAGCGGGCAGAGAGATTAAACGGCCGGATTATCGACGATACACTGCTGCAGGAGATGCAGACGGCCTATGTGGGTGTACAGACCCAGGAGATGCAGACAGTGAGGGACGGTGTTGGTTCGACAACCTCAAGTGTGACCACGACGGCAGCATTTCCCACTGATGGAACGGAAACGGAGTGGCTAAGGATTATAGAACAGCAAAGGCAGTATGAGGCCATCTATAATTATATAAGAGGGGTGGTGGGAAATGAGAGAGTGCATACCGTGGACGCTGCCGCTTTCTATGGAGAGAGGCAGCAGGCAGTGGCAGACTACGAGCGTATTTTGTATCTCACTGAGGGGGAGAAACAATATTGGCGTGAAAACGAGGTTCAGACTCCTTATGCCTACTACTGGGATATGGGGCCGGATATGATGTTGTCCAGCATTAAGATGATACTGGCGTTGACCGCACTGATGATCGGCATGGTATTCTCGGGCGTATTTGCGGATGAGCGTATGCGAAGGATGGATCAGCTGGTGTTGTGCAGCCGCCATGGCAGGGGTACGCTCTACCTGGCAAAGCTGCTGGCTGTCGCTACCCTGGGGACAGTGGCAACGTTTCTGGTGAGTGGTATTACAATGCTGAGTTTTGGTGTTCTCTACGGATATGAAAAAAACTGGAACGCGCCGCTGCAGATCTATCTGCCGTCCTCCCCCTTTGCCCTGACTATGGGTGAGGCGATCGTGATTCTGACGGTGCTGCTGCTTTTGGCTGCGTTGTTGCACAGTGTTCTGACGCTGATTTTGTCCGGATGGACCAGGAGCAGCGTTGCGTCCATAAGTCTGATGGTGGTTTACACCCTGGGAACCATGGTAGTTAATGTGCCGGAGCGGCTGCGGTTTCTGTCCCAATCTCTGTATCTGATGCCTGCCAAGCTGGTTCGCAGCAGCGCTTTTTGCGATATACGGCTGGTGGGGGGAGCAGGCCATTATTTGAACTGCTGGCAGATGGGTATGCTCCTGTATCCCCTGTTGATTCTCGCGCTTGCGCTGCTGGGCAGTCTGATTTACCGCAGATGGCAGATCAGCGGGCGGTAAATCAGGCAAAAAAATTTCTTGCAATCCTGCCCCACATATGCTAATATACTTTCAAAGCATATATTTCTTTTCACTTTTGATAAAGCAATTCACTTTTCAAGACATCGGAAACTCTATGCTTTTAATTCAAAATGAGACAATTGAAAAGAAGCAGGGGATTTTCGGCACAGGGTACATTTCTGCCTGTGCGTTATTGAGAAGTGGCTTTATCCGGCATCTCCTGCGAGTCAGGAGGTATGAAGTGGGAACAAAAGAAGTGCGGAGAAAATTTCTTCCCCCAAAGTCAGATGTGGCTTTCAAGGAACTGATGCGCAATGAGACAGTGCGCAGACATTTCATCAGTGATGTGTTGGAGATCTCTCTGGAGGAAATCAGGGAAGTGCGGCTGGAAAATACTTTTTTGAGCAGGCGCAGCCGCCGGGAGAAGGAGGGCATCCTGGATGTAAGGCTGCTGCTGAACAATGATCACAGAATCAATATCGAGCTGCAGATCAGGGAAGTCCCTGCCTGGGACAAGCGCAGTCTGTTTTATTTGTCCAAGATGTATTCAGAGGGGGCGCATGCCGGTGAGGATTATGGTCGGCTGCAGAAGTGCATTGTAATCTGCGTGTTGGGTTTCATGTGGGACGCCAAGCCAGGTTACCACAAAGTGTACTATCTGCGGGATCAGGAGGGACAGCTGTATTCGGATCAATTCGAGATACATGTCATTGAATTGAACAAGGAACTCACAGGGGACAGACTGGATGATTGGATCAGTCTGTTCCGGGTAGAAAGCATGGAGGAATTGAAAATGATACGAAGCACGAATCCGGGCATTGTGGAAGCAGTGAGAGAGGTAGGGGCAATGAATCTGGGAAGACGACTACGGGCATTGTATGAAGAACATATGAGGATAAAGCGGGATCGATTGTATTTGAGGAACATAGCCATAGCTGAAGGACTGGCAGAAGGGCTGGAAGAGGGGCACGCCCAGGGGCTGGCAGAAGGGCTGGAAGAGGGGCGCGCCAAGGGGCTGGAAGAAGGGCGCGCCAAGGGGCTGGAAGAAGGGCGCGCCAAGGGGCTGGAAGAAGGGCGCACCAAGGGACTGGCAGAAGGGCTGGAAGAGGGGCACGCTCAGGGACTGGCAGAGGGAAGAGAGCAGGGTACGATTGATTCTGTACGAAAGATGCTGGCAAAAGGCTATGCCTATGAAGAGATTTCCGATGTTCTGGAGATTGGCATTGAGGAAGTGAAACGGATTCAGGAAGAGCAGGAGCGGTCTGTCTGACTCAGCGGGAGAGAATGCCGCTCTGCTCAATAACTGCAATCAGTTCCTGTATGGTTTCTACAGGCAGTACCAGGGCAAAGCGCACATAGCCCTCACCCTGGCTGCCGAAAGCGTCCCCGGGGGTGCAGATCACGCCGGTGCGTTCCATCAATTCCACACAGAAATCCTGAGAGGAGGTAAAGCCATCGGGAATATGTGCCCAGGCGAACATAGTCCCCCGACTGTCTGGCACATTCCAGCCGATGGCCCGCAGACCGCCGCAGAGCGCATCCCGGCGGGCCTGATAGGCCAGGCACTGGGCCTTGACTCCCTCCAGGGGACCGGTCAGAGCGGCGATAGCCGCTTTTTGAATCGGCGCAAACATGCCGAAATCATACTGGGAGCGCAGGAGTTTTAAGGGTTTGATAATCTCCCTGTTGCCGATTAGGAAGGAGACTCTGGCGCCTGTCAGATTAAAACTCTTGGACAGGGAAAAAGCCTCGATTCCCACCTCCTTTGCGTGTGCATACTCCAGAAAGGAGCCGCCATAATTGCCGTCATAGATAATGTCCGAGTAGGCGTTGTCGTGTACCACAATGATGTTATATTTTTCCGCAAAGGCAATCAGCTCCTCATAGAAGGAGGGCGGCGCAATGGCACATACCGGATTGTAAGGGTAGGATACCATAATGTACTTGGCGCGACGTGCAATGGATTCAGGGATATCTTCCAGGCGGGGCAGGAAGTCATTTTCCTCTTTCAAATCGTAAAAATACAGTTCGGCGCCGCCCAGATAGGCTCCTACTTCAAACACCGGATAACCGGGATTGGGCAGCAGCACCACATCCCCGGGATTGCACAGGGCCATACCGATATGGGCGATTCCTTCCTGAGAGCCGGGCACCGCCAGAATCTCATCTGTCTCCAGTTCCACCCCAAAGCGCCTGCGGTAGTAGCTCTGCACCGCCTGAGTCAGCTCGGGCAGATCTCGCAGAGTATAGTGGTATTGCTCTGGGTCGCTGGCGGCGTCGATCAGCGCCTGGCGCACATGCTCTGCCACAGGGAAATCCGGGGTGCCCACGGATAGATTGTATACCTTGCGGCCGCTTGCCAGCAGCTGCTCTTTTTTCTCGTTCAATGCGGCAAAGATGCCGGTCTGAAAATGCGCAAGACGCGCACTGGGTTCTATTTTCATCTGATTTTCCCACTTTCGAGTTTATTCCTGCAAGCAATGAGCCAAGTGCCATACTTACATGAGTATTTGGCGAATGCTGCGGGGTATTTGACTTTGTCCGATGTTAGTGTATACCTTTTGGCGGAAAATTACAATAGGGCTGATAAATCCATTGACTTAATGGAGTCGGTTAAGTATAATTGGTTATACAAATCATACTTAACGCAAGGGAGGTATAAACCATGAAAAAACCAAAAGGGAAATATGCATGGACGGTTACAGTCGGAGAAAAGGGACAGATAGTAATACCCAAGCAGGCTCGTGATATATTTGAAATCAATCCGGGCGATACGTTGATTATTCTGGGCGATGAAGAAAGAGGATTGGCAATTCCGCCTAAGAGTGCATTTTCCCAATTTGCCGCTGCTGTATTTGAAACAAATACAGATAACGAGGGAGGGGAATGAATTGAGAAAAATATATCTCGATAACATACGGTGGGCTACGGTTATATTGGTTTTGATTTACCATGTTTTTTATATGTTCAACGGCGTCGGTATTTTGGGCGGTATTCCAGAGGCGGCAAGCATTTCCATATTTGATTGGATAGCCTGCATTATATATCCTTGGTTTATGGTGCTTTTGTTTGTCATTGCGGGTATGAGTGCAAGGTATGCTTTGCAGAGACGAACAGAAAAACAATTTATTAAAGAAAGGGCTGTTAAACTGCTTATACCCTCAACACTTGGTCTGCTTGTTATCCATTGGATCACAGGATACTTGAACATTAAAATGGGTGGTGGACTTGAGTATATACCATCTGCTTTGATTTACCCAATCTCTGCGATAAGTGGTACCGGGCCGCTTTGGTTTATTCAGATGCTGTTTCTGTTTTCCTGTATCCTTGTTCTGTTTAGAAAAATGGATAAGACGGACAAGGTATGGACATTATGCGGAAAAGCTAATTTGCCGATTATATTACTTCTTTCCATCTTAATTTTTGGAGCGGCGCAGATCTTAAATATGCCGGTTTTGACAATGTATCGTTTTGGAATTTATTTTGCCGCGTTTTTGATCGGTTACTATGTTTTTTCACACGAAGAAGTACAGGAAATCATAGAAAAAGTTCGTATTCCAACATCGTGTCTTGCCGTGATCGGCACTGTTCTCTATGCGCTTCGTTACGGCGGCAGTAATTTTACATCTTCTGAGTGCCTGCAAAGCCTGATAACCAATCTGTATCTCTGGATCGTGATACTTGCAATTATCGGGTGTGGCAAAAAATATTTTAATCGGGAAAATGGCTTTACTCGATATATGACAAAATCAAGCTTTGGAATATACATTTTGCATTATCCGGTTTTGATTATAGCCTGCTACACGCTGCATTATCACTTCGATTTGCCTGCAATATGGAATTATGTAATTGCGCTTGTCATTGAAGTGATTATGACCTTTGTAGTATATGAGGTCATAAGGAGAGTGCCGGTTTTGAGATATTTTGTACTCGGAGTAGAAAGAAAAAGTATTTGATGTAAACTTCTGAAAAAAGGTGTTGACCTGCCTGAAAATTGTTGACAGCAGGAATCGGTTTTTTTGTCTTGCCTGAGTAAGATATGAGGATAGATCAATTATTCTATATAATAAGTCATTGTCAGAACCCCATCCAACATCTTATTATAAAGGTGTAAACAATCGGATAAATCTGCAGCCATCTATGTCTAAACAATTTTGACACACAGGCAGGGGTCCGGCTGTGGATTTATCTCCCTAAATGACGAAAGGATAATTGATAGATGAAAAATCTGAAGATGAGTACGATAATAACTACCATTGTTTCAGTGGTGGCGGCTGCATGTATCCTTATGCTGTACTTATCGGCCAGCCGCAGCATGATGGTGTCCATGCGTAACACGGCAGTGGACAATATGCAGACCTCTCTGGAGGCCAGGACGGCGATTATCGAGGAGTACGTGGATAATGCGGAAAAAATGTTGATTGCTTACAGCAAAGCCCCTGTGGTGGCGCAGCTTTTGAAAGCCCCCGATGATGCTCAGGCGGTGAAGGCTGCTCAGACTTATACGGAGAATTTCTATGCCGGACTGGATGGCTGGGAGGGCATCTATATCGCAGAGTGGAACACCCATGTGCTGACTCACTCCAACCCGGCCGTGGTGGGGATTACCACTCGTGAGGGCGATCCTCTGAAGCAACTGCAGGATGCGATGACGGCTGCAGGAGATATCTATAACACGGGTATCATCATCTCCCCGGCCTCTCAGAAGCTGGCGTTGTCCCTGTACTGTCCGGTGTATGATACGGATGGCAAGACTATTCTGGGCTATGTAGGTGGCGCGCAGTTTGCAGAAAGCCTGAAAGCGCTGCTGGACGGACTCAGTGTCAAGGGTATGGAGAATGCCAGAGATTACATGATCAATACAGCTACCGGTGTACATATTTTTGACGAGGACGAAGAGCGTATGGCAACGCCCATTGAAGATGAAATGCTGTTGTCTGTCATAACTGCGGTGACGGGGGGTGACTCCTCCAGCGGCAATATGGAATATATTTCCGAAGAGGGGGAGAAGAGTATTGCCGTGTACCAGGCCATGCAGAGCAGGGGCTGGGCAGTGGTACTCAGCGACAGCCAGAGTGATGTCTACCAAGAGGCTTATGCCAGCAGGAATCTACTGGCGTTGCTCTGCGGGGGGGCTTATGTGCTGATCGTGGTTTTAGCTTGGATATCCGTGAAGATCTGCGTCAAACCTTTGGCCGTGGTGGAGAGATCCATTATGCGTATGAAAAATCTGGAACTTAAAACACCGGCTGAGCTTGGAAGATATGTAGGCGGCAAGAGCGAGACCGGTCAGATCGCATCGGCTATGGATTCCCTGTATGACTCCCTGCGAGGGATTGTGTCCACTCTCCAGGGCTGTGCGGTCTCTCTGGAACAATCCACAAGTACTATGAATGATGCCACCAATACTTTGATTGAGTATGTGGGCGACAATTCCGCCACTACCCAGCAGTTGGCGGCCAGTATTGTCACCACCAACGAAGCAATCAGCATTGTAGTCAGCGAGATTGAGAAGATTTCGGAGCTTGTGGGCTATGTGGTGGACAAGGTGAAGGTTGGTGACGAGAAGGGCAGAGAGCTGATCCGGACTGCGGATAATATGAAGAGCATGGCGGGAAATGCCATGCAGGAGGCTGGGATAAAGATCCAGCAGAACCGCAGCAATATGGAAGCCGCCATGGTGAACCTGCAGTCCCTGACCCGTATCAACGAGATGGCAAAGCAGATTTTGGACATTGCCAGCCAGACGAATCTGCTTTCCCTGAATGCGTCCATTGAGGCTGCGAGGGCCGGAGAGCAGGGAAGGGGTTTTGCAGTGGTGGCCCAGGAGATTGGCAGTCTGGCTTCCAATTCTTCCGCCACGGCAAGGCAGATTTCGGATATCTGTGAGGAAATCAACAGCAACATTGCCAATGTGCAGGATTGTGTGGATGATATTATCAGCTTTATGGAAGGGGATGTATCCAAGCGGTTTCAGGAGTTTGCGGGGATTGCCAATGAGTACGGGAATTCTGTGGCTGACATCCGCAGCGCCATCGGAGAGATCGCAGAGAGTTCCAATGGTTTCGTAGCCTCCATTGCCAGTATTCAGGACCGTATGGGCGTGATTCAGTCGGCTGCCAGAGAGAACCAGGAGGGAGTGGACGAGATTGTGACGAAGGTTGAGCGCACCAATACTACGGCGGAGGAACTGCAGAATGTGAGCAGAACCAACAGGAATAATGCCAAGGAGATCAGCTCCGTGGTGGAGCGGTTTACATAGTGAGGAAAGAATTGGTTATGACAGAGAAAAAAGTGAGCTTGGATACAAATGCCAGAGTAGCTTTTTCCAATCAGGTGGATTATTGTATCGGTACCGGAAGGATGGGGCTGGCGCTCCATCAGGAGTACCAGGAGGAACTGAAGCTGGTACAGGATTATATCGGCTTTAGCCACATCAGGGGACATGGTCTGTTCTGTGATGATATGGCGATCTACCAGGAGGGAGAGGATGGCAGCGCAGAATACAATTACACCTATCTGGACCGGGTTATGGACAGCTATCGCAGACTGGGACTCAAGCCCTTTCTGGAGTTGGGTTTTATGCCGGGGAAGCTGGCCAGCGGCAGTCAGACCATCTTTTATTGGAAGGGCAATACCACACCCCCTGCCTCTTATGAGCGATGGAACCATATGGTGCAGGCATTGCTTCGGCATCTGTGCCAGCGATATGGCAGGGAAGAGGTGGTGACTTGGCCCATCGAGGTGTGGAATGAGCCAAATCTGCCGGGATTCTGGGAACATGCGGATATGCAGGAGTATTTCAGGCTGTTCCACAGCACTTTTGATGCGGTGAAAGAGGTGGATCAGCGGTTTCGGGTGGGAGGCCCGGCGGTCTGCGGCGGCAGCGACGAGGTGTGGATCAGGGCGTTTATGGAGTACTGTCACGGGCAGAGTATCCCAGTGGATTTTGTCACCAGACATCATTACACCACGGAACTGCCAGAGATGGCAGGACACTATGGCTATGCGCAGCTGCAGGACACGGAGGGAGGCTTTGCCAATCTGCATACCACCAGGGAGATCATAGACAGCTACCCGGAGTACAGGGGACTGGATATCCATATCACGGAGTTCAACACATCCTACATACCCAACTGCCCCCTGCATGATACCAATCAGAATGCGGCGTTCATCGCCCGGCAGCTGTCCCGGCTCGGGGACGACAATGCCTCCTACTCTTATTGGACCTTCGGGGATGTATTTGAGGAGCAGGGCGTGCCCTTTACCCCTTTTCACGGGGGCTTTGGACTGGTGGCAAACGGCTGTATTCCCAAGCCTACATTCTGGACCTTTGTATTTTATAAGAAGCTGAAGGAAAAGCCCGGACATTGCATATACCGGGATGATCATATGGTGGTTATGCAGCTTGAGGATGGCTCCTGCAGAGGAGTGGCCTGGAACATGACAGAAAGACGTTCAGGCGGAGATTTTGAGCTGCGTCTGGAATTGCCGGCTCAGGAGGAGGGGTGTCTGTTGACCCAGACCGTGGACGAGATCGGCTGCAATCCCCTGAAGCTGTGGCATGACCTGGGGGAACCATCCAGCCTGACAGCGCAGGAACTGGAACTGCTGCGCACAGCGGCCCGGCCCTATGTGGAGAGTCGGCGCATTATTCCGGCGGAGGGCAAGGCAGAACTGGCTTTTCCCGTTCATGAGAACGGTGTGGTGTATTTTTCCTGGATACCTGGCAAAGTCAGGCCGGACAGGGGATATTCCTATGAGCGGGTGATGCAGTATTGCGACACATCTAAAGCAGAGATTCAGGAGAGACGAACATGAGTAAAAAACAGGCATGGAATCCTTATCTTCCCTCCTGGGAATATATCCCGGATGCGGAACCCTATGTGTTTGGGGACAGGGTATATATATATGGCTCCCATGATTTTTACAATGGTTATGTGTTCTGCATGGGGGATTATGTGTGCTGGTCGGCTCCGGTGGACGACCTGGGGAATTGGCGCTGTGAGGGCGTGATCTATGAAAAGACGGCTGATCCTTTCAACAGGGCGGGCAAAATGTGTCTCTACGCGCCGGATGTGACAGTGGGACCGGACGGCAGGTATTATCTGTACTATGTGTTGGATAAGGTGTCGGTGGTGTCGGTGGCGGTCTGTGACACTCCTGCGGGAAAATATCAATTTTATGGGTATGTTCACTACACGGACGGCACGCTGCTGGGAGAGCGGGCGGGGGATGAACCCCAGTTTGACCCCGGCGTGCTGACGGAGAGAGACAGAACATACCTGTATACCGGGTTCTGCGGCAAGGGCGACCAAACCCGGCACGGGGCCATGGTGACGGTGCTGGACAGGGATATGTTGACCGTGGTGGAGTCTCCCAGAATCATTGTGCCGGGCTGTGAGTACAGCGCGGGGACGGAGTATGAGGGGCATGCTTTCTTTGAGGCACCTTCCATCCGAAAAAAGGGAAACATCTATTATTTTATCTATTCCTCCCAGGTGATGCATGAACTCTGTTATGCCATCAGCAGAAGACCTACCGGAGATTTTCACTATGGCGGGGTGCTTGTGAGCAACTGTGACCTGCATATCGACAATTACAAGCCCGGCGAGCAGCCTGCGGCCTATGGGGCCAACAACCACGGCAGTATGGTAGAGATTCAGGGGAAGCCCTATATTTTTTATCATCGTCATACCAATGGCACCTGGTACAGCAGGCAGGGCTGTGCTGAGAAGCTGACGATCCACGGGGACGGCAGCATTGAACAGGCCCAGCTGACCTCCTGCGGACTGAACGATGGTCCCCTGCCGGGGCTGGGATATTTCCCGGCGTATCTGGCCTGCAACCTGTTTACAAGTACTCCCTCCGCTTATGTGGGCGGCCCGGATCAGCCCAGAGTCATGCAGGACGGTCGGGACGGGGACGAGACGCAGGGATATATAGGTAATATTCAGGATACGGCCACGGCGGGATTTAAGTTCTTTCAGGGCGTGGAAGCGAGGCAAATCCATATCTGGACGAGAGGGTATGCCCAGGGGATATTTGAAGTGAGGACGGAGAACGGCGGGAAGGTGTTGGCGGAGCTCCCGGTGGAATATACCAATGTGTGGGAGGAGTCTGCGGCGGATATCGCCCTGCCAGAGGGGGAATATGCGATCTATCTGACATTCCGGGGCCAGGGTAACGCCATGCTGAAGGGATTTGAACTGAGGTAGGTGCATGAGGAGGAAAGTGTGGGATATTTAAAAGTTTATACCAAGGAATTGCAGATGCCGCATTATCCCAGGGCGCTGGCAGACAGCGTACATATGTCGTACACAGGGGAAGATGGGCAGGAATATTCTCTGAACCAGGGGTACGGCATTCTCTATGCAGAGGCACAGATTCGCCCTGACAACACCATTGTCCCCAGGGGAATCAGGAATCCCAGGATACTGGCTCTGGAGGAGGGGTATGGCATTTTGGCGGAGCCTGTGGACATGGAAGGGGAACTGATAGCTGAAGAGTGTCTGGTACTCTGGAAAACAGTGGACTTTCTGCGCTTTCGGCAGGAGTCTGTGGAGCGTGGGCAGTGGCAGACTCAATATGACCAGGCTCAGAGCCGGATAGAACTGCCCCAGACCATGTGGGAGGATATCAGGCAGCGCTGGAGCATGCCCGATGTGAAGCTGAAAAAGGTGGAATTCCCGCTGGCGGTGGGTTGGGCGGACCCGGTGATCTTCAGTTGGAGGGACAGATGGTATTTTCTGGCAACCAATGACAACAATAACAACATTGGTCTGTTTATCCGGGAGGCGGATTCGGTGGCAGGGCTCTTTGCCCCGGAAACGGAGCCGCACTGCATCCTGGACTATGATGCGGACAGGGAATTCATACAGACCTTCTGGGCACCGGAATTTCATGTGATCGGAGGGAGAGCCTATATCCTGTTTGCAGTGGGCGGCAGGCAGTGGGCGCCCCAGTGCCATATGATGCGGCTTAAGGAGGAGGGGAGTCTCACAGATCCTGCGGATTGGGAGACTCCGGTGCGTGTGCGCAGGCAGGATGGGAGTTTCCTGACGGAGAAGGGGATATCTCTGGATATGACGTATTTCAAGGCAGGGGGGATATCGTACCTGGTGTGGTCTTACCGCTATGGTATCGGGACGGCGGCGGACACGGGTTCCATGCTGTATATTGCAACTACGGACGAGGCACAGCCCTGGGTGCTGACCAGCGAGCCGGTGTTGTTGTCCAGACCCCTGTATGGGTGGGAGAACCAGCAGGGTACAATCAACAATGAGGGCCCGTACGCGCTGCTTTTGGAGGACAAGGTGTATCTGGCCTATTCCGGCGGAGGAGCCTGCGAGCCCACTTATGCCGTGGGTTATCTGGTGGCGGATCAAAAAGATGACCTGCTGGATGTGAAAAGCTGGTACAAGGAGCCTGCGGCCATGCTGCACAGAGGTTCGGTGGAGGGCATAGAGGGGCCGGGGCACAACTCCTTCTTCCGCAACGAGGAAGGACAGCTGATGATAGCCTATCATGCCCAGGAGATGGAGCAGCACCATATGCGCTGTACCACCTTCCACCAAGTGTATGTGAGCGGACAGGGGATGCCGCTTCTGCATATTCCCTGTTAAACTCAGATAATAACGGAAACAGACACCTGCATAAGCGGGGAAAGCAGGTAAGGAGACTAAGCGATGGGAAAGATTCGCATTGAGGGGAAAAGACTGATATTCCAGCGCAAGGATGAGCTGACAGTGATAGAGCCTTATGGGAAGGATTGTCTGCGGTGCCGCAGCACCAAAAACGGCCGGATATCGGAGGAGAAATGGACGGTGCTGGAGCCTGCCACGGAGGATGAATGCACGGTGGAGGGCGATGAGACCAGGGCCACCATCACCAACGGCATGGTCAGCGCAACGATAGAGGCAGGAAACATCTGGTATGGAGGTATCATCACCTATTATCGCAAGGGCAGGCAGATCCTGCACACGAAGTTCGAGGGAGATTACACCAACCGCAACATGCATGTGGAGGGAGACCACTATCAGGTCAAGGTGATCTTTGACGCCAATGAGGGAGAACATTTCTACGGCATGGGACAGGAGCAGGAGGATCTGTTTGACCGCAAGGGCAGTACCAGCCAGATTATCCATTACAACACGAAATCCACTCTGCCGGTGCTGTACTCCTCTCTGGGGTATGGAATGTTCTGGAACAATCCGGCGCCGGGGCGTTGTGAGACTACCCGCAACCATACGATGTTCGTGGCGGACAGCGCCTATCAGGCGGACTACTTTATCTATGCGGGTGAGACGCCGGCCCAGACCATGAAGATATATTGCGACCTCACCGGATATGCGCCCAAGTTTCCACGCTGGGCGGCGGGATTCTGGCAGTGCAAGCTGCGCTATGAGAGCCAGGAGGATCTGCTGGAGGTGGCGCGGGAGTACAAAAAGAGAGGAATTCCCATAGACGCCATCGTGATCGACTACTTCCACTGGACGGAGCAGGGGGAGTGGAAGTTTGAACCCAAGTATTGGCCTGATCCGGATGCCATGTGCCGGGAGCTGGAGGAGATGGGCATTCACCCGGTGGTGTCCATCTGGCCCACCATCAACCCGGCCAGCGAGAATTATTCCGAGATGAGCGAGGGCAATATGCTGGTCCGCACAGAGAACGGGCAATTTGGCACATTTGATTTTTACGGGCAGCAGACCTTTATCGATCCCATGAATCCGGAGACCAGGGATTTTGTGTGGGGAAAGGCCAGAGAGAATTATTACCGCCATGGAATTAAGACCTTCTGGCTGGACGAAGCGGAGCCGGAGGTGCATCCCCAGCAGCCGGGCCATCTGAAATATTATCTGGGCAACGGCGCGCAGGTGGCTCAGATGTACCCTTATTATTATGCGAAAATGTTCTATGAGGGGCTTAGGGAAGAGGGCGAGGAGGAGATCGTGTCTCTGACTCGGGCGGCATATCCCGGCAGCCAGAAATACGGCGTGATAGTGTGGAATGGGGATATTCCCTCCAGCTTCCACAATCTGAAGATGAGCATAGAGAGTGGGCTGTCCATGGGCATGTGCGGCATTCCCTGGTGGAACTCGGATATCGGCGGATTTCTCTCAGGGGACATTGAGAGCGAGTATTTCCGGGAGCTGATTGTCAGATGGTTCCAGTTTGGTGTGTTTTGCCCGGTGATGCGGCTGCATGGCTCCAGGCTGCGCCCTTCCTGGTATAAGCAGCGCCATCCCGGTGTCAAGGAGGCCAGCGGCGGGGACAACGAGATCTGGAGTTTTGGAGAGCGTAATTATCCGATCCTGAAAAAGTTGATTGAACTGCGGGAAAGATTAAAAGATTACACATGTTATTATATGGATGAGGCCAGCCGCACCGGGGCGCCGGTCATGCGCCCCATGTTCTGGGAGTTCCCGGAGGATGAACAATGTTATACTCTGGAGGATCAATATTTCTATGGCGCTGATCTGTTGGTGGCACCGATCTATGAGCAGGGCGCGGTGGAGCGCCGGGTATATCTGCCCCAGGGGAAATGGGTGCTGACCCGGGACGGCCATGTGGAAGAGGGGGGCAGGTGGATCACCTGTCACGCGGAGCTTTGCGAGTATATCGTGTTTGCCCGGGAGGGTGCCAAGGTGCTGGAATGCTTTTAGAGTGAAAGGTAGGGCAGGGTATGAAGCAAGGGATGAAATGGAGAAGATGGGTATTGCTTCTGCCGCTGTGTCTGTTGTTGACCGGATGTGGCGGACAGGATGCCATGACAGCCACAGTAGAAAGCGGCGGGAGCCTTCAGAGCCTGGGCGAGGAAAGCAGTCTGGAGGGGCAGGAAATTCCCGGAGAGGAATCTGCGCAGGGACAGCAGACAGATGTCCAGGAGCAGTCTGGTGAGGACAAAAAGGCAGAGAGCCAGGAGGAAGAGGAGAACATGGATATGGATTATGCAGCATATTTTCAGGATATGAAAATTACAGGCAGCTACAAGGGATTGGAGGATACCAACCCGCTGATGACGCAGCGCTTCGGCGCGGACCCCTACGCCATGGAATACAATGGCAGGGTGTATTTTTATATGACCGGGGATGTCTTTGAGTATGAGGGAGAGGAAATCAAGGATAATACTTATGGCAGGATTCATCGGATTCATGTGATCTCCACGGCGGATATGGTGAATTTTACTGACCATGGCGCGATTGAGGCAGCGGGCAGTCAGGGCGCGGCAAAGTGGGCCAACAATTCCTGGGCCCCGGCTGCTGCGTGGAAAAATATTGACGGGCAGGATAAGTTCTTTCTGTATTTTGCGGACGGGGGCGGCGGCATCGGTGTGCTGACGGCGGACAGCCCCACAGGGCCGTTTACCGATCCTCTGGGCCATGGCCTGGTGACCAGGGATGTTCCCACCTGCGCGGAGGTGCTGTGGCTCTTTGACCCGGCGGTGCTGGTGGATGATGACGGCAGGGCTTATATGTATTTTGGCGGCGGCGTTCCAGAGGGAAAGGTGTCCGCACCCGGTACGGCCAGAGTGGTGGAGCTGGGCGAGGATATGATCAGCTTGAAGGGTGATCCCAAACCCATAGATGTGCCTTATCTGTTCGAGGATTCCGGCATACATAAATATAATAACAAGTATTATTATACATACTGCACCAACTGGCAGGTGGATGCGGAAGGCACAGCAGAGTATGGTTTCCATAATGCGGAGATTGCCTGCCTGGAGAGTTCCAGCCCCATGGGCCCCTTTACCTACAAAGAGGTGATTCTGGAGAATCCCGGCAAATTGAACAGCCTGTATGGCAATAATCATCACTGTGTCTTTTCGTTTAAGGATAATTGGTATATTACCTTCCATGCCCGCACTCTGGAGAAAAAGATGGGCGTGGAAAAAGGCTATCGCAGTACACATGTAGACAGTTTTATTATGGGCGAGGACGGAACCATCGGCAAGATTCAGATGTCCATGAAGGGCAGAGAGCAGCTGTGCTATGTGGACCCGTACCAGAATGTCAATGCCGCCACCATAGCGGTGCAGGGCGGCCTGGATACCGTGGCTGCGGATAAAGGTACGGGAGTTATGGCGGTGTCGGCTATAGACAGTGGAGATTTCCTCAAGGTGCAGGGTGTGGACTTTGAAGATACCGCTCCCACTACGCTGTGGATGGAAGCCCGGTGGTATGCGCAGGAAGCGGAAAGCGGCGTGGTTCAGGTGAGGATTGACAGTCTCCAGGGGCAGATTCTGGGGTATGTACCCGTGGGGCGTCTGTGTGACAATGCGGCGCAGAATGAGTGGTGCGGCACCAGGGCAGAGCTGGAAAGTGAAGTGACGGGCGTGCATGATCTGTATTTCCTCTTTTATGGCAGTGGTTATGAGATTGCCAGCTGGCAGTTTGTCAAGGAGGAGGAACTTCCGGGAGATTGTCCGGAGGAGGTATACAAAAAGGTGGACGGCCGGACTTACGGCAGTGTCGAACATATTACCTATGATTCCGGGACTACAGGACTGGAGCGGGGCGCCAATGTGCTGCTGCCCGCGGGCTATGACCCGGAGAAGCAGTATGCGGTGCTGTATTTTCAACATGGCATTTTTGGAGACGAGTATTCACTGATCAATGATTCGAACAATGCCATTCCACAGATTCTGGGCAACCTTGCCGCAGAGGGACGGGCACGGGAGGTGATCGTGGTATTCCCGGATATGTACGCCACCTCTGATCCGGAGCTAAAGCCTGGCTTTACCAATGAGGCGGTGGCGCCTTATGATAACTTTATCAATGAGCTGGTGGATGATGTGATCCCTTATATTGAAAGCCATTACTCCGTGTTGACAGACCGGGAGAACCGGGGGATTCTGGGCTTTTCCATGGGAGGCCGGGAGACTCTGTATATCGGTGTCAACAGGCCGGATCTGTTCGGTTATATCGGTGCGATTTCTCCGGCACCGGGGCTGACCCCGGCAAAGGACTGGGCGATGTCCCATCCGGGACAGCTTAAGGAGGAGGAGCTGCGCTTCGCGGAGGATGCGGAGCTGCCGCAGCTTCTGATGGTTTGCTGCGGCACCAAAGACAGCGTGGTTGGCCAGTTCCCGGCAAGCTATCATCAGATTCTGGAGCAGAACAGCGTGGAGCATCTGTGGTATGAAGTGCCCGGAGCGGACCATGACAGTCAGGCTATACGCAGCGGGTTGTACAACTTTATGATTAAGTGGAAATAGAATGGCATTGCGCGCCGGAGACGGAATATGCGATAACTAAAACAGAGGTAGATTATGAGCAGATTATTGTGTTACACCAGAACACCTATTGATAATATCCATTATGACCCCAGGCTGGCGTACAGTATGCATCTGGCATTGCAGGAGGGAGAAATTTTTCGGCCCCTGAATCATAACAGCGGTGTGCTGTTCGCTCTGGCGACAGAGAATGAGGATGGCTCTCTCAATCCCATGAGCTTGAAAAATCCCTGGGTATTTCCGCTGAAAGAGGGTGGTTATGGTGTTGCCGCGGTGCGGATATGCGGGGACGGCGAGGACGATGTCACCAGCCGGGGCAGTATACTGCTGTGGACTACTCGGAATCTGGTGATCTACCAGGAACTGGGCCTGTTACAGCTGGGAGAACAGTATGTGGACTGGGTGACCGTGCAATATGATGAAAAAAGAGACGGTTATCTGCTGTGCTGGGGCGAGCAGTCGGAAAGCTGTTATCAGGCGCTGTATCCGTTGGAAATAATGCAGGAGCGGAAGAGTAATGGAACAGCCCCAAAAATCGCACAGCGCAGGGAAAATCTGCTGGGAGAGATTCCCCAGAGAGAGGGGGAAGATTTCCGGAGGAAGGTGAGCAATATAGAGGGCGTGGCGTCCTGCTGCGAGCTGGAGATCGGGGAGCAGGAGGCCAGATATCTGCGATTCAAGCTGCTGACGCCTGTCAATACCAGTGTTGAAGTGCCCCAGGAGGTGGAAATATCCCTGGAGGAGGCAATGGACGAAGCGCAGAGGAGAATCCATGCGAAGTAGCTGCTGCAGGGGCAGCGTGCAGTGGTGTGGTATAATGATGGAACCTCCTGTAGGAAAAGGATAGACTGGAAACTGGGAGATGTGGATTTCTCCCAAAAGGGCAGTCATATGATAGAGGGAGAGATTTATCGGCCCTGTTTTCCCTTTCCCGTGGCCTATAACCGTGCCGACCCCTGCGTGACCCGCTGGAATGGCAAATACTATTTTATTGCCACCAACGATGCGGACAACAACCATACACTGTATATCCGGGAGGCGGACACTCTGGAGGGGCTTACCCAGGCCGAGGAGATTCTGCTCTTGGATTCGAGTACCTATGAGGGAATCGGCGGGCTGCTGTGGGCGCCGGAATTTCATGAGATAGAGGGGCGGCTGTATATTTTCCATGCCGCCACACCGGAACCCTTCTTCGAGGAAGAGAGCCATATCATGGCGCTGCGTGAGGGCGGAAACCCGGCATGCCGGGAGGACTGGTCCGCTCCCAGAAGGATCGTGAAGATGGATGGGAGCGATTTGTGTGAGGCGGGAAAAACCATATCTCTGGATATGACCTGCTTTTTCTGGGAGGGGGACTACTATGTGATCTGGTCCCAGCGGCAGTTTTTGCCCAAGGATCTGGGGGCCTGGCTGTATATTGCAAAGCTGGACGCACGGGAGCCCTGGCGGCTGGCATCGGAGCCGGTAGTACTGTCGAAGCCGGACTATGGCTGGGCAAATAATCATACCTTTGTGGAGGAAGGGCCCTATGCGCTTCCCGCGGAGGATGTGCTGTATATAACTTTCTCCGCCGCGGCGGTGGATACCTCCTATGTGGTGAGCTATCTGGTTATAGAGCGGGGAAAAGATCTGTTGCAGCGGGGGAACTGGCGCAAGAACAATTACCCGATCCTGACTTCCCGCAGTGTGGAGGGAGAGTACGGGACCGGCCACAATGCCTATGTGGAGGATGAGGATGGCAATATCTGGAATACCTACCACGCCCGCCCCGGTACAGACGGCGTGCGTAGCAGCGGCATCCGCAGGGTGCATTTTGACATTGACGGGGCTCCAGTGCTGGATATGACGGAGGAGATGGATCTGCGGGAGGCATTCCGGCAGGTCAAGACTAAACTGGTGATACGATAGGCTATGCAGGGCGCTTTCCGCACATGGATCAGCGCTGCGGCTCATGAGGCGGGAGAATGTTCCCGTCGGAATCCATAGCGTCAGAAGGTATCTCCGAACCTGCCACATTATAGTGCGACAAACTGATAAAAGGGGTAGGTTCGGTATATTGGGGATAGGAGGCAGCTTCAGGAGATATTATTGAAGTTGTCTCCTTCTTTTCATTAACCGAGGCGCTGCGGCGGAATTCGCCGGGAGTCAGTCCCGTCTGCTTTCGAAACTGGCGGCAGAAATGCTCCACATTGTGGTAGCCGCAGGTCTCGGCAATCTCTGCGACGGGCTTCTCGGTGTAGGACAGCTGCTCTTTTGCCATGCGAATCCGGCTGGCGATCACATCATCCATGCAGGAGACGCCAAAAGTCTTTTTGTACAGGATCTGCAGATAGCCGGCGCTGAGATGGAGTTCCTCCGCCATGGTGCGGATGTTCCAGGGCAGATAGGGACTGTTGTATATCTTTTTGTGGAGCTGAAGCAACTGTGGGGCATGGGAGGCGGTCTCCCTGCGGGCGGTATCCTGCCTCAGTCTCCGAAACAGCACCTGCAGCAGACTGGAGATGGTCAGATCGCTGTCCGGTGAAGATAAAGAGGTCTCCCAGGTCAGCAGCTTGATCAGATGGTGGCAGTACTCCGTATCGGACACTGAAAAAGGTACTCCCATCAGGGGAAACTGTGTCACAAGAGGGTCGTCCGAGGAAAAACGAATCCAGTCGTTCTGATAGGTCTCCCGGCAGGCGCGGTAACAGATGGGCTGGCCGGGGGAATAGAGCATGGCCGTTCCGGCGGGGCATTCCAGCCACTGACCCTCCAGGAGGAACTGTACTGGCGTAGAGACCAGCAACAGAGTGTACTGGCCCGGGGCAGTGGTCATTTCAAAACGGAATGTGGACGGATGTACGGCGCTGTAGCCGATAAAATGGATCTTATTCATGGCTTGTCTCCCAAGATTGGAATGGTTACGCATAAAGTATAGCGTATAGAGAGTCCCGGGTCAATACAAGCGGTGGGAAAGTTCCGGTGTCTTTTCGGGACTGGAGGAAAGGCGGCAAAAATTTAGCAATAAATGATAAACTTATGACAAGGTTTAGAGAGAAAATATTTGAAAAATCCGCTATAATAGGAATAATATTATTTTGCGGCGTTTAGCGGGCTGCAAAGTTCAGGACAGGAGGGCGTAGCCATGAGCGATATGTATAATAGAACCTACCGCAATATGTTTGCGGAGATCGGGATTTCTCAGGAGGAGATCGACCGAAGGCTGAAGGAGATCGTGCAGACCTTTTTTTACGGCAGTGAGGAGGAGAGAATCTATCATCCCGCGGGGGAGGATATGGGTTATCTGATGGATACCGGCAACTATGACGCCCGCACCGAGGGCATGTCCTACGGCATGATGATGTGTGTGCAGCTGGACATGAAGGAGGAGTTTGACCGGATATGGAAGTGGTCCAAGACATATATGTTTATGACGGAGGGCTGGAGTGAGGGATATTTTGCCTGGTCCTGCGGTACGGACGGCACCAAAAACGCGGACGGCGCAGCACCGGACGGAGAGGAATTCTATGCCATGGCCCTGTTTTTCGCCTCCCACAGATGGGGGGATGGGGAAGGCATTTTCAATTATTCGCAGCAGGCGAGAGAGATTCTGCGGGCCTGCCTGCACAAGGGGGAGAACGGCCGTCAGGGCCATCCCATGTGGAATCGGGAGAACCGCCAGATTCTGTTTGTGCCAGGCATTGATTACACAGACCCCTCCTATCATCTGCCTCATTTCTATGAGCTTTTTGCCCTGTGGGCGGACGAGGAGGACAGGGCGTTCTGGAAGGAGGCGGCTGCCGCCAGCCGGGAGTATCTGGCAAAAGCCTGCCATCCTGTGACGGGGCTGAATGCGGAGTACGCGGAGTTTGACGGCAGCCCCATGAGCAGACCCATTCCCTGGACCAGCGACAGGCACGATTGGTTTTTCAGCGATGCATACAGGACGGCCGCCAATATCGGCCTGGACTACGAGTGGTTCGGCGTGGACGTGGGACAGCGGGCAGCGGCGGAGCGGATTCAGAGGTTTTTGATCGACGACTGCCGCAGCGGCAGCTACCATATCTATGAGCTGGATGGCAGCATTGCGGGGGAGAGCGCGCTGCATCCCTTCGCGATTACAGCAACCACCGCCCAGGCATCGCTGGCGGTGCTGCCGGGCAGCGGCGGCGAGCTGGCTCGGGAGTGGGTGGAGCGTTTCTGGAATATGCCCCTGCGCACTGGAGAGAGAAGATACTATGACAACTGTCTGTACATATTCGCGTTTTTGGCGCTGAGCGGCAATTATAGAATTTGGTAAAGAACCTAGGGAATATGCGGAACTTAAATAAGGAGACGAAGACAATGGAAGGACCTAAAGCACCCAAAGACCCCACAAAAAATAGAAAGAGTTTTTATATTATGCGGGGCAAGAGCGTCGCAGGCTCACCCCAGCCGGACGGCAGAGGGATACAATTTCTGTATATGAACGACGGAAGGATGCTCAGCAGCGCCAGGCTGGTGGGCGGGATCGAGGATGAGGAGATGCTGAAGCTGATGGAGACCACAGAGGGATTCAGGCGGTTGGTACACAGCATCGGCGTCACGGTGGAGGCGGAGGACAGAGAGCTGGTGACGGAGTTCTGTCTGCAGATGTACGGACACCGGGACGTGTACGGCTCTGGAACCACGCTGCGGCTGCCTGTGCAGGCCAACGGCATGGAGCATATTCTGGAACTGGAGAGCTGTCAGTGGTCCGACGACGACAATATGCCCGGACAGATTCGTTTCGAGTTTCCCCAGGCGGGGATGCTGGCCACGGTGGCGGTGCGTTTCTACCTTCAGGACGGCTTTGACGCGCCGGAGGTGGAGGAGGAGGAGCCGGTGAATTTCGACTCTCCGCTCTATCGGCAGATGATTGAGAAATCCCTGGTGCAGACTGGCAACAATGCCCGGCTGAAGAGGGCCATTGACAAGGCGCGCCGGGGGGAGGATGTGACCGTGGCCTTTATCGGCGGTTCCATTACCCAGGGGGCCGGGGCCATTCCCATCAACACCCAGTGCTATGCCTACAGAACCTATTGCGGGTTCTGTGAGCTGACGGGCAGAGGGCTGGATGACAATGTCCACTATGTGAAAGCCGGTGTGGGGGGGACTCCCTCCGAACTGGGCATGATACGGTATGAGAAGGATGTGCTGCGGGAGGGCAGTGTGGTTCCCGACGTGGTGGTGGTGGAGTTCGCCGTCAACGACGAGGGAGACGAGACCAAGGGTGAGTGCTATGATTCCCTGGTGCGGAAGATTTTGAATGCGGAGAACCGCCCGGCGGTAATCCTGCTGTTTGCGGTGTTTGCCAACGATTTCAACCTGCAGGAGCGCCTGTCCCCGGTGGGCAGGGCCTACGATCTGCCCATGGTCAGCACCCGGGACGCGGTGGTGGAGCAGTTCTACCAAAAGCCCGGCAGCGGCAGAGTGGTCAGCAAGAATCAGTTTTTCTATGACTCCTACCACCCCACCAACGTGGGACACCGGATCATGGCAGACGGTATTCTTTGCCTGCTGCAGAAGGTGGATGACCAGGAGGCGGATGAGGATATGCCGGAGCTTGACAAGATTGAACCTCCCATCGGCGGCGCGTTTGAGCGGGTGCGTCTGATGGACCGCAGCCATCCCTTTTCTGAGGCGCAGATCGACTGCGGCAGCTTTGACCGGGTGGACACAGAACTGCAGGCGGTGGAGATGGACCTGAACCTGGAGGGAACCCCGGAGTTTGTGGACAACTGGGTGCACAGGGGGGGACAGTCCGGCGGAGAATGCAGACCCTTTGTCATGGATATCACCTGTGAGAGTCTGTTGCTGGTATCCAAGGACAGCGCCGCCAATCAGGTGGGCTGCGCCGAGGTCTGGGTGGACGGGGAGAAGGTGCTGTATGCGGACCCCCATGTCAATGGCTGGACCCACTGCAATGCGCAGATATGCTTTAAGAGTACAGAGAGAAAGCGCCGCCATGTGGAAGTGAGGATGGCGCCGGGGCAGGAGGATAAGGACTTTACAATCCTGGGCTGGGGCGTGGTGGAATAATGAGAACGAAGCGAGAGCGTGCCTGCGTTGGAGTATACAATGCGCACAATGACACTGGTATGACAACTGAGTTTAGCAATTACCTAGTGAAACATTAAATAGGAGGAGCCATATGAGACTGGTATATGACGGACAGGCGGTTTCCCTGATCGTGGAGACGGAAGCCTTTGAGGGTGTAAAGAGGATTGCGGACAAGGTGGCAGAGGATATCCGCAAGGTCACGGGCAGCAGGCCCCAGGTGCTGGAGAAACCCGGCGCGGGCCAGAGCCGGGCGGTGCTGTGCGCCACTCTGGGAAAAAGCGCTCTGGCGGATGCCCTGGAGAGAGCAGGTCTACTGGATACGGCCGGACTGCAGGGCAAGCGGGAGGTCTATCTCATACGGAAGTTCACGGCAGAGCAGCTGGAAACTTTGTCCGGCCTGGACGAATTGCCGCAGCAAGAATTGCTGCTGATTTGCGGCAGCGACAAGAGAGGCACGATCTACGGCATGTTCGCCCTGTCCGAATACATCGGCGTATCGCCCCTGTGTTTCTGGGGGGATGTGGAACCCGCTCCAAAGCCGGATGTGGAGATCGGCGATGATATCCAGATCCTGTCCAAGGAGCCGAGCGTCCGCTACAGGGGATTTTTTATCAATGATGAGTGGCCCTGTTTCGGCAACTGGACCAGCGAGCATTTCGGTGATTTCAACGCTGACGTCTACGAGCATGTCTTTGAACTGCTGCTGCGACTCAAGGGCAACTATCTGTGGCCCGCCATGTGGAGCGCGTCCTTTCCCATAGACGGCCCCGGCAGCGCCAACGAAGAGCTGGCGGACATATACGGCGTGGTCATGGGATACTCCCACCACGAGCCATGTCTGCGGGCCAGCGAGGAGTGGGACAAGGTCAGAGGGCCGGAGACAAAATACGGCAACGAGTGGAATTTTTACACCAATGAGCAGGGGCTTTTGAACTACTGGAAGGAGGCCCTTGAGCGCAGCGGCAAATACGAGAATATAATCACAATAGGCATGCGGGGCGAGCGCGACACCTCTATGCTGGGGGAACAGGCCACCGTGGAGGAGAACGTGAATCTGCTCAAGGATATCATACGCAAGCAGAGGGTGTTGATTGCGGAGAATGTCCACCGGGAGGAGGCGCCCCAGCTGTTGGCGCTGTACAAGGAGGTGGAGGCCTATTTTTACGGGGACGAGCATGTGGCGGGGCTCAAGGATTGGGATGAGCTGGACGGCGTGATCTGCATGCTCTGCGAGGACAATTTCGGACAGATGCGCACTCTGCCCACCCCGGAGGTCAGAGAACGCAAGGGCGGCTGGGGCATGTACTATCATTTTGACTATCACGGAGGCCCTATCTCCTATGAGTGGGTGGACTCCACCCCCATGGTCAAGACCTGGGAACAGATGTGTATGGCTTATGAGTACGGTATCCGGGATGTCTGGATTGTCAACGTGGGCGACCTGAAATTCCATGAGGTGCCGCTGAGCTATTTCCTGGCTCTGGCCTATGACTATGACAAGTGGGGCTACGGCAACCCGGACAGCAGCCGGGAGTATACCCGCCAGTGGGTGGAAAAGACCTTTCCCCAGAGTTCCTCCAAGCTGCAGGAGCAGATCGGAGAGGTGCTGACGGGATACATAGATATCAACGCCTTGCGCAGACCCGAGGCGCTGAACGAGAGAATTTATCACCCCTGCCACTACGGGGAGGCGGACCGGATGCTGGAGAGAGCCGATGCGCTGGAGAAACAGTCCACCCAGATTATGGAGGCGCTGTGCCAGCGGGAGAGGGACGCCTATTACAGCATGATACATTTTCCGGCCATGGCCAGCATGAACCTGCTGAAAATGCATCTCTATGCCGGTAAAAACAATCACTATGCCCTTCAGGGCAGACCCGTGGCCAACGGCTACGGCGACCTGGCCCAGGAGTGTGAGGACCGGGATATCCGGCTGGCTCAGGAGATGGCGGCCTTTAGAGACGGCAAGTGGAAGGGCATGGAGATGGCCCAGCATGTGGGCTTTACCAAGTGGAATGAGGACGGATACCGCTATCCGCTGATCAGCCGGGTGCGCCCGGTACACAGACCCCGGATGAGTGTGTCCCGGGCGGATCAGGAGTGGATCGGCGTGAAGAACTACGGCGCACCCCAGGTGATATCGGTGCCGGATTTTAAGTACACGGGGGCGGAGCCGGTGAAAATAGAGATTGCCAACGACGGTGTGGGCAGCTTTGACTATCGGATTAAAGTGGAGCACCCCGGCGATGCGCTGCCCGCATGGCTGCAGGTATCGCCCATGGAGGGAACCTGTAAGGAGCTTGCCGTAGTGATGCTGCGCTGCCGGGAGGAGGAACTGCCCCAGGAGCCGGAGACTGTGCGGCTGCTGATACAGGGGGATGACGCCGTAGTGGCAGTGGAGGTCACGGGACAGCGCCAGCTTGCGGCGGATATGCCCCAGGGCACATATCTGGAGCGGCAGGGAATGATCGTCATGGACGCCGCGGGCTATGTGCGGAAAAAGGACACAGAAAAGGGCGCGTATCAGTTGATACAGGGCTATGGAAAATACGGCTCGGGCATGAAAGTGTTCCCCAGCACGGCGGTATTTAACGAGGAGGAGGAAAAACCCTCCCTGACCTGGCAGTTCTGGATTCCGGAGACCGGGGAATACCAGGTGGATCTGCTGGTTGCCCCCACCAATTCCGTGGTGAGCAGACAGGGTATGTATGTGCTGGTGAAAAACGGCGCGGGAGAGCAGCGCAGGGCCGAGATTACGGCCCCGGACTTCCGGGCGGGAGAGAGCGGCGATTTCAGATGGGCCCAGGGTGTGTTAAACCAGATTCGGGTGTGCAGTGTAAGCCTCCCGTTCGAGGCTGGATTGCAGCAGCTGACCCTGGAGGCTCTGGAGGCTGGCGTGGTGCTGGAGCAGATCAGGGTACACAGCCCCAAGGTGCAGCCGCAGCCGTCCTATATGGGACCTGGGACGTCTTCGCGGGTATAGCTTGAAAAATCAAAAGTCTGCGATATGCATGAGGATTAGAATGATATTAAAAGGGATGACCGCTATCATGATGACAGGAAAGAAAAGCAGAAAAAACAGAATAGGGCGGTGGCTGGCGGTGGCCTGCCTGCAGGGCTTGGTCCTGGCAATGTCAGGCTGCGCCCAGACGGAGGACGACGGCGAGGGCGTTATCGTGGTGGAGCAGGAGGCGGCCCCAATAGTTTACGATATGGCGGTGGCCATGCGGGGCGATGTGCAGAAGACTCAGAGGATCAAATGCACATACCAGCAGATGAACGATGAGAGCCTGAGCTTTGGAATCAGCGGAATCTCCGTGAAAAAGGTCTATGTGCAGGAGGGCGACACCGTGGAGAAGGGCCAGGTGCTTGCTGAGCTTTCCAGCGGCAGCAGACAGGATGAAATCGCCCGGCTGGAATATCAGATTGCCAGAAACCAGCTGCAGATGGACTACAGCCAGATCAATGAGGACTACGAGATATCCTCGCTGTGGTTGAGCTACCTGTATCAGAGCGGTCAGTCCAAGGAGGACAGAGAGCGCCTGGACGAGGGTGTGGCTCAGGTGCAGCAGAATTATGAATATTACAGGGAGGACTGGCAGGACGCCATCAATCTTGACATGCTGCAGTTGGAGCAGCTGAAGCGCGAGGCGGCGGACAGCCGCCTGGTGGCGGGCATGTCCGGCACGGTATCCCATATCAAGGAAAAACTGGAAGGCTCCACCTCCGTGCGGGGCGAGGAAGTGATGACGATCATTGACGGCTCGGAATGCCTGTTTATGACCCAGGTGCCGGAGTACGTCTCCTGTTTTAAAGAGGGCGAGGAGGTCTACATGGAGATCATCTCCGGCTCCGGCGCGGGAAAGTACACACTTCTGCCCTATGAGATGGAGGAGTGGGGAGAGCAGCAGCTGTTCTCGCTGGCCGAGGGCGCGGAGAACGCCACCATCGAGGTGGGAACCATCGGCTCCATCGTGGCGGTGGTGGATCAGCGCAGCCAGGTGCTGTGTGTGCCCACCGCGGCGGTTCACAGCGCCGAGGGCGGGGACTATGTGTATGTGCTGGGGGAGGACCAGATGCGCGAAGTTAAATGGATTGAAACCGGGCTTTACGGGGACAGCATGGTGGAAGTGTTGTCCGGACTGACGGAGGGAGAGAGGGTCATACTGCGATGAAGAGAGGAAGGCTTTTGGGGCTTGTTTTAATATTTTCTCTGACAGTAGCCATGGCTGGATGCGGGGAGACGCCCTCACAGGAGAATACGGCGCGGGAGGTGGCGCTGCTGGAGCCGGTGGGAATGACCAGCAGCGGAGAGGCAGCGGTCCGCCGCAACCTGTACAATGCGGAAATTTTTTCCGCCATAGTAGTTCCCTATGTGGAGGAGTACAGTTTTGACGAGGAAGTGATGCTGGCGGAGGTCTGCGCGTTCCCCGGTGAACAGGTGAGCAGGGGAGAGGCGCTGGCGCTCTCGGACACGGAGAATCTGGACAAACAGATCAAGGAGCAGCAGGAGCGGATCGAGGACATGGAGCTGGAGTTTGCGGAGTACGAACTCCAGGTCAGAGAGGATCTGGAGAAGCCTCAGGAGGAAGTGAAGGGACTCAAGGGAATTGTCGAGAATCTGGAAAAAAGTAAACCCAGAGAATATCTGGAGATCACCGAGAACCCTGCGGAGGAGGAGCCGCCCCAGAGCGTCAGCGGATCGGACGCGGACCCGTCCGAGAAGGAGCCGGAGGACAAGGAGCCTGCGGACAAAGAGCCCCAGGTCAACCCGGCTTATGAGGAGTGGGAGAGGGAGTACAATTACTGGAACGGCCGTTATCGAATCACGGACCACAGTGTCAATACGACGCTGCTGCAGCTTGAGCAGCGCCGGGCCCTGTATGAGCTGGATCACTCCTACGCCCTGCAGCAGCTGGCTTTTCTGCAGGAGAAGAAAAACAACGTGACCATACACTCCGCTATGGCGGGAAATGTGGTTGCCATGCCGGAATATGGCTACGGGGACTGGATTCAGGGGGAAACTCCCATCATAGCGGTGGGAGACCTGGAACAAAAAGTGCTGAAATGCGACTATATCAACCGGAAGACGGCGTCTACTGCGCAGGAGATATATGCGCTGGTTGACGGCAGGCGGTACGAGGTCAGCTATGTGCCTATGGAGAGCGAGGAGTACACCCGGCTGACGACCCAGGGGGAGACGGTGTTCTCCACCCTGTATCTGGAGGGGGACACTCAGGACGTCAATATAGGCGACTATGTGGCGATCGTGGTGGTGAATAAGAAAAAAGAACAGGTGTTATCAGTTCCTACTGAGTCTATACATAAAGATGATACGGGCAGCTATGTGTATGTGCTTAGGGGGGAGGAAAATGTGTATACCCCGGTGAGCACCGGCATGAGCGATGGTGTGTACACGGAGCTTTTGTCCGGGATATCGGAGGGCGATGTGGTGCTGCTTGACCAGGGTCGCCAGTACAGCGACCAGCGGGTGACGGTGGAGCGGAGCGATTTTCACGCCGAATTTTCCGGAAACGGTATCATGATCTATCCCTCCAGTGTGGTGGTTCGGAATCCGATCACTCATGGAACCGTGTATTTTCAGGAATTTCAGACGGCGATGTTCCAGCATGTGGAAAAGGGAGATGTGATCGCCACCGTGCGGGTGGCGGCGGATGAGATCGGCCTGCAGAGGCTGACGCTGCAGCTGCAGAGACAGCTGGAGCGGGTGCAGGATCTCATAGACCAGGGCGAGGAGAAGAATGAAAAGGCGATTGAGAACCGCCAGAAAACCATAGTGAAACTGCAGGAACAGATCGCGGAGCTTTCCCGGGACTATCAGACCACCGCTATCCGCGCTCAGCAGAGCGGTATTGTCATATGGATGGCGGACCTGGAGAAGGAGGATATTCTGCAGCCGGATCACTATCTGGTGGAGATTGCGGATGAAAACACCTGCTATGTTGCCTTGGAGGACGAGGGAAATATCCTGTCTTACGGCAATGAAGTGAAAGTGACTTACCGCAACAGAGAGCAGGAGGAGAGGGAGACCACAGGTATGGTGGCCAACCTGAATCATCGGGCGGTGAGCCACTCCCTGCAGTCGCAGTATGCCTTTATTCTGCTGCCGCCGGATGTGATCGGAGATATGTCCGTGGGCACAGAGGGCTGGGGAGGCTGGTGGAACAGAGCCAGGTTCGGCGTGGAGGCAAAAGTGCGGGAGATGGACAATGTGCTGGTGGTGCCCAGGCGGGCCGTGCGGGAGATCAATGGATGTCCCTATGTGAATGTGGTGGAGGCGGACGGCAGCATTGTGCGCCGCAGCTTTATCGCAGGCGGCTATGACAAGAGCTATTACTGGGTGGTTGAGGGACTGACGGAAGGAATGGAACTATGCTTGGAGTAATGTTGCAAAAGCTTTGGCATAAAAAATGGATGGCAATGTGTATGCTGCTGGGAAGTCTTTTGCTGATCGCAACGGTGATCAGCTTTCCCCTGTACCGGACGGCGGCCTTTGACAGAATGCTGCATGACGAGATGGAGGCATGGATGCAGCAGGAGGGGAACTGGCCTGCCATGAACGCCATAACGTTGATCTCCAAAAAGGACAACGGCGGCAAGACCATCAGCAGGGTGGAGACGCTGATGGCAGAGATATATGAAAAGATGGGAGTGCGGGAGAAGGAAACCATCTACTATTATAGTCTGGCCAAGGCGGATTTGAAATCGCAGATGAACCGCTCCGACAGCAAACCCATTTCCCTGCGTCTCAGTTCCCTGTCGGGACTGCCCCGGCACGCGTCCATGCTGGCGGGGGAGATGTACTCCGAGGACGGACTGGACGAGGAGGGAAACATAGAGGTGGTGATCAGCCAGGCATGCATGGTGGAAGCCGGATTGCTGGTGGGGGAGACTTTGGAGTATGACGCTCTGAAAGGCCCGGATGGCAAAAAGATGAGGCTGAAGGTCACGGGTGTCTATGAGGAGTCTGCGTCGGGGGATTTTTACTGGCAGAGCACCCCGGAGGAACTAAGCGCGGTCTGTTTCATGGAGGAGCATTTGTTCCACGATATGTTTACGGGGGACAATGCCGGAAAATACACGATCACCTGCACCTATTACAGTATGTTCGAGTATGAGGACCTGCGGGCGGCTGACGTGGAGCATATCCGGGAGTATACCGATTATCTGACTGAGGAAAGCCCCTACCGCAGCGCGCTGAAGGAGCCCGCCTACAGGGGGATTCTGGACGGCTTTGCCAAGAAACAGAGCAGGATTGAGGCCACGCTGTTCATTCTCCAGGTGCCGGTGCTGATTCTGCTGGCGGCTTTTCTGTTCATGATTTCCGGGCAGATGTACGATATGGAGCGCAACGAGATCTCAGTGATAAAGAGCCGGGGCAGCTCCAGCGGCCAGATTTTCCGGCTGTATCTGTATCAGAGTCTGTTTCTGACTCTGCTGGGGGCGCTGGGAGGGATTCCTCTGGGCACCGTGTTCTGCCGCTTTTTGGGATCGGCCAGGAATTTCCTGGAGTTTGCGGTCGGAGGCCGGATGGAGCTTGTCTGGACGAGGGATGTGCTCTTGTACAGTCTGGCGGCAGTGGGGGCATGTATACTGATAATGACTCTGCCTGCCCTGAAGCACAGCCGTCTGACAATTGTGAAACTGAAACAGCAGAAAGCCATGAAAAAGAGGTCCTGGTGGGAAATCTGCTTTCTGGATATCATCTGCCTTGCGGTGGCGCTGTACGGCTACTACAACTTTTCGCGCAACCGGGGCGCCCTGGTGGAGGATGTGCTGATGGGGAAGGCCCTGGACCCTCTGCTCTACATCAGCTCCTCGCTGTTTATCGTGGGAATGGGACTTTTGTTCCTGCGGCTGCAGCCGCTGCTGGTGCGGGGAATATATGCGCTGGGTAAGCGGTTCTGGCGTCCGGCCAGCTATGCCTCCTATATGGAGATTATCAAGAATGGCCGCAAGCAGCAGTTTATTATGCTGTTTATGATACTCACCGTCTCGCTGGGCATGTTTCACGCCACGGTGGCCCGCACTATTCTGCAGAACGCGCAGGCTAATGTGGAATATTTGGACGGGACGGACGTGATTATCCGGGAGGCGTGGAATACCAATGCGACCTCCAGCGGGGAGGTCATGGGGGAACTGCGATATTATGAGCCGGACTACAGCAAGTACGCCGGGCTGGACTTTGCCCACGGCTACACCCGGGTGATAAGGGACGAGCAGGCCTATGTGCCCAAGCAGGGTTCCGACAGGCAGCAGATCACTCTGCTGGGCATTCATACCCGGGAGTTTGGAGAGAATACCTGGCTGGACGAGGATTTGCTGGGCAAACATTACTATGAGCTGTTGAATGAGTTGGCAGTGGAGCCGACAGGAGTGCTTGCGTCCCGGAATTTTCAGACCCAGCAGGGTTACAAGGTGGGGGATACCATACGGTACTACAGCAGCTCCAAGAAGGAGATAAAAGGCAAGATCGTGGACTTTGTGGACTACTGGCCCGGCTATGAGCCTACCTCGATGAGTCTGAACGGGGAGGGTGGAGTCACTACTCAGGATAATTTTCTGGTGATAGCCAACTACGCCACCCTGCAGAAATCTCTGGGAACTGTGCCCTATGAGGTCTGGATTTCCCTGAAGGATGGGCAGAACTCGGAGGAACTGTATCAGTGGGTCCAGGATAACAATGTACATATCGTCAAATATGTGGACAGGGGTGCGGACCTGGAGGAAGTGGTGACGGACCCGCTGATGCAGGGCACCAACGGCATTCTCACCATGGGCTTTATCGTCACTCTGATCCTGTGCGCCGTGGGATATCTGATTTACTGGATTATGTCCATACGTTCCAGAGAGATGATGTTTGGTGTGCTGCGGGCCTGTGGCATGCACAAGGGAGAGATGTTCTATATGCTGATCAACGAGCAGATTTTTTCCGGCTTGTTTGCCATACTGGGCGGCGTCGGTATCGGGCACCTCTCCTCGAGGATGTTTGTGCCCATGCTGCAGACGGCCTACGCGGCCAGCAATCAGGTGCTGCCCATGGAGTTGATTACCCGGCAGTCGGACATGCTGCGCCTCTACGGCGTGGTGGCGGGCGTGATGGCGCTGTGTCTGGTGGTACTGATTATCATTGTATTCCGGATGAATGTGGCCAAGGCGCTGAAGCTGGGTGAGGAATAGGAAATAGATGAGAGGTAGGAAAGTATGGGCGTAGAAGAAAAGAAAGGGACGCAGGAGGCAGCCATCGTGATCAGTCATGTGAACCGGGTGTTTCCGGTGGCGGGAGGAGAGTTTCAGGCGCTGACAGATATCTGCGCGGAGATCCCGGTGGGGGTGCTGACTATATTGAAAGGGCGTTCGGGCTCGGGCAAGACTACGCTGCTGAATATTGTGGGGGCGCTGGATATACCTACCTCGGGCAGTGTGCTGATCGGGGGGCGGGATGTGTGCAGGCTGTCTGAGAGGGCGAGAGAAAATCTGCGCAGAACTCAGGTGGGTTTTGTGTTCCAGTCCGTGTCTCTGATTCCCACCATGAACGCATTTCAGAATGTAGAATTTTCTTTGCGCCTGGCAGGGGTAAAAAAAGGCCGCCGGGAGCGGGTGGAGGAGTGCCTTAAGATGGTAGGGCTGGGCAACCGGATGCAGCATATGCCGGCGGAGATGTCCGGCGGAGAACAGCAGAGGGTGGCTATAGCCAGAGCCCTGGCCCACCGGCCCAAGATCATTCTGGCGGACGAGCCCACTGCGGAGCTGGACAGCGCAATGGCGGCGGAGGTGGCCCGGCTGTTCCAGGAGATGACCCGCAGGGAGCATGTGACCATCGTTATGACTACCCACGACACAGGTCTGATGGATGCGGGAGATATGGTGATTGAGCTGGAGAACGGACGGCAGATTGATGGGGGAGACGGAGAACATGGCTGAGGCGATGATACAGGCGGACGGCCTGGTAAAAATCTACAAGACGAAACAGACGGAGGTGCTGGCTCTGCAGGGGCTGGACCTGACGGTGGAGGAGGGGGAGCTGACCGCCCTGATCGGCAACAGCGGCAGCGGCAAATCCACCTTTCTGAACATGATCGGCGGACTGGACAGACCCAGCGCCGGCTCCCTGGTGGTAGGCGGCAAGAATCTGTTCACGATGACGGAGCGGGAACTGGTGGTCTACAAGCGGGACACGGTGGGATTCGTCTGGCAGAACAATGCGAGAAACCTCCTGCCCTATCTGTCTGCTTTGGAGAACGTGATGCTGCCCATGTATCTGTCGGACGTGCGGAAGAAGAAGGCCAAGGCCCTGGAGCTGTTGGAGCTGGTGGGCATGTCCTCCAAAAAGCGCAGCCGGCTGAACATGCTCTCCGGCGGAGAGCAGCAGAGAATCGCCATCGCCATCGCCCTGGCCAATTCCCCCAAGCTGCTGTTGGCGGACGAGCCTACCGGCAGTGTGGACCCCAAGACGGCCGACTATATTTTTGACGTCTTCACGGAGCTGAACCGCCAGGGCCAGACAATCCTGATCGTTACCCACGACGTAGCTCTCTCCAAAAAGGTAAAGCGTGTGGTGGCAATCCGGGACGGCAAGATCAGCAGCGAGCGCATTCTGAAGGAAAAATATGCGGATCGTCTCAAGGAGGCTGCCATCGACTGGCGCACGGAGGATACTCAGGAGGAGTATGCCATCGTGGACAAGGCAGGCAGGGTGCAGATTCCCAGGGATATTCTGTCATCCATGAATCTGCAGGACAACAAGGTGAAACTGGAGCTGTCGGATGGAAAAGTCATCATCAGCGGCCCGGAACTTTAAAACAGTCTCGTAGCGGAAGTGCCCCGGAAGAATTTTCAGATGCATCTCAATGCAGATGAAAATTACTTCCCCTCAGGGGGCACTGTAGCGGAGAGACGGAACTCTAATAAGGAGAAATACGATGAACAGACCGACTCCTATTATTAAAATGGATTATCCCGATCCGGATATCATCCGGGTGGAGGATACTTATTATATGATCAGCACAACCATGCATTTCATGCCCGGCGGTGTGATCCTGCGCTCTTATGATCTGGTAAACTGGGAGATTGCCGGTTATGTCTATGATACGCTGGAGGAGACGCCGCAGGAGAGGATGGAGGGAGAGACCAGTATCTACGGCAAAGGTATGTGGGCGGCTTCCCTGCGCTATCACAAGGGGAGCTTCTATGTGCTGTTCGGCGTACCGGGGAGCGCAAGCTACCTGTATACGGCGAAAGAGGTTGGCGGTCCCTGGAGCAGACAGAAGCTGGAGAGTTCCTACGGTTATCTCCATGATGCCTCTCTGCTGTTTGATGACGATGACAGGGTTTATATTGCTTTCGGGCAGTCGGAAATACGGCTGACAGAGTGGATGCCGGATTTTTCCGGTATCCGGGAGGGCGGTCTGGACCGTGTGATTGTCAGTGAGAAGCAGCAGGTTATCCTGGGACATGAAGGCTCGCATCTATACAGGATCAATGGAAAGTATTATCTGTTTACAATACACTGGCCCAGGGAGAGGGGAAGAGACCGGCGCACGCAGGTGTGTTTTATCGCGGATTCTTTGGAGGGAGAATTTGAGGAGCATGAGGTACTCAGCGACGATATGGGCTTCCACAATCAGGGCGTGGCACAGGGCGGCATCGTGGATACGCCGGACGGCAGATGGTATGCCATGCTGTTTCAGGATCATGGCGCAGTGGGGCGGATGCCGGTGCTGGTGCCTGTGACCTGGCAGGGAGAGCTGCCGGTGTTGGGCAGGGAGGGACGAGTGCCTGCTATTGTGTCGCTCAAAAGTACCAGGCCGGATTACTCATATGAACCCCTTTATACCTCCGACAGTTTTCCGTGTCTGCGGGACTGGCAGGGAAAATATGAGCTTAAAAAGCAGTGGCAGTGGAATCATGATCCGGACCCCGGACTCTGGGGCCTGAAGGAGAAGGGCGGTCTGTGGATTCGCACGGATAAGGTGTGCAGCAACGTGCTGCAGGCAAAGAATACGCTGACCCAGCGGATGCTCTATCCACGCTGCAGCGCTGAGGTGACGGTGGACGGCTCCGGACTGAGGGAGGGAGACTATGCCGGACTGTGTGCGCTGCAGGGCTGTTACTGTATGATTGGCATTATGAGAAACCTGAGCAGCTACTATCTGGTAGTAATCTCCAGAGCGTTGCAGGACGCCGAAATGAACAAAGCGACGGCTCAGGACTATATGCCGGGCAGGGTGACACAGCGCATTCTTCTTCCCGGACCGGTAGTACAGGTCAGAATGTCTGCGAATTTCTCAGATATGATAGATACGGTGGAATTCGCCTGGAAGAACGACGGGCGTTGGGAGACGGCGGGAGAGAAACACAAACTGTATTTCCGCCTGGATCATTTCACGGGCTGCCGCTTCGGGCTGGCAATGTTTTCCAGCCAGGAAAGCGGAGGAGAAGCCGTGTTCAGGGACTTTGTCTATCAGGAATAGGGATTGCCGTCCAGCAGGGTTCTGCTGTTTCTCGAGCGGTACTCGCTGGGCGTGCAGTTCTTGTACTGCTTGAACAGTCTGTTAAAGGTAGAGATGCTGGGGAAGCCCGCCTGCAGCGACACCTCTGTGATGGACAGATCAGGCCTGGCCAGCAGCTCTTCCGCCACCTTGATACGGCGGTGGCAGAGATAGTCGCAGAAGGTAAATCCTGTGTATTGCTTGAACAGCCGGGAAAAATGGTATTTGCTGAACCCGGTGGACTCGGAGATGTCATCCAGATTCAGCTCCTCCATATAGTGGTCGTCAATATACTCCATCAGATTGTTGAATTTCTGGATATATTCTTTCTGCTTATACAGACGCACGTTGGGAAAGAGATTGCTGGTATTGATATGGTTGTAGCCGAATTTAGTGAAAAATGTCAGCAGCAGGGCGAATATCGTCAGCTCTGCGTATTCATTTTTATTAAAATACTCATTCCGCATCTGCACCAGCAGCTGATACACGTCTTCATAGATCTGGGGATAACTGTTCTTGGTCACATAGAGGGGCTGTGACAGGATGGACTGGATGCCGACAAAGCTCTTCAGCCTGGTAAACAGCGAGATATCAAACATAAAGATAAAGCGGCTGCCAGTGTCCGGCGCATGGAGTTCATGCAGCTCCCCCGGCGGGATTACGATGATCTCTCCGGGCTGCACATGATAATCAGTCCCTCTCACCTGCACATCATAGTAGTTTTCCACAGGCATAATGATCTCCAGAGCCGCATGCCAATGTGCCTCAAAGCTCTCCGTCTGGGTGTTGGGCCAGATCCGTATTGTAGAATTGTTGTGAAAGGAAACCGTCTCCTGGAACCCCTGTACGTCCCGGATACCGGTAAAATCATGATTAATCCCATAAAAATCCAGAAAATCGCCATTGATTTTCAAATCAGCCATCCTCAGTGCCTCCTTGCCTCCTGTAATCAATTTCACATTTTTCCCTGTGACGTTTCCGGCATAACATTCTCTGTTTCCGATACGGCTGGAAACAATCTGCATATTTGCCGGATCGGCAGGATATTTACATGTTCAAATATTGCTAAGTTTACTATAAATTGCTTCCGCCCTTCCCGGGGCAATGCGGCATTTCTGCTGGGAAATTGCCATAAATGCCCGAAAAATACAGACTTTTCTGTATGTATATTTTAGCATCAAAGTTCCCAAAAGTAAATATTGCACAATATTTTTTTCAAAATTTCTCAAAAAGTAAGCAATGTGTGAAGAGAAAATAGCAAAATATAGGGAGACAGAACACCTCCTTTTATATATAATGGTATGCATAATGTGCGGATATTGCATGATATTTTCTATTTTGTTTTATACACAGGGAGGCATGTATGAATAAGACTGTCAAAAAATTACTCATACTCGTAGGCGTAGTTGCAGTGTTTGTGGTATTCTGCATGCTGCTTAATCTGAGAGGAGTAGAGACCTTTGCGGATAAGTATGCAGGCCATGATCTGACTACGGATGCCGAGGGCGCTGTGAGAGAAGGGACTTATACCCGCTATCTGAACGCCCATGCGGATGCCGCCTGCCCTCAGACAGAGGTGGCGTTTGACCTCTTTGACTATACTGCAGAGGGCGGCGTGGAGGTCTACAACAATTATGAAGGTGAGGAGAAAACCCTGTTTACAGATACCAAGTCTCTGGTGACATGGGAGGTGGAGGTTCCGGAGACGGGCTTTTACAATGTGGCGCTGGAGTATCTGGCGCCCGAGTCCAGGGGCGTGGCTGCGGAACGCGCTATCTATATCAACGGCGAGCTGCCTTTTGACGATGCCGGCAACATGGAGTTTACCCGCATCTGGACCAATGGCGGCGAAGTGAGAGTGGATAACCAGGGCAATGAGATCCGTCCCACTCAGGTGGAGGTGTTTGAATGGCAGAAGGCATACTGCGAGGACAGCATGGGCTATATCGCCGACCCCTATAAGTTCTATCTGGAAAAAGGTGTCAACACCATCGGCCTGGAGGCGGTCAACGAGCCTCTGGTGTTAAAGAAAGTGAGTATCCTTCCTGTGGTGGATATGGATACCTATGCGGAGTACAGAGCCAAGCAGACCGGAAGTGCAGCTTCCGGGTTGGGGCTTACATATACACAAGTGGTACAGGGTGAAGATTCTACCGTTCGTTCCGAATCCTCCTTATATGCAAAGTACGACAGGTCTTCGCCCTCCACTCAGCCCTACACAGTGATGCGCACCGTTCTGAATTATGTGGGCGGCGACGCATGGAGAAGCGCAGGACAGTGGATACAGTGGGATATCGAGGTTCCCGAGGACGGCTATTACAATATCACGATCAAGGGGAGACAGAACTACTCCCGCGGCAGTGTGTCCAGCCGTACCCTGTACATAGACGGCGAGATTCCTTTTGAGGAAGCGAAGAGCATTTCTTTTGATTATAGGAATGACTGGGAATGTAAGACTCTGGGAGATCAGGATGGCAACCCCTATGAGTTCTATCTGACAGAGGGTACTCACACCCTGCGGCTGGAAGCCACTCTGGGAGGTATGGGTCCCATCATGGAGGAACTGGAGGACTGCACATTCCGCCTGAATCAGATTTACAGAACCATCCTTGTATACACCGGCGCAACGCCTGACCGTTACAGGGACTATCATATTGACAGCAATTATCCTGAGGTTATGGAAGCCATGGACCTGGAGCGCATGAGACTCTACAAGGTGGTGGATGATGTGGTGGCGTACAGCGGACAGAAGGCGGATAAGATCGCCACGGCCCAGACCATAGCCCAGCAGCTTGAACGGTTTGTGACTAAACCGGGTAAGATCACTACAGAATTTACAACTTTTAAGGACAATATCACCGCTCTGGGTACCGCCATACTGGATATGAGCGAATCCAAGCTGGATATCGACTATATCGTAGTCACCGGCACACAGACCAAACCGGAGAAGGATACTGCCAACTTCTTCCAGAAGGTGGCACACGAGGTCCGCTCCTTTGCGGCATCTTTCGTTGTAGACTACGATGCGGTCGGCGATGTGTATGAGGAGGGCAACGGCGATGTTGTTAAGGTATGGGTTCTGACCGGACGTGATCAGGGAACCATATTGAAAGCCATGGTGGATGATACTTTCACTCCTCAGACCGGCATCAAGGTCAATGTTGAGATAGTTGCGCAGGATGCACTGCTTACCGCAGTAGTGGCTGGCAGAGGCCCGGATGTGGTGCTTTCTGTCGGCGCGGACCAGCCGGTGAATTACGCTCTGCGTAATGCTGTGGAGGATATTACCCAGTTTTCGGATTATCAGGAGGTGCTGGCCAACTATACCCCCAGTTCCTATGAGCAGTACTCTTTGGACGGACATATTTACGCAGTGCCTGAGACTCAGACCTTTAATGTAATGTTCTACCGGAAAGATGTTCTGGAGCAGTTGGAGCTTGAGGTACCCAATACCTGGCAGGAGCTGATCGAGATGCTGCCCACGATACAGGGTAACAACATGTCCATTGGCATTCCCAGCGCGGGCGGTTCCAGCGGAAGCGCAGCGGCAAGCACCCAGATCGCATCCAACAACGCGGATTTGAGTATGTACTTCAGCATGCTGTTCCAGTACGGCGGCGACCTGTACAATGAGAAGGGAACCAGGACCATAGTGGACGAGGAGGCTGGCGTGGAAGCCATGGCGGACTATATAAAGTATTTTAACGACTATGGTATTCCTGTTTTCTTCGACTTTGTGAGCAGATTCCGTTCCGGTGAGATGCCTATCGGCGTGGCCAACTATGCGACCTATAATACGCTGATGGTATCCGCACCCGAGATCCGGGGCTTGTGGGATTTCACGCTGATCCCCGGCACGGAGAAGGTGGATGAAAACGGCGAGACTTATATAGACCGGTCAGACTTTATCACTGGCAGCGCCACTATGATGATTAAGCAGACAGATGACATCAGTAAGCAGAATGCATGGGAATTCATGAAGTGGTGGGCGCAGACTGACACCCAGATCCGTTTTGGGCGTGAGATTGAGGCTCTGCTGGGTTCCTCCGCAAGATATGCCACCGCCAACATCAATGCATTCTCTCAGCTGGCATGGAGCGCGGACGATATCGAGATACTGCTGGAGCAGTGGCAGCAGACCGTAGGTATCCGGGAAGTGCCCGGAGGCTACTACACCGGACGTCATATCACCAATGCGATCCGTAAGGTGATCAACGACAAGGACGATCCAAGAGAAACTGTTATAGATTACGCTATTACGATTAACGAGGAGCTGACCAAGAAGCGAATAGAGTTTGGTCTGCCGCTGGAATAGGAGGGCGATGAGCATGAAAGAATATTTACAGAAATATATCATCCTCCGGAAACATAATTTTCGGGTGGCGGTGAAGAAGGCAAAGCGGGCAAAGATGTGTTACGCGTTCCTGGCCCCCTATGCAATCCTGTTTACATTGTTTTACATATTGCCGGTGTGCAGCTCCATCTTTTTCAGCTTTACCTACTATAACATACTGGAGACGCCCAGATTCATCGGCATACAGAATTATCTCAACCTGATTCTGGCGGACGATATCTTCTTAAAGGGCGTGAAGAACACCTTTATGATTGCGGTGATCACCGGGCCGCTGGGATACATAATGTCCTTCCTGTTCGCCTGGCTGATCAACGAACTGCCCCGGTGGATCAGAACCATTGCAGTGGTTGTATTCTACGCACCATCCATCGCCGGTAATGTGTTCGTCATCTTCTCGGTACTCTTCCGAGGTGATGCCTATGGACAGGTGAATGCGCTGCTGATTGATATGGGTCTGATTGACGCCCCGATCCTGTGGCTGACTAACCCGACTTACATGCTGCCGATCTGTATGGTGGTTATTCTGTGGATGAGTTTGGGTATGGGATTCCTCTCCTTCGTGGCAGGTCTCCAGGGTGTGGACCGCTCCCAGTACGAGGCGGGCTGTATAGACGGTGTGAAGAACCGCTGGCAGGAATTGTGGTTCATCACCCTGCCCAATATGAAGCCCATGCTGATGTTCGGTGCGGTTATGGCCATCACCCAGTCCTTTGGCGTGTGTGACGTGACCATGGCCCTCTGCGGCTACCCCAGTACGGACTATGCGGCCCGTACCGTTGTGACCCACCTGTTTGACTATGGTTTTTCCAGATTCGAGATGGGTTATGCATCGGCGATTGCAACGATGCTGTTCCTGGTGATGATGCTGTGTAACAAAGCAATTCAAAGTCTGTTGAGAAGAGTAGGAACCTGATATGAGCAAAACGACAAAAGTAGCAAAAGTAAAGCAACCGAGACATAAGATTTTAAAGAGAAGACAGCCCAACCGTTCGAGGGTAGGAGATTTCTTTGTATACCTTTTCCTGCTGCTCATGGCTGTGGCTATGGTATTCCCGCTGGTGTATGCCATAGAGTCTGCGCTGAAGCCGTTGGATGAACTGTTCAAGTTTCCTCCCACCGTCTTCGCACAGAACCCGACGCTGGATAACTTCTCTGACCTGTTTGTAACCATGGGTAAGTCCTGGGTGACTTTCTCCAGATACATATTCAATACAGTATTTATCACGGCGGTGGGTACATTTGGACATCTGATCGTGGCATCCATGGGTGCGTTCGTGCTGGCAAAGTACGAATTCCCCGGCGGGCAGGCCTTCTTCAAGCTGGTCACCGTGGCCCTGATGTTCAGCGGATATGTCACATCCATCCCCAACTATCTGATCATTAACTCCCTGGGTTGGATCGATACCTACTGGGCTATCGTTATTCCGGCGTTTGCACTGCCCACAGGACTGTTCCTGATGAAACAGTTTATGGAGGGTCTGCCTACCTCACTGATCGAGGCGGCCAAGATAGACGGCGCCAATGAGTGGAGGGTGTTTTCCGGTATTGTAATGCCCAATGTTAAGCCTGCCTGGCTGACTCTGATCATTTTTTCCGTACAGGGTCTGTGGAACAACAGGGCGGCAACCTTCATCTACTCCGAGGAGAAAAAGACGCTGGTGTATGCATTACAGCAGATTCAGAGCGGTGGTATCGCCAGAACCGGTCAGTCGGCGGCGGTACAGGTCATCGTGATGGCAGTGCCGATCTGCATCTTTATCTTGTCTGAGAGCCAGATTCTGGAGACGATGGCAAGTTCCGGTCTGAAGGATTAACCGGATGCAGGCAATGGTATAGAGATAGGAATGAGGTGGCGTATGAGAAAGATTATAAAAAGAGCCGGCGCCCTGCTGGCAAGTGCCGTGATGCTGTTAGGCTCAACCATGGCGGTATCCGCCGCATCCGACGGCGGAAGGTATGGCTATAATTATGACTACTGGGGAGACGTACAGGGTTCCCCCAATGCCTATGCCGTGGTCGGCGTATATACCTCCGTGGATATGGGGCTGGATAAGAATCTGTCAAACCCTCAGGGGCTGTTTGTAAAGGATAACATCGTCTATATCTGCGACACGGGAAATAACCGCATTGTGGTGGTGGAAAGAGTTGATGCGGAAGGCTTTAAGCTGAAGCAGACTATAGAGGAGTTCAAGGGGGATGTGGAGGTTAAGACCTTTGCCGGCCCCACGGATATCGCCGTGTCAGAGGAGGGCAATCTGTACATCGCCGACAAGGGCAACAGCCGTATTTTGATGTTGGATGCGGATCTGAACTATGTTATGCAGTTCGATAAGCCCATTGACAATACTCTGGACCCGGAATTGACCTTTTCTCCCCATAAGATTGTGATTGACACTGCGGGGCGCGTGTACTGCATAGCTACAGGTATCAACAAGGGACTTATTAAATATGAAAAAGACGGCACGTTTTCCGGCTTCGTGGGAGCTACCAAGGTTACTTATGACTTTACGGACTATATCTGGAAGCGTCTCGCAACGGAAGAGCAGAAAGCACAGATGGAATCTTTCGTTCCTACAGAGTATGACAATATCTACATGGATTACGAGGGCTTCATATATGCCTGCACCAGCAATTTGAAGAAAGAGGATATTGACGCCAAGACCGGGGATCCCGTCCGAAAGCTGAACCTGATGGGGAATGACATTCTGGTGCGCAACGGCGAATGGCCCGTCTACGGCGATCTGTACTGGGGTAATAATGCCGGTTATGATGGTCCTTCACGTCTGACGGATATCACGGTGTTTGATAACGATGTCTATGTGGCGATGGATCGGAACAGAGGGCGCATGTTCGGCTATAATGATCAGGGACGTATGGTCTTTGCTTTCGGAGGCCCCGGCAATGAGGACGGGTATTTCCGTTATCCTGTCGCCATTGAGCATATAGGCTATGATCTGCTGGTGCTGGACAGTCTGGATTGTGCGATCACCCTGTTTACACCCACAGAATTTGGCCGTCTGGTCTACCAGGCCATCGATCAGTTTGACAGTGGAGACTATGTTGCATCCGGAGAGACCTGGCAGAAGGTCATGGATATCAATGGCAATTATGACCTGGCCTATACTGGCATCGGCCGTTCTCTGCTGCGGCAGGAGCGTTACCATGAGGCGATGGAGTATTTTGAATTAAAATATGACGACGAGAACTACTCCAAGGCCTACAAGCAATACCGCAAGGAGTGGGTGGAAGAGCATATACTCATTATCTTTATTGTGGTGTTCGCGGTGCTGATTGTTCCGCTGGCCATAGGCAAAATTAAGAACATAAAGCACGAGATTGATACTGCTGATATCTTCAGACTATAGACGGAGGCCGGTATGATAGCTTCATTGAAAAAGAAAGAAACCTTTGCACATTATCTTGCGACATTAAAGTTTGCAATGTACTGCATTACACATCCCCTGGACGGATTCTGGGATCTGACCCATGAGAAGAGAGGGTCATATGCGGCGGCGAACACCATTCTGGCACTGACATTGTTAGCCCGGATAATGAAGCTGCGCTATACCAGCTTTATCTTCATGACAGTATATTGGGAGACGCTCAATATCTTCCTGTATCTGTCCAGTGTACTGTTTCCACTGGTACTGTGGGTGGTAGGCAACTGGGCCTTGACCACGTTGTTTGACGGCAAGGGCAGGCTGGGACAGGTGTATATGGCTACCTGTTATGCATTGACTCCCTATCCGCTGATGCAGTTTCCTCTGATGATTTTCAGTAATTTTGTGACGGTGGATGAGAAGGAATTCTATACAGTGCTCAGCGGCTTATCTCTGGTGTGGGCCATGGCGCTGATCTTTGCGGCCATGATGCAGATACATGAGTATTCTCTGAGTAAGAACGTTGTGTTTACCTTTGCATCTTTATTTGCAATGTTGGTGATGGTGTTTATCCTGCTGTTGTTTTTCAGCATGATTACACAGGGCATCTCGTATTTTATCTCTCTGGGCAGAGAGATCATGTTCCGATTGTGACGTAAAGAGCGGCGGCATGCCTGCCGTCGAGGGCGTATAGAGGATAGGTGCTTACTTTAGGCAGATGGGAGAAATCAAACCATGTATAGAGGAGACAAAGCGGCAAGAAAAGCAGAATTAAAGAGGGCGCTGGTACGGCAGCTGAAAAGCCTGATCGCTCCCGGCATTATCGCATTGATCATTCTGGTTGGTGTGCTGGTCATCATCAATTACAAGGCTGTGGAGGAAGAGGAAGAAGTAGTCCGGGTCAATGGCTGGGAGGGTGATTCCACGGAGATCGTGCTGGAGAACGAGGAATTAAAGTTCGTGATGGACCCTGCCACCACACAGTTTACTCTGGAGGTAAAATCCAGCGGTAAAGTGTGGAGTTCCAATCCGGACGGGGCCTCGTCGGACGCGTTGGCTCTGACCAGCGAGAAGGGGCGGCTGCAGTCCACTCTGGCGTTGACCTGGAGTAACAGGACCGGTGTGGATGCGGTTTATAACAATTACGATTACAGTATCGCAAAAGGTATATATGACATCGAGATGGGTAGTGACTATGTGAAGGTGTACTATTCCATCGGCGATGTACAGAAGGAATATATCATCCCCCCTGTAATCACGGATGAGAACTTTAACAAATGGCTGGGGCTTATGGGTCAGCAGGAAGCCGGTATGGTGAAGGAATACTATAAAAAGTATGATATCAACAAGCTGGGCAAGAAGGACGACAAGGAGCAGCTGTTGGCTGATTACCCGATCTTGGCGGATGAGGTCATCTGGGTGCTGCGTGACACTACCAAGGATCACCAGAAGAGCAGATTCGAGGAGTATTTTGAGGCTGCGGGCTACACCATGGAGGATTATCAGGCAGACAAGGAGCTGAATATGGCGGCGGCCAGCTCTGATAAGCCCATATTCAATATAAATGTGATATATCGTCTGGACGGCGATGATCTGTTGGTGGAAGTACCTCTGAGAGAGTTAGAATATAAGAAAGAATACCCGCTTTACAATCTGTCGATTCTGCCCTTTTTTGGCGCAGGCGGTACTCAGGACCAGGGATTTATGCTGGTGCCGGAGGGCGGCGGCGCGCTGATCAACTTTAACAACGGCAAGAGCTCGCAGAATGACTATTATGCCAACATGTATGGCTGGGACATGGCCTTGAACCGTGTGGCTATGGTACACAGCACTCGGAACTATTTCAATGTATTTGGCATCAGCCAGGGAGACGATTCCTTTATCTGTATTTTGGAGGATGGAGCGTCTTATGCCTCCATCAATGCGGATATCTCCGGCAGAAAGAACAGTTATAACTATGTCTACCCGATATACAGTGTAGCTCTCCGCGAGAAATATGATGTGGGTAAGATCGCCGACAGTAGTATCTATGTCTACCTGCAGGAGCTTCCCGAGGGAAGCCTGATACAGCGGTACAGTTTTGTTGACAGCGGCAGCTATGTGGATATGGCGAAGGATTATCAGTCTTACCTGTTGGAGCAGTACGAAGGCTATATGACCATGAATGATGACACAGAAGCCCCTGTGGCGGTGGAGATCATGGGTGCGATAGACAAGGTGAAGCAGGTTGTGGGCATACCCATGTCAAGGCCTCTGAAGCTGACCACCTTTAAGGAGGCGGCTGAGATCATCAAGGAGCTTAAGGGCGATGGACTGAACAATATGTCTGTGAAGCTTGTGGGATGGGCCAACGGAGGTTTCCAGCAGAAGGTGCTGAACCGCGTGAAACCTGTATCCGCTCTGGGCAGTAAGAAGGATCTGCAGAACGTGGTCAATACGGCGAAGGAGCTGGGCGTAGATATTTATCTGGATGGTGTGACCCAGTACGCGTATGACAGCAATATTTTTAACGGCTTCTTTACCTATACGGATGCGGCCCGTTTCATCAGTAAGGAGAAGGCGGAGCTGTATGAATACAATCCAATATCCTTCGGTCAGTCCGAATGGAAGGGCAGTTTCTATCTTTTGAATCCTGACACTGCAGCGAAGATGACACAGAATCTGGTTGACGCAGTCAATAAGTATGGAGCAGGCGTGGCCTTCAGAGAGAATGGACGGGATCTGTCTGCCGATTACTTCCGCAAGGATGTGCGCAACAGACAGGAAGTTCTGGTGAAGCAGGCAGAACAGTTTAAGGAGCTGGCGGACAGTGGTCAGAAGGTCATGATCAACATGGGTAATGATTATGCGGCTCTGTACTGCGATATGATCACCAACATGGATCTGCAGGGCAGCGAATATACTATCCTTGATACATATGTGCCGTTTTACCAGATGGCTCTCCACGGATATGTAAACTATTGCGGTGAGCCGCTGAATCTGGCAGGTGACACAGAGGATGAATTGCTGCGAAGCGCAGAGTATGGCGCTGGACTACAGTTTAATCTGATGAAGGAGACGGCATTCATTCTTCAAAAGACCCTTTATACGGAATATTACGGCTCTGACTATGGCGCATGGCATGACAGACTGGTAGAAACCTATACCAGATATAACGCGGAGCTGGGACACATCTTTAACCAGAGGATGACAGGGCATGAACAGCTTACGGCGGATCTGTCCTGCACCATCTACGAGGATGGAACGAAGGTATATGTAAATTATGGCTATCTGGATCTCACGACAGAGGATGGTACCGTAGTTCCTGCCAGAGATTACAAGGTGACTCGGTAGGAATTGATTAAAATATAGAAAGGGTTGTAAGAGATGAAGAAACAGAAGAACAAATTGGCGGGTCTTCAGAGACGTAAGGCAATAGCGGGATACATCTTCATAGCGCCTTTCATACTGGGATTCCTGGTGTTTATGGTAAAGCCTTTCTTCCAGTCTCTGTATATGAGTTTCTGTAATGTGGAAGTGACTGCAGGTAGTTTCAACCCCATTTTTCAGGGAATTGACAACTATAAGAGAGCTTTTACCTATGATCCGAAATTCAACAAGCAGCTGGTGGAGGAAATCTCCCGAATGGTCGTGGATTCCGTTGCGATTATGGTGTTCAGCTTCTTTGTGGCGCTGATCCTGAATCAGAAGTTCAAGGGCAGGGCGCTGGTGAGAGCCATATTTTTCCTGCCCGTTATCCTCTCATCCGGTGTTATACTGGGATTGGAGACGAATAACCAACTGATGAAGCAGCTTCAGGTAGCTATCGAAGAGACCACCACTAACATCAGTATCACCGGGGCTGTGGAGGAGATTCTCCGAACTGCCGGTGTAGGCGTGAAAGCCTTTGAAAAGGTGTTTAGTGTCATTGACAAGATCTATGATATTGCGATTTCATCGGGTATCCAGATCATCATCTTCCTGTCCGGTCTGCAGACCATATCCTCCAGCATGTATGAGGCGGCGGATATTGAGGGCTGTACGAAGTGGGAGAGTCTGTGGAAGATCACTTTCCCGATGATCAGCTCCATGTTTCTCGTAAACTGGATATATACCGTTATTGACTTCTGTATGAGGTCGGACAACAAGGTCATCAAACAGATTACCGATTCTATAATGCAGATAGACTATGGTTTCGCGTCGGCCATGACATGGATATACTTTGTGATCGTGATTGCTTTTGTAGGCATAAGTTCGCTGATTATTTCAAGGGGGGTTTACTATTATGACTAAGACGGCAGTAAAGCGGAAAAATAGTGACTTCTGGAAGAGAAACAGGGCATCAGAGGGCTACCTGCTGAAAAAGGTGACCATGGATTTTGTGGTAAAGGTGTGCAGATTTATCTTGCTCTTTGGCATGTGTTTCTTGATTTTGCAGCCAATCCTTAACAAGATTTCCGTGAGCTTCATGGAGGAACAGGATTTGTACAGTCCCGTGGTGGTGGCCATACCGGAGCATTTTACTACCGATAATTACAGGTTGGCTGCCGAAATCATGGACTACAGGCACGGCGTTGTGAATTCTCTGGTGATTTCTCTCACAGTTGCCGTACTGCAGATTGCAGTGTGTACGCTGGTGGGTTATGGCTTTGCCAGATTTGATTTCCCGTTAAAAAAATTCTGGTTTGCCTGTGTGCTTATTGTGGTGCTGGTGCCTCCTCAGACCATATCGACTTCATTGCATCTGCACTTCCGTTTCTTTGATATTTTGGGTATATTTAAGGCGATAAGGCATGAAACCATCAATCTGAGGGGATCGATTTTGCCCTATTACCTGATGAGCGCCGGCTGTATGGGGTTGAAAAACGGATTGTACATCTATATGATACGTCAGTTTTTCAGGAACATACCCAAGGAGCTGGAGGAGGCGGCCTATGTGGATGGCTGCGGCACATTGAAGACTTTCTTACGGATTATGCTGCCGGACGCGACGCCGATCCTGACTTCCTGTTTCCTGTTTGCCTTTGTGTGGCAGTGGACGGACGGTTTTTACTCCCGCTTGTTCCTGGGGAAGGTCACTCTGGTCAGCACGTCGCTCTCCACGATTATAGATGGCCTGGGGGCTTACCTGCAAAGGTTGCTGGGCATGCCTCAGACGCCATCGGTGGGATATTCTAACTGTATCTCTTCCACGGGTACGCTGATGATTGTAGTGCCGGTGCTGATTCTCTATCTGTTTGCGCAGAAGGGATTTGTGGAGAGTCTGAGCAGTTCGGGTATCAAGATGTAACTTTACATAGTTATAGCTTCCCGGGTTCCGATGCCATCCCGGAAAAGATATTGTGGTATCGGAGTAGGCCCGGGATTCTATATAGATTAAAGGAGGATATGAAAATGAAAAGTAAAATTGCAAAGAAAGTAATCGCAGCCTCTCTGGCAACGGTAATGACCGTCGGCCTGGCTGCATGTGGCAACGAGCCCGCACCGACCACTGGCAATGACACTCCTGAGACCAGCAGTGTACAGCCGTCCAGTGAGGAGTCATCCGCTCCCGACGTGGAGTCCACTCCCGAGGAGAGCAGTGTGGAGGAAGAGGTCAGCCCTTATAATGTTCTGACCGATGAGAATGGTAATGTATATGATCTGGGCGGTATGGAAATCATCCTGCGTGACTGGTGGTCCGGCGAACCGGGTGATCCCACAAACGACTACGAGGAGGCTCGTGACGCATATCGCGACTGGATTCAGGAGACCTACAACTTTACTTTCAAGCAGACAGCCATCTCTGACTGGGGCAGCGCTCCTCAGGATTTCGTGGACTATGCTTCCACCGGCGATGATGGCAATAACTATATCTTTATTGTGCGTGAGGCAGCTCCCACTACTGCTGCTATCGACAATGGTTTGATGTATGATCTGGCTACTCTGGACTGCTTGGATTTCTCCGAGGCAAAGTGGCGTGGTGAGGCAGGCGTTCATACTCTGATGAGCAGGAACAACTCCATCTATGCTATGTACGGAGAGGCTACCGAGCCCAGAACCGGTATCTTCTTCAACAAGAGACTGCTGGAGGAGGCCGGCATCGATCCCAACAAGCCTTATGAGCTGCAGGAGTCTGGTGACTGGACATGGGATGCATTGATCGACATGTGCGCTCAGGTACAGAGAGATACCGACAGTGACGGCGTGATCGATGTATATGCCCTGACCCAGAACGACTCTGTATTCATCTGCAATGCCGTATATTCCAACGGCGGCGACTTTGTAGGCCGTGAGAACAACGAGTATGTATACAAGCTGGAGAATGATGAGACTGTTGAGGCACTGACCTGGGCAGTGGATACCCTGAACCAGTATAAGTTGCCTTATCCCGAGGGAGCTGCGTGGAACTACTATGAGCAGGCATTCCTGAACGGCGAGGCTGTATTCTGCTCCGAGGATGTTTACAAGGCTGGCGGAACCTTCTCCACCATGGAAGATGACTTCGGTTTCGTATGTTTCCCTAAGGGACCTAAGGCTTCCGACTATACGAATATCTACAGCAACAACCCGGTGGTCATTCCTGCATGCTATGATGCTCAGAAGGCATGGAACCTGGCATTTGCTTACAATCTGTGGACCGATCCCGTTCCCGGCTATGAAGATTATGAGTCATGGAGACCCGGCTACACCAATAATTTCCGCGACAACGAGGCTGTTGACTACACTATCTCCCGTATGATGGTAAATGGCCGTCTGACCTATCATGGCCTGATCGCCAACATGGATCTGGGTAATGACCTGACCTACAGCCTGCTGGATGGCACCAGCGTATCCGAGCATATCGAGAAGATCAGAGATACCTGGCAGTCCTACATTGCCGAGACTAACGGTAAGTAAGAGCAACAGAGTTATCGATAACTGAAAACATGCATTAATGCGAAGAAAGGGTGGTGTTTTTCCGGGCACCACCCCTTTTTTAGACAGAGGACCTGCAGGCATCATTTCTGCATGGCTGCCCCATACAGCCGTATGGAAATGAGATTTGCAGGAGGAGGATATAAAAATGACACAATATGTAAAAAATCCGATTATGCCGGGGTTTTATCCGGACCCTTCCATCTGCGCAGTGGACGGGGACTATTATCTGGTGAATTCCACCTTTGCTTATTTTCCGGGGCTTCCGGTGCTGCACAGCAAGGACCTGGTGCACTGGGAGCAGATTGGCAATGTGATGGAGCGTGCTTCCCAGCTGCCGCTGGAGCGGGCGGGACATTCCCAGGGGCTTTTTGCTCCCACTATCCGCTATCACGAGGGAACCTATTATGTGATCTGTACCAATGTGTCCTATGGTGGCAACTATGTGGTCACTGCCGAGAGTCCCGAGGGACCTTGGTCGGAGCCTCATTATCTGGAGGGAGCGGACGGTATTGATCCCAGCCTGTTTTTTGATGAGGATGGGAAATGCTATTATATCGGTACTCACCCCAATCCCGAGGGCTGTCGGTATAATGGTGACTGGTATATCTGGATACAGGAGCTGGATGTGACCAGCTGGAAACTGGTGGGAGAGCATAAAAATGTGTGGAATGGCGCTATGAGAGGCGTCCATTGGCCGGAGGGTCCCCATCTGTACAAAAAGGACGGCTATTATTATATTATGCACGCAGAGGGCGGCACAGGGCCGGAACATGCAGTGAGCGTGTGCCGCAGCAGGGATATCTGGGGACCGTATGAGAACAATTTCTGTAATCCGATTCTGACACACAGACATCTGGGACAGGCGTTCCCCATCAAGTATGTGGGTCATGCGGACCTGATTGAGACCCCGGCGGGAGAGTGGTATATGACTATGCTGGCGGTGCGTCCGCTGGAGGAATACACCACCATGGGCAGAGAGACATTTCTGGCAAAAGTGACCTGGGAGAACGACTGGCCGGTGGTCAATGTGGGAGTGGGACAGTTGACGGACGAGGTGGAGGTCAATCTGCCGGTATGGCTGCCGGAGCAGGACCCGGACAGCTATACGAGCCGCAGCGGAAGGAAGAACGCCACCCCCGGCAGTGACCGTCACTATGATTTTGGACAAATGGAGACACTGGGGGATGAGTTTCTCTATCTGCGCAATCCAGAGCTGTCTCATTATGCTCTGGAGGCGGGAAAGGGCTTGTATCTCACCGCCGCCTCTGTTACTCTGAAAGAGCAGAAAAGCCCCAGCTATGTGGGCATCCGCCAACAGCATCACGCTTTCCGCGCGGAGACAGCGATGGCTCTGGAGCAGCCGGACAGCGAAAGTGGCAGCTGCCGTGCAGGACTGGCCCTGATCCAGAGCAATGAATACCATCTGCGGATGGAGGTATCTGCAGACCGCCTGGAGGTCATTCTGTGTCAGAAGGGGCAGGATACCGTGGCAGGCTCCGCTGCATTGCCGGAACAGCCGTCCGGCACAGAGTTAAGGCTTTATCTTCAGGTAGACGGCCTCTGCGCCACCGCAGGCTTTATCCACGACGGCAAAGACATTCCCGTCGCCAGGGATCTGGACATCCGCAGTCTTTCCACCGAGGTGGCGGGTGGCTTCGTAGGTTGCACGGTGGGCATATATGCTTCGGAAGACTGCGGCGGAACCGAGAATACAGCGGCGAATGAACGAGTGCTGTTTACGGATTTATCTTACAGACATGTAGACCTATAGATAGAGAGGAGATTTAATCATGACAGTAAATTTTCATCTGCCCGGCCTGCGCCAGAATTATCCATTGAACATGCTGGTTTTGAGCATGCAGAAACAGAAACCTGACTGGTTCCGTGAGGGAGTCCGAATCGCCTCCTTTTTCGGCGAATTTCCTACCTCCCTGTGGAACGGCGGCAGGCCTTCCAACTACGACCAGTGTGATTCCGCCTTTATTCAAAACGTTGTGAAGAGCGTTAACGGCCAGGGTGTACCGGTGCGATACACCTACACCAACATGCTGCTCACAGAGGAGGATCTCAAGGACCCCTACTGCAATTTCTGCATGCAGGTGGCGGACAATGGCATGAACGAGGTCATGATCTTTTCCCCGATTCTGGAGAAATATATACGGGAGAAGTATCCCAGCTATAAGCTGAACAGCTCCACCTGTAAGGAGATTCGTGATATTGAGAAGGTCAATGAGGAGTTAAAGAAAGATTACTATCTGGTGGTGCTGGACTACAATTTCAACAACCAATTCGAGGAGCTGGCTAAGATTGAGGACAAGGCCCGCTGTGAGATATTGGTAAATACTCTGTGTACGCCGAACTGTCCCAGAAGGGGTGCTCACTACCAGAATATTGCCCAAAATCAGCGGATACTGCTGGAGAACCGCAAGCTCCCCAAGGAGCAGCAGAAGCCCCTGGAGCACTGGTACTGTGAGTACGGAGAGTACAACTGCGTACACACGATCCAGGGCTACAGCACCTATATCTCCCCGGAGGATATCTGGGAGAAATATGTGCCTATGGGCTTTAACCAGTTTAAGATCGAGGGCAGAACCGCCAATATCTTTTCCCTGGTGGAGACCTATGTCCATTATCTGATTCGCCCCGAGAAACAGGGAGAGGTACGGATTATGCTGCTGAACAATCTGGTGAGTAGCAAGGTTATCACAGTCAATCATCCCAGACCGGCCAGATGGCCGTAGTGCTGTAGAGTGGCGGCATGTTTACTGAAGGGAGGTATAGGAGATGGCGGTGAAGGAGATCTACTGGCATCTGCCGGGCTTTTGCTATTTTAGACTGTTAAATCAGGTGATAATAAATATGATGAAGGATTATCCTGACTGCTTCCGGGAGGGCTATCGGATCGGTTCCGTGTATGGTACTTTTCCGGGGGCAATCTGGAACGGCGGCAGGACAGCTTTCGGCCTGACCAGTAAGCGGGATATAGAAAATATTCTGAAACTCTATAACAGCAGAGGAATCCCGGTGCGATTTACATGGACCAATTCCCTGATCGAGGAAAAGCACCTCTATGACACTTATTGCAATCTGATTATGAGACTGGCGGATAACGGTCTCAACCAGGTGCTGGTGAACACGCAGGTGCTGGAGGAGTATATACGCAGGGAATATCCCCGCTATCCGCTGATTTCCTCCACCACCAAGCGGATTACGGATCTGGAGAGGCTGCAGGCAGAGCTTTCCAGGGACTATTACCTGGTGGTGCTGGACTATGACCTGAACCATGACGAGAAGGTGCTGGAGGCCATCGCTCCTCTGGCGGAGAAGGTGGAGATCCTGGTCAATGAGGTGTGCTACCCGGGTTGTTCCATGAGGGAGGAGCATTACCGCCAGCAGTCACGTCTGCAGTTGGAGTATGATATCCACACAGGTTTTCCCTGTCCCAACCAGACGCAGCAGCGCACCTTCAGGGAGTGTATGGAACGGCCGGCTTTTATCACCAACGAGCAGATGGAAAGCTATATCGCAAAGGGCTTCTGTAACTTCAAGATCGCCGGGCGGGGTATGCCCCAGGAATATGTTGAGGAGTCCTATTTGTACTTTCTGGTCAAGGACGAAAGCAGGGAATATATCCGCGGCAAAGTAGATGGTCTGCTGGCCCAGTTCAAGGCGGCACAGCCGGGCATAGGACATAAAAAAAATGCATAAATCCGGCAGGAAACTCTTGTCAAATTTTGGCGTTTATCGTATAGTAGTATTAGTTGGTTATAAACGTATGATGCTTGGGAGGAAACAAAATGACAAAAGCTGAGATTTTGAAAAAAGAGATTTTAAAACAGTATCGCAGTGTGCGTCAGTTTGCCCTGGAGATGGGTATTCCGTACAGTACTCTGGTGACAGCATTGGAGCGGGGCATTGAAGGGATGGCTTACGGCACTGTGATCAAGATGTGCGACAAGCTGAGCCTGAATCCAGTAGATTTCTCCTCATTGGATAAGGACGCCTCTCTGGGAGTGCAGCTGCTGGAGAATCGTGTAATGCAGTACTATGTGAAGCTGAATCAGACGGGCAGGGATAAGGTGCTGGAGCTGATGGATGATCTTGTGCAGATCGACAAGTACAGGCAAAAGAGTAAAAAGAAATAATAAGTGTGTGATAAACAAAAAGAGCAGGTGATTTACGATTTGTAGATCACCTGCTCTTTAGCAATATCCGTTAAAAAGCATTCCGCTGTATGAGCTGGATACATAGGGATTAACGTAATTGTGTCCAGGGTTCTTGTATGCAACTATCGTCTGCTCCACATATTGCATAGGGTTGAGAGATACCTGAGTACTCTTACGTAGCAGCGAGTTGGAGAAATCCTTCAGAGTGTGGAAAGTGTCGCTCACATCATCGGAACTGACAACGGCGCTGCCCAGTTTGGATCTGTCTACCTTCAGAGTCCCGTCCTCACGGCTGGTCACACCTATGGCATTCAGAGATTCCTGATACAGGGCAACAATCTGATTCATCTCCCGTACCACATGTCTGCTGCGGGGCTGAGATTTCAGATAATCGCTGGTTCCTGTAAGGAAACGATTGTATCCTTCAGCCAGATGTGTCACATTGTCCATCAAGGACTCTACATTGGTTTTAAGGCCGACGGTCACAGGCTGACCTTCGGGAGTGGTACTCTTTATCTGCAGATCAAATTTATTGCCAAAGGTAAAGCTGTTGGAAGCGGTTGAACAGGCCTCCCCGTTGATGGTAAAGCGGGAATTGGTAGCCGGGCGGCTGATATAATCGATGCCCAGATATTCCACAGCGCCTCTTGCCTTGCTGGTATTATTATCGCTGATATGGAAAATCTCCGTTTTGTCCGCAGCCAGGCCGGTAGCATCAGACTCCAGTACCAGAGAACTGCGCCCTGCGGCATCCTGTACCCTTGCCTTGATGCCGATATCGGAGTTGGTGATGAGACGTGCCAGTCTGTTCTGGACATCGCGGTTAATCTCATTTTCACCGAGAGTAAACTGGAACTCATAGTTCATGTCGTTGATGTTTACATCAAAGGAGTAGGTATCCGGCGGCAGCTCCACCTTCCCGGCGGGCAGAAACTTACCCATATTCTCCTGTGTAGTTGCAAGCTCCTGTATCTCCATAGAGAAAGAAGGAGTCTCTTCACCGGGGGTATGGCTTCCGACATAGGAGACGGTGACCACATCGGGATCAGAGGAAAAAGCTGTCTTCTTGCTCAGCAGCTCAGACTCATCCAGGCCGCCCAGAGAAGCGATAGTATTGTGCAGATCCCGGGCGCTCTCCTTAAGCCCAATGGCATATTGCTGTACATCCATGTTCTTGATGGGAAGATACCACGGAGACTCTTTATTCAGTTTGACAATGGAATTGTATACGGCACGAAGCTCGCTCTTTTTATGAGTGTCGTAGCGTGTAACGCTGGACGGCGCATAAGTAGTGAGATAGTGATTGTGTATATTATTGAGAATTGCACTCATTGCCCTGCCTCCTTTCTTCCATGAAATAAGCCAGACCATTGGTCATTTAGGGTAAATATAATTGCATCGTCAACAAATCCATTTATTGATACAAACGCAATGCTCCACTCTTTTTATAGGTATAGTTTATCATATGAAAATAAGAGACGCAAGTGTTTTTTTTCTAAAAATTGAAAAAAATTTTCCGGGATATTCCAGTTTTGATTGTAATTTTTATCTATATTTGGAATGATAAGACAGCAGATGTGCTGTACATCAAAATAAACAAATTGGAGGAAAGAATATGACAAAGAAACGCAATATCATTGTAGGACAGTCCGGCGGCCCTACCGCTGTGATCAACTCCAGTCTGGCAGGCGTCTATAAGACAGCCAAGGGGAGAGGCTACAACAAGGTATATGGAATGCTTAACGGTGTTCAGGGTTTTCTGGACGAGCAGTATGTGGATCTGTCTACCCAGATACACTCGGATATGGACATTGAGCTGTTGAAGAGGACGCCCTCGGCATTTCTGGGCTCCTGCCGTTACAAGATGCCGGACATTCATGAGGGTGCTGAGGTTTACGAGAAGATTTTCCAGATTCTGGACAAGCTGAGCATCGAGGCATTCATATATATCGGCGGCAACGATTCCATGGATACCATCAAGAAGCTGTCCGACTATGCGATCATTCACGGCCATAGTCAGAAATTCCTGGGCGTGCCCAAGACCATTGACAATGATCTGGCAGTCACAGACCATACTCCGGGATTCGGAAGCGCTGCAAAATATATTGCCGCATCCACCAAGGAGATTATCAGAGACACTCAGGCGCTGACCTATAGCGGCAGCTCCACCATCACCATTCTGGAGATCATGGGACGTAATGCAGGATGGCTCACCGGCGCTGCCGCTCTTGCCAGGACGGAGGACTGCGACGGTCCTGACCTGATCTATCTGCCCGAGCTTGTCTTTGATATGGATAAGTTCCGCAATACCACCGAGGCTCTGCTCAAGAAGAAGAAATCCGTGGTAGTCGCGGTATCCGAGGGAATCAAGGTTGGGGACGGCAGATATGTCTGTGAGCTGTCCGGCGGCACGGATTATCTGGACGCTTTTGGCCATAAGCAGCTTCAGGGAAGCGCGGCCTATCTGGCAGGTTATCTGGGAGCGGAGCTGGGCTGTAAGACCCGGAGCATCGAGTTCTCTACCCTGCAGAGATGCGCTTCTCATATGGCCTCCCGCGTGGACGTGGACGAGGCCTTCATGGTGGGCGGCGCTGCTGTCAAAGCTGCTGACGAGGGCGATACCGGCAAGGTGGTTACCATTGACCGCATCGCAAATGGCCCTTATATGAGTTCCGCCGGCCTGTTTGACGTGCATCGCATTGCAAACGCCGAGAAGGTGGTTCCCCGCAGCTGGATAAACAAGGAAGGGAACTATGTGACCAACGAGTTCATCGCCTATACGAGACCGTTGATCCTGGGGGACTATCAGCCGTTTATGGTAAATGGTCTGCCTCAGCACCTTGTACTGAAAAAGAAGTAATATTTTATATGAGATATAAAGCGCCTGCTGGTGACGGCAGGCGTTTTTATGTTTTCAAAAGAGAAAATGGTACTTGCATTTGCCGAACATATGTGCTATAGTGATATCGAACAAATGTTCTTGATGTATGAGGAGTGGATGCTTTATGGAAATGTTGGGGGCTGTAGGAGAAAAAGAGCATATTCTTGTCCCGGGAATGGTGATGGACAACAGTCCCATGAGCCTGATGGAGAAGCTGGGGATATTGGCGGACAGCGCCAAGTATGATGTGGCCTGTACCAGCAGCGGCGTGGAGCGCAGGGGCAATGGCAGGGATCTGGGGAACTGCGTCAAGGCGGGGATCTGCCACAGCTTTTCCAGTGATGGCAGATGCATCTCCCTGCTGAAGATTCTGATGACCAACGAGTGTATTTATGACTGCAAATACTGTATCAACAGGAAATCCAACGATGTGCCCAGAGCAACGTTCACGCCGGATGAGGTCTGCAAACTGACCATGGAGTTCTATCGGCGCAATTATATAGAGGGGTTGTTCCTGAGTTCGGGAATTTTTGAAAGCCCCACACGAACCATGGAGCTGATCTACCGGACGCTGTACCTGCTGCGGAACCAGTATCGTTTTAACGGATATGTACATGTGAAGGCTATCCCCGGCGCACCGCCGGAGCTGATTCAGATGACGGGTTTTCTGGCGGACCGCATGAGCGTGAACCTGGAGCTGCCCACGGCGGAGGGACTGAGAGAGCTGGCCCCCAACAAGCACCGCCGCAATATCCTGACGCCCATGCGCCAGATTCAGAACGGAATCCAGGTCAATCGGCACGACCTGACAGTGTACCGCCACGCCCCGAAGTTTGTGGCGGGAGGGCAGTCCACACAGATGATCATCGGGGCTACTGGGGAGAGCGACTATCAGATTCTGAATGTGGCGGAGAACCTGTACCAGAAGTTTGACTTAAAGAGGGTATTTTACTCCGCTTTTGTGAAGGTCAACGAGGACAAGGCCCTGCCTGCGCTGCCCGGAGGGCCGCCGCTTAAGAGGGAGCATCGGCTGTACCAGGCGGACTGGCTGCTGCGGTTCTATGGCTTTAAGGCCCAGGAACTGCTGGATGAAAAACGCCCGTTTTTTAATGTTATGCTGGACCCCAAGGAGGACTGGGCGGTGCGGCATCTGGAACAGTTCCCAGTGGAAATCAACCGGGCGCCCTATGAGCGGCTGCTCCGGGTGCCGGGAATCGGGGTGCGAAGCGCCCAGCGGATCGTGGCGGCCCGGCGAAGCGCACGGCTGCGCTTTGAGGACCTGAAGCGTATCGGGGTAGTGCTGAAGCGGGCGCTCTACTTTATCACCTGCGGCGGGCGGATGATGTATCCCACCAGGCTGGAGGAGGATTATATTGTGCGGAACCTGACCAGTGAGAAGGACAGAGTGCAGTTTGGAGGTGACGGTATGACCTACCGCCAGATGAGCCTGTTTGACGACGGACAGTACCATATAGAGCCGGAGCCGGGGGATGCGTACAGGGTGGTAACAGGACAGCTGTAAGTGCGGTTGGTCTGCAGTGTGGCAATCGGTGGATGTCGAAGTGTGGAAAAGAGGTGGAGAGTGGATGCGGGTCTATCAGTGTGAGGACAGCCTGGAGGGGGTCTGCACGGCCATTTATCGGGCATATGAGGATCATGCGGAGCATCGGGATACCTGGATCAGAGTGGATCAGGAGTTGATGCTTTTCGGAGAATATATATCCGTGGAGACGGACCTGGATCGAACGGAGAAGGTGCTGCGGACATTGCGCAGGCATTTTGGACAGGAGGATTATGAGAGTCTGTGCATGGCTCTGACAGCGCCGGACCCCGACAAGGCCCAGGCGGTATATCAGACTGTTGTATACGGGCTGAAGGCAGGCCCTGCGCCGGGGCATCTGCTGGATCACCAGACGGATTCCCATGTATTGAAAACTTTCCAGCTCGCCAGAGGCGCCAGCAGGGAATTGTCACATCTGATGGGATTTATTCGCTTTCGGGAGCTGGAGCGGGGAATACTGTATGCGGAGAATCAGCCGAAAAATCATGTGCTTCCATATTTGATGGCGCATTTTGCAGACCGTTTTCCTCAGGAAAATTTTGCCATACGGGACGTCGGCAGGGAGCTGATAGGGATTCATCCCGCCGGGGGAGAGTGGTATCTGACTGACAGCCGGGAACTGCTTTCTGCCCTGCAGCAGGCGGGATTCTCTGCGGCGGAGATGGCGTACGAGGAACTCTTTCGATATTTTTGTCATAAAATAGCTATTAAAGAGCGGAGAAATATTGAACTTCAGAACCAGATGATACCTAAACGTTTCCAAAAATACACAATAGAATTCGCTAAAAACCCTGAAAATTGTTGAAATCGACGATTTACTTTTTAGGGCCTTTATAGTATGGTATATCCATCATGAAAACGGTTTCCAGCCGTTTCATGGATAGCGATGAAGTTGGCATGTATGGTGTTTATTCCTGTGGGCATAAGCCGGACGGACATGTCTGTATGACCATTTGGCATGAGCCACAGGAGGCGGTGTCCTGTTGTTACAACGGGATGGTTGACTGGAGAAAGGAAGGATGCAATATGGTAAGACAGATTAAGCTTACGCAGGATCAGGTACAGAAGTTTGTCAATGTGACATCCAAATGTGATTTTGATATTGACATCTATTATAACCGATATGTAGTGGATGCCAAATCATTTCTTGGAGTGTATGGGCTGGACTTTTCCAAGGCGCTGGAGGTATCCTATGAGGGATATAATCAGGAGTTGGAGGAGTTGCTGAGCGATATGGCGGTGGCTTGCTGATATGCCTGGAATATTGATGGATTAGCGGATTTCAGACAAAGAGGCTGTCACTTAAATGTGCCGGTCTCTTTTTACATAAATGCATGAACCATGTTTAAAATTTGAATGTGGCAGGGCACTTCATGGCGGCCTGGAAGATGAGACTGGTATAGCAGGGAGGAAAGACAATATGTTATTGGTGGGCGTTAAGGAAAGCGGCGGCTGGTTAATGTCAAGATGGAACTTGACGTACAAGGTGGGATGGGGACATATCTGCAAAGCGGTACACTCGGTATATGAATTCTATGCCCAGCCTGAGGTGCTGACAGATAATAAGCAGGTGGTTATTGGCAAAAAAGAGGATATTTTGGAGCTGGATGAGAAGGGAAGCATGACGGTCCGCGGTATGTCAACCATTATAAAAGCACCCATTATGATTACGTTTTATAACCAGACAAATGCGGTTGATGTGAATGTGGCTAAGGCGACAGGCGAATTTGCGGAAGCTGACTATCAAAAATTCAATATGTCCCTGTGTCAGTATATGGACAGCATTGAACTGGCAATGTATAGATAATCAGGGCGGAATTGACGCGGCGGCTGAAGCCTGGCCTGGAGCGGCGCGAGGAAATAGCTTATCCGGGAGATGAGTTCGGACAGTGTGACAGTCGGCAGAAAAAGAAATGATCAAAACTCCCAAAAGCAGGGTTTATGGATGCTTTTGGGAGTTTTTGTGTTTTGTCAAAAAGTGGTTTACATATAGCGCTCGGAGAAGTATACTTAAAACAGAACGTTTGTGCTGTATATGCCTGTATTGGGGAAGGAGAATACATAGCCCGGACATATAATAACATGAGTTATTATAAAGGAGAACAGCTTTTAAAGCAGTTCCAGCACCCAAATATAATTTTGGTCAGAAGCTGCGCATTAGGAAAAAATCCAAGAGGTATTTTGGGGATGAGGTTGTTTGGGGAAATTATGGATGAGATGAGAAAGTTTTTGGCATCGATATATCTGGGTGATCGCTTCTGCGAAAAATTAGAAATTGGGGGTGGCAAAATTGTCTTTCATATTAACCTGATATCCAGATTGCGGGAGGGCACTCAGGAGTGGAATTATTATTCTGAAAAAGATATTGCGCACGGCTGTCTGGTGTTTGATCAGGTCGCTGATTATCGCTTCGACAGGGAGCTGCCATTTAATGATGAGATATACGATATACAGGTGCTTGAAAGGGAAAAGGACTTGTTTTCCTTTATGGTAAGTGGATGCAGCGTGTCAAAGGACGCAGTTTCCACAGATATAGCCCTGTATATAAAGGCCAGGGAATGTTATATTTTCAATCCGAAGAACGGTGAAAAAATCTACAAATAGAAATGCAGGGGATATGCGGAATGGAGGTTCTATAGAACCTCTAAATTGGAGGAAGCGGACATGGGACTTTTTTTGCAGACGGCCATTATTCCCGACTGTGAGGTGTGGGAGGTTCAGGAGGCGGTGAAGAATGTGGAGGAGTGGCTGGACACGCTCGATTCGGCGCAGTGCAGCTACAGGAAGCTAGAGCATGGCTGTATGGTGCTGTTTAATGAAGACTGCTGCGGTTACGAGGAGCTGGCGGTGGAGCTGTCGTCGAATCTGCCATCTCCTGTTTTGCTGCTCTATATCTACGATGGGGATTTCTGGGGCTATTACTTTTATGAAAAGGGAGTAGAGCTGGATCAGTTTTCTCCCATGCCGGATTATTTTGAGGACTGCTCCCAACAGGAACAGCAGCGCTGCGCCGGGAACAGCGCCTTGCTGGCCCGATATTTTTCCGTGGAACAGGAAAGCATAGAGCGATATCTCAGGCAATGGACGCAGGATATGGTGATGCAGTATGAGGAAGATGAGGAAAGGGCTTATCCGGATGATGAGTTCGGGCAGTGCGACTGCTGGCAGATGGCGGATTTTATGAGAAAGCTGGGTTTTCCCTACACCTTCGGTGAGGAGGAGACTGAGGCCGGGCAGAAGGATAAACCCCTGCCGTCTCTGGAGGAGATTCTGGCCGAATGTCCGACTGACTTTCCCATGGAGGAGAGGGTCTGGACGCTGGCTAATCTGCCCAGTGTGCTGGACGAGGCATACATTCGCAGCATTATAACCGAGGAAACAGGAGAGATCCTGCGGCTGTTGGGCTCAGATGACCCGTACCGTGCCTACCAGGAGCTGGAAAAGCGCAAATGGCCCCAATTGCCGTCGCTGTCGAATTCAGATCCTGTGATCTGCATCCTGTCCGCTTATTGCTGTTGGTGGAGAGGGTCCCGCAGCGGAGCCTATAATGAGCTTTATCACGCCATGCCGCCGGCACTCCCCTTCATGCGGCAGAGTACCAATGGTCTGAGTGAGCCTGACGTGATCCTGCTGCTGCGGGCCAGGAGTCTCATGGTGCCTGTCAGCGACAAGCGGCATATCAGCTGGCAGGATCTTGGCCGCTTAAGGGAGTTGGACCCGCAGAATGAGGATGTATATCTGCTGGCGCTGACATTTTTGCATTACTGTCACGGGAGGCCGGAAAAGGCGTATGCCGACCTGGAGGAGCTGCGTCGAATCGGCTTCCCAGGGAGGGACGACGGGCGAATCCGCTGGGATGGATTCCCAGAGGATTTTCTGGAGTTTTTGACGGCGGCTATGAGCAGATAATTGTGAAATCCCGGCTATTGCCGGGGCAGATAAGGTGGGACAGGAGGTGGCGTTGGTGGAGAAAAGGAATGCAGAAGGGCATGACATCACAGAAGAGATCCGTATTTCCGTTCGGGAGCTGGTAGAGTTTGTGTTGCGCAGCGGCGATATCGACAACCGGCATCACGCCTCCCCGGATCAGGCCATGCAGGAAGGGGGCCGGATTCACCGCATGATCCAGCGCCGCATGGGAAGTGAGTACCAGGCCGAGGTATCCCTGCGCTACACTCATCCCACGGCGGATTACCGCCTGGTGCTGGAGGGCAGGGCGGACGGCATTATTGATAAACCGGAGGGAGTGACCATTGACGAGATCAAGGGAACCTATCGGGAACTGGCTTATATGAATGGTCCGGTGCCGGTGCATCTGGCCCAGGCCAAGGTCTATGCCGCCATGTATCTGCACCGCTTTCCGGACAGAGAACTGCCGGAGATTCAGGTGCAGATGACTTATTGTCATATGGAAACGGAGGAGATCAGGTATTTTAACTATCGATTTACCACACGGGAGATTCAGGAGTGGTTTGGCGAGCTGATCCGCTCCTATTTAAAGTGGGCGGACTATCAGTTTCAGTGGAAACGAAAGAGGGATGACTCCATCCGCCGGCTGGAATTTCCTTTTCCCTACCGGGAGGGGCAGAAAGAGCTGGTGACTTATGTGTACCAGACGATTTACCATGAGAAAAAGCTCTTTCTGGAGGCTCCCACAGGCGTGGGCAAGACGATTGCCACGGTTTTTCCCGCAGTGAAGGCCATAGAGCGGGGCATGGGGGCAAAACTTTTTTACCTGACGGCCAAGACCATCACCAGGACGGTGGCAGAAAATACCTTTGCCCTGCTTCGGGAGCGGGGACTGTGCTTTAAGAGCGTGATCCTGACAGCCAAGGAAAAGACCTGTTTTATGGAGGAGACAGAGTGCAACCCGGAGTATTGTCCCTATGCCAGGGGGCATTATGATCGGATCAACGATGCCATCTATGAGCTGCTGACCCATGAGGAGAGCTTTAGCCGGGAGACGGTGGAAGCCTATGCCAGAGAGCATCAGGTCTGTCCCTTTGAGATGTGTCTGGATATGAGCCTGTTTGCGGACGGTATCATCTGCGACTACAATTATCTGTTTGATCCCCATGTGTATCTGAAGCGTTTTTTTGCGGAAAATGCCAAGGGAAATTATCTGTTTCTCATCGACGAGGCCCACAACCTGCTGGAGCGGGGCAGGGAGATGTACAGCGCCGTCCTGGTCAAGGAGGATATTCTGGCTCTGAAAAACAGCCTGCAAAAGCTGCAGACGGCGGAGGAGGGCCAAAAGAAGGGACGCAGGAAACAGGAGCTCCGGGAGCAGGAAAAGAAGAGTGTGCTGGTATCCAGAGGCTTTGCCGCCCGGATGATCCGTCAGCTTGAAAACTGCAATAAGGAGATGCTGGCGCTGAAGCGGGAGGGCGGGGAGTGCCGGATTGTGGAGCAGATCGATTCTCTGACGGCTCTGCTGCTGCATCTCCAGGGCACTATTGAGTCCTATCTGGAGGAACAGGAGGAGGCGGAGCTGCCGGAGCGGGAGGAACTGCTGGAGTTTTACTTCAATCTGACACATTTTCTGGAGATATATGAGTTGGTGGATGATAAATATGTGAAGTACACTCAACTGTGCGAGGACGGAGCCTTCCTGCTTAAGTTGTTCTGTGTGGACCCTTCTAATAATCTGAAAGAGTGCATGAAGCGGGGGAGGAGTACCATTCTGTTTTCCGCCACTTTTCTGCCGATACAGTATTACAAGGGACTGCTGGGGGGAGAGGAATCAGACTATGAAGTCTATGCCAACTCAGTATTCAATCCGGAAAAACGGGCGTTATTTATTGCGGAGGACGTGACCAGCAAGTATACCCGACGCTCCGACGCGGAGTTTTACCGGATCGCAGGGTATATTGACGAAATCGTGAAAAACAGGCATGGCAACTATATGGTGTTCTGCCCTTCCTACGCTTTTATGCATGAGATCTATGAAAGGTATATGGAGCATTTCTCGGATGAGGAGAAGGAATGTATTTTACAGTCGGAATATATGAGCGAAGAGGACAGGGAGGCATTTCTGGCCAGGTTCGAGGGTAATGTCGGCTGCGATCTGGGTGCTTCCATCTGCATGGACATCGAGATTGAGGAGGAAAAGACGCTGATAGGCTTCTGCGTTCTCGGGGGTATTTTCAGTGAGGGGATTGATCTGAAGGAGGATAGCCTGATCGGAGCTATCATCGTGGGCACCGGGCTTCCCCAGGTCTGCTATGAACGGGAGCTTCTCAAACAGTATTTTGACGAGAGCGGTCAGAATGGGTTTGATTACGCTTATCGTTATCCGGGTATGAACAAGGTGCTGCAGGCTGCTGGACGTGTGATCCGCACTGTGGATGATATCGGTATTGTGGCCCTGTTGGATGAGCGCTTCCTGCAGTATGCCTATCTGCGCATGTTCCCCAGGGAATGGGCCAACTTTGAGAAAGTGAACTACAGTGGTATTGCCAGAAGGGTGGAGCGGTTCTGGGATTCCTGGTTATAGCGGGGCATCCTGCTTTGCCGATATTGTCCACTCGCTGTTCCTGAAAAAGGCATTTCCACAGCCAACTGAGTAGAGAAGAATCCTGCAGGGCAGGGTTCTTTTTTTGACTATATACACGCAATGCATTGATAAATTATGTAAACCAAACATAAGTTTGAAAAATGCACTTTTTACAAAAACGACAGGTAATTTCTGCAACTTTGACGCCCTAATGAGGCCAGTATGACATATGTGTATATGTGGATAACTATGTGGAAATGGTGGATTATTTTTCCAAAATCCCGAAAATATGACAAATATTTCACTTTTGCTGTCAAAAACATATTTTGCATATAAAATTGCAAAAAGAATAGGCCAAACCAAATTAGTCAATAGAATTATGTTGCCCATATGTACCCTGTTATATTCCTGATGTCTGCACTTTTTGGTGACAGGTGATGCTGCCTGGGAACCGAATCAGAAAGCATCTGCATAATAATCACACAATAATCATAAAAAGGGATTGACAAAATATATTATATAGCGTATAGTATGCTCGTAAACAATATTATACGCCATATAATATTGCATGGAAGTATAGTAAGCTCCCTGATTGAATGCTCAATGAAGCGGGTGTCCGGAGGGGAGTAAGTCAAGGGCGAAGAAAACAGTAAAATCACAGATGTTATCAAACAGAAAGGAAAGAGCATGGTATTTAATACAGGTGCCGCTCTATTGGACGCTATAGTGCTGGCTGTGGTGTCCAAGGAGCCGGAGGGAACATACGGGTATAAGATTACCCAGGATGTGCGGCAGGTAATAGACCTGTCGGAATCCACGCTTTACCCTGTGCTGCGCCGTCTGCAGAAGGACGATTGTCTGGAAGTGTACGACAGGGAGTGCGCAGGGCGTAATAGACGTTATTATAAGACGACCAGCAGAGGCTGGGCCCAGCTGCGGCTGTATGAAAGTGAGTGGCGCAGCTATTCGGAGAAGGTCACTTCACTTTTTGAAGGGAAAAGGTAAGGAGGTAAGGGTAATATGAATAAAGTAGAATTTATGAGGCAGCTGGAGCATCTGCTGCAGAATATATCCGAGCAGGAGCGGCAGGAGGCCCTGCACTATTATGATGATTATTTTGACGATGCTGGCCCGGAGAATGAGCAGGCAGTTCTGGAGGCGCTGGGCAATCCTGCCCGCGTGGCGGAGAATATCCGGCGGGATCTGTATGGTGCGGGATATGGCGATGGTTATGTGGTGCGTAAGCCTGTCACCGGCAGAGAACTGGCAGAGTATGACGCTTCCGTGGAGGAGGAGCAGGGGCAGGAGACTATCCGGCAGAATACTGCCACAGCGCGGCAGACCGTCTACGCCGGTGCATCAGCGGCGGCAGACACATGGCAGGGCAGCGCACAGACCAGTCCCGTATGGGAGGATACGGGCAGGAGAGAGCAGGAAGGTCCCCGTAAGGCCGCTAAGGAGCCCATGCCCACCTGGCTCGTGGTTTTGATTGTCATTCTCTGTATTTTCGGTCTTCCACTTGCCGGCGGAGTACTTGGTATCGGGGTCGGGCTGCTGGGGACTGTCCTTGGGCTTGTTGTTGCCTGGTTCGCCATGATATTGGGGTTTGGGATTGCTGCTCTGGTATGCATAATAGCGGGTATTTTTCTCAGCGGCATCGGCATGATAGGCATGGGGATTCATCCCCTGGCCGGACTGGGACTTATCGGCGGCGGCCTTATAGCCGTCGGCATCGGGGTGCTGTTTATGATGCTGACCGCGGCCATGGCCGGGTGGGTCACCCCGGCTGTCTTTCGGGGAATCGGGCGTCTCTTTTCCAAAAAAAAGAAAGCGGTCTGAGAGAATTGACATAGATAATATTTTTGCCCGGCGGCAATGTTGGGTGATGAGATAATGGCAAATAGGGAGAAAGGCAAGGAGATTATGAAAAAATTTATGAAGTTCTGTTTTGTTTTGGCGATGGTATTGATTATTATAGGCGGAGCTCTCTATCTGGTGGGCCGGAAGGATGGCGGCAGGGGGAATATGGAGGAACTGCTGTCGGAGTTCGGCGGCGAATGGGTGAATTTCGATCTGGAGACCGACTTTGGATTCACTGGATATGATCTTGATGAGTCCTCCATATTTGACAGTGTCCATACCACCTGGAAGGGCGATGTGGATAAGCAGATAATCTATCAGGGCAGTATTGACAAGCTGTATCTGGAGAGCGGCGGCAGCATGGTGGAATTCAAGGACTCGGATGACGGCAATATATATATTGAAGGCAAAAGCGTGGGCAAGCTGCAGGCCTATGTGGAAGGCGGTGTCTTGTATATAAAATCCGTGCGCCCCGCCAATCTGATGGATGAGATCAAAAACAGCACGATCACGCTGTATCTGCCGAATGAGAACCGTGCCTTACAGCAACTGGAGGTGTCGCTGGGAGCCGGACAGCTGCAGCTGAATCATCTGGCAGTGCAGAATATGATGGTCTCCATAGGGGCAGGACAGCTGCTGCTGACGGATATGGCGCTGGGTACGGTGGAGGTATCGCTGGGAGCCGGGGAACTGCGGGCAGAGGATGTGACTGTGGAGAACCTGACGGCATCCGTTGGAGCAGGGAATATGGAATTATCTGGCGCCATCTATACGGACGCAAAGATCAGCTGTTCCATGGGCAATGTCCACATGGAACTGGAGGGGGAACAGAAAGATTTTAACTATGATCTGTCCTGCGTGGCAGGCAACATGGAGATTGGCGAAGACAGCTTCTCCGGGGCGGTGATGGACCGCTCCATTGATAATAGCGCTGCCAAATCCATGGACATCGACTGCTCCATGGGCAATGTGGAGGTCATTTTCCGATGAAAGGGATAAGTCTCAACCGCAATCAGATCAAGTATCTGGTCATTGCTGCCATGCTGATCGACCACATTGCCTGGGCCTTTGTGCCTATGGCTTCTGTGCTGGGGCAGATTATGCATTTTATCGGGCGGCTCACCGGTCCCACCATGGCCTGCTTTCTGGCGGAGGGCTACGTCCACACTCGGAATGTGAAAAAATATGCCGGGAGACTGGGGATTTTTGCCCTGGTCTCCTGGGTGCCGTTCTGCCTGTTTGAATATCAGAGACTGCCCATCGGTTATTCCCCGGAGAGAGGTTTTTGGTTTCTGCCATTCTTTGGCGTGATCTATACGCTGTTTTTGGGACTGCTGGCCATATGGCTGTGGGATAAGGGAAAGTGGCCCAAGTGGTGCAAGGTGCTGGGCGTCATCGGTCTGTGCGCTCTGTCGGTGCTGGGGGACTGGCCTGTATTCGATGTTCTTTACCCGCTGGTGCTCTATTCCTATCGCGACCAGCCGAAAAAGAAGTGGTTCTGGTTCAGCGTAATTACATTGGTGGGCAACGCTTTCCCGATTGTGGTTTCCGCGATTATGTTCGGCGGGGGGTCGGTGGTGTGGACGTTCTACGAATGGGGCGTGTTCATGGTGCCGGTGCTGATGCAGTGTTGCTACAACGGCCAGGGCGGCAGCGGAAAGTCTGTACACAAGTGGTTTTTCTATATTTTTTATCCCCTGCACCTGCTGGTGCTGGGACTGTTGCAGATAGTGCTATCCATTCCTGTCTAGTCCATATCCGTCTTCTCAGGCGTCACCTGGATGAACAGCCCGGACTTGCGCAGGGCAGGCCGCAGCGCCAGGTAGAAGATGCTGGCGGCAATGACGGCCACCACGGCGTTGACGGCGGTGGTGACGGTGGCCATCTTGGCCAGAGTCGCAGACAATTCCTGGGGTACGCCCAGCAGATACATCTTGTAGAAATATCCCACCAGCGGATCAGCCACCATATTAAAGCCCATGCCGCAGATACAGGCAAATATAGTAACGCCTGTTATATATTTTTTGGAGTGGGTGCGGCTCAAGCGGAAGATGGTATGCGCCACCAGCCCCACGATCAAGCCAATGCACAGCTTCAGCAAAAAGGTTTTAGGCGCACTGGTCACATAGGCGGTGGTCAGATCGCCGATGGTCATACCTACGGCGCCTGCCAGCCCTCCCCAGAAGCCGCCCAGCAGCAGGGCCGCCAACACACAGAATACATTGCCGAAGTGGAATGCGGTCTTTCCGGGACCTACAGGAATATCAATCTTAAACACAGCAAAGCCGATGTAGCACAGAGCTGCCATCAGGCCAGTTATGGCCAGACGCTTTATGTTTTCCTGATTTTTCACTGTTCCGATGAGCGCGTTGTACAATCCTCTGGCTACCAGCAACAGAGACAGAAACAGGGCGGTCAGTCCATAGGAATAGGGGCGCTCCTGGCTGAGTTTCAGATCGGAGAGCAGGGCCTGCTGAATTTTCAATGCCTCCAGATCACCGGCGGTGTCCCCTGCCTCCACGGACTTGATCAGCTCCTTTATCTGGGACAGCTGGGCTCCGGTCAGAGTGGAATCGGTGTAGCTGTGACCGTGGGCATATATGGTGAACAGCAGGCTTGCCGCCAGCAGCACCGCGCCGACGATCAGCATCATATAACTCTTTTTTCTCAGTTCCGTGCTTTCTTTCGCTTGCTCTTTTTTCATAAAGTTAATCCTCTCGATCTGCCGCAGGGCGGCTTTGTTTATTTCACTATTTTACACAAAAGTGGATATTCTAAAAGTGCCAAAACAGAACTTTTTTACCAGTCCAGTTTTCGGTAGACCCTGCGCCGTTTTAAGTGGGCATAGCATTGACACATATTTGACTATCATGTATTATAAAAATGTAATGGGGTTATAGATTTATTTAATAGTTGGTGACAATGGAACAAAACAATGCGATGTGAAAGGGGAAGGAAATGAAAAGGTTTTTGAGCATTATTGTTATATGTTTTCTAGTTGTCAATACTTTTAGCTTTGATTTACATGCCGAAGAAGATGAATCTGCAGGCTGGGATGTCCCCGGTGTTTATCCCATCGATGTTCATGATGAAGCCTGGGCAAATATGACTTTTGCAGAACAGCTCGAAGCCGTTGCCTTACCTGAGGAATTGGTGGATTCTCTTCCGACAGAGGAGCTGGCAGATTGGGTGCTTGCGTATCCTTTTCTGGGAGACCTGTGCCTGCATGATTCGGCGAAATCGTCAATGGACTATTTCACCAGAACATCTTATTTATTCCGTAGCTTTTTCGCACGGGAAGATGTAAATGAAGTTCTTTTGAAAAAATATGACGATTTGCAGGTTGACTACGAGATAATAGCCGATAGGGATGCAAATATTTCCAATCGTTTTGCAATAAGTGGATATTGGCAGGAATTGTTCTTGCAATGTTATTTTTCCACTGTAATTGGAGACTTATCTGAAAACGAGAAGGTGATTCTGAAAGATATATTAGAAGAAAAATATAACGAAAAGGTTGGTATTTGTGAACATATTTTAACAACGACATATTTGACTCCTAATAATGCGTATTTCTCAACAATTAATTCAATCAGTCCTTATAACCGGAAGCATGAGAGAAGGGATTGCGGCGGCGGAACTGATGACGGGCAGGGAAAATCCCGGCGGAAAGCTGTGCGATAATCTTGCCGGGCATCTGGGGGACTAACCCTCTACACACAATTTCCACGAATCTGACAACTATGTGGAGTATACAGATGAGGGGGACTTAGTTTTGACGTACGGCAATGAGTAGGAGGTATACGAGTAAAATGAGAAAGAAACGTATAGGTATAATTATTTCAATAGTTGTTATTTTGGCGCTCGCTTTGTTGGTATTGTACTTGTATAGTAATTCAAAACCGGGTGTGTATACAGAGGAAACGACATTTGATTATAGGCTCTATTTCATTGTGCTTGATGAGAAAGGTGATTATTCAATACATGATTTATTAGGCAGACATCAAAATTACTATATTGCATTTGGAAAGTACTATCTGTATAAGTCAAAACTTGTTTTGGTAGATAATCGTGGGGATATAGAGTTGGTCTTTGCGGCTGATGGTGACAACTGGGTATTTCAACGGGATGAGTCATCTGGATTGGACATTTTAGGAATGAAGCATATGGACGATCAGGCAATATGGACACCATGGCCTTAATTTTTAATCAGATATAATGGAAATATGTGAGGAGGGATTACGGCGGCGGAACTGATGACGGGCAGGGAAAATCCCGGCGGAAAGCTGTGCGATAATCTTGCCGGGCATCTGGGGGACTAACCCTCTACACACAATTTCCACGAATCTGACAACTATGTGGAGTATACAGATGAGGGGGACTTAGTTTTGACGTACGGCAATGAGTAGGAGGTATACGAGTAAAATGAGAAAGAAACGTATAGGTATAATTATTTCAATAGTTGTTATTTTGGCGGTCACTTTGCTGGTATTGTACTTGTATAGTAATTCAAAACCGGGTGTGTATACAAAGGAAACGATATTTGATTATAGGTGCTATCACATTGTGCTTGATGAGAAAGGTTATTATACAATACAGGATGGGTTATGGAGACATCAAAATTACGATGTTACATTAGGAAAGTACTATCTGTATAAGTCAAAACTTGTTTTGGTAGATAGCCATGGGGATATAAAGCTGGTTTTTGTGGCCGATGGTGACAACTGGGTATTTCAACGGGATGAGTCATCTGGATTGGACATTTTAGGAATGAAGCATATGGACGATCAGGCAGTATGGACACCATGGCCTTAATTTATAATCAGACAATTTGGGAACTGGTAGGGGCACATTGATAATACTTGATTTTGTAGCGAAAATATTCCTCAATACGTCATTTATTTTCCCTCGCACTGGTTCCTAGGTTGTGTTACTGGAACTTGTTTCCTATGAAAGAAGAGAGAACGTTTGACAGTAAGGCGGATGACATAGTCCTGCTAAAGAGCATCGAGTTTCTGAAACATCTTGTTGTCATCATAGCCTCTGTCGAGAACAAAGGTGGCTTTACCCCAAAGAGGATAAAAGATCATAAGGAGTCCTCCTGTTTTTGTTTAGTGGCATTTTGATTTGGAATCTTAATTCTACTACAAAACAGGCAAGGATTCCTTATATTTTGGGAAATTCTAAAGAATCATTTATAATAGTGTTAATGGGATTGGGTTACCGTGGATAAAACTGCGGAAATTCAAGCAAACAAAGCATTGACATATATTTAATTATCATGTATTATTAAAATGAAATATGATTTTAAAATCATTTTGTAATTAATGACAATGAAATAAGACGATGCGGTGTGAAAGGAGAAGAAAATGAAAAGATTTTTGAGCTTTATTGTTATTTGTTTTCTTGTGGTTAATGCATTTAGTTTTGATTCACAAGCCAAAGAAAATGAATCTGCAAGCTGGGATATCCTTGGCGTTTATCCCATCGATGTTCATGATGAAGCCTGGAGAAATATGACTTTTGCAGAACAGCTTGAAGCTGTTGCTTTACCTGATGAGTTAGTGGATTCTCTTTCGACAGAGGATTTGGCTGATTGGGTGCTTGCATATCCTTTTCTGGGAGATCTGTGCCTGTATGATTCGGCGAGAGCAGCAATGGACTATTTCTCCAGAACGTCTTATTTATTCCGCAGTTTCTTCGCACGGGAAGATGTAAATGAAGTTCTTTTAAAAAAATATGACGATTTGCAGGTTGACTATGAGATGTTAGTTGATAGGGACACTTATGGTTCCAACCTTTTTTTAAAAAGTGGATATTGGCGAGAATTGTTCTTACAAAGTTATTTTTCCACTGTAGTTGGAGACTTATCTAAAACAGAGAAAGTGGTTCTGAGAGATATATTAGAAGAGAAATATATCGAAAAAGTTGGTATTTGTGAACATTTTTCAACAGCGACATTGTTTTTTAATAATGTTTTGGCAGAGTGCGGAGAGATTCCTGATGAGTTGATTTTCTCAACAAATATAGTTCCTTATGAAATTACAAAGGAGGGACAGAGTTCGGATTCTATATTATCATATTCCGAGGGATTCGTAAACAGCGGGCAGGTTCTGGCATATAATGGCGGCTATTATTATTTAGGTACATATAATAAATATGGTGTAGGTGCCCACTGCTATATGTTTTATTCTATAGAACTAACTTCGGATGAAGCGAAAGAATATGATGATCAAACTGCGATGTTTCATCCCTTCTGGACAAAAGTTTCAGACGCAACAAGAAAGTTTAATTGCCACTCATACGCATGGATTCAACAATCGACAAGCAATGTTTATTGGTTACCTAGTCCGGATGTATTTGCATCATCTTCTTCCTTCCGCTGTATTGGCGCAAATGGCGGTGCAGATAAAGGTGATCGTATTATTGTTACCGATTCATATGGGGTGTCTACGCATTCGCTGATGGTCACTTCAGCGGGTACTGATGCTAACAGTATCTACACCATATCAAAGTGTGGATCGGCGGGGATATATAGTGCGCTTCTGGCGGACATATTTTTGTCGTATGGTAATGAGTATAAGGTGTACAGGTAAAATGAGAAAGAAACGTATAGGTATAATTATTTCAATAGTTGTTATTTTGGCGCTCGCTTTGTTGGTATTGTACTTGTATAGTAATTCAAAACCGGGTGTGTATACAAAAGAAACGAGATTTGAATATAACTGCTATTACATTGTGCTTGATGAGGAAGGTTATTATACAATACATGATATATTATGGAGACATCCAAATTACGATCTTACAATAGGAAAGTACTATCTTTATAAGTCAAAACTTGTTTTGGCAGATAGTCATGGGGATATAAAGCTGGTCTTTGTGGCCGATGGTGACAACTGGGTTTTTATAGAGGATGAGTCATTTGGATTGGATATTTTAAGAATTCAGATGGACGATCAGGCAATATGGAAACCATGGATTAATTTTTAATCAAACAATATGGAAACCGCTAGCGTATTGGCCCATTGGTAATATTTGATTTTGCAGCGAAAATCCGTCTTGACAAAATTCGCTTTGTTCATTAAGATAGTTTAAAGAGATAAAGGCGATGACAAAGAGGAGTAGGAATGACCCCTTGCCAGAGAGGGCGGCTGTG
>CAZKAO010000003.1:0-49797 GCA_964550745.1 uncultured Acetatifactor sp.
TAGTCAGCATCAAGGAGTTCGGCGCATTCATCGAGTTTGCTCCCGGCAAGGAGGGTATGGTACACATCTCCAAGATCGCCAAGGAGAGAATTAACAGAGTGGAGGATGTACTGACTCTGGGCGATGTGGTTACCGTGGTATGTCTGGGCAAGGACAAGATGGGCCGTATCAGCTTCTCCATGAAGGACGTAGCGCAGGCATAAGGAACTGTGGCAACGTCTGTAACACATAATGACATCAGGCGCCGCTATCGATGGATTTGATAGTGGCGCTTTTTATGCTTTCTTTAGAATTCTTTAGAAAGATTACATTGTATTTGCCGGATATTGGGAGTAGGATGTTATGTAGTATATGCAAGGAGCGTATAGTGGAATGAGAGAGAAAATGATGCGTTTTATGCAGGGCAGATACGGTAATGACAGGCTGGGGCAGGCGATGCTGGTGGTGGCGCTGATCTGCATGGTGCTGTCCCTGTTTCGGATTCCCTTTATATCCACCGTGGGACTGGTGGTGCTGATTCTGACATATTACCGGATGCTTTCCCGGCAGATTGGCAAAAGGGCGGCGGAGAACCAGAAGTATCTTGTGCTGGAGTGGAAGCTGAGAGCCAGGCTGCAGAAGCGGAAGCAGGCAATGGCCCAGAGCCGGACGCACCGTATTTTCAGATGCCCTGAGTGCAGACAGAAAATACGGGTGCCGAGACATAGGGGCCGTATCGCTATCAGCTGCAGAAAATGTGGTACAGAGTTCATCAGGAAGACCTGATGCATGAGGGATAAGCCTATGTTTGGATATATCGTGGTAAACCAGCCGGAGCTGCGTATCCGGGAATTTGATGTATACCATTCCTATTACTGCGGTCTGTGCCGGGTGTTGAAGAAAAAATACGGCAGGGTGGGTCAGATGACCCTGAGCTATGATATGACCTTCGTGCTGATGCTGCTTTCCGGGCTCTATGAGCCGGAGACCGTGTGCGGAAAGAGCCGCTGTATTATGCATCCGGGGAAAAAGCATGAGTACCGCTATAATGAATTGACGGAATATGTGGCGGATATGAATATGCTCCTGACGGAATATAAATGCATGGACGACTGGAAAGACGACAAAAAACATCTGCGTCTGCTGCTGGCCCGGATGTTGAAGCGCAGGACAGGGGAGAGCAGGAGGAAATATGCCCGCAAGCTGGAGGAGATCTCCGCCGCCATGGAGGAGCTTTCCCAGGCAGAGGAGCAGGGCGTGACGGATCTGGACAGGATGGCGGGCAGCTTTGGCAGGGTTATGGCGCTGATTCTGGTCTGGCGCAAGGATGAGTGGGAGAGCAGCTTGCAGCGGCTGGGTTTCTATCTGGGCAAATTCGTGTATCTGCTTGACGCCTATGAAGATATTGAGGAGGATCTGGAGAAAGGGCGGTATAACCCTTTGAAGGAGCGGTATGAAGATCCGGATTTTGAACAGAGCTGCAGGGATATCCTGACGATGATGATGTCGGCGTGCTGCCGGGAGTTTGAGCAGCTTCCGATATTGGACAATGTGGATATTCTGCGCAATATTCTATATTCGGGAGTATGGAGCCGGTACGAGATGGTACATTGTGCAAAAAGAAATGGAGGGCATCATGAGTGATCCCTATCAGGTGCTGGGGGTGTCCCGCAGCGCCACGGAAGAGGAAATCAAAAAAGCATATCGGGCGCTGAGCCGCAGATACCATCCGGATGCCAATGTGAACAATCCCAACAAGGCGCAGGCGGAGGAGAAATTCAAGGAGATTCAGGCGGCATACCAGCAGATCATGAAGGAAAAGACCAGCGGATACAGCGGCTATGCCGGTTATGGACAGAGTCAGCAGAACGGTTATGACGAGCAGGACCCCTTTGGCTTCGGCGGCTTTGGATTTGGGCCCTTTGGCGGCTTTTATGGCAGCTACGGTCAGAGGCGCGGCACAGGCTATGAGGATCAGCCTTATCTGCGTGCGGCGGGCAATTATATCCGCAACGGCTATTATCGGGAGGCGAGGACCACTCTGGATCAGATGGACAGCAGGGAGAGAAATGCCAGATGGTATTATTACAGCGCTATCACCCATTCCAGCCTGGGCAACAATGTAGCTGGGCTGGAACATGCAAGGAGGGCGGTTTCCCTGGAGCCGGACAACAGTGACTACCGGGAATTGCAGCAGACGCTGGAGAATGGCGGCAGCTGGTATCGCCAGCGCCAGGCCGGGTACGGTTATCCCGTCATGGATGGAGACAGTATGTGCATGAAACTCTGTATTGCCAATATGATCTGCAATATGTGCTGCTGTGGAAGAGGTTTTTTCTGCATATAAAACGGGTTTGTCCGGAAGGGGACAGACCCGTTTTCGTCTGGTTGCGGTGTGGCAATAGGAAATTCAGAGCAGAAGACTCCTGAAACGTAGCGGCGAAGCAACATCAGTCGGTATCGGAAGAAGCCGTCTCCAGGTTGCCCCGTACAGTGATGCCGTTTACCTCCACATTTGGACCCAGTTCAATGACCAGACATTCCCGCCCATCGATGACACGCGTGCTGATCAGATCGGTGCGTTCAGGGTTCACCTTTACCACCACCTCGGGAGTCTTGACGTCAAAGGAACGGCTGTTATACACATTGCTGACATACAGCTGGGTATCGCTGCCTGCGGCGGCATCGTAATACTGATCGAAAACCTCCATTTTTTCATTGGCGACGCCGCTGTCTGCAAACACGGTCTTTACTTCATTTTTATCCAGGATCAGGGGGGCGGCGTCCTCCTTGTGATCCTCCACCATCTCCACAATCTTTTCGTGAATGCTCTTTACCGCCTCGATACTGCAGGTCTCTCCCAAAGTCTCCTCGACCAACAGCTGGAAGGTCTCCTTCTGGCCTCCGGCGGAGAGGGGCAGAGGGCAGCCCAGCAGCAATTCCACAAAAGCCTCCTTCAGATCCTCCGCATCCTTGGAATAGTACAGGGCGCTGTGAAGGTCTGTGCTGCGGTCGTTAAATGCGGGGAACAGAAAACCGGTGTCAGGGGCTCCCACCACCCAGTCCCGGATGCGGTTGTGGAAACTGTTTTCCTGTGCATCGTAGGACAGGCCGGGCTTGGACAGATTGACGGGGCAGATGCTGACCATGATGTACTCGTACACCTCATCGGAGGCGTCCTCCATCTCCAGTCCGTCACGGGTGCGGCCGGGCACGTCGTAGGCATCGTGAATCACCAGGATCAGGTAGTTGCCCACAAATTCGTAGGAGTCAATTATGTTGGTGTAGAACTGGTCCAGCAGCTCGTCGTCCTTTAACTTGCTGTCCCGCAGGCGCAGCAGCAGTTCCTGGGTGCCGCCCTCCTCCTCGGCCTTCAAGGGGAATTCCAGTGTGTGCAGATTTTTGCCGATGGAGCCGGACAAGGTCTTGCGAAGAATCTCAAAATATTTGAACATTTCCTCCTCGGGCAGCGCCAAGAAAGCCTGCTTAAACTGGGTCTTTTTGTTCTTCTCCCCGTCCACATAGCAGCCGCAGATGCGGGTGATGGAGCAGTTATTCTGGGTGAAGAGCTTCTTGATCTCGGATATCTCCTGTTTTAACATATGTACCTCGTTTCCGCGCGGGTATGCCGCGCCTGTTCTCCATGCCAGTATAAAGCATGGGAAACAAAAATGTCAACAATGCAATTCTTGCCTGTTTTTTATTTAATATTTTAAATGCGGAAACTGAAATGATAATTGAATAGACTTTATACCTGGATTGTGATATACTATATGTATTCAGTAAACCAGTATTCACAATAAGGGCGGTGGTAATATGACAGATAGCGAAAAGCTTGACCTGATTCTTTCTAAGTTAGAAAAACTTGATAAGCTTGATAAAGATGTTACAGATATTAAGTTGACACTCGAAAACGAAATTCGTGTCAATATCCAACGAGTAGCTGAAGGGCATCTCGATTTATCAAGAAATCTACATGAAGCAATGAAGATAGACAGCGAGAAAGAAATGCTTGCTATCCGTGTAAATGTTCTTGAAACTGAATTAAGAAGAATTAAGGCGCAGCTTGAAATAGCATAAAAACTACATATATATCACAAAATCAAGGTGTGAAGTCTATTGAATTATCAAGGGCTTTGTGCCTTTTTATTTATCAGTTTCAAATATATATATAGGCATATCACTATTTCTCCAAAATGTACAATCTGTCATTTGGGGTAAGGGCAAAACAAAAAACGTATCATGTTTTCTAAATATCTTGTGTCAAGTAGAGATTTGTGCGTATATATCTGGGCAAAGCTAAATTCTATTGAAGAAGAAAGAGTAGAATTTACTTTTGCAATTTAGGAGTTTTATTTAGTTGTAGAAAATTGTGGTAATTTATCCTATTATGTGATATAATTTATATAAATATCTTATGGGAGGTTTCTGTTATGGCTTTAGTAAAATGTCCTGAATGTGGTAGGGAAAAAGTTTCTGATAGTGCAGAAGCGTGTCCAGATTGTGGATATTGTATAAAAGCCCATTTTGATAAATTTAAAGAAGATGAGTTACGGAAACAGATTCAAAAGCAAAAATTAAATTCGATTACTATGCCTCCAGAACCCCAAAAACCATTTACTCATTTGCCGTTTGGAGCAAAATTTATAATTGGCTTTTTTGTGTTTGGAATAATACTAGGTATCATAATGAGAGAATATCCTTTTTCGATAGTATGCGCTATGATTATAGTGATGTTCTATTGCGTTGAATATTCAAATTATACTAAAGGACTGCAAAAATATAATAGTGCTAAAGAAAACTTTGAAAAATATCAAAGAGAAGAGTTGCTTAGGCGAGAAATAAAGGAAGCAGAAGAAGAATTAAAACCTCGATGCCCACATTGTGGCTCCACTGATATTGAAAAAATATCTACATCGAGCAGAGAGTTATCAGTTGCTATATCTGGATTGGCATCTGGAATGATTGGAAAACAGTATAAATGTAAAAAATGTAGACATATGTGGTGATAATAGTAAATTTTGAAAATAGGTCAAATATAACTTCCCTTTTGCTAAAAAATAGTTAAGGCAATAAATTTAGATATTCATATATGTTATACTATTTTTATGAAAGGATACATGGATATGGAAACTGCAATAGGTATGTGGATTTGTATTTGTATCTTTTTTTGCAGGAATTATGAATGATCATGGTTTTATAGGGTGTATTGTTGGTCTGTTTTTTGTTTTTTTAGGAATGAAAGTATTTATTGATGCACCAGAAGAATTTAAGAAAGAAGTTGGCGAATTACAAAAGCAAGAAGAATATAAAAAATTGCATGGAGGATATAAATGTCCAAGTTGTGGTATGATGGCTGGACATAAAATTGGGGCGATTTCAAAAGGTATGTCTATTGAACTGTTAGGTATGGCAAGTGACACATTAGGTAAAACATATAAATGTGAAAATTATAAATATATGTGGTAATATTTCTATAAAAATATAGGATGTAAATGGAAAGCATTTGGGAAATAGAAATCCAGATGCTTTTTCTTATATCCCAAATTATGTTCTAACCTGCCAATGCACGTCCAAAACCGTGGGGAAGGATTGTGTCAAGATTTTTTCGCAAATATAATTCCTTCCGTTTGGCAGCCGATAATCAGCCGACTATAATATCAGACAGTGACACATCTTCCGGTTTGACGTGAAAAATTCGGCATATACCAAAAGTCCCCGCATAAGATCTGTAAAACTTATAGCAGTATACTACTTGACCACAACACTGATAATCGTATGATCATGGAACAGACGGAACCTGGATGCTCAAAAAAATGAAGTGCCGAAAACCAAGTAAAATCAAGGCTTTGCAGACACTTCGGAATGGAGATAGCGAGACTCGAACTCGTGACCTATACGTTGCGAACGTATCGCTCTCCCAACTGAGCTATATCCCCATAAACAGATTATAACACATTTGTGGGAGAATGCAAGCATGGATTTTTGTGCCGAATCCAAAACGTGCATGACGGATGCTGACGGAAAAAGGGAAAAAAGGAGGGACCGGGGAGGAACTTGCGGTGACTTGCTGTTGCTGTCTGATCTGGAAGAATCGTATAATAGGTAATGATAAAAAGTCAATATGTGGAGGAATAGAATACATATTGATGCAATATCACAGGCAATGGCCTGTTATATGTGAAAGGAGCCGATATGGAACAGTTGCGTATTACTGCTGCCGATGATAATGAAAAAGTGTACAGGATCTTAGGAGATCTGATGAATGGGGATAAAGAATTCCAAATTATGATAACCGTACCGGCGGGAAAGAGGTATATCAATGAACAGCCGGCGGGGGAGGTACTGATCCGGGCAGCAGAAGATAAGAGGGCATCAGAGGCTCAGACGGAAAAAATTTATGATCTGGAACAGGACGTGACGGATATTATTCATGAGATAGGCGTCCCGGCACATATCAAGGGGTATCAGTACTTACGGGAGGCCATTATGATGTCGGTGCGGGAACCCGCCATGATAAGCTCCATCACCAAGGTTCTCTACCCTACCATTGCAAAGCGGTTCCAGACCACGCCCAGCCGGGTGGAGAGAGCCATCCGCCATGCCATTGAGGTGGCATGGTCCAGGGGCAGAATGGAGACCTTGGACGCTCTGTTCGGCTACACGGTGAACACCGGAAAGGGAAAGCCCACCAACTCCGAGTTTATAGCGCTCATTGCGGACCGCATCCGTTTAAAGTACCGCGAATAGACTGAGAAGATTGGTAAAAATTTCAGAAAATACTTTTCTAACGATTCAGGATGTAGTATAATATTTCCATGCATGTTATAATCTATATATCTGTGAGAAGGTACAAATGGAGGTTTGCACATGAAAAAAATACTGTTTGCGGCGTCTGAAGGAGTTCCTTTTATCAAGACGGGAGGACTGGCCGATGTGGTGGGTTCCCTGCCCAAGTGCATCGACAAGGAATATTTTGATGTGCGGGTGATTTTGCCCAGATATACCTGTATGAAACAGGAGATGAAGGATAAGCTGGAGTATGTGACTCATTTCTACATGGACTTCAACTGGACAGACGCCTATGTGGGAGTTCTGAAGGCCGAGGTGGATGGGATTCAGTACTATTTTATTGACAACGAGGGATATTTTGGCGGCTTTAAGCCCTATGGGGACAATGCGCTGTTTGAGATTGAAAAGTATGCATTTTTCTCCAAGGCGGTACTGTCTGTGCTGCCGATTCTGGATTTCAGGCCTGACCTGATCCACTGTCACGACTGGCAGACGGGTCTGGTGCCGGTGTATCTGAAGGAGCGGTTCCAGGGCAGCGAGTTTTTCAGGGGAATTAAGTCTGCGATCACGATTCACAACTTGAAGTTCCAGGGAAAGTGGGACCCCAAGGTGGTGCAGAGCATCACGGGCCTGCCAGAGTATTACTTTACTCCGGATAAGCTGGAGGCGTACAAGGACGCCAATCTGCTGAAGGGCGGTATTGTGTTTGCGGATGCTGTGACCACGGTGAGCGACACTTACGCGGAGGAGATTAAGACTGAGTTCTACGGGGAGGGACTGGACGGCCTGTTGAATGCCCGCAGCGGCGCCCTGAGGGGAATCGTGAATGGTATTGACTATGAGGAGTTCAACCCCGAGACGGACAAATATATAGTCAAGCAGTATAACGCCGTCAATTTCCGCAAGGAGAAGGTCAAGAACAAGAGGGCGCTGCAGGAGGAGCTGGGCCTTGAGGTGGACGACAAGAAGATGATGATCGGTGTGGTTTCCCGACTGACCGACCAGAAGGGTTTTGACCTGATCGCCTATGTGATGGACGAATTGTGTCGGGACGATATCCAGCTGGTGATCCTGGGCACCGGAGAAGAACGCTACGAGAACATGTTCCGTCATTTTGACTGGAAATACAGCGATAAAGTATCAGCCAATATATTCTACTCGGAAGAACTGTCTCACAAGATTTATGCGGCCTGTGATGCGTTCCTGATGCCGTCCCTGTTTGAGCCCTGCGGCTTGAGCCAGCTCATGTCACTGCGCTACGGCACAGTGCCCATTGTCCGGGAAACGGGTGGTCTGAAAGATACGGTGGAGCCATATAATGAGTATGAGAGCAAGGGAACCGGTTTCAGCTTTGCCAACTACAACGCCCATGAGATGCTGGCCGCCGTCCGCTACGCGGAGCAGATTTACTACGATAAAAAGCGGGAGTGGAACAAGATCGTGGACCGCGCCATGGCAGCCGATTTCTCCTGGCATGTGTCGGCAATGAAGTATCAGGAGATGTATGACTGGTTGATAGGATAATGAGAGAATGAGCAGCAGCGGCAAAAGAAAAGATAGTTTTATCCTGCAGGCGGGCATACTGGCCGCCGCAGGATTTATCAGCCGGATTATAGGGCTTCTGTATGTAAGCCCTTTGGCCCGGATCATTGGTTCTGAGGGTCAGGGGTATTATGAATCGGCATATAATTATTACGCCATTGTGTTGATGATATCCTCCTACAGTATTCCCTCGGCGATCTCCAAGGTGATTGCCCAGAAACTGTCGCTGAGGGAATACCGTAATGCCCACAGAATTTTTATATGTGCCATGTACTATGTGCTGGGAGTGGGACTCGTTGCGAGCTTGCTCCTCTTTTTTGGTGCCGGATTTCTGGTGACAGAATCTGCGGTACCGGTGCTGCGGGTGCTGGCTCCCACTATCTTTATCTATGGCATCCTGGGGGTGCTGCGAGGGTATTTTCAAGCTCACAAGAGCATGGTGCAGACTTCCTTTTCGCAGATATTGGAGCAGATAATCAATGCGTCGGTGAGTATCGGCGCCGCTTATGGGTTCATTGTGCTGTTTATGGGAAGCTATGAGAAAAGCCCGGTGGCAGCGGAGCAGAGCAGCCGTGCGGTGTATGGCGCTATGGGCAGTGCTCTGGGAACCGGAGCGGGAGTGCTGACGGCACTGCTGTTCATGGCGGCGATCTATGCTTTGAACCGTCCTATGATTCAGAGACGAATAGAGAGAGACCGCACCCGGCAGATAGATTCCTACCGGGAGATCAGTGGGATGATCCTGCAGGTGGTGCTTCCCTTTATCATGAGCACGGCGATTTACAATCTCAGCAGTTCCCTGAACAATAAGCTGTATTCGGACATCATGATGAAGGTACGTCATGTTGCCGAGAACCTGGTGGCGGCGGATTATGGGGTATTCACAGGGAGAGCTATGAAGATATCCAACATCCCCATCGCCTTTTCCTCAGCCATGGCTTCCGCCATTATTCCCACCGTGTCTCAGCTGGTGGCGCGCAGACAGCTGGCGGACGCCCGGGATAAGATGGCTCAGGCGGTGAAAACCATCATGCTGATATCCATTCCCTCAGCCATGGGACTTTTTGCCCTGGCAAAGCCCATAACCTGGCTGCTTTTCCCGGACGAGAACACCATTGAACTGGCCACCAGGATACTGATGTCGCTGGCGGTGTCCGTGATTTTCTATGCACTGTCAACTTTGAGCAATTCCATATTGCAGGGCATCGGCAGAGTGAATACGCCTATTATCAATGCGGCTATTGCGCTGTTGGTACAGACGGCAGTTCTGGTTCTGCTCCTGTGTTTTACCAATCTGGGCATCTATGCGGTGGTGATTACCACTATAGTATATTCCGGCTTGATGTGTATATTAAACCAGTTGTCCCTGTACAGGGTATTAGGATACCGCCAGGAGGCTATGAATACATTCATCGTCCCGTTTATCGCTTCTGCTTTTATGGGAGCCATCGCCCGGTTACTATATGAGATCCTGCTGATGGTGACCGGCTCCATCGTGATATCCGCCGTTCCGGCCATTGCCGCAGCACTGGTGGTCTACTTTGCGCTGGTGATTGTACTCAGGGCAGTGACAGAGGAGGAACTGCGGGAAATGCCCAAGGGCCATCTGCTGGTCAAAGTGGCGAGAAAATGCCATCTGCTGCGGTAGAGGGTGAGTCCCCTTACAACTGCTCCAGTCCCGATATATCGCTGTCTATCATCATGGAATAGTTGGTGTAATAGACCACGAAACCGGGTTTGGCACCGTTTGGTTTTTTTACATGTTTCTTCTGAATATAGTCAATCTCCACCTTTTCCTGGCTTCGGCCTTTGGAGTAGTAGGCCGCCAGTCTTGCCGCCTCCTCAAAAGTGCGGTCGGGCAGAGTGTCGGCTCCCTCACATTTGACTACCACATGGGAGCCGGGCATACCTTTGGCGTGGAACCACCAGTCGTTTCCGGTGGCAAACTTGAAAGTCAATTCATCGTTCTGATAATTATTTTTTCCCACATACATATGGAAACCGTCACTGCTTATATAGTGAAAGGGTTTGCTGGTGATTTTCTCCTTCTTGCCGCCGCGCCTGTGGATATAGCCGCTGGCTGCCAGCTCTTCCCGGATCTGCACCAAATCCTCCTCCTGCAGGGCGATATCCAGGGCTGTGGCGATGGATTCCAGATGCTCGATCTCAGCCTTGACTTCTTCGGTCAAAGCGGAGAGAGCCTCGTAGGTGCGCTTCAGCTTGCCGTACTTGTCAAAATACCGCTTGGCGTTCTCGGCAGGTGTTTTCTCGGGGTCTAAGGGTATGGTGATGGTCTCGTTTGTATAGTAGTTCAGCGCCTCCATGGACTTGCTGCCCTCGGGCACATTGTAGCCGTAGGTGTTGATAAGTTCCCCGTAGATGCGGTATTTGTCCCGCTTTTCCGTGTCCTTGATCTGCTGCGTCTGCAGATCGTATTTTTTCACGTTGCGTTCCAGAGCGGTCTGCACGATCCGGCGCAGATCTACAGATTTCTGACGGATGCGGGTCAGCGTGTTTTTCTCTGCATAATATTGCTCCAGCAGGGCGGATATGGAGTCGCAGGGGCGCAGGGTATCCTCCCCGCCGCTGTACAGTGTCAGGGGCAGGGCCGCATATTCCACAGGCTGTCTGCCGGTGTAGGCGATGGCGGGGGCAAAAAGGCCGTCCCGAACCTGGTCCATCATCTCCCGGAAAACATGGAAGGCTTTTTCCAGCTCCCCGGCAGAGAAGGCGGCGGTGGGGGTGTCTGCGTCCAGTCCGCTGCGGTGGCAGACCTCTTGAGCCAGTATGGGTGAGATGCCGGTATAGCTTAAGTAAATGGCCTTATGCAGCGCTGCGGGACGGGCGGCTATGGCGGCGAGAAACTGTTCCCGATCACAGGTCAGGGGGTCCAGCTTGTCCTGAGTCTGCGCAACAAAGTAGGGCTTGCCGGGCAGAACCTCTCTGAGACTGCTGACCAGGCCGGACACATGCTTGATGCTGTCCAGGATCATGCCGTCCTCATTGCAGAAGATGATATTGCTGTGCTTGCCCATGATCTCTATGATCAAGGTTTTATGGCAGAGATCCCCCATCTCGTCCAGGTGTTCCACGCAGATATGGATAATGCGCTCCAGGCCCGGCTGGGTGACGGCGGTGATGCGGCCGTTCTGCAGGTGTTTTCGCAGCAGCATGCAAAAGCCCGGCGCAGTCATGGGGCTGGGCTTGTTCTGATCAGTCAGGTACACCAGGGGCAGAGAGGCGTCCGCAGACAGGAGCAGACGGCGCTGGCCGCTGGCTGTCTTTATCGCCAGCAGCAGCTCGTCGCTCTCCGGCTGCGCAATCTTATATAGTCTGCCTCCCAGGCAGGTGTCGTTCAATTCCTTTACAATAGCGGCAATGGTCACGCCGTCAAAAGCCATGGTAAGATTCTCCTGTTCTGTCGTTTTGTATATCTCATTATAACAAATTGCGGGGAAATGACAAGTGTTTTCCTGTTGTCGGCTATTGACTATCGGGACAATCTACATTATAATGTAATGAAGTGTGGATGTTGCCCCTTATACGCATTTGAAAACGACAGCCGCAGATTTGCGCGGCATCGGGGATGAGATACGGCAGAGCGTGGAGGTAATCATGATAAAGAGCATGACGGGATTCGGCAGATGTGAGGTCGCCGAGAACAATCGCAAATTTACCGTGGAGATGAAGTCCGTGAATCATCGGTATCTGGACGTGAATATCAAGATGCCCAAAAAGCTGAACTTCTTTGAGTCGGCTATCCGTACCGAGCTGAAGAACTATATCTCGCGTGGCAAGGTGGATGTATTTATTACCTATGAGGACTACACGGAGAATAATGCCAATATCCGTTACAATAGGGACCTGGCGGCAGAGTACCTGAAGTATCTCCGGCAGATGCAGGAGGACTTCGGGCTGGATGATGATATCCGCGTATCCACTCTGTCACGTTATCCTGAGGTCTTTACCATGGAGGAGGCAGATACCTCTGAGGAGGAGCTGTGGAAAGAACTGCAGAAAGCCATTAAGGGTGCGGCGGAGGGCTTCGTGCAAACCCGTATCGTGGAGGGAGAGCATCTTCGGGACGATCTCATAGACAAGCTGGACGGTATGCTCAAGATGGTGGATTTCATCAGCGACAGGTCTCCTCAGATCGTACAGGAGTACCGGCAGAAGCTGGAGGACAAGGTGAAGGAGCTGTTGGGAGATGCCCAGGTGGACGAAAATCGGCTGCTGACGGAGGTCACTATTTTCGCAGATAAGGTCTGTGTGGACGAAGAGCTTGTGCGGCTGCGCAGTCATATTGAGACGACGAAGAAGACCCTGCAGGAGGGCGGAAGCATCGGCCGCAAGCTGGATTTTATAGCCCAGGAGATGAACCGTGAGGCCAACACCACTCTGTCCAAATCCAATGACATGGAGATTTCAAACTGTGCGATTGAGTTAAAGACGGAGATTGAAAAGGTTCGGGAACAGATACAGAACATCGAATAGCAACGAGGATATCCCATGAATAAACTGATTCATATCGGGTTTGGCAATATTGTCAATACCGGCAAGATTATCGCCATCGTCAGTCCGGAGTCCGCGCCCATCAAGCGGTTGGTGCAGCGGGCCAAGGAGGAGGGCACGGTTATCGATGCCACCCAGGGGCGCAAGACCAAAGCGGTGCTGGTGATGGAGAACAACCGGATAGTGCTGTCGGCTCTGCTGCCGGAGACCATCGCTGGGAGAGCCCGGGCAGATAGTGGAGGGAATGAGGATGAGTAAAGGGATTCTGACTGTGATATCCGGATTTTCCGGCGCAGGCAAGGGGACGCTGATGAAGCGGCTGACCCGGGATTATGACAATTATGCCCTGTCCGTGTCCATGACTACCAGAGCCCCGAGAGAGGGGGAGAGGGATGGTATAGAGTACTTTTTTGTAGATACGGATGCCTTTCAGGAGCGCATCCAGCAGGGAAAGATGCTGGAGTATGCCTGTTACTGCGGGAATTACTATGGAACTCCCAGGGACTATGTGCAGGAGCAGCTGGAGGCGGGTAAGGATGTGATTCTGGAGATTGAGATACAGGGAGCGCTGCAGATCAGAAAGCTGGTTCCGGACTGTCTGCTGCTTTTCGTGACGCCGCCCAGCGCCGGAGAACTCAGGCGGCGGCTGGAGGGCAGAGGCACGGAGACCCCGGAGGTAATTGCCAGGAGGCTGGCCCGGGCAGCGGAGGAATCAGAAGGTATAGAAGCCTATGATTATATAGTCATTAATGATGATCTGGAGGAGTGTGTGCGGCAGATTCACAGCATGGTACAGAACGCGCATTATACTGCCGCCAGACAGGAAGCATTAATAGAAGAGATCAGAGGAGGACTGAATCAGTTCTCGAAAGGAGCAGAATAATGTTACATCCATCTTATTCAGATTTAATGAAGGTAGTAAACAGTGAGGTAGAGCAGGGAGAGGCGCCTGTGGTCAACAGCAGGTACTCCATTGTAATGGCTACCTCCAAAAGAGCCAGACAGATCATCAGCGGTGATGAGCCACTGGTGAACGGCACAGGTAAGAAGCCGCTGTCGGTGGCCGTGGAGGAGTTGAATCAGGGCAAGATCAAGATCCTGGCTGAGGATGAGATAATGGAGGATACGGAGAGCGAAGTACAGGAAGAGGTCATGGAGGAGCCCGGGACACAGGAGCAGGAAGTGGCTGAAACAGAGGAACAGGAAGCGTAAAATGGGGGGAGAAATGTTCGAACAGGAGTATTTCTCCCCTTTTACAAGGCCTGTATTGATGCAATGACACAGGCATAACCTGTGTTATGCGGAGGTACGGATATGAAGATTTTGTTCATTTCCCTGGGATGTGACAAGAATCTGGCAGATACAGAAGAGATGCTGGGATTGCTGCAACAGAAGGGATATACCTTTACGGATGATGAGAATGAGTGCGAAATTGTGGTGGTGAATACCTGCTGCTTTATCGGAGACGCTAAAGAGGAGAGCATCAATGCGCTGTTGGAGGCGGCAGAGCTGAAAAAGAGCGGCAGGGTCAAAGCGTTGGTGGCAGCCGGATGTCTGGCCCAGCGTTACCACAGGGAGATCCGCAGGGAGATTCCAGAGGTGGATGCCATCGTTGGAACCACAGCCCTGGGACAGATCGTGGACGCTGTGGAACAGGTGCTGGCAGGCAGGTCTGTGGTGTTTGTGCAGAATCCCGACGCCCCTCTTACTCCCAGCCTGGACAGGGTGCTGACTACCGGCGGTCATTATGCCTATCTGAAGATTGCGGAGGGCTGCAACAAGAGATGCAGCTACTGTATCATCCCCCAAATCAGGGGAAGCTACCGCAGCGTGCCTATGGAGATTCTGCTGGAGCAGGCCAATCTTCTGGCGCAGCAGGGGGTTAAGGAACTGATACTGGTGGCCCAGGAGACCACGATATACGGTGAGGACCGGTATGGGGAAAAGAGTCTGCCGCTGCTGCTGCATGAACTGGCTCAGATTCCGGAAATCCGGTGGATTCGGATATTGTACTGCTATCCCGAAGAGATCACGCAGGAACTGATAGATATGATCAAAATGGAGCCCAAGGTGTGTCACTATCTGGATATTCCCATCCAGCACGCCAGCGACAGAATCCTGCGGCGCATGGGCAGACGCACTACTCAGGGGCAGCTGAGGGAGATGATCGGGCAGCTGCGGGAGGAGATCCCGGATATCTGCCTGCGCACCACGCTGATCGCCGGATTCCCCGGAGAGACTCAGGAGGATCATGAGAAGCAGATGGATTTTGTCAACGAGATGGAATTTGACCGTCTGGGAGTGTTTGTCTATTCTCAGGAGGAGGGAACGGCGGCGGCCGAGATGCCTGATCAGGTTCCCGAAGAGCAGAAAGAAGCCTGGAGGCAGGAGATCATGGAACTGCAGCAGGAGATCGCTTTCGCCAAGGCGGAGGATATGATAGGGCAGGTGCTCACCGTGATGATCGAGGGCAGGATGGTCGAGGAAGAGGAGCCGGTCTATGTGGCACGCACCTACCGGGACGCACCGGGAGTGGACGGCTATCTGTTTGTACATACCCCGGCCACACTGATGAGTGGTGATCTGGTACAGGTACAGGTGACCGGGTGCAATGAATATGATCTGATTGGAGAACTCTTACAGGAGTAGAATGGAGAATATGTGATGAATCTACCTAACAGACTTACGATATTCCGTGTGATTTTGATTGTTCCATTTGTGATTGCCCTGCTGGGGGGAGACGCGGGTTGGTTTGGCGAAAACATGCTGATTCCGGAGATTGTGGCTCTGGCCATTTTTATTGTTGCCAGCCTGACGGATTTGATCGATGGCAAGATTGCCAGAAAATACAACATGGTTACCAATTTTGGCAAATTCATGGACCCTCTGGCGGATAAACTGCTGGTCAGCGCAGCGCTGATTGCCCTGGTGGCCATGGGGCGCATTCCCGCATGGGTGGTCATCATTATTATCAGCCGGGAATTTATCATCAGCGGTTTTAGGCTGGTGGCGGCGGACAATCGGGTGGTGATCGCGGCGAGCTATTGGGGGAAATTTAAGACCACTTTCCAGATGGTTATGGTCTGTCTGATGATCATTGACTTGTCCTGGATCTGGCCCTGGATGCGGATCGTGACGGATGTGATTATGTGGATTGCCCTGATACTGACAGTGGTTTCCCTGGTGGATTATCTGGTCAAAAACAGGGGAGTTATGAAGGAACAGGTGTAGAAGGAGACGGAGACTACGATGACAGTGGAATTGATTTGTGTGGGAACGGAGCTTTTGTTGGGTAATATTGTGAATACCAATGCGGCTTATCTGGCGGAAAAATGCGCCGGCCTGGGGCTGTCCTGTTATTATCAGTCCGTGGTGGGTGACAATGAACAGCGCCTTAAGGAGACGCTGCAGACGGCGGTGAAGCGTTCGGATGTAGTGATTCTGTCAGGCGGTCTGGGTCCTACGGAGGATGATTTGACCAAGGAGGTGGCGGCCTCAGTCATGGGCCGTGAATTGGTGGAGGATGCCGCCTCCAGGGCACACATTGAGAAGTATTTTGCAGCCAGGGGAATCAAACCCACAGAAAACAACTGGAAGCAGGCTCTGATGCCGGTGGAGGGAATCGTGCTGCCCAATCCCAACGGCACGGCTCCGGGGGTTATTATCGCAGGAGAAGACACCCATGTTGTATTACTGCCCGGTCCGCCCCATGAACTGAAGCCCATGTTTGAGAATCATGTCGTCCCGTATCTCAAAAAGCTGGAGCCGGGAATCATCTCTTCCCAGACTGTCAAAGTGTGCGGTATCGGAGAAAGCAGGGTGGAGACTCTGCTACAGGATCTTATCGACGGGCAGGATAATCCCACTCTGGCAACCTATGCCAAACCGGGTGAGGTACATATCCGGGTGACGGCCAGGGCGGAGGGGGAGAAGGAAGCCCGCAGACTGATAAAGCCCGTGGTCAAGGAGATCAAGAGCCGGATGGGCAGCCATATCTATACCACGGATGAGGATGTGACTCTGGAGCGTGCCGTGGTGGAACTGCTGCTGGCCAACAAGCTCACAGTGACTTGCGCCGAGTCATGTACAGGAGGGCTGCTGTCCGCCAGGCTGATCAATGTACCCGGCGTGTCAGACGTCTATAAGTCTGGATATGTGACCTATTCCAACAAGGCCAAGAGAAAACTTCTGGGTGTGAAAAAAAGTACTCTGGAAAAACATGGCGCCGTCAGCTGGCAGACTGCGGAGGAGATGGCCAAAGGGCTGGCTTTCGTGGCAAAGAGCGATGTGGCGGTGAGTATCACAGGTGTGGCGGGGCCCGATGGGGGAACGGAGGAAAAACCTGTGGGACTGGTATATATTGCCTGCTGTGTAAAAGGCGAGATAACGACGAAGGAATATCACTTTTCGGGAAACCGGCAGACGATCAGGGAAGCGGCTGTTTCGGCGGCGCTGGTACTGATGCGCAGCTGCATGCTGGAATATTTCAGTGAAATTACTTTTGGCAGCAAAAAATAACCCGTATACGGGCTGCTTTATAAAAAGAATATAAAATGTATCATATTTTCTTGCATTTCTTTGGAGAGTATGATACATTTTCTTTGAATTCAACTGCTATACTCTTATACAGTCCGGCGTTTCGCCCGTGAATTCATGCATGTATAAATGAATCAGCAGAAGCTCTGACCGCGCGCAGAACGGCATGAGATCATCGTGTAAGGCATCGGAAAATTCTGCAAAAGGGGGGAAGAATGCCTATGAGTACTGTTTAAGGGACTTGAAATGAGTTATTATGGATTTGTCAACAGGAAATAAAAGAGGTAACAAAAAAATGTTGACAAAATCGAACAAATGTTTTATCCTATAACAAAACAAGAACATTTGTTCCTCCATAAAAGGAGATCGAGCCTGGGTGCTGTGCATCCAAATACAGATTAGTGCGATGTCGCAGGATGACTCTGCGATATGCAGGAAAGAGGTTAATATGGAAAAGAATGAGAAACTGAAAGCATTGGATGCGGCCATCAGCCAGATTGAGAAGCAGTACGGCAAGGGTGCCGTGATGAAGCTGGGAGATCCGGCCAGCCAGATGAATGTGGAGACGATTCCCACAGGCTCCCTGAGCCTGGATATTGCGCTGGGGCTGGGGGGAATCCCCAAGGGCAGGATCATCGAGATCTATGGGCCTGAGTCCAGCGGTAAGACGACTGTCACCCTGCACATGATTGCCGAGGTGCAGAAGAGGGGCGGCATTGCGGGCTTTATTGACGCAGAGCATGCGCTGGACCCTGTCTATGCCAAGAATATCGGCGTGGATATTGACAACCTGTACATCTCCCAGCCGGATAACGGCGAGCAGGCACTGGAGATCACAGAGACTATGGTGCGTTCCGGCGCCATCGATATCGTGGTGGTGGACTCCGTGGCGGCTCTGGTTCCCAAGGCGGAGATAGACGGTGAGATGGGAGATTCCCATGTGGGCCTGCAGGCCCGCCTGATGTCCCAGGCCCTGAGAAAGCTGACGGCGGTGATCAGCAAGTCCAATTGTACCGTTATCTTTATCAACCAGCTGCGTGAGAAAGTGGGCGTGATGTTTGGCAATCCGGAGACCACCACAGGCGGCCGGGCACTGAAGTTTTATTCCTCCGTGCGTATGGATGTGCGCCGTATTGAATCTTTAAAGCAGGGCGGCGAGATTATCGGCAACCATACCCGGATCAAGGTGGTTAAGAATAAGATTGCGCCTCCTTTCAAGGAAGCGGAGTTCGATATCATGTTCGGCGAGGGAATCTCGGTGGTGGGAGATATTCTGGATCTGGCAGCCAGCGTGGATATTGTAAACAAGTCCGGCGCCTGGTATGCCTACAATGGGGATAAGATCGGCCAGGGTCGCGAGAACGCCAAGCAGTATCTGAAGGATAACCCGGCGGTGTGCCAGGAGATTGAGAACAGAGTGCGTGAGCATTTCGGCTTAAGCGGCAGCACAGCGGCTGACACGCTGGAATCTTCCAAAGCAGAGTCTGCCAAAGCGGAGTCAGGCAAGGGTTCCGCGTCAAAGAAAGCAGAGTAAGCTCTATGATTGTGACTGAGATTGTTGAGATATCCAAGAAGCAGAGCAGGGTCTGTGTGGATCATGATCTTTGTTTTGTCCTGTACAAAGGGGAATTGCGTCAATATGGTATCGCAGAGGGGGAGGAGCTGGCAGAGGAGACCTGTCAAAAACTGCTGGAAGAGCTTCTTCCCCGCAGGGCAAAGCTGCGGGCCATGAATCTGCTTCAGAGCCGGGACTATACCGAGAGACAGCTTCAGGATAAACTGCGTGACGGCGGATATCCTGAGACGGTGGTATTTCAGGCTCTGGAGTATGTGAAATCCTTCCACTACATTGATGATCTGCGGTATGCGGGAGACTATCTTGCTGCTTTTTCGGGCAGGAAATCCTTGCGGAGAATGGAGCAGGATCTGCAGCAGAAGGGTATCCCCAAAACGGTCATTGAGCAGGCTGTGACAGTCTGGCAGGAGCAGGATGGCGGTCAGGACGAATTACAGATGGCCTGCGCCCTTTTGGAGAAGAAGCATTACGACAGAGATACCTTTGACCGTAAACAGCAGCAGCGCATGTACAAATTTCTGGCTTACAGAGGCTTTTCAAGCGAAGTAATCCGAAAAGCCCTGCAGGCAGACTGGGAATTTCTGGAATAATTACCCGTCTGAAGTGTCCCAATGCCGGCTACCCCATAAAAGTAACATAACCATCAAGAAAATCAAATTTTGCAAATATTCTACTTGACATTAAGATCATTTCGGTTTAGAATTTATATGTTGTAGATTGCCTGTTAGAATGTAATTAGTACATACATTCTATATTAGATATTTGTACAATGAAAATTTAATAAGGAGGTGCTCCTGTAATGGATCCAAGCATTTTTATTGGTTGTGCTATTACAGCGGTAATCTGTATCCTTGTTACAGCGGTGGTCACAGCGGTTGTTACTACGGCCTATCAGAAGAAAGTAACAGCAACCACTGTCGGCAATGCGCAGGACAAGGCCAGAGAGATTATTGATGAAGCCCTCAAGACTGCAGAAGCTAAGAAACGTGAGTCGCTGCTTGAAGTCAAAGAAGAGTCCATTCGTACGAAGAATGAGCTGGATAAGGAAATCAAGGAGCGCAGAGCGGAGGCGCAGCGTTATGAGCGCAGGGTTCAGCAGAAAGAGGAAAACATCGATAAGAAAGCTGATGCCATCGAGAAGCGAGAAGCAAGCTTGTCTGCCCGTGAGGAATCCTTGAATAAACTCAAGGAAGAAGTTTCCAAGCTGAACGAGCAGAGAGTACAGGAACTGGAGAGAATTTCCGGATTAACCTCTGAACAGGCAAAAGACTACTTGTTGAAAATTGTTGAAGATGAAGTAAAGCATGAAACGGCCGTGATGATCAAGGAATTGGAGAGTCGGGCCAAGGAAGAAGCAGACAAGAAAGCGAAGGAATATGTGGTATCTGCCATCCAGAGATGTGCTGCAGACCATGTTTCTGAAACTACAATTTCTGTTGTACAGCTTCCTAATGATGAGATGAAGGGACGTATCATTGGTCGTGAAGGTCGGAATATCCGTACTTTAGAGACCATGACCGGTGTGGATCTGATTATTGACGATACACCGGAGGCAGTTATTCTGTCGGGTTTTGATCCAATCCGCCGTGAGGTGGCAAGGATTGCCCTGGAAAAACTGATTGTAGACGGTCGGATACATCCCGCCAGAATCGAAGAGATGGTGGAGAAAGCTCAGAAGGAAGTGGAAGTAATGATCAAGGAGGAGGGTGAAGCCGCTACCCTGGAGGTAGGCGTTCATGGCATTCATCCTGAACTGATCAAACTTCTGGGCAGAATGAAGTTTAGAACCAGTTATGGACAGAATGCTTTAAAGCACTCTATCGAAGTTGCCCAGCTGTCAGGCTTGCTTGCAGCTGAGATGGGACTGGATGTGAGACTGGCCAAGCGTGCCGGCCTGCTGCATGATATCGGCAAAGCTGTAGATCATGAGATGGAAGGCTCTCATATTCAGTTGGGAGTAGAGCTTTGTAGGAAATACAAAGAGAATGCTACCGTTATCAATGCTGTGGAATCCCATCATGGTGATGTGGAGGCCACTTCCCTGATTGCATGTATTGTACAGGCTGCTGATACAATTTCCGCTGCAAGACCGGGAGCTAGAAGGGAAACTCTGGAGACCTATACTAGCAGATTAAAACAGTTAGAGGAAATAACCAACAATTTCAAGGGAGTAGATAAGTCTTTTGCTATTCAGGCAGGTCGTGAAGTCCGTGTGATGGTAGTACCGGAGCAGATTACGGATGCAGATATGGTACTGTTGGCTCGTGATATTTCTAAGCAGATTGAAGCCGAGCTGGAATATCCTGGACAGATCAAGGTCAATGTGATCCGAGAATCTCGAGTAATTGATTATGCCAAGTAAGAAAGCCAGTTACTGAAAATTTCATAGGACAAAAAGAGTTCCGATTGCGGGACTCTTTTTTTGTAAAAAAGTCTTGTGCAACGAGGGATTTTGTAGTAATATATACGAGATGTATGATTGTATACAATTATCCAATCATGCGTCCGAAGGTGCATGGCGGTGAGTAAAGCGTGAACATGTCAGCACATGATACAATGAGTAAAATGCTTCGCATTTAACTCTTCTGAATGAAGAGTGCGCTGAAGCGCACGAAATCATGGTATAATATGCGGAGAAGATGTAATAGGTAATCGCAGCCTAAATATGTATGAATGAAAGGTCAGGTTGAGTATTATGGAGAGGAAGGCTTATAAGGAATTAAGCAGGGAGGAATTGCAGCAGCTGCATACACAGCTGGCAAAGGAATATGAGGATGCCAAGGGGAAGGGATTAAAGCTGGATATGTCCAGAGGCAAGCCCAGCGTGGTTCAATTGGATATGGGTATGGATATTTTTGATGTCCTGAATGCCTGGAGCGATATGAAAAGTATGGATAAGGTGGACGTCCGCAATTATGGTGTATTGGATGGCATAACAGAGGCAAAGCATATGATGGCGGATATTATGGGCGTCTCTGCGGACAATGTGATCGTGTGCGGCAATGCCAGCCTGACCATTATGTATGATACCGTATCCCGTTCCATGACTCACGGCGTGATGGGCAGCACCCCCTGGTGTAAGCTGGATAAAGTGAAATTTCTTTGTCCTGTGCCCGGCTATGACAGGCACTTTTCGATTACGCAGCATTTTGGCATTGAGATGATCAATGTGCCTATGACGCCGCAGGGACCCGATATGGATATGGTGGAGAAGCTGGTGGCGGAGGATGAGAGCATCAAGGGAATCTGGTGTGTGCCCAAGTATTCCAATCCCCAGGGCTACAGCTATTCGGATGAGACGGTCAGGAGATTTGCGGCCCTTAAGCCTGCTGCGGCGGATTTCCGTATCTTCTGGGATAATGCCTATGCGGTACATCATCTGTATGATGACAGACAGGACGAGATTCTGGAGATCTTAAGCGAATGTGAGAAAGCCGGTAATCCGGATATGGTGTATGAGTTCGCCTCCACCTCCAAGATCAGCTTTTCCGGCGCTGGTGTGGCTGCCATCGCCGCCTCTAAGAGCAATCTGGACTTTATCAAGAAGTCCATGACCATACAGACTATCGGATATGACAAGATCAATCAGCTGAGACATGTGCGCTACTTTAAGGATTTTGAGGGCGTCAAGGCACACATGAGGAAGCATGCAGCCATTATGCGTCCAAAGTTTGAGGCGGTGCAGGCTGTGTTGGAGAGAGAACTGGATGGGCTGCAGATCGGCAGCTGGACGAATCCAAACGGCGGTTACTTTATCTCCTTTGATGCCATGGAGGGCTGTGCCAAAGCAATCGTTGCGAAATGTAAGGAGGCCGGAGTTACTTTGACCGGAGCCGGAGCCACTTTTCCTTATGGCAAGGACCCCAAAGACAGCAACATCCGTATTGCGCCTTCCTTCCCTACACCGGAGGAGATGGCCATGGCTACGGATCTCTTTGTACTCTGCGTGAAGTTGGTTAGTGTGGAGAAGCTGCTGGCGTGCTGACATTCAGGAAATCAGGCAAAGTTTGCTTTGTTTTGAACTGCACTAATGAGTTTGAGGTAGAGATTGGAAAGAAAAACAAGGAGATCTAATGATGCCAATTACCAGGATACCGTGTGAGGCCTGTGGGGGAAACACACTAACAAAGAGAAATGGATTTTTGGAGTGTGAGTTTTGCGGAAGCCGCTATATGATAGATTCAAACGAAATGGTTACAAGCAAAACACTCACAGATGCAAAGCTAATCAGCTATTATATAAAAGCTGCGGAGTATATGCGCAATAAGATGTTTTCAGAAGAGCTTAGTGTGCTTATGGAGGCTTTGGCGATAGATGAGAGTGATGTGCGTACACTGGTGAAAATAGGAAGATGCTATAGAAGCCTTGGTTATAATAACGAAGCCCTGGATGCATATAAAAGGGCACTTGAAATTGACCCTGGCATGGGTACGGCATACACTAATATGGGAACCATTTACATTCTTAAAAAAGAGTGGAATGAGGCTGCTAAACAATATGAAAAGGGGTTACCGTATATTGATAAAGAGACAGCCGATTATTGGACTGCATATGCTAATTATGCAATTGTTCTCGCTAAGCTTGGTAATCCCTCAAAAGCAGAAGAAATGATAGCAGAGGCGGAAACACATGGATATCAAAATGGTGACAAGTGCCGCTCTATGGCAGGAATTGAAAAGAAGGGCTGCTATATTGCCACTGCTGTTTATGGGTCATATGACTGTCCGGAGGTTTGGACTTTACGCCGTTTTAGGGATGATTATCTGTTAAAGAGAGTGTGGGGGAGGGCTTTTGTGCGAGTATATTATGCAATGAGTCCAACATGTGTGAGATGGTTTGAGCATACTGCGTGGTTTAGCAGTGCGTGTAAAGGCAAGCTGGATATACTTGTAAAAAGACTCCAACGTAAAGGATATTCATCAACTCCCTATGAGGATAAATAACAAGCGTTTTCTAAATATATATTAAGGGATATTGCAGGTACGGCCAGCGATACTCATGAAGAGGTAAGTTTGTCAGTCATGTAGATATTTCCGGCGGCATACAATAGAGTGTCAATAACTCTATGTATGCAGATATGCGGGAAGAGGGAGAGTTGAAGCTTACCAATAAACAACTGATTTTATTTATCATCGGAATATGTGGCGGCATACTGCTGGCCAATCTGGTAAAAAGTGAATTGTTGTCGGGAACGGAACTGCTGGGGAACAGTGCCCTGCTACAGGTGCGCTATGCCGTGATCGACAGCAAATCACTTTTTCTGCGTTTGCTGGGACAAAGGCTGGGGGAGGCAGTGCTGCTGGTCCTCTTATCCACCACCTTTCTGGGATTGGTGGCTGTGTGGTTCTATGCCTTCCGCTATGGTCTGTCTCTGGGGCTTTTGCTGGCTACGCTGCTTGCCGGTCATGGGATCAAGGGCCTACTTTTGCTGATCGCAGGGCTATTGCCTCAGATGCTGGTCTATGTCCCCGTGTGGGCACTTCTGCTTGCCCTGGCGGAGCGGACCTGTCGGCGGCTTTATTACATGAATGGCAACGAGGGCCTGGCCGGACTGAAGCGAATGGGGATGCACCTGTCGGCACAGGCGGGACTTCTGCTTTTTGTGCTGGCGGCGGGCTGCTGGCTGGAGGCCTATATAAATCCCTATCTGCTGCGGCTGGTGGTGAAGATATTTTGATGCAGAATCTGCCGGACGCATACGGTGTCCTGTGTGGATATTCAAATTGAAAGTCTGACAGAATGATGCTATAATCTATGGCAAGGGCTATGGTACTGGTTTATTTCTGCGGGCGATGAGTCAAGTGTCGTGCTTGCTAAAGCTTATGGGTGGAGTTCAGATGGGGAAATATCGCAGGCATAATCTGTGATATGCATGAGGACTATATGGAAGAACAAATTGTATCTTTTATCACATATCTGCAACAAGTGAAAAAGCTGTCCGACAATACGGTACTTTCCTACCGGCGGGATTTGGAGCATTACAAGCAGTATTTGGAGGGAAAGTGTGGGATAGCTGATTTTAAGGAGGCGACTTCCTGCCATCTGGAAGAGTATTTTCGGATGCTGAAACTGGAGAAAAAGCCATCCACCATCGCACGCCACATGTCCTCCGTCCGGGCATTGTACCGTTATCTGGTGAAGATGCATCTGGTAGAGGAGGATATTACCGGAAACTTACAGACACCAAAGCAGTGTCGGGAGATGCCGGGAGTTCTGACCCAGGAGGAGGTAAAAGCGCTGGTAGAACAGCCGTCGGGGGACAAGCCCAGGCAGCTGCGTGACCGAGCCATACTGGAACTGTTGTATGCCACAGGTATCAAGGTTTCTGAACTGGTGGCGCTTACTGTCTCGGATGTAAATCTCAGACTGGGATTTTTGCATTGCAGGGAGGGTGGCGGAGAACGTGTCATTCCTTTTGGAAACTATGCCAGAGGGGCGTTGCTGCAATATATGGACAAGGGGCGGGAAGCATTGTTGTCGAATGTACATTGTGAAACACTGTTTTTAAATTACAACGGCGGCGCTATGACTCGCCAGGGTGTGTGGAAGCTGGTGCGCAGATACGGCCAGCAGGCCGGCATACAAAAAGAAGTGACGCCCCACAGCCTGCGCCATGCCTTTGCGGCACATCTGATAGAAAGAGGCGCAGACCTGCGGAGCGTGCAGGAGATGTTGGGGCATACGGATATAAATGCCACACAGGTCTATGCGGCAAAAAGCCGGAATGGCATCAGGGAGGATTATACCAGAAATCATCCCAGAGGCTAGTGTGAGAAGAACTTCTAATTGCTTACAGCAAAGGCTGTTTCGCAAAGAAGTTCTAATCTCACACTGAAGAATGCCCAAAGTACGGGCATTCTTCATCCAGATTTGAGATGCCGCAAAGCGGCAACATAGAGGCTAGTGTGAGAAGAAGTCTCTATTCATATTCCGCCAAATCGTAGATCAGCTTTTCGGTATCCGCCCATCCCAGGCAGGGGTCGGTGATGGATTGGCCGTAGACGCCTCCGCCCACCTTCTGGCAGCCTTCCTCAATGTAGCTCTCCACCATAACGCCCTTGACCAGCTTGTGAATGTCGCTGTTTAATTTACGGCTGTGCATGACTTCCTTGACAATGCGGATTTGCTGTGCAAACTGCTTGTTGGAGTTGGAGTGGTTGGAGTCGATGATGCAGGCAGGGTTCTTCAGTTCCATCTTGTTGTACATTTCCAGCAGGCGGTTCAGATCCTCATAGTGGTAGTTGGGCGTGTTGTTGCCGTGCTTGCTGGTAGCTCCCCTCAGCACCGTGTGGGCCAGGTCATTGCCGTTAGTCTGTACAGCGTAACCCCGGTAGATAAAGGAATGGGGGTGCTGGGCGGCAAACACGGAGTTCAGCATCACGGAAAAATCGCCGCTGGTGGGGTTTTTCATCCCGGCAGGCACATCGAAGCCGCTGACAGTCAGACGGTGCTGCTGATCCTCCACGGAGCGGGCGCCGATGGCCACATAGGAGAGGATATCGGACACATAGCCCCAGTTCTCGGGGTACAGCATCTCGTCCGCCGCCGTCAGGCCAGTTTCCTCCACGGCACGGATGTGCATTTTTCTCATGGCGATCAGCCCTGCCAGGAAATCCTCCTGCTTTTTCGGGTCGGGCTGGTGTATGATTCCCTTGTATCCTTCGCCGGTGGTTCGGGGTTTGTTGGTATAGATCCGTGGAATCAGGATCAGCTTGTCGGATACCTTGTCATTGAGTCCGGCCAGGCGGTTTACATAGTCGCACACGGAGTCCTCGTTGTCTGCGGAACAGGGGCCGATGATCACCAGCAGCTTGTTGCTTTTTCCTGTGAGTACCTCCCGGATCTCCCGGTCGCGCTCCGCCTTGCGCTGTACCAGCGCCTGGGGCAGGGGGTATTGTTCCCGAATCTCATCGGGGGTAGGTAATTTTTCAATAAATTTGAAACTCATTGTATCTTCAGACCTTTCTGATTAGTGTTCTGTAACCGCCTTGTCAACTTCCCTGGCTGGCAGAAGATTCCCAGTCGTTCCACAATCTTCTGTGTTCTGTCGGGACGGTTACTACATATTCTACGCCGCTTTCGATTAAGCAGTACCCATTATAGTATATTGTTTAAAATATGGCAAGCATTTTGTGCCTGTTTTTGGGCTTTAGGCACTTAACAACAATTTTTCCCGTGTCGGCCATGTACCCACAGGCAGCCCAGGTAGAGGGCACACTGCAGCATCTGGCTGGCCAGCAGCCCGTACAGATAACCCTGGATGCCCAGATGGGGCACGGTCAGCAGGATGAACAGCAACCGAACCAGCAGGGAGGTTACATTGATCAGAAACAGCCGTCCGGCCAGCCCCAGCCCCTGCAGGATGCTGGACAGGGTAGTGTCCAGATAGAGGAAGGGGCAGATCAGGCTCAGGGTGCGGATGAAATGTCCCGCCAGCGGGCTTCGATAGAGCCCCTCTCCCAACAGACGCCCCGTAATCAGGAAAAATCCCATACAGGAAAATCCCAGCAAGAAACAATATTTTACCGTGCGCAGAACCGCCCGGCGGATTCCCTCATCGTCGCCCCGGGCATAGCTCTCGGAGATCAGCGGCAGCAGCATGACGGAGACGGAGCCGGTCAGTGCATTTGGGAAAAAAATCATGGGAAAGGCCATGCCTGTCAGCACGCCGTAGACGCTCAGCGCAGTGGCGTTATCGTAGCCATAGCTGCGCAGACCGGCGGGGATGGAGACGGACTCCACGCTCTGCAGCAGATTCAGCACAATGCGGTTGGCGGTCAGGGGGATGACCATGCCCAGCAGCTGCCCGTAGCCGGGAGTGGCGGTGGAATACGGGGCGAAGAGCCTGCGGGCGTGCCGGGAAAAGTGATACCATGCCGCCAGCATGCAGGCCAGCATGGAGCAGCCCTCGCCGATGGTCAGACCCAGCACCGCCACATTGATGGAAGGGGTATGCCCCTGGGCCAGTATGACGGCGGATACCAGATAGACGCAGCCCACCCGGCAGCATTGTTCCAGAAGCTGGGTGCCTGCGGGGACGCTGGCTTTTTTGATGCCGTAGAAATATCCGTTGATGCAGGCGTGGATGGCGCTCAGGGGGACGGAGGGGGCCAATATGCGGATCATGGAAGCCGTGCGGGGCTCCTGGAGCAGATTCACCGCAATATAGTCGCTGCCCAGATAGAGCCCGGCAGTGCAGGCCAGGGACAGGGGAATGGTCAGTAGCAGACCCATGGCCATGGGGCGGCGGGAGGGGATGGTACCATCTTTTAGTCCCACCTGCCCTGCCACGAATTTGGAGATGGCGGTCTGAAAGCCCGCGGCAGTCAAGGAAAAGGACAGGGCCAGCACAGGGGACAGCAGCTGGTAGATCCCCATGCCTTCCTCGCCGAACAGCCGGGAAAGGTATATGCGGTAGAAAAATCCGATAATCCGGGTCACCAGCCCGGTAATGGTCAGTATGGCGGTTCCCATGATCAGGGGATGCCGGATGTGGGGACGAGAGTTGGTTTTTGCGGAGGATGACATGGAGATCCCCTTATTAATGCGGTTTCCTTAATTATATTTTCAGATTATCCAGGCTATGCATATCAGTCAGGTGTTTGCACTTGATATTATTTCTATATTAATATAAATCTAATTGTCAATCATGTATAAATCAATTATAATATAAGATAGTTTAAAGCAGGGGGCAACTATCTTACCAAGAAAGGAGCCAAAATGAAAAAGATTGGATTGGGAGTAGTGATAATTGCCTGTATAATGTGGATAAGTACAGGGGTGGTAATGGCAGGAAAGAGTGAGGCATGTGATCATCCTAATAAGACGATAGTAGGTGCAGGTCATTGGGATGTTTCCTATCCTCATACTGCGACGGCGAGCGCAGGGGAAGAGTGGTGCTATGCTACGCACTGGGTAGTGGAAGAATATATGTATTGTCCGGACTGTGGTCATAGTGTGCTTTGGGAAGTATATCAACATGAAAGCCATAGTCTCTGCGGCAGAAGTTATTAGATAAAGTAGCACATACAGGAGTGAAGAGATGAGGAGTAATCGTGTAAAAAGAAAAATAAGAAATTTTCTTTTAGTGGGCATGGTCTTAGCTTTTGTGGCCTGCGGGCAGGCTACGCAGCAGGATGCGCCCTTACTGCCACAGCAGGAGACGGAGTCTGGCTGGAAACAGAATGGCTTCGTCAGGGAAAATGCCATTTCGGATAATCTCCTGAATACGGTGAATTATACCCAGTTTGAAGCGGAACAGCAGGATCATGTACAAAGGCATATATTCCGGCAGGCGGCGTATGGAAATAACATATATATTCTGAATGTGTTTTATAAGGAACAAGGCCCTCAATATCTGTTACAAAGGGTAGACACAGAAGGAAATATGGAGCAGACAGAACTGAGGTTGGATAACTGGGACATGGTGGGAGGACATATTTTAGGGATAGATGTAGTGGATGCGACGCGGCTTGTATTCTGGGTAGCTGGTGAGTATGAGAAGAATAGCATGCATCAGTTGGAAACCGAACATTACTATGCGGTGTATACAGATCACCGGGGTAATATGCAGAAAAGCGTGGACATTATAGATATTCTGAGAGAAGAAAAGATCTGGGAAAAACAAGGATATGCGGGACAGGATATTTATTGTGATGGCGTAGGCAATATCTATATCTGTGATAAGGAACAGCATGAGATATATGTGGTAGATCAGCAAGGCGCTTTGGTAATGAGTTGTCTGTATGAGACAGAAGAAAAGCAGAATGTCCTACAGGGTTTTCGCACAGATGAGGGGGATCTGATTTTTGCCTGCGGCAAGGAGAGCATGCAGGAGCTGATCTGGCTGGATACGAGTACTTGTGAGGTAAAAAAGCTTTCTAATGTTGACATCAAGGGGATAAAAAAGTGGTATGGTATGTATGAAGGTATCCTCTATTATGCGACTGAAAAGCAAGTGGTAGGCTGGAATGTCGTCACAGGTGAACAAAATGTTTTGTTGCTGCCGGATGCCAATGTACTCAAAAATATGGAAAATACGGTTCTGGTAGGAACAGAGAAGAGAATACAGCTTTTTGTCACGGGAGAAGATGAGAGATACATAATAACGTTTTCTGACGAGGAGCCAGTATTAAAAGGACAAATTAATCTGGTAAATATCTGTAGTGAAAATTCCTTTTTAGCCGGCCAGGTGGCTGTATTCGCCAGAAAAAATCCGTGGCACGAGGTAGTCTATCAGAATGCCTGTCAGGAAGATGAGGCTGCCCGTGTTTTGATGCAGGTAATGAATGGGGAAGGGCCGGATATACTGTATGTTTCAAGGACAGATATGGACAACCTGCAGACGAATGGTGTCTTGGGAGATCTGGCACAGCTACTCTCAGCGGAGACGCTGGATGTTATGCTTCCGGGAGCGCTGGAGATGGGAACCTATGACGACAAGCTGATAGGCATCCCCTTATCTGTAAGCGCCCGTACCATGTTTAGCAGTCAGAAATATTGGCAGGAGGAAACATGGACCGTAAGGGATGCGTTGGATATCCTGGAGGAACAGGATGGGGTGGAAGCCATATTCACAGATATGTTTGGACAGCAAAGTTATTTCTATAATATGTACTTTTTGGTGGGAATAGATATTGTTCATTCACCCTTTATCAAGGATGGTAGCAGCCGCTTCGACAGTCCGGAATTTAGAGAGCTTCTGAGGGTGGTTAAAGAAAAGACGAACGAGAATTCCGATTTGCCCTCCTCCATGAAAGAGATTGCAGCCCAGCTGAAAGAGGGCAGATGTCTGGGGGTGGAATTCCCGATATTTGATATGGCAGCTTTGTGCAGCGTGTATGAAAAAATAGGAGAAGATGCAATACTGGTGGGTTATCCCACGGAAGCGGGGAGTGGAAATTACCTGCAGGCAGATGGTATGATCGTAGTAAACCGGAATGCTATGGAGAAAGAGGGGGTAATAGAGCTGCTTGATTATCTATATAGTCTGGAGAGTCAGCGACAGCTTCAAAATACAATCAGCGTCAGGCTGGATATCCCGGAATGCCAGATAGAATATGATGCGAGTGGAGAGCAATATTTCTGGGTATACACAGATGGCACAAAGAAGCCAATGAAATCCAGACAGGATGGTACTTCCTATCTGGAGCAGTATGTGGATTTTTTGGAAAGTGCAGTGCCTTATTCCTATGATTCCCAATTGTTATTTGAGATTGTGCAGGAAGAGGCGAACAGTTATTTTTATTCTGATAAGGATATTGATGAAGTGATCAAGGCAATACAGCGACGGGTGCAGATTTATCTGGATGAGCAGAAATAAGCTCCGGCATTATCATTATGTGTTTGTGGACAGAAAAAGGAAAGTCAGCGAGGCTTATGCTTGCTGGCTTTTTGCTGTGTTTCAGGTCATATGCTTTATAGGGTTGACTGGTTTATACAGTACATATCGGCACATTACAGAGAGTTGACAGAACGAATTCGGAGTGCTATATTAGAAATATCAAATCTTAGTAGATTACTAGGAATTAAAACGGGATCTGTGGGACAGCACTGGGAAAGTCGGATGAGGTGCGGTTACAGAACAGAAATTCAGGAGGTATCTGTCATGATATATCTGGACAATGCGGCGACCACCAGAACGGCGCCGGAGGTAGTAGAGGCCATGCTTCCTTTTTTCAGTGAAAATTACGGCAATGCCAGCAGCATCTACACGCTGGGCTCAGTCAGCAAGAAAGCGCTGAACCAGGCCCGCCGGACGCTGGCGGAGTATCTGGGGGCGAAGCAGGAGGAGATCTATTTTACCGCTGGAGGCTCAGAGGCGGACAACTGGGCGCTGAAAGCGGCGGCGGAGGCTTACGCAGAGAAGGGGAAACATATAATCACTACCAAGATCGAGCATCACGCCGTCCTGCATACCTGTGAATATCTGGAAAAGCAGGGCTATGAGGTGACCTATGTGGGGGTGGATGAAAACGGTATCGTGAAGCTGGAGGAACTGGAGGCGGCGATCCGGCCTGACACCATACTGATCTCGGTGATGTACGCCAATAATGAGATCGGCACGCTGCAGCCCATCCGGGAGATCGGACAGATCGCCCATGAGAGAGGAATACTGTTCCACACGGATGCGGTGCAGGCATTTGGACAGCTGCCCATAAATGTGGACGAGTTGCACATTGACATGCTCAGCGCCAGTGCTCACAAGGTAAATGGCCCCAAGGGGGTGGGCTGTCTCTATATCCGCTCCGGCTTAAAGCTGCGAAACCTGATTCACGGCGGCGCCCAGGAGCGGTCACGCCGGGCTGGGACGGAGAATATTCCCGGTATCGTGGGTTTTGGCAAGGCCATAGAGCGGGCGGTGCGGATCATGCCGGAGAAGACGCAAAAGGAGATTGAGCTGCGGGATTACCTCATTGATCAGATCTATGAAAAGATTCCCTACTGTCGTCTGAACGGGGACCGCAGCAGGAGACTGCCCGGGAATGTGAATTTCAGCTTTCAGTTTATTGAGGGGGAATCGTTGCTGATTATGCTGGATATGAAAGGAATCTGCGGCTCCAGCGGTTCCGCCTGTACCTCCGGTTCATTGGACCCTTCCCATGTGCTGCTGGCCCTGGGAATGCCTCACGAGCTGGCCCATGGTTCATTGCGGCTGACCTTATCGGAGGAGAATACTAGGGAGGAGATGGATACAGTGGTGGAGGCCATTGCGGAGATTGTGGGGAAGCTGCGGGCTATGTCCCCGCTGTATGAGGACTTTTTGAAGTCTCAGGGTAAGTAGTTCTTGCGCAAAATTTTATAGATTACACATTTGTTTTCCGGTTTATCCGGGTTAGGAGATTAGACATGTACAGTGAAAAAGTGATGGATCATTTTCAGAATCCCCGCAATGTGGGAGAGATAGAGAACGCCAGCGGCGTGGGTACTGTGGGCAATGCCAAGTGCGGTGATATCATGCGGATATTTCTGGATATTGACGAGAAGGGAATTATCCGGGACGTGAAATTTAAGACTTTCGGATGCGGGGCGGCGGTAGCCACCAGTTCCATGGCCACGGAGCTGGTCAAGGGTAAGACCATACAGGAGGCCATGCAGGTCACCAACAAGGCGGTGATGGAGGCGCTGGACGGTCTGCCTCCGGTGAAGGTACATTGCTCTCTGCTGGCGGAGGAGGCCATTCATGCCGCCCTGTGGGATTATGCAGAAAAAAACGGCATCACCATAGAGGGGCTGGAGAAGCCTAAGTCCGATATCGGCGAGCATGAGGAGGAGCCGGAATACTGAAGGCAGGGGATAGATAGTCACATAAAATATTGACAATAGAGCAGCCTGGCGATAAACTGAAAATGTATAACAAGCTGAAACACTGTGAAAGGCGAAGAGAACTGGCATATAAAAAAATCCAAAACAAGGAGGGGGCATGCTATGTTCTTTGATGAAAAATCAGGAAAAAATCTGCATATGAAGGAAGTGCTGTTTCACTCCATTGGACATAGTCTGTTCTTTGGTATTGGCTTTGTCATATGTTATTTTGTTACACTGAGATATGGTCAAGTCTATTTCGCTTGGTATACATTGGAAGACTACCGTTTCTGGCTATTCTATTGGATGGTGTGCTGCCTTTTGGCACTATATGGTCGATACAAAATGATTCATTGGATGGAGATAGGTTGCATTTTTTCCATAATTACAGCCCAAATATATGGATATATTTCTGCACAACGCTCCATTTTGCGATTTGAAGATTCAGAAATTATCTTATTTCTTGGAATGATTGTTTTTTTGATAGTGGGAATGGGATTAGAATTGGGTAAAAGGAAGAGTTTTAAAAAGATTGAGTGTTTTTGCCTGCTGTTTGTTCTTTTGATTGATCTGTTTGCCTGCTATCATTTCGTTAATAGAATTCACATGCATGTAGGTGCTGAAAGAGGTTATTTGGCCGGTTATGAACAGGGCGTCTATGATGTAGAAAATGGAGAATATCACTATAGTGATTTTTATACAGAAGAAAAAGTGGCTCAAGAGGGTTTTCAATCTGGAAGCGCTGAGTGGAGCGGATATCTGCAATATTATTCCAGTGGGTACAGCGCAGGACGAAAGGATGCCGGTGAGTAGGTGCTATCAAGAGCCTGGATGCGAATGTGTTCGGCACGGTTTTTTAATAATGGAGATGGAAAAAGAAAGTTAGGGATATCGCAGGAGAATCCTGTGGTGTGCGGGAAAGAGGAAAATATGAAGCAAAAAGTGGTCGTTGGCATGTCTGGGGGCGTGGATTCCTCGGTGGCGGCCTATTTGTTGCAGGAGCAGGGGTATGAGGTGATCGGCGTCACCATGCAGGTCTGGCAGGAGGAAGAACCGTGGCTGCAGGCCCAGCAGGGAGGGTGCTGCGGCCTGTCGGCGGTGGAGGACGCCAGGCTGGTGGCGGAGACTTTGGGGATTCCCTATTATGTGATGAATTTCAGGCGGGAGTTTAAGGAGAATGTCATGGACTATTTTGTGGAGGAGTACCTTCGGGGACGGACTCCCAATCCCTGTATTGCCTGCAACCGCTATGTGAAGTGGGAATCCCTGCTGCGGCGCAGTCTGGAACTGGGGGCGGACTACATCGCCACCGGCCATTATGCCCGAGTGGACAGGCTGAATAACGGTCGTTACGCTGTCAGGAATTCAGTGACGGCACAAAAAGATCAGACTTACGCTCTGTATAATCTGACCCAGGAGCAGCTGGCCCACACGCTGATGCCGGTGGGGGAGTATACAAAGGAGGAAATCCGGCAGATTGCGCTGCGGCAGGGGCTGCCGGTGGCCCACAAGCCGGACAGCCAGGAGATCTGCTTTATCCCGGATCATGATTATGCGGCCTTCATAGACCGGGAAGCCGGAGACAGGGTTCCGCCACCCGGGGATTTTGTCACCAAGGACGGGCAGGTATTAGGGCGGCATAAGGGCATTACCCACTATACCATCGGGCAGCGCAGAGGGCTGGAACTGGCTATGGGCCGCCGGGTGTTTGTGACCCGGATCAGGCCGGAGACGGGCCAGGTGGTTCTGGGGGAGAATGAGGATACGTTTACTCAGCAGGTGCTTTGTGATCAGGTGAATTATATGGCGGTGGAGGAGCTGACGGAAGCCCGGAGGGTTGTGGCGAAGATCCGCTACAATCACGGCGGCGCTCCCTGCGTGATCGAGAAGCAGCCGGACGAAAAGGTGTTGTGCAGCTTTGATCAGCCGGTGCGGGCCGCCACCCCCGGCCAGGCGGTAGTATTTTACGAGGGGGAGTATGTGTTGGGAGGCGGAACCATCCTCGAGATGTGAGGACAAGAAAGACCAAAGTCGGTGGAAACCGAACAGGCATTACGGCATATTATGAAAGAGACAGCGGATTGCCCGGGATGGCCTGTCACCGGGAAGAAGCATACCGGGGCGGGCCATGGGCAAGGGCTGCATGGGAAAGAGGTAAAAAACATGGATATGCAATTTAACGGAAACCGCAGGAGAGAAAAGAGCTACCGGAGGGTACAGGGAACCATTGTGAGCATGGAACCCACGAGAATCGGCAATCGCCGGGCGGACGGCTGTATGATATTTGTCGGACTGGAGGATCAGGACGGGAATCTGGTGAATTTTCAGGTGTCCCCCACCACCTTCGTGCTGGATTATGTGATGCTGCAGGAAGGGATGGAGGTAACCATGTATTACCGCACGGATGAGCCTGTGCCGATGATCTATCCGCCCCAGTACAGGGCGGCGGTAGTGGTGCCCCATAGGCGGGGGCAGATGGTGGATGTGGATTATTACAACAAATCCCTGGTGAATCAGGACATGACGCTGCAGCTGAACTTAAACGCCAGCGTGGACATTACTACCACCAACAATCAACGCTTTATGGGAAGTCCTGCCAACAACGACCTGGTGGTGGTGTACAGCAGTTCCACCAGGAGCATACCGGCCCAGACCACCCCGTCCCGGATCGTGGTGCTGTGCCCATATAGTTAACTATCAAACCGTTTAAATTCCGGTTGGCGCTTCTCAAAGACTGTGTAATAGCGGAAGCCGCATTCACGCAGTACCTCCTCGGCCCTGTGGAAGTCGGCGGCAATCCCGGCGGGATCATGGGCATCGGAGCCGATGGTGATGATCTCGCCGCCTTTTTGTCTATAACGGCGGACAACCCCGGTGCAGGGGTGGACGTCCCTTAGGCCGTCCTGGATCCCTCCGGTATTGATCTCCAGACCCTTTCCCTTCTCCAGCAGCAGATCCAGTATCTGGTCAAACAGATCCTGGTATTTCTCATAGGAATAATCCCTGTCTTTCTCCGGGCCATAGCGTATCACATAGTCCAGATGGCCATATACATCGAAGTTGTCAAATTTTTTGAGATTGTCGATGATGGACTGGAAGTATTCCCGGTATGCCTCCTCCTGGCTGCGTCCCTCGTAAAAGGCGGGATAGTAGGGGTCTTTGCCCCCGCAGATATGGGAGGAACCGATGATGAAGTCGTAGTCGTGAGCTTTGGCAAAGATGGCGTTCTGGCGCATCAGATGGGGCTGCAGGCCAAGCTCTACCCCGAACAGGAGCTGAATCTGCCCGGCGTATTTTTCCCGCAGCCGGATCAGGTCATAGAGATAAGCGTCCGCATTCAGTTCAAACATGCCCTGGGGCGTGTCCTCCGACACGGGAAAATCAAAATCATTGTGCTCGGTAAAGCACATATGGGTAAGCCCCCGGCGGATTCCCTCCCGGATCATCTCTTCCATGGGAGCGTCCGAATCTCCGGAGTGAGAGGAGTGCAGATGGCAGTCGGCTTTGATGGACATAGTGTGGTCTCCTTTCTTTATATCTATTGACAATCAATGGTGTCTCCTATTGTAGCATGTACCCAATTTTCTGGCAAGTCATAGTGACCGAAGGGAAGAATGGCGGCAGATCCGGTGTGACTTGGGCGTTTTTCCGGAAAGGACTTGATTTTATCAGCGGATTGGTCTAATATTTTACACATAAAATCTATCTGCTGAAGACAGAACGCAGATCAGGTCTATTGGAAGACGGTGGGATTGGATATGGCTGGAAATAAAATGGCTTTTGACAAAAAGCGTGTTATGAGAGTGGCAGGCAGGACAGTGGGAGCGCTTGTCGGAGTGCTGGCGTTGGTGGTGGCAGTGTACTTTGCCTATGTGGTACTGTCCTATAAGCGGCTCCCTGACAATCTGGAGCTGGCTGTGACCACCGTTAAGGACGGGGAGTCAATGCAGTCGCCTGTCCAGGTCGGGCAGGAATATGGCATTGTCACCTACAATATTGGTTTTGGCGCTTATACACCGCAGTTCAGCTTCTTCATGGACGGAGGGGAGTCCTCCGTGGCGGAGAGTGAGGAGAGCGTGCTAAGCACAGTGCGCGGAGCGGCCTCCTATGTGGCCGAGACCATAAATCCCGACTTTGTGCTGTGGCAGGAGGTTGATCTGGATTCCACCAGGAGCTATCATGTGGATGAGTATGAGGAGATTCAGGAATTTTACAAGGATTACTGCATGACCTTTGCCGTAAACTATGATTCGGCGTTTCTCTTCTATCCCCTGACACAGCCCCACGGAAAGAGCAGAGCGGGACTCGCGGTGATGTCACAGTATCCTATTGAAAGCGCGCTGCGCCGGAGCTTTCCCATATCCTCCTCCTTCAGCAAATTCCTGGATTTGGATCGCTGTTACAGTATAAACAGGATACCGGTGGAGGGCGGGAAGTACCTCTGCATTATCAATTTGCATATGTCGGCCTACGGAAACAGCGATGAAATCAGACAGGGACAGATCACCATGCTCTGCGAGGACATGCGGAAGGAATATATGGCGGGCAATTACGTTGTCTGCGGCGGCGATTTTAACCATGATTTAAAGGCGCTTACGAATGATGGCGGTGAGAGGGAATCCTGGGCATATCCTTTTCCCCGGGAGCAGCTGCCGGAGGGCTTACACTTCTGTCTGGACGATTTTTCGGACCAGGAGCGCGGGGCTATGCATGACAGCGGCCGGAACGCGGACGAGGCGTACAATCCGGAAACCACCTACACGGTGACGCTGGACGGCTTCATCATCTCCGACAATGTGAAATGCACCTGGTATGAAAATATTGACCTGCAATACCGATATTCAGACCATGACCCCGTGTACATGCGTTTTATACTTCAGTAAAAATATCAGAGCCGCCGCGGAAGCCCTGATGGCCTGGGGCTGGCAGGGGGCGGAAGGGCCGTAAATATTAACAAACTGTAAAAATTCCCAGTTTTGCCAAATATTTTTGATTTACATCTTGAATTTTGGACAGGAATTAGGTAAAATAACTGTGTTGACAAAATTTTGACAATCCTGTGGCCGCCAGTACTGGCAGCTGTCGGTGTTTCTTGTCAAAATGATATAAAATTATATTTTAGGAGGAAACTAAAATGGCAGTAAGAGTAGCAATTAATGGTTTTGGCCGTATTGGCCGTCTGGCTTTCAGACAGATGTTCGACGCAGAGGGCTATGAGGTAGTGGCAATCAACGATCTGACCAGCCCCAAGATGCTGGCACACCTGTTAAAGTATGATTCTTCTCAGGGTAAGTATAAGTACGCTGACAGCGTAGTTGCCGGAGAGGACAACATCACTGTGAACGGCAAGACCATCACCATCTACAAAGAGGCAGACGCCTCCAAGCTCCCCTGGGGCGAACTGAAGGTAGACGTGGTTCTGGAGTGTACCGGTTTCTACACCTCCAAGGAGAAGGCTTCCGCACATGTTACCGCTGGCGCCCGCAAGGTTGTTATCTCTGCTCCCGCAGGCAATGACCTTCCTACCATCGTATACAATGTTAACCATGACACCTTAAAGGCTGAGGATACCGTTATTTCCGCAGCATCCTGCACCACCAACTGCCTGGCTCCCATGGCTAAGGCACTGAATGATTTCGCAGCGATCCAGAGCGGTATCATGACCACCGTACACGCTTACACCGGCGACCAGATGATTCTGGATGGTCCTCAGAGAAAGGGTGATCTGAGAAGAAGCCGCGCAGGCGCTTGCAACATCGTTCCCAACTCCACCGGCGCTGCCAAGGCAATCGGCCTGGTTATCCCTGAGTTGAACGGCAAGCTGATCGGCTCCGCACAGCGCGTACCTACCCCTACCGGTTCCACCACTATTCTGGTAGCTGTTGTTAAGGGTGAGGTTACCAAGGAAGGCATCAACGAGGCTATGAAGGCCGCTGCAACCGAGTCCTTTGCTTACAATGAGGACGAGATCGTATCCTCCGATGTGATCGGCAGCACCTATGGTTCCATCTTCGATGCTACCCAGACCATGGTTTCCAAGATGGAAGACGGCAACTCTCTGGTACAGGTTGTTTCCTGGTATGACAATGAGAACAGCTATACCTCTCAGATGGTTCGTACTATCAAGTATTTCAGCGAGCTGGGCTAAGTATCATAAAATAAGACCTATAAGGGTCCGGTCCTTGGACCGGGCCCTTAACTTTTAATAAGCAATTGCGAAAAATCTCTGCAAGTGACGGGGCTGGTCAATATAGACAAAAACGGACTCCGATGCAGTGGCAAGTCGTCCTTATTTTGTCTATATTGCCCATCCCCTGTATCTTGAAAGAGATTTTTGAGATTGTTAAAAATATTATTAATAAAAGGAGATCAAGAAATGGGCTTAAACAAGAAATCCGTTGATGACATCAACGTAAAAGGAAGAAGAGTTCTGGTCAGATGTGATTTTAACGTGCCTTTAAAGGGCGGAGAGATCACAGATGAGACCCGTATTGTAGCAGCTCTGCCGACCATCCAGAAGCTGATTAACGACGGCGGCAAGGTAATCCTTTGCTCTCACCTGGGCAAGGTTAAGGAAGGTCCCAACGAGAAGGAGTCCCTGGCTCCCGTTGCCAAGAGATTGTCCGAGAAGCTGGGCAAGGAGGTTGTATTTGTTGCAGATTACAATGTGACCGGCGAGGCTGCCACCGCAGCTGTGGAGGCCATGAAAGAGGGAGACGTTGTGCTGCTGCAGAATACCCGTTTCCGCGGCGCAGAGGAGACCAAGAACGGCGAGCAGTTCTCCAAGGAGCTGGCTGATCTGGCAGACGATTATGTATGTGACGCTTTCGGTTCTTCCCACAGGGCACATGCCTCTGTTGAGGGTGTGACCAAGTGCATTACCGCCAAGGGCGGCTCCAATGTGGTGGGTTACCTGATGCAGAAGGAGATCAATTTCCTGGGCAATGCAGTGGAGAATCCGGTGAGACCTTTTGTTGCTATCTTAGGCGGCGCCAAAGTTGCTGACAAGCTGAATGTTATCTCCAATCTGCTGGAGAAGTGCGACACTCTGATTATCGGCGGCGGCATGGCTTACACCTTCCTGAAGGCACAGGGCTATGAGATCGGCAACTCTCTGGTGGACAATGAGAAGCTGGACTACTGCAAGGAGATGATGGAAAAGGCCGAGAAGCTGGGCAAGAAGTTGCTGCTTCCTGTGGACTCCGTGACCATTGAGAAGTTCCCCAACCCCATTGATGCTGAGGTGGAGACAGAGGTATATGGCGTGGAGGATATGCCTGCGGACAGAGAGGGCTGTGATATCGGGCCCAAGACTGCGGCTATGTATGCAGATGCTGTAAAGAGCGCTAAGACTGTGGTTTGGAACGGTCCTATGGGCGTGTTTGAGAATCCTACCCTGGCGGCAGGTACTATCGCAGTGGCCAAGTCTCTGGCTGAGACAGACGCTACCACCATCATCGGCGGCGGCGATTCCGCAGCGGCTGTGAACCAGCTTGGTTTCGGTGACAAGATGAGCCATATCTCCACCGGCGGCGGCGCTTCCCTGGAATTCCTGGAGGGCAAGACCCTTCCCGGCGTGGCAGCGGCTGACGACAAGGCTTGAGGAGGGCCCAGCATGGCAGATATTGCGGTAAGTGAGATGCTGGAGCTGCAGAGAAAACTGCAGGAGAAATATAAAGACCAGTGGGAACCAATTGGCCCGGAAGTCGGCAAAAATCAGCTGCTGTGGATGATCGGAGAAGTCGGAGAAGTGATCGATGTTATCAAGAAAAACGGCAGCCAGAAAGTTGCCACGGATGCACAGATCAGAGCGCACTTTGTCGAGGAGATGGCAGATGTTCTGATGTTTTACAGCGATGTGCTGCTATGCTATGGGATCACAGCCGATGAGTTAGGGCGTGCCTACAGAGAAAAAGCAGAGAGAAATATGACCCGCTGGAAATAGATATGCGGAACTAAAATTAAAATAAAGGAGAAGATTATGGCAAGAAAGAAAATCATTGCCGGCAACTGGAAGATGAACATGACTCCCAGCAAGGCGGTAGAACTGATCAATACTTTAAAGCCCCTGGTTCAGAATGATGAGGTGGATGTGGTATTCTGCGTACCTGCCATCGACATCATCCCCGCCATGGAGGCGGCCAAGGGCACCAATATCCAGATCGGCGCTGAGAATATGTACTATGAGGAGAAGGGCGCTTACACCGGCGAGATCGCTCCTGACATGCTGACAGATGTGGGCGTAAAGTACGTTATCATCGGCCATTCCGAGAGAAGAGAGTATTTTGCTGAGACGGACGAGACCGTGAACAAGAAGGTACTGAAAGCCTTCGAGCATGGCATTACTCCCATCATCTGTTGCGGCGAGTCTCTGACCCAGAGAGAGCAGGGCATCACGATCGACTGGATTCGTCAGCAGATCAAGATCGCTTTCCTGAGTGTGACGGCAGAGCAGGCAGCAACAGCTGTCATCGCCTATGAGCCCATCTGGGCCATCGGCACAGGCAAGGTGGCTACCACTGAGCAGGCTCAGGAGGTATGTAAGGCCATACGTGACTGCATCGCCGAGATCTATGATGATGCGACTGCGGCAGCCATCCGTATCCAGTACGGCGGCTCCGTGTCTGCTTCCAGCGCTCCCGAGCTGTTTGCACAGCCCGATATTGACGGCGGCCTGGTAGGCGGCGCATCCCTGAAGCCAGACTTCGGCGCTATCGTCAACTACAATAAGTAAGGAAAGTCTGAACGTTGTGACGGTGTGCCAGTAGAGAAATAATTCAAAATACAAAATAAAAGCACTGGGTAACAGGTGATATATTGCTTATCCAGTGCTTTTTTTGTTAAATTAATCAGGTTATTTTCTATTTTCAGCTTTCCCACGTTTTCTCATTTGCATCGGCAGAGTTGTCGCCGGAGGCAATCTGTTCGCCGACACTGGCCTCCAGGTCCTCCATCTCTTTTTGCATGGATTGTACTTTGGTGTCCAGATGGATAGCGCGCATAATCAGGTTTATATCCTCAGGGGAGAACATACCAATGGCTTTGGAAAGCTGACCGAGATTTTCCCTGTTTACTTTCAAGTGCCCGCCGCCGGAGAGGGGGATATTGATAACCTGTTTTTTGTCTGTCATATCTCCCAGACAAATGCTGTTTGTCTTTTCATCACAGGTGAATTGCACGCCATTGTAGGTGATCACGCCGTCCTTCGCAAGATAACCGTAGGGCACCTTGGGAGCAGTTCGGATATTGCTTATGGGATTTTCGCTGCCCTTAAGCGCCGCTTCACATATTTTTGCCGCTTCACTTCTCGTTTCCAGTGGCCTCTGAGCCGATTCAACGGACATGGGTTCTCTGTTTTTTTCTGCCTCCTCCAGCTGTTGCAGGAAGCTGCTGTTCGCTGTTATTTGGTTCGAACCGTCCGCCGTGGCAGTGTCAGGACGGACCTTCTGGTAATGTCCTGTGTCTGCTGAATTCATACCGATTCTCATGATATTTTCCTCCCATATAGAGTTTTACATAGATAAAGCCACGAAAGGCATCAGACTCTCTCTATGCCATCCGTGGCTGGTATCCTATTTTACTGATATAGATATCGGCATGTCTCCCCAATGCTTTAGTGTTGCGACTAGTCGGTTTGTGCAATTTGCATTGCCATCATTTGCACTTGATTTGTGCATTGCGAAAAGGCAGACATTTTGGTACAATATAATAGAATACCACTTCTAAAAGTAGTAAGTCGGTTTTGAAATATGAGGGAAGGAGAACAATTATGATATTTAAATGTAAGAACTGTGGCGGCAACTCCATCTACAGTCCGGAGAAAAAAATGATGTATTGTCCCTTCTGCGACAGCGAGAAGAGCGATGAGCGGAAGTATGAGCATGCTCAGATGCAGATCTGTCCCAACTGTGGCGGAGAGGTGATTTATACGGAGCATACATCGGCTATGCAATGCCCTTATTGCGACCATTACATCATACTGGATGAGCGGATAGAGGGGGTATATACTCCCGGCAGGATCATTCCCTTTAAACTCGGCAAGCAAAATGTCAAAGAGTTGATTCGGGATAAATTTAAAAAATGTACCTTTGCTCCTACCGATTTTCTGTCGGAAGCGCGTCTGAACACCATATCGGGAGAGTATATCCCTTTTTGGATGTATGACTACCACACACACTGCCTGTTCCAGGGGGAGGGAACCAAGCGCCGCACCTGGGTGACTGGGAATACCGAGTATACTGAGACATCCTACTATCAGGTAGTGCGGGACATGAGCATTGAATTTGCCGGTATTCCGGCGGATGCTTCGGTGAAGATGCCGGATGGGATTATGGATCTGTTGGAGCCCTATAATTACAAGGAATTGGTGCCTTTCCAGCCGGAATATATGTCGGGCTTTCTGGGAGAGAAATATAATATGGCGGCAGAGTTGATAGAGAGCCGTGCCCATGCCAAGATGGAGAGCAGCGCTTCCGCCATGTTACAGCAGAGTATTTCAGGTTACTCTTCCTTGAAAGCTGCGAACCGAAGCATTACAGCTCCGGCTCCAAATACGGAGTTTGATCTGTTGCCGGTGTGGGTGTATCGTTATACATACAAGGATCAGCAATATCCTTTCTATGTGAACGGGCAGACAGGCAAGATCATTGGAACCACCCCTATCTCCAAGGCCAAGGTATGGGCCTATGGAGCAACGCTGTGGGCATGCATAACAGCTGTAATCGTTATGGTGGGCTGTCTGATTACATAGTCATGAAATACAGAGACATTACTGAGGAGCGAAGATAAGGATTAAATATAGGAGAATAGAGATGGAGAATGATATTAAAAAGGAAGCGCAAAGGCAATATCTACATTTTTTCCGAATCTGGTTTATTGTGGTAGGGATATTGTTTGTGGTGACTGTTCTTGTGGTTTGGGTTAAAAAGATGACGCATCCCGCCATGACGCGGCAGAATATGCAGGCCCCTGCGGAGCGGGTTTACGACTATGCCGATATGTTGACAGATGCTGAGGAGGATAAACTGAGGGAATTGATTGCAGCCAAGGAGGCTCAGATCGGCTGTGATCTGGTGTTGGTGACCATACGTCAGCCGGTGGAGGGAAGCGACGCCCAGGAGCAGTATAACTACCGCTATACGGACTGGGAGCTGAATATGCAGGATCTGGCGGATGATTTCTATGACAACAACCTCTATGGCTTTGACGCTCCCTATGGGGATGGAGCTCTGATTCTGGATAATTCTTATCCTGGGCAGGGGGGAACGCATCTCTCTACCAGCGGCAGAATTTTTGCCAAATTTGGATATTATGAGATTGATCAGGCGTTAGACCGTGTGGATAAATATATAAGCAGTGATCCGTACAAGGCATACAGCTCCTGCATTAACTATATTGCGGATAAGATGAGCGGGGGAAACAGTGAGGTCGGAGGGTTCGTGCGGATGCTGGCGCTGATTGTTCCCATCATTGTGGCGGGGATCTTCGTAGCTACACATCTGCGCAGCAAGGAGGGCAAAAATACCACCACAGCCACTACCTATGTCGCCGGCGGCAAACCGGTGATGAATCAGCAGAGAGATGATTTTATACGCAAGCATGTGAGCCAGAGGCGGATAGAGACCAGCAGTTCTTCCTCGGGCAGCCGCAGCAGCGGTCACGGCGGCGCTCATCGCAGCAGTGGCGGTCATAGTCATGGCGGCGGCAGTCATCGTCGTTAACAATAGAACAAAAAAAGAAGCATCCACATGACGGTATGGATGCTTCTTTTGATTTATGCCATCTGATTTACAGCCTTGCTCAGACGAGATACTTTTCTGGCGGCATTGTTCTTATGATATACGCCTTTGGTTGCAGCCATCTCGATAGTCTTGGTTGCGGCCTTTAACTCGTTGGCAGCAACACTCTTGTCCCCTGCCTCAACAGCAGCCAGTACCTTCTTCATCGAGGTCTTCACACCGGAACGGATGGACTTATTTCTCTCTGCCTTAGTGCGGTTTACCAGAATTCTCTTCTTTGCGGATTTAATATTTGCCAAGATTACACCTCCAATTATAACAGTTTGTCTTATTGTCACATGGTTTATCTTAGTAAGACACGGAAGACTAAGATAAACATACTCTTGTATTTTAGTAAAAGAATGGTAATTTGTCAATACATAAAACAGAAAAATCCGCAAAAACTGTTATAGAAATATTACTGTCCATTTCGTGAAAAAGGAGAATGCATATGAGCGGGTTTCAGGTAAGGACGGATCTGGCGCTGGAGGCCAGGGAGAGCATCACGGAGGCCGAGAGTGAGCTGCGTGGCGTCCGGGTGGATGAGTACTATCAGGAGCAGGAGGATATAAGGGTTACAAAGGTTATGATCGACACTAAAAATGCGGCTAAGGCCATGGGAAAGCCCATTGGCACATATGTGACTATTGAGGCGCCGGATATGCTGGAGCCGGATGAGGGCTATCACCGGGAGATTTCTCAATGTCTGTCCCAGGAACTGGTACAGATCATGGAACAGGGTGATGAGGAGCTTTCCGTATTGGTAGTGGGACTGGGCAACCGGGAGGTGACAGCTGACGCTTTGGGCCCCCGAGTGGTGGACAATCTGCTTATCACCCGGCACATTGTAAAGGAATATGGTTCAGCGGCCTATAACAGGAAGCGCATGAATCTGATCAGCAGCATTGAACCGGGCGTGATGGCCAAGACCGGTATGGAGACGGCGGAGATTATCAAGGGTGTGGTGGAGGAGACTTGTCCGGATATGCTGATTGTTATTGATGCCCTGGCGGCCCGCAGCACCCGGAGGCTGAACCGCACCATCCAGATCACTAATACCGGTATACAGCCCGGCTCCGGCGTGGGAAACCACCGCAATGCCCTGACCAGGGAGAGTCTGGGTGTGCCGGTGATTGCCATCGGCGTCCCCACAGTGGTGGATGCGGCAACCATAGTGGGGGATGCACTGGAGAAGATTATGGAGGCGGAGCAGGATTTTGACCGGGTAAAATATATGGGGCAGCACCGGACCGCCTTTGTGGAATTGAACAATATGTATATGACGGGAAAAGATATTGATGCCGTTGTAAAACGGGTCAGTTATACCGTGTCGGAGGGCATTAATATGGCTCTGGAGTGTCAGGGCTAAGGGCATTACCGGACCCTGCGCCGTGGAATGACACAGGCCAAACCAGCATATAGTAATAGGGATATTGGATGAGAGCAGGTGAGGCCTGTCAAAAGCAGAAAAAAGAATAAAACAGTTCTGGCTGTCGTGGTGTGCGGTTTCCTGCTGTTGATATGGCAGGCGCTTGCGGGCCGGGGAGGACGGGATGCTCAGGGACAGTCGGACGGAGACGGCCTGGTCTCCAGGATGCTGCAGATGGGAAAGGATCAAAGTGTCATGGAGCTTTTGCCTGTGTTGACGCAGCAGTCCCAGCAGGAAGAGCAGGGGGATTCGCTCCTGCAAAGAGAAGCCTTGGAGGAATGGATGCCGGGATATTTGTACCAGACCCAGGCCGGCCAGGTGGCGGTGCGTCGGACCGAAGAAGAAAGTTCTTCGGAGCGGGAGGAGGAAGAGCTGTCATTGGAGGAGCTGTTGTGGTTGGAAAATCAGGAGCAGCTCCGGGAGGAGAACGACAATATAAAAATGCTGGATATGGAGAGTCTGATATCCGAAAACAGCCTGGATGCGCAGGAGCCGTCCGGGGAGGGGATTGGATTTTCTGTTCAGGAGACAGGGGAAATCCGGGATCAGAGTTATGTGGCAGCGGACAGCGGTTTTGTGCCCCATATTCGACAGCAGACGGTAGATCTGACGGCTCTGCAGGATTATGAGACCCTGCGCAACCGTTTTTATGCCGTGGACAGCATTACCAATATCGGCAGGGAACTGCTGGATGTGGAGAAGCTGACTCAGAGGGATCTGAGCATTGACAAGGAGCAGGAGGGTCCCCACATACTGCTCTATCACACTCATTCTCAGGAGGGCTTTGCGGATTCTATTCCAGGGGACGACTCCACCACGATTATGGGGGTGGGACAACATTTGGCGGATATTCTGGAGCAGCAGTACGGGTATCAGGTGCTGCACCATCTGGGAACTTATGATAAGGAGGGACGGGACAATGCCTACTCCCGCTCCCTGCCGGAGATCACCCAGCTGTTGGAGGAGAATCCCCAGATACAGGTGGTTATCGATCTGCACCGGGATGCAGTGGCGGATGAGAGCAACCGCCTGGTCATGGATCTGGACGGACGGCCCACCGCAAGGTTTATGTTTTTTAACGGCATCAGCTGGACTCGCCGGACCGGCAGCATCAGCTATCTGCAGAATGATAATCTGCCGGACAATCTGGCATTTTCCTTTCAGATGAAGCTCAAGGCGGAGGAATATTATCCCGGGCTTACCCGGAAGAATTACATACACGGTTATCGCTACAACATGCATCTGCGTCCCCGCACCCTGCTGATCGAGCTGGGCGCTCAGAATAATACGCTGGAGGAGGCCATGAATGCCTGCGATCCCATCGCCCATCTGCTGGATCTGGTGCTGTCCGGAGAATAGGGTGAAATTTGAGTGCCCGCTGAAGCAAGCGGATGGGAGCTATTAAAATATTGATTAAGCGGCGAAAAGATGATATATTGTATGGCAAAGGTACCTGACAAAAGCTGGCAGTTTGCGCAAAGGAGGCAGTGATGGACTTACAGAAGGAGTTTCCCAAGAAAACACTTTTCTGGAAATATATGATTGTGGCCCTGCAGGCCATGGAGCAGGAATATGAGCTGTATGAGCGCCTGGCAAAGGACAGGAGGTTTGACATGTCCCGGCATCTTAAAAAGACGATGGAGCGCTTTTACCAGGCGGCGGCGACGGGATATCAGCCGGATGAGAAGTACATACTGACGGTGGAGGAGAGTTATTTTGAGCCCAGAGATGAATATGAGAAGCTGGCATATCAGATTGTGAAGGATCTGGAGGATTTTTTCCATCTGGTGTATGAGAAGGATTGTAAAAAAGCCGGAATGTTTCTGGAGCGTCCGCTGCAGATATTGGAACAGTTCTGTTCGTTCAGCAAAAATATTGACCTGAAGAAGGCCCAGGAAGAGGAACGGCAATATCTGTCCCAGCTGATCAGAGAGGTGGTAGCTGTGGACAAAAGCGGCAAAAAAGCCTATATCGAAACCGTAAAAAACAGAGAGTGTCCGCTTTTGATCGGTGATGCATTGCTGGAAAACCGTGCCCCTATTGAGAAAGAGAAGCCTGAAAAGAAGACCTTTCCTCTGATACGCAGGACTTCCCTGCGGTATGATTATGATTTAAAGAGCCCCGCAGGTTCATACTGGCACTTAAGCGAAAGCTGGGAGGATATCCTGGCAGACTGGTATCGCTCGGCGTTATCGGCCCTCTATAAGCTTAAGCTGCTTGAGAACGGATATCCTTTAGGAGGGAATTATTTCTCCAATCATGAGCGGCATGGCGAAGCGGAGATTAACAGTTCCATGGTACGGGCATATGCGGCGGGGGCCAGGGAGCTGGTTTCGCAGTTGTTTGATTATTCTTATGACAAAAGCTCCAGAAATACATATGAGCTGTTTGGCGGAAAAGCCACAAAGGAGCTGTTTCCCGACAGGGATGAGGAGGGGCATATAAACGGGTGTATCCATGCAATTATGGAGGGAAATGGAAGAGAACTGACAAAGGCGTTGCTTGCCCGTGTCCGCTATATCAGGGGCTGGTATGAGATGTACAGAATCGCAACAGATGAATGGGGATATGCCATGGTGAGACTTGCCGGGGAAGCGGGACTGGAATATGAAAAGGTGGTTGTAGTGGAACTGCTGGACTGTGAAGTGCGGCAGGCAGATCTGTCAAAGGTAAGGCTGGAAAATCAGGAGGAATGGGACGCATGGCTGGAGGAGGCCGAAACGAGGCATTTTAAGTTGGACGGCATTTTCCCCTTTGTTCCGCAGGGAAAAACTGTGCGCAGACCCTACACCTCGCTGGACAACCTCTCCTATCTTGTGGATTCAAATGCCAGTTCAGAAACAGATGAGATATACCGGTGTTGTAAGGAATTTGACTATAAAGCCCTGCAGGAATATGGGGATAGTCTGATCAAGGCCGGCGAACATCCATATATCGGATATGTGGTGCGGGCCTATGCTCATATGCAGCTATATAAGGAGCGCTATGACAGGGAGCAGGTAAACGAGGATCTGAGCAGGGCTATCGCATGCAGTTCCCAGGAGCACAATGCCTTTTGGAGAAAGCTGGAGCTCATGGCCAGGAGGTCAAGGGCTCTGATCAACCCGGATAAGGAATCTCAACAGTACCGGGAGGATCTGGAGTATTTGAAAAATACGGACGAGGACAAGGGCTGGTACTATGAAGATGATTGGAAGAATCTTGCATAGACGGTATTTTTCTGCTAAAATAGGGACATATTTGATAAAACAGTAATTGCCCGAACAGTGCCCAGAGGATTTGCGGGCGCTGAAGCGGCCGAAAATTCTCTGCCGGGATTGGTACTGAGAGGGCAGTTACGGAACTATAAA
>CAZKAO010000003.1:49897-119679 GCA_964550745.1 uncultured Acetatifactor sp.
GGCCGAAAATTCTCTGCCGGGATTGGTACTGAGAGGGCAGTTACGGAACTATAAACAGTAACTGCCCGAACAGTGCCCAGAGGATTTGCGGACGCTGAAGCGGCCGAAAATTCTCTGCCGGGATTGGTACTGAGAGGGCAGTTACGGAACTATAAATAGAAAGAGGAAATACACATGAGTTCTATAGAGCAGAGCAGGATACGGAATTTTTGCATTGTGGCCCATATTGACCACGGCAAGTCCACCTTGGCAGACAGGATTATTGAGAGTACCGGGCTTTTGACCAGCCGGGAGATGCAGGCTCAGGTGCTGGACAATATGGAATTGGAGCGGGAGAGGGGCATCACTATCAAGGCCCAGACAGTGCGCACCATCTACAAGGCTCAGGACGGGCAGGAGTATATTTTCAACCTCATTGACACGCCGGGGCATGTGGATTTTAACTATGAGGTCAGCCGCTCCCTGGCAGCCTGTGACGGGGCCATTCTGGTGGTGGACGCGGCCCAGGGCATCGAGGCCCAGACCCTGGCAAATGTATATCTGGCCCTGGACCACAATCTGGATGTGTTCCCGGTGATCAACAAAATCGACCTGCCCAGCGCAGAGCCCCAGAGAGTGATCGAGGAGATTGAGGATGTGATCGGCATCGAGGCCCAGGATGCGCCCCTTATCTCCGCCAAGAACGGTATCGGCATCGACGAGGTGCTGGAGCAGATCGTCCACAAGATCCCGGCCCCCGGAGGCAGCCCGGAAAATCCGCTGCAGGCGCTGATCTTTGACTCGGTGTACGATCCCTACAAAGGAGTTATTATCTTTTGCCGCATCATGGAGGGCACGGTGAGAAAGGGCACCATGATCCGCATGATGGCCACCGGGGCCAGGCAGGAGGTAGTGGAGGTGGGCTATTTCGGCGCAGGGCAGTTTATCCCCTGCGAGGAGCTTTCCGCAGGCATGGTGGGCTATATCACCGCATCTATCAAGAATCTGAAAGATACGGCGGTGGGAGATACAGTGACGGACGACCGCAACCCCTGCGCAGAGCCGTTGCCCGGCTACAAAAAGGTGCTGTCCATGGTGTACTGCGGTATGTATCCGGCAGACGGTGCAAAATACCCCGACCTGCGGGATGCGTTGGAGAAGCTGCAGTTAAATGACGCCTCCCTGAATTATGAGCCAGAGACATCTGTCGCCCTGGGCTTTGGGTTCCGCTGTGGATTTCTGGGACTTTTGCATTTGGAGATCATTCAGGAACGGCTGGAAAGAGAGTACAATCTGGACCTGGTGACCACGGCGCCGAGTGTTATCTATAAGGTGCATCGGACCAACGGGGAAGTCATAGAACTGACCAATCCTTCTAATTTACCTGATCCCTCGGAGATCGAATACATGGAGGAGCCCATCGTCAATGCGGAGATTATGGTGACCAGCGAGTTTATCGGTTCCATCATGGAGCTGTGCCAGGAACGGAGGGGCCGTTATCTGGGCATGGAATATATCGAGGGCACCAGGGCGCTGCTGAAATATGAATTGCCCTTGAATGAGATCATCTACGACTTTTTTGACGCCCTGAAATCCCGTTCCAGGGGCTATGCCTCCTTTGACTACGATTTGAAGGGCTACGAGCAGTCCAGCCTGGTTAAACTTGACATCCTGATCAACCGGGAGGAGGTGGATGCCCTGTCCTTTATCGTCCATGCGGATTCCGCATACGAGAGGGGACGGAAGATGTGCGAAAAGCTCAAGGATGAAATTCCCCGGCATTTGTTTGAGATTCCCATACAGGCGGCAGTGGGCGGTAAGATCATTGCCAGGGAGACCGTCAAGGCCATGCGAAAGGACGTGCTAGCAAAGTGCTACGGCGGCGACATCACCCGGAAAAAGAAGCTGCTGGAGAAGCAGAAGGAGGGCAAGAAGCGCATGCGCCAGATCGGCAATGTGGAAATCCCTCAGAAGGCGTTCATGAGTGTGCTGAAGCTGGATGACCGGAAGTGATAATATTGCAGAGACAGCGGGAGTTTGACATAGGCCAGGCTCCGGCCTAAGACGGACTCCAGTTATGCAGCAGAGGAAAAAATGAAAAATCTGGAAATATATATGCATATTCCCTTCTGTATACGCAAGTGTGGATATTGCGATTTCCTGTCCGCCCCGGCGGGACGGAATATGCGGGATGAGTATGTTCAGGCCCTGGAGCGGGAGATACAGGGCCGGGCAGGTGAATATGAGAATTATCAGGTGCCCACAGTATTTATCGGCGGGGGGACCCCCAGTATATTGGGGCCGGGCCAGATAAAGCGCCTTTTGGATGCCCTGCATAGCCATTATCAGGTGCTGCCGGGGGCGGAGATCACCATGGAGGCCAACCCGGGCACGGTGGATTATGATTCTCTGGTACGGTATCGGAAGGCGGGTGTCAGCCGTCTGAGTCTGGGGCTGCAATCCTCCTGGGACGGGGAACTGAAGAATCTGGGGAGAATCCATACCTGGCAGCAGTTTCTGGACGCCTACGAGGCGGCGGTGGCAGCAGGCTTTACCCATATCAATATTGATATCATGAGCGGTCTGCCGGGGCAGACTCCCGACTCCTACGGGACAACCTTGCGGCGGGTGGCAGAATTGACGCCCGGGCCGGAGCATATTTCCGCCTATAGCCTGATTGTGGAGGAGGGGACAGCTTTTTCGGAGCGCTGCGCCGCCGGGGAACTGGAGCTGCCGGACGAGGACACGGAGCGAGCGCTGTATCAGTTGACGGAGCAGGTTCTGCGGGAGTATGGATACGAGCGCTATGAGATATCCAACTATGCAAAGAGCGGCTGCGAATGCCGTCACAATGTGGGGTACTGGACCAGGGAAAACTATTTGGGCTTTGGCATTGGTGCCGCTTCCCTGGTGGACAATGTCAGATTCCAAAACGGGGATAGTCTGCAGGCATATATTGAGGAGCCACTGGGACAGCGGCAGCAGGAGCAGAAGCTGACCGTGTCGGAGCAGATGGAGGAGTACATGTTCCTGGGGCTGCGTCTGACGGCAGGCGTCGGGGAGAGGTCGTTTAGTGAGACGTTTCACTATGAACTGGAGCAGGTTTACGGAGGAGTCATAGAAAAGCACATTGCACAGGAGCTGCTGGCTTATCGGGACAGTGGGGCGGGCAGATATCTGCATCTGACAGACAGAGGACTGGATCTGGCCAGCTATGTGATGGCGGATTTTCTAGCTCCCCTGGTGTGAGGAGAACTTCTAAAAAGTAGGAAAGGCACTTGTAATGTCCTAAACACATAGACTAGAGGTAAGAGTATCCTGTGGAGGCTACGATTGAAGACCTTTCAAAAGCCTTTGACCTCTGGAGAAGAAGCCTACTATATCCGCCTGCTCAGGGAAGGAGATGCCGTCCAGGCCAAGGATGCCAAAGACATTCTCATAGAGCGTAATCTGCGTCTGGTGGCCCATGTGGCCAAAAAGTATCAGAACGTGGATGAAGATATGGAAGATATGATATCGATCGGCTGCATCGGCCTGATCAAGGCCATTGACACCTTTGACGCGGGTAAGGGGAGGCTTGCCACCTATGCCTGCAGATGTATCGATAATGAACTGCTGATGCTGCTGCGCAGCAAGAAAAAGACTTCCCGGGAGGTATCATTGTATGAACCCATCGGCCAGGATAAGGAGGGCAACGAAATCCACCTGATGGATGTGATCGAGCAGGAGCAGCAGGATGTGGTGGAGGCTCTGGAATATCAGGGCAATGTACGCAGGCTGACGCTCCTGATGCAGCAGGAACTGACGGACCGGGAGCGGGAGATTCTTCTGCTGCGGTATGGTCTGCGTGGAGGACGGGAGTTGACGCAGAGTGAGATCGGCGAGCGGATGGGAATCTCCCGCAGCTATGTGTCGAGGATTGAGAAGAAGGCGCTGGGAAAGCTTAGACAGAAGTTTGAACAGGATTAAGCTGCGAAGATAGTGTAATTGCGAAAGGGAGGGATAAAGTGTAGGAAACTGTAAGACAGTTATCCTTGCTTTATCCCTATTTTATATCCCACAAAATTAGTAGACAAATATATGCACGAGAAAAAAACTCAAATTGCATATTGATGTAAGAATATATATCTGCTAATATGGTTATAGTGATTACAAAGATGAGAGAAAAACGCATTTTATAGAGGAGAAGATTCATGTTAAGCCAATTTTCATTTTCAAATTATAAGTCATTTAAAAGAGAAGCATTTCTTGACTTTACTGCAGAATCCATTAAGGATCATGAAAAGAGTGTTATTAAGGATAAAATGGATGGTGAAAGATTCTTACCGGTGCTTGCGATTTATGGACCCAATGGAGGAGGAAAATCTACTGTTTTAGAGGCTTTGCTATATTTGAAGTTGTTGCTGTTGCGTCCGTTTATCATGTCTCAAATGCAGAATGATATAGAATTTGAATCCATAATTAAAAGATTTTCAGAGGCGGAAATTAAAGAAAAGTATCATAAGTTTGATCCCAAATGTAAGGATATGCCCATAAGTTTTGATATTATGTTTAGAACAAAAGGAAAACAGTATAAATACCAATTTTCACATATTCACAACCAAATAGTAGAAGAAAATTTTTATCAACTAATATTAGGTGAAAAAGATACAAATATTATATTTGAACGATCAATAAATGAGTGTGTGTTGGGGAAAGAATTGGAAGATATTCCTGTTGAAAAAATTAAAGGTTCCATGCCACTTCTTGCTCATGTGGCTACAAATTATGATATTGAGCCAGTGGATGATGCTATGTCGTGGTTTATGAATATTAATTTTTTAAACTATGATGATCCAAAGAAGGAGAGAAAGATCATTCTTCCTGATACAAAAAAAGAAAGAGCAAAACTGTTCGAAATGATGCAGAAAATGGACATAAATATATGTGATATGCGGGAAGAAAAGGATGCAGATGGAAAAATAATGGGTATATATGTAAAGCATATTTTAGAGAATGGTATGATATATGAAATACCCTATGAAGAGGAATCTAGTGGAACCAGAAAATTGTTCAGCTGTTTGACAAAAATTATGGAATGTTTAAAGAAAGGAACTTTATTGATTGCTGATGAATTAGATGCAAAACTGCATCCAAAGTTATTACGATACATTATTGAACTGTTTACAGATACTAAAAGTAACAGAAAGGGAGCTCAGCTTTTGCTTACATCTCATGATATAACAACAATGTCAACTGAAGTATTTCGGAGAGATGAAATTTGGTTTTGCGCATTAAATCCTCAAAATGCATCAAAACTCTATTCTTTAGTATCATTTAAAAAAGACAATGGACAAATACCAAGAAATGATGAGGCATATGGAAAACAATATTTGGAGGGACGCTATGGAGCCGACCCATATATCAGAAAAATTTTAAATTGGGAGGCTGAAAATGAGTCTTAAACCAATAAAAGTGAGTGAGCAAAAGAAAAATCAAGAAAGAATCAATGCCAAAATGCATAAGAAAGAAAGGGAATTACTTGATGATTTGCCGCCATATATGTATATTGTCAGTGAAGGTACAAAGACGGAGCCTAATTATATAAAAGGTTTTGCGGAGGCTATCAATTCAAAGTGCTATGAGTTTTCTTCTGGTCCAAGAATTTTTGTAAGAGGGACGGGTAGAAATACAAAGGGTTTGCTAAGGTTTGCAAGAACACAGGTTGAAAAAGAGTTTCCGCAGGCGGAAGTTGTTTGGCTGATGTATGATAAAGATGATTTTCCTTTAGATAATTTTGATAATACACAATATAGTGCGGAAAAGAGGAAAGAAAGCAGACAATATAGAGTGGCATGGTCAAATGAGTGTATTGAATTATGGTTTGTCTTGCACTTTCAAGAATTGGGGGTAAATAATGGGCGTGAACAGTATCAGCAGATTCTAAAGCAAAAATGTGGTTATGAAAAGACACTTGAAAATCTGTATGATTTGTTTAAAGATAAGACAGATGTCGCAATTCAAAGAGCAAAGCGGCAATACGAGTCATATAATGATGAGGCACCATCGAAAAGATGTCCCGCCACAAGAGTGTATGAGTTGGTTGAGGAATTGAGGAAATATCTTTAAGCAGTTGTAGTACTGTTAAGAGTTTTAGCCCTGACTTGGCAGGAGAGTATGTGCCGAAGGTCGAGAAGAAGGCACTGAATAAACTGCGACAGGAGTTTGAGCAGGAATAACCTGCGGAAGAACAGAAAAGTATTAGAAAATGGGATAGAGTCAGTTGAACTGATTCTGTCTCTTTTTTTGTTGATATACCGCTCTTTTTTTGCTATTATAAATTTGAGAAAATGCAGATTATTAAATGAGAGCATAAAGAGAGTTGGTTTTAGCTAGAAAAATGTTAAGAGCGATGTGGAGGTAGAGGGAGGAATCTTATGGATTCTGTCAATATGTTGGTATCGGGAATCATAAACAGGGAGGGCAGAAGATTTGCCAGAGTATCCTTTATCCGTGGAAGAGACATCGCCGAGGGCGTTGTGCCGGATGGGATCGTGGACCATGTGGAAGGATTTTCGGATGCGGAGGTGGCAAAGCTGGAGCGCTATCTGCGGGAAAACTGCGGAGAGATTATGGAACAGGCAAGAGGGGTCAATCCGATAAAAAACTGGCTGGGAATATAGGTGGAAGCGGAGCAGTGAAACGGATACTTTTAATAGTCGCTGTACTAATGTGTATATTATGCAATACAGGCTGTACAGATGAAAACAGAAAAGAACCTGCATTCGATGACAGAGAATGCATTGACGGTGAAATAATCCGGTATTTAAAAATGCCGGTACAGGAAATACTTGATATGACAGAAGCGGGTATTGATGAGGAAAGCAGTCTTACTGTATTTGAACCCAATGTATTTTTCCCGTGTATTGAAATGGAGCCTTTTCTCATTGTCTGCAGAAACAGTGACACGACATATACTCCCATATATGTTGCATTATATCAGGATTATGTAGATAGCTATCTGGAGATGCTGCAATTAAATTCTGCCATGAGTTTTCAGGATATCATGGAAGTTATGGGAACGGTAGCTGTCGAGGAGTCGAAAGAGCGGGCAGATTATAAGAACTATATGATTTCGTTTACAAACGGTGAACTGGAGTACTATTTTTGCTCTGATAATCAGGACGGGCGGGGATTTGAGTTATATATCGGTCTTGCAAGGCCGTTGCAGGACGCACTTGTCACGCCCCTCGTTTTCGGATATAATATATTTGACCGTGAGGGAACGGTGACAGAGATGTAGGAGAGGAATACACAAAATGCTGGCAACGCTTTTCAATTGGATATACATGTTTGCAACGACTTTTTGCCTGGGCTGCGGTTTTGCGGCTCTGTGCGGAAAGCTGCTCAAATATCGGATAAAGAGAATAGACAGTTTACTTATGGTGGGCGTAATCATTGCAACGGTTTACGCCCAGTTTTTCAGTCTGGCGGGCGGTGTGGGACTGGTCGCGAATTTGCTTTTGACAGCGGTATGTGTGATAACAGCTTTTCTGTGCCGCAGGGACGTGGGAGAATATTTGACGCAGGGCTGGAAAGCCTGTGGCCTTTCCAGAAAGATACTGCTGCTGGTTCTCATTGTCCTGTGGGCATTTTTTACTTCCAGAGGTTATATCCACTATGACTCGGATCTGTATCATGCACAGAGCATTCGCTGGATTGAGGAGTATGGAGTGGTGCCGGGACTGGGCAACCTGCATGAACGTTTTGCCTACAATAGTTCGTTCTTCGCCCTGAGCGCTCTGTATAGCATGAAGTTTCTGACAGGGAGGTCCCTGCACACATGCAGCGGCTATTTTGCGCTGCTTCTCAGCGTGACGGCCCTGGATATCACCCGGAGCTGGAAAGGGCGCCGCTTTACTCTGAGCGATTTTGCCAGAGTGGGCGCAATCTACTATCTTACGACAATCACCAATGAGGTGGTCTCTCCGGCATCGGATTATTCCATTATGTGCGTCGTCTTCATTATTGTAATCAAGTGGCTGGACCTGCTGGCACAGGAGGAGAAGGAGATTACGCCCTTTTCTCTGCTCTGCGTGGCGGGAGTGTACGCTCTGACGCTGAAGCTGACGGCGGGACTGATTCTGCTGCTATTGATAAAGCCTGCGTACCGGCTGATACGGGAAAAGCGTATAAAGGAGATTTTCCTGTGCCTTGGAATGGGACTGGCTGTTGCGGTTCCCTGGTTTGCGCGCACCGTGGTGATCTCCGGCTGGCTGGTGTATCCCCTTCCTCAGCTGGATTTGTTCGATCTGGACTGGAAGATGGACGCGGCGGCGATAGAAGTGGATGCGGCTCAGATTTCCGCGTGGGGTAGAGCGCTGTACAACATACAATTGCTGGACACCCCGGCGGTGCAGTGGATTCCCAACTGGTTTAAGAGCACTCTTTCCGCCATGGAAAAAATACTGATTCTGGGCAGCGCAGTCTGCGTTCCGGTGTCACTGGTGAGCGTATGTTTTACATTTATAAAAAAGCAGTGGAAGGAGTTGGACGTCGTGCTGGTGCTGGGAATGTTAAATTGTTCCTATCTGTTCTGGCAGTTCAGCGCGCCGCTGATGCGCTATGGCTATGCCTATGTGCTGCTGATAGATTTTATGACGGTGGGATGGCTGCTTATCCGCCTGAACCGAAACAGGCTGCAGAAGCTGGTGTATTTTGCGCTGCTTTTGTATGGCGCATACAAGGTGTTTGCCCTGGGCAGCTATATCTACGGATGCAGGCTGCAAAATTATTATATATGGCAGGCGGATTACGGGACCTATGAGCTGGAGAGCTATGAGATAGAGGGAATCACTTTTTACAAGCCTGTCACGGGAGACCGGACGGGATATGATCAATTTCCCGCGGCGCCAACACAGCCGGATCTGGAGCTGAGAGGAGACGGACTGAAAGATGGATTCCGTCCGGCACAATAAGGTGCTTGCTATTATGCCGTTTTTCATGTACAATATAGGTATTAGGGATAAACAGTGTGAGAATGCTGAAAACAGCGTTTTTCGGAACATGCGGAACTAAAAACAGAAAAGAGGAAAAAAACATGCCTACGATTGAAGAAATATTATCAGCGGCCAAGGAAGCGGGTGCGTCAGACGTTCATCTGACAGTCGGCATTCCGCCTAAGATGCGGGTAAATGGCAACCTGATCACCATGAATTATTCCAGAATGCTGCCTGCGGATACTCTGGATGTGCTGATTTCCATTATGACAGAGGCGCAGCGGAACCGGTTTGAGGAGAGGGGAGAGTACGATATGTCTTTCTCCATCCCTAATGTAGGACGTTACAGGGTCAATGCCTACAAGCAGAGAGGCTCCGTAGCCATGGCCTTTCGTCTGGTGGGCACGAAGGTGCCTTCCCCGGAAGAACTGGGTGTGCCCCTGTCCGTGGTGGATCTGTATCAGCGAAAGAGAGGGCTGATTCTGGTGACAGGGCCTACCGGAAGCGGTAAGTCCACTACTCTGGCGGCAATCATTGACAAGATCAACAACAACCGGGACGCCCATGTGATCACTTTGGAGGACCCTATCGAGTATCTGCACCAGCACAAGATGTCCATGGTCAATCAGAGGGAGATCGGCCTGGATTCCGAGAGCTATGCCAATGCGCTGAGAGCGGCTCTGCGTGAAGATCCCGACGTGATCCTGGTGGGAGAGATGCGTGACTTTGAGACCATCAGTGTGGCTATCACCGCGGCGGAGACAGGCCATCTGGTGCTGTCCACCTTACATACCATCGGCGCAGCCAGCACCGTTGACCGTGTGATCGACGTGTTCCCGCCCCATCAGCAGCAGCAGATCCGGGTGCAGCTGGCCAATGTGCTGGAGGCGGTTATCTCCCAGCAGCTGATTCCCACGGCAGACGGCAGAGGGCGTGTGGCGGCATTCGAGGTTATGCATGCCAACCATGCGGTGCGCAACCTGATTCGTGAAGGTAAGTCCCACCAGCTGGCGTCCGTCATGCAGACCAACCGCAAGCTGGGCATGATCACCATGGACGAGGCGATCTCACAGCTGTATTTTGAGAGGCGGATTGACAGGGAGCTGGCAATCCAGTTCGCCCAGGACCCGGACGCTATGGAGAATAAGATATAAAGAACTGAGAGAGGACAATCGGCGATGAAGGATATTCAGATTTTTGCGGCACCAAAGTACGATGACCCGGCTTATACCCAGGTAGAAGAAGGGATTTACGAGTACGAGGGAGAATATTTCTGCAGTCTGTCATTTGTGCAGGAACCGGAGTACGGGGAGGGGGAGTCTGCCGCCGACATAGCGCAGTATCCGCTGGAGGATATTCTGGACAAATATTATGCGTATGTGGCTGATTTTTACACGGACCTGAACACGGCGGATTCGGAGACCTGTTATCTGGAGTTTGGCGCAGCCGATGCCGATGATATCAGCCAGCTGCTGGAAATCGTGGGAAAGCATGTATATAACAAGACGGTGTCCGAGGATGGTAAGGAATATATTAAGCTGGTGACTGAGTGATGCATTTTCAGTGTACATGTGGGAACACAATTCATGACATAACGGATCAGATATCGTATAAGGCATCCATACTGGCAGATCAGGACGTGTTTGATTTCAATGACGAGATAGAGCGGTATGTGTCGGATGAGACCCTGGATGCGAAGGCATGTATGAATCGTATCATGCTTATCTGGAATGAGTATCTGGGGAGGAAGATTTACCAGTGCCATCAGTGCGGAAGAATCATTATCGAAGACAGATCCGGAGAGATGTATTTCTTTGCGCCGGAGTTTGCGACAGAGGGGACGGTGGGCAAGCGCCTGCTTACCTCAGCTAAGGCCGAGAACTGGAAAGGTTATCTGCATGGGGAATGGAGTGAAAAAACGCCTGACTGGCGCGAACATCAGGGATATATTGATGTCTATACCAATGATGAAGCTTTCCCCGGGTGGCAGGACTTTGACAGCAGGGAGGAGTTGGAAAAGGAGTACTATGCGCTCTTTGAAAAGCTGCGGGAGGCTGGCAGGATTCGTTCGGCTTCACTTAAAATTGGCAGAGAGAGAGTTCATGACTGGCCACCCCGGTCGCAGTAAGGGCATTTATTGTTCGGAAGCATTCAGCAGTGTGATTTTGATCATGAATTCCCTGTTATCGCAGTGCAGGGAGCAGCTGCCATTGTACTTATAGGCAATTCGTTTCATAATATCAATACCGTATCCATGTGATTTTCGGTCTTTTTTGGTGGTGGCCGCGCTGCTGCTGCGGATCGCCACCTTTTTTTTCACAGAATTGACGATCTGTACCACCGTGTAGTTGCGGGTGGTGTTTATTGTTGTGTGAATATAGGCGTCTGTCTGGGGCAGGCATGCCTCGATGGCGTTGTCGTAGGCGTTGGAGAAAAGCCCGCAGATATCGGGAGCGGTCATATGCTCTAACCCGGTCAGGGCGCCGGTAAAGGTAAAGCCGATGCCATGTTCCTCACAGATCTTCATTCTGGAGCGCACCACCAGGTCCGCTGCCTTGTTGCCGGTGAGTATCCCGTTACTGGAGGGGATGACGTCATGGCTCAGCTGCTTTGTATATTTCCGGGCTTCCTCGTAATTGCCCTCTTCAAACATTGTCTGGAGCATAGCCATATGACTGGAGAGATCATGGCGCATTCTCATGACCTGCTCCTCCTGCTCCTTGACATCCTGCAGGGAATCCAACTGCAGCCGCAGATATTCGGTTTCGCTTCTGGTCAGGGCTTCCCGGTAGATTCTCTTGCGGGAGGATACTATGTTATATACGAAATAGCCAATGCAGAAGGCGAGAGCAGCCAGAAAAATGGTCAGCATAATATAGTGCTGAAGCGGCGGCAGATGCCTATAGTAGAGGAACATGATAAGTCCCAGGTCAATAAAGGCAAAGATGGCCAAGGCGATGCTGCCCAGGATCTCTTTTGCCCGAAAATGCAGGGAAATCTGGTATTTGGACAATATGCGTCCCAGGAGAATCAGGGCGATAAGGACAATGATATCCGATATCAGACTGAGCCATCTGTCGCTTGAGACGCCGGGGAAAATAGGGGAAAGCCCTCCGGGAAAAATCGTATCAAGCATTCCCAGAGGAATGACCATGACAGCAAAAAAAATGCCAAAGGCGGCAACAAAACGCAGCAGGTCGGAGAGCCTCTTGCGGCTGAATAGTAAAATTGAAAGTATGACAGACAGGGGCAAGCTGACGGTGTTGGCATCCTCACCGTATAGCAGCATACCGGAGGCAATGCAGCCGGCAACAATACCAGAGCAGATAAACACATTTCTGCGGCGCAGATTCAGATGCGCAGAGCATATGTACTGTGTCGTGAGCATGAGAATCCAATATTCCACCAGATTGGTGGCAATGGCAAACGGTATATAGTTCATGGGCACAGGCCTCCCTCGATGTAGTTCTTGAGCGCAAGACGGAATTCCCTGCTCTTTCTGCGGCTGATCGGGAGCGTCCGCCCGCAGTCGAGGGTCAGGTGCAGGGCGTCATACTCTCTGACATGGGACAGGTTGACCAGAAACTTGCGGTGAACGCGGAAAAAGCAGGAGGATGTCAACATCTCCTCCAGCTCGTTCAGACCCTTGCGCAGGGTGATGGTGTCATCTTGATAGTAGAGAATAGAATCCTTGTTATCTGCCTCCAGATATTGCAGCTCACGGGTATGCAGAAGGAAATTTCCTTCGGGGGTTTCAATCAGGAACTTATGAGAATCCGTTATCTGGGAGCGGATGTCCTCCATGACACGGGCGATATCCCCGTCGGTCACAGGCTTTAAAAGGTAGCGGAAAGCCTTCACTTCATAGCCCGAGGGCGCATATTCCAGATAAGCAGTCAGAAACACCAGTATGGCATTTTGATCTAGGGCCCGTATTTTTTTCGCCAGATCAATACCATTCAGATCCGGCATCACAACATCCAGGAAAATTACATCATACCGCTCTCCCGCAGTATATTTTTCCAAGAGTGAGGCAGAGGTAAGGAAGCTCTCTACCGTGCAGCCCGGCTGCTGCCACAGGTATTGATATAATTTCCTGACAAAGAGATCTTCGTCATCGCAGATTGCTATCTTCATATTTTCCTCGTTATATATCGTAAAATGTCAGTTGCGAAATGTTCTTATAACAGGCGCTTTGTAATATATTGATTATTTTATCGTATTTTGTCGTTTGCGTCAAGAAACCGGTGGTTGCCAAGCCGCACCAGAATGTGGCAATTTTTGTCCGCTGACCGCTTACACCATATTTCCCGCCGTCCGCGAATTTTTTCCCGGGAAGAGGGGTTTTTTCTGAATAGAATGGTGCTATTATTTTATTGGGAGAGTGGAGACAACAGGGCAGTATCCACAATCTCATAGTGGGAAGAAATGAAGGAGGCAAAGAAATGATTCAATATCAGATAAGTTTTGCTGGCGAATACATAAAGGATATTGTATGTGATTTAGCTGATATATTGAAGTTGAATGTTGTGGAAGAAGATATAGATGCTGCAATAGATGAAAGAGACCATAGCAGTCCAAATAATATATATATTTTGCGAGGAGAGGATAGCTGTATATATGCGGATTGCAATGATAGAGACTGGCTTTTGGGGATAACTGTGTTATGTCAGGAGAAGGATGCAGACTAGGTAAAAGCTGCCCTGCTAAAATGGGACAATATAAGCAGAAGCGAATATGGGCAAAAATTGAGAGAAGATTTAACAAATGACTATGGAAAAAAAGATACAAGATTGAGTTTTATGGAAAAATATTATGGCATAAAGATACAGACATATTTGCCGGAAGAAGGATAGGTGTAAATTCGGAACAGAGCGTATTTGCATAAGAGATAAAAAGATATATGCTTGTGAAAACCTTCAGACTGATGTAAAATGATATTACTCAGTGTGGAGGTTTTTTATGTGATAAACGCGGGCGAGTCAGATAGATGCCGGATGTGTGGAATATGAAGGGCGAGGCGAGAGAAAAACAGGTGAAAATAAAGGATTTATATGACTGTGAGTATGCAGAACAGGATTGGTATCCGCTGCCAAAGTGGTATAATCAGCTGATCGACAAGACCACTGAGGAAATCACACCGGGGGATGTCGCGAGAATGCTGCGCCAGGAGGTGCTGCCTGACCTCGCCATGACAAAGGCAATAGAATTTCTGCGGGAGAATCCCTTTGCCGGAGAGCTATATGAGGGAGAGATACTTACGGCGATAGCGGGGAGGGAGACTTCTTTACTGGCGCCCTATGTGGAGGAATTGAAGGATATCTTAAGGGACGCCTTAGAGAAAATCACAGTATGCGAGTGGAGCTATGACGGCGAAGCGGAGGAGCTTAAGGAAATTGTGGATTCTGTGGCCCGGAAAATACTTCGTTGATATTTTAAGGAGATGACTGCGTGAAAATATTTTTATATATCTTGTCAATATTCTTTTTGCTGATAGGTATGTTTCTTGTTATTTCCAGCTGGTGTATTTTGTGGATATCACATGTAAAGAAACAATATATGGGGTCCTTGGTGCCGCTTATAGCAGGTATTCTTGTTATGATTGGGCTTATTCTTTATCCTCAAAATGATGTCAAAAAATTTTGCTGGATTGGTTTGTTAATTGATCCGGGAAGTATTCCCGGAATCTTGTATACAGTATGGCAGATACATAAGTCAAAAGGATCTGATGGGACAAAAGAGGATTCTATGAGTCTTGAGGCAAAAGAATAATACAAAGAAATATGGGTTTACAGTAAAAAAGACGAACAGGCTATGGGCGCATTGATTAATGGGGATTTTGGCTGGCTTATGTATCTGCGCGAAGAGGGCGATGCGGGATTCAGCTCCAGAAATCCGAAATATACTGGTTCGGATGATGACGGAAAGACAATGGACAGCTTGATGAGTATCCTCTGTCTTTTGTCTTGCCGTTGAAGCAGGTAACCAAAGCGCTTTGCCAGTAATCAGTCGTTGGGCCGCCGATTCTTAATTTTTTCATACGACTTGAAAATTAGTCCGTCAGGGCTTATAATGCTAAGGAGGAGGGTTTTGGCCGTTAGGAGCCGGGCTCTGGTCAAAATCTGGATATGCGGGAAAGAGGTAATTATGGCGGATAAGATAATCGTTGGCTGTCTGCGGGAGGATCTGGCGGTCTGTCCGGGCTGCGGCAGCAGGAATATTGTGGGCAGAGATAAGGAGTACTGTCACTGTGGGCAGTGCGGCCAGGGGCTGGAAATCCATATCGTCAGCAAGGTTACGAATCATGAGGAGACAGGGGAGACGAAGGAATTCCAGCAGTTGTCGTTGTTTTAGGCAGAATTGCGGGAGGCTTGACTGATCAGGCTTCGGATATGCAGAAAAGAGGTAAATATGGCGGTAACAGGTAAAAGTATTGCAATTCCGGCGATTTTGAAGGTCGGCAGGGGAGCTCTTGATAACATTGGAAGCTACCTGAAGGAAGAAAATTTCAAGAATGCAGTGATCTATTTTGGCAGCGGGCTGATTGAGCTATTCGGCATGAAAGTGATGGATTCGCTGAAGGAGGCCGGCATCGAGGTGCTGGAATACCGGGAGATTGATACGGTGTGCATCGATGATATCGTGGAGATGGCCTTTACTCTGCCGAACAAGGTTCAGACCATTATTTCCATCGGCGGTGGAAAGGTGATTGACGCGGGAAAATATGCGGCATTTTTGCGCAATCTTCCCTTTATCAGTGTGCCCACCTCCAGTTCCAGCGATGGTTTTTCCAGCGCCAGCGCATCTCTGATCGTGGAGGGCAGACGGACTTCGGTGCCCGCAAGGCTGGCTTATGGCATTATCGTGGATACAGAGGTGATCCGCACGGCACCGGAGCGGTTTATCTACTCCGGAATCGGGGATATGGTGTCCAAGATTACCGCTTTGTACGATTGGCAGTTTGAGGCTCAGGCGGGCTATGCCCAGGTGAATGATTTTGCGGTTATGATAGCCAAGAAGGCGGTGAACAGCTTTGTGCGGACGCCTTTTGAGAGCATCCAGGAGGAGCTGTTTCTACGGGAACTGCTGGATTCTCTGGCCATGAGCGGTATTGCCAACGAGATCGCGGGCAGCAGCGCTCCCACCAGCGGCAGTGAGCATCTGATCTCCCATGCGCTGGATAAGATGTTGGAGCAGCCGCAGCTTCATGGCATCCAGGTGGGGATTGCCACCTACCTGATGGCCAGGGTGCAGGACCACCGGTATGAGCGGATCAACAAGATTTTTGCCGATACAGGTTTTTGGAACTATGTGGGGACGCTGGGGATGAAAAGGGAAGACTTTGCCAACGCCATCGACTTGGCGCCCTCCATCAAGCCCCATCGGCACACCTATCTGCATGAGGAGCAGTATCGGAATGAGGCAAAGCGCCTGTTGAGGGAAGATGAGATATTGAGTAAGATTTTGGTGTAAAATTATAAAACAGCATCTGCCCGGAGGGGAAGATGCAGAACTCTAAAAACAGCATCTTCCCGGAAGGCGCACTGATGAATATCAGGACGCTGAGGCGGGCGGATATTCATCACCGGGATTGTGTGCCGTGAGGGAAGATGCGGAACTCTAAAATCAGCATCTTCCCGGAAGGCGCACTGATGAATATCAGGACGCTGAGGCGGGCGGATATTCATCACCGGGATTGTGTGCCGTGAGGGAAGATGCGGAACTCTAATAGGAGGTGGCAGTTCTGAAACTGGTAAAGACATTATTTTACACTTTTTGTATATTGGTTATACTGCTTTGCGCAGGAGTTATCGGGCTGGCATGCTCCCCTTCCGCTACGGACAGACTGGCGGATATGCTGTATGGAAAGAATAGGGACAGTGGAGTGCTGGATGTACTTGACAAGCTGGAGGATGATTCTCAGGAGAACAGTGCAGGAGATGTTGGCAACAGTCAGGAGTCTGCGTCTGGAGAAACACAGGAACAGACTCCCCTGGAGAGCCCGGCTCCGGCCACAGAACCGCCTCAGGTGAATCAGCCTCTGACATGGGAGCCGAAGAATACTCCGGTGCCTGTTCAGAACCAGACGCCTGTACCCACATCGGATTTTGACCCCAATGGTATGGTAATCAATATATATGCGGTGAAGAATGGCAGTACATCAGAGCATGCCGCCAGCTATGTCATCCCCTCCGGCGACTCGGTGTCAGCGCCCAAGGACCTGGCTGACAGGGTGGGATACACCCCTGTGACGGATGAGACCACAGAGCTGAATGCGGAGGAAGCGGATAAGCTGAGGGTGGAGCTGTCTCTGGGAGAGACCGGTGCGGCGCTGTATTTTGACAGTCTCTATTATCCCTATTACTATCTGCTGGATGAGACGGGGCAGGCTGTATACCGACAGATCTATGCCAATGCCAACAGCATGAACAAGACATTTATGCCCTGTCAGGATATCACGGTAAGTACACTGAAAACGGTGTTTGAGGCGGTGTATAATGATCATCCGGAGCTGTTTTGGCTGGAGACCGGATATAGCTGCCGTTACAGCCGGAGCGGGCAATGTGTGGAGATCTCGTTGAAGTTCAGCATCACGGAAGAAGAACTGCCGGAATTCCGGTTTACCTTTGAGACCCAGGCAAACCGGATCTTGAATCAGGCATGGAATCTTCCTGACGATTATGAAAAGGAAAAATATATCCACAACAAGCTGCTGGAGCAGGTGCAATACCAGAGCGGCGCAGCTATGAGTCAGAGCGCCTACAGCGCCCTGGTGAATGGAAAAACTGTCTGCGCAGGCTATGCCCGGGCATTCCAGTACCTGATGCAGCAGATGGGGATTCCCTGTTATTACTGTACCGGGTATTCGGGAGAGAATCACGCCTGGAACATCATCTGTCTTTATGGAGAATATTATAATGTGGATCTGACATGGGACGATACGGAACCGACAACCTACCTGTATTTTAATAAGACGGATGAGGATTATGCGACAACTCATGCGCGCAGGGGGCTGGCACAGAAACTGCCGGCATGTACCGGCATCACCTATCGGAATCTGGAGCCGGAACCGGCAGGGGCGGCCGCGTCGCCGTCTCCCGCACCGAAGGCCACTCCTGCGCCTACCAGTACACCTGTGCTGTCAAATATATCGGCAGAGCTGGAGGAATATTACCGGGATTGCGGTCAGCGGATTATTGACAATGGTCTGGGCAGTTCCACCTTTATACAGGAGATCGACGCAGAACTGTGGCAGGAGTTGTGGACGGCATACAACAATGGCAATATCTCGGACAGCTTTATGATCCGCGCTATGAATCGTTTGGGCGGCAGTTCCTGCAGTGTGCAGATACTCTGTCAGGAGACGGTATATGGCAAATACCGCCTGACCCATACGGTCAATATACGGTAACGTTAAAAAGAAGATATTATATCAAAAAGGTATTCCGGAGGGAAATTCCGGAGTACCTTTTTGTGTGTGAAATTTTTTGCGGTAAAGAAACAGGCATATCTTACTTGTCCTATCATATATTGAGATAGGGAGGTGCAGGTATGACTACAAATCTGGCAGATATTTTTCCGGCGGCATATCGAACATGCTTTGCTCTGGCGGGGCAGCGGGCAGAAATGATCAATGAGATCCGGCTGCGGATGAATCGGCCGGTAATACTGATGGAGAGCGGCAGAGAGTTTTTTGTCAGGAAGGACGGTGTTTATACGAAGTGTATGGATCAGGCATGGCATCCGGACAGGCAGGCGCTTCAGGAGATTGTCAGTCATCTGTGCCAGTACTCCCTATATGCCTATGAGGATGAGCTGAGACAGGGCTATATCACTATCGAGGGCGGCCACAGAGTGGGAATTGTAGGACAGGCGGTGCAGGAAAATGCAGGATCAATCCGCACTATCAAGCATATCTCTGCAATCAATATACGGATTGCCCATCAAGTACTGGGGGCAGCGACACCGGCGCTTCCCTATGTGTATAGAAAAGGATGTATGTACAATACGCTGATCGTATCGCCGCCGGGGTGCGGAAAGACCACGCTGCTGCGGGACCTGGTCAGACAGATCTCCAGCGGCAACGCCTATGGTCCTGCACGCACAGTGGGCGTGGTGGATGAGCGCTCGGAGATTGCAGGCTGCTATATGGGACAGCCTCAGAATGATCTGGGACCCCGCAGCGACGTGCTGGATGCCTGCCCCAAGGCGCTGGGAATGATGATGCTGCTGCGGAGCATGTCTCCGGCTGTGCTGGCGGTGGACGAACTGGGAAGCGGGGAAGAGATCAGGGCGGTGCGCATGGCGGCGTCCTGCGGGGTCAGCCTGGTGGCAACCATACACGGCATGGACAGGCAGGATGTATTAGGGAAGCCCGGAATGGAAGATCTGCTGACGGAAGGGATATTTACCTGTATGCTGGTGCTGCGGCGTGATGCACAGGGGCGCTGCCGGATCGGACAGGTGATGCACCGCCGGCCGACGGACGGAATGTGGGAGGAGGTGGCTGGAGATGGTCAGGCTGGCGGGCTTTAGCATGATCGGCATCAGCTGCAGCGGACTGGGGATATGGTATGCGTGGAATCTGCAGCAGCGCATGTACCATCTGCATGTCATGGATCATATTATCGAACTGTTTATCAGTTTGCTGCAGTATGGCAAGTGTACTCTTCCGGAATGTTGCTGTCAGCTGGCAGATCAGGTGGAGGAGCCATACGGACAGGCTTTTGGACAAATATATCGGGAGCTGGCAGGCAACCGGGGGAGCAGTTTTGCAGATGTGTATAAAACCGTCATGGGGGACACGCTGCGAGAACTACCGCTGAAGGCGCAGGACAGGCAGCTTTTCCTGCAGTGTATTCTGGAGCAGGGCGGCGGAGACGGGGAGGCGGGAGGACGCCTGATCCGGCGCCGACAGGAATTGCTAAAGGAGCGGATAGCCAGGCTGGAGGCGGAGAGCCGGGAGAAAAGCCGTATGGCAATCGGACTGGGAACTCTGGGCGGCCTTCTGCTGATTATCATACTGTTGTAAACAAAAAGGATATGCCGGGGAAATCGTTGGAAAGGAATACATGGGTGTGAGTCTGATATTTAAAATTGCAGCAGTGGGAATATTGGTCACTATATTGGGGCAGATACTCAAACACAGTGGCAGGGAGGAACATGCCTTTTTGATCAGTCTGGCGGGACTGATTCTGGTACTGACCTGGATCGTGCCATATATCTATGAACTGTTTACTACGATACAGGCGTTATTTGATCTTTCATAACGGTTGATATTTATGTGGAAACAGGGATTCAGATTAATATAAACAAAATATGAGGAGAGGATTCCATGACGGAGCTGATTAAAATAGGGATTTTGGGGATTCTGGGGGTCATGGTGGCAGTGCAGTTTAAGGCCACGCGACCGGAATATGGGATTTATATGGGGCTTGTGATCAGCATACTGCTATTTGCATATGCGGTGCGTCAGTTTTCGGCTGTATTGAATCAGTTTACCCTGATTCGCCAGTTTCTTGGCAGCAGTCAGAGTTATCTTTCTACTTTGCTTAAAATAACGGGTGTCACATACATATGCGAGTTCAGTGCGGATATCTGTAAAGATGCAGGGTATGGGGCAGTGGCAGAACAGATTGAGATACTGGGAAAGCTGTCGGTGATGTTTGCGGGACTTCCCATATTGCTGGCAGTGATGGAACAGATTCAGACCTTTATGCGATAGTATCCGTTCTGCCAAGGGCGGATTTGTAGGGCTGGGGGCGGAACTTACTTTTGTCAGGAACAGGAGGAGTCATGGAGGAGTTATCGATTGACCTGGTGTGGGAAGAATATGGTCTGGAACAGCTGCAGCAGGAGTTGTCAGGTCTGTTTCCGGGAAGTACATTTTCCCTGCGGCAGATATTTTCCCAGGTCATGCAGGGGGATGTGCTGGGAGCAATAGGAGGGATATTTAATGCCTTGCTGGGAGATATGGGAAGCCAGCTGGCTGGAATGCGGAATGTTCTGTTGTGGCTGGTGATGCTGGGGATGATATCGGCCCTGATGAGCCATTTTATGGATATTTTTGACAAACACCAGATAGCGGATATCAGCTTTTATTTTATGTATCTGCTGCTGACAGCCGTGCTGTTGGCCAGCTTTGGACAGGCCGCGCAGATGGCGTCGGCCGCTATGGAAAATATTCTGCTTTTCGTCCGACTGCTGGTGCCTGCCTATCTGCTGGCGGTGGGAGTGGCCAGCGGAACTACCACTGCGGGGGCCAGCTATCAGCTGGTGCTGTTGATGATCTACGGAGTGGAGCAGGTGTTGGTGGGAGGTCTTCTGCCTCTTATCTACAGCTATGTGTTGTTGGCGATGGTGAATGGCATATGGATTGAGGAGAAGTTGTCTCTTCTGATGGAACTGTTGGAAAAGGGGATCAAGGCGGCGCTGAAAGCCATTATCGGCATAGTGACTGGAATCAGTGTATTCCAATCAATGATAACACCTGTTATAGACACGGTAAAATCCTCTTCTCTGCAAAAGGTGGTGGCGGCTATTCCGGGTATCGGCGGCGCGGCAGACAGCATGGCCTCCCTGGTGATTGGTTCAGCGGTGGTCATCAAGAACAGTATTGGCGTCGTGCTGCTGATTCTGCTGGTGGGCATATGTCTGGTACCCCTGACACAGATCCTGCTGACCGCCTGCTGTCTGAAGCTGGCGGCAGCGGTCATGGGCATCATCAGCGACAAGCGGATTACCGCCTGTACCAATAAGGTAGGGGAGGGCAGCATGCTGCTGCTGAAGCTCACTGGGACAGCGATGCTGTTGTTTCTGATCAGCATATCGGTGCTGGCCGTTTCCACTAATCATGGATTGTAAAATTGCGGAACTTCAAATAGGAGGATTATATCTATGTGGCAGGGGCTGGTTGGCAGTATACGGCAGATTGGGGTATTTATGATCTGTGCCCAGGCGCTGATTCATTTCAAGCCGAAGGGGTCATATGAAAAATATATGAAGCTTTTGGTCAGCGCCATGATTCTGGTGCAGCTGCTGAGTCCGGTAGCAGCTCTGTTGTCCGGCGGAGAGGGAAAGAGTCTGGAGGAGAGGATTGCTTTTTACAGTTCTTTTTTTGAGCAGGGACTTGGGGAAGCAGCTGTGCAGGAATATCAGGTGGAACAGCTTCGCCAGACTCTGCTGGGAGATCAGATCAGGGCGCAGCTTGAGGCGGCGGATTTGTGGCCGGGCGGACAGGAAGATTCCACGGCGGCAGATGAGGGAGTGAGTCAGGAGCAGGAGTCAACGGGGGATATCCGGGCGATCGGTATCCAGATTGATCCGGTGACTGTTGAAATGTTTACGGATAGATGGCAGGACGGGGAACAGGAGGGATCATATGGAGGAGAAGATAAAGAAGCGGATGGAGAAATGGCTCCGGAGGGATAATCTGCTGGTTCTGTTGCTGACGGGAGTGCTGCTGGTGGTGATCGCCCTGCCCACAAAAAAAAGCGGACAGGAGCAGCAATCTGATGTGCTTTCCGGGCTGGCGGACAGTCAGGAAGGAGGTAGTCTTCGCAGTTTGGAGCCACAGGGGGGAGAATTTGCGGATACGGAGGAGTATGCCGCTTATCTGGAAGAGAGACTGGAGAAAACGCTGTCCCAGATCAGCGGCGTGGGAGCAGTGCAGGTGATGATTACTCTCAGGGCTACCCAGGAGCTGGTGCTTGAGAAGGATCATCAGACCCAGAGCAGCATTACCACGGAGGAGGACAGTCAGGGAGGAAGCCGCAGCGTCAGCCAGATAAACCGGTCGGAGAACACGGTGTACCACAGCTCCGGCAACAGTGAGCCCTATGTGGTCAAGACGATGCTGCCTCAGGTGGAGGGCGTGGTGGTAGTGGCTCAGGGTGCGGGTACCGGCAATATCAACAGGAATATTACAGATGTAGTGCAGGCTCTTTTTAATGTGGAAGCGCATAAAGTAAAGGTGCTGAAAATGGAAGAGGGTGTGAATATATCTGAATAAGCCCTCATACAATGAACTAGTAAAAAGAAGATAGCATAGAAAAGGGAGAAAAGTGTGAAAAACTTAATCAAGAAAAATCAGCTAATGATTACCGCACTTGCGATCATGCTGGCTATTGCAGGCTATCTGCAGTTTGCGGGGACCAATCTGGATGAGGAATACCTGGCTAATAACGGTAAGACGGCGGAGGTGACAAATACAGAAGGGGTGATCACGGACAACATGGTGGCAGGACAGTATAACGTAAATGATATTGACGGACTGCTGAATCTGTCGGATACAGATCTGAGCGCTTTCAACACTGTGGAAATTGACAGTCTGGACAGTGACGAAGATGTGATCACAGGCGACTATCTGGATGCGGATATGGTAGTGGGCGAAGTACAGCCGAATGAGGGTGAAGTGCCCGGTGAGGCGGTTTTCTCCTCATCCAATGGAGTAGCCATGCTGTCGGAGGCAAAGCTGTTAAAGGAACAGGTGAGGGCAAAGAACAAGGAGACACTTTTGGAGATTATCAACAGCGACGGGCTGTCTGAAGAACAGAAGCAGGAGGCGGTAAATACCATGGTGAAGATGACAGCCATCGCGGAGAAGGAGACTGCCGCAGAGATTCTGCTGGAGGCAAAAGGTTTTTCCGATGTGGTGGTCAGTATCAACGACGGAGCTGTGGACGTGGTGGTAAACGCACTGACGCTGACGGATGCACAACGGGCTCAGATTGAGGACATTGTAAAGCGCAAGACGGAGATCGGTGCAGAAAACATCATCATCAGCACAGTGGTACAGGAATAATTTAGTGTACAATACATAAAAATGTGGTATACTGAGTAAAACACAGATGCTTATCTGGTCATTTGACGAGAGAGGCGAACACGAAAGACAATCGTTTTTTCGGGTCTCTGCCCAAGATATGGGAATAGTCGGATTTTTACGAAAGGTGAGGAAAAAATTTTGAGTGACAAACGAGTGTTTTTAATTGTGCTGGACAGTTTTGGAATCGGGGAGATGGCGGATGCGCCGCAGTATGGGGATGAGGATGTGAACACCCTGCGAAGCGTGGCAGCCAGCTCCTGTTTCCATGTGCCCAATCTGGAGCGGCTGGGGCTGTTTCGGATAGATGGTGTAGCGGAGGAGCCAGTGGTGCAGCGTCTGGCGGCAGTGCCGGTGACAGATATCATCGGCAGATATGGCAGGATGGCGGAGCGCTCCCGCGGCAAGGACACCACCATAGGCCACTGGGAGATAGCGGGGCTGGTGTCAGAGCGCCCATTGCCCACCTACCCTCAGGGGTTCCCTGCGGAGGTGCTTGACGAGTTTAGTCGCCGCACAGGCAGGGGAGTGCTGTGCAATCTGCCCTACTCCGGCACCCAGGTGATACAGGAGTATGGAGATGCCCATATGCGCACGGGAGATCTGATCGTGTACACCTCGGCGGACAGTGTGTTCCAGATCGCTGCCCATGAGGATATTGTGCCGGTGGAGCAGCTGTATGAATACTGTCGCATTGCCAGGGAGATTCTGCAGGGCGAGCACGGCGTGGGCCGCGTGATTGCCCGGCCCTTTGAGGGACCGGCGGGCGGTCTCTTTGTTCGGACGCCTCGCAGACATGATTTCTCCTTAGAGCCCCCCGGCATGACCATGCTTGACCAGCTGTCCCGAGAGGGGAAAAGTGTGATAGCCGTGGGCAAAATCCAGGATATTTTTGCTGGCAGAGGGATCACGGAGCATGTGTATACCAGCGGCAATGAAGAGGGCATCCAGCGCACTCTGGAATATATGGACCGGGATTTTGAGGGCCTGTGCTTTGTCAACCTGGTGGATTACGATATGCTGTACGGACACCGCCGGGACGTGGAAGGTTATGCCCGAGCGCTGACAGCTTTCGATGAAAAACTGCCCGAAATCATGGGAAAAATGGGCCCTGATGACCTGCTGATGATCACGGCGGACCACGGCTGTGACCCCGCCTATACTAGGTCCACCGACCACACCAGAGAGTATACCCCTCTTCTGATGTACGGCAGGAACCTGTCTCCCGCCAATCTGGGTACGAGAAAATCCTTTGCGGATATCGGGGCAACTGTGTTACAATATTTTGGAATTACACCGGAAATTGCCGGAGAGGGCCTGCTTCCCCATTAAGGTGGATCAACCGATTCCGTCACTTGCGGAGAAAGTTACTCAATTATCTATAGTTCATAATAGGTGATTGCAAAACTGCCTTATGTCAGTTACGAATTGTGTATATTGTATATTCCATAAGTAGGCTCTTGAAAAACGTCAGTGCTTATCGAGGTATTTCGAGCTTAGCACTGCTACGTTTTTCACGAAGCGAAAGCGTGCCTACGTTGAAATATACAATATGCACAATGACACTAGCAAAGATACTAAGTTTCGCAATTACCTGATAACTCATAAATCAGAAAGGAACATAGACCAATGAATCAATATACAGAAGAAATAAACAGACGGCGTACTTTCGCCATCATATCCCACCCGGATGCGGGCAAGACAACCCTGACGGAGAAATTTCTCCTCTACGGCGGGGCTATCAACCTGGCGGGCAGCGTCAAGGGCAAGGCCACGGCCAGACACGCCGTGTCTGACTGGATGGAGATTGAGAAGGAGAGAGGTATTTCCGTCACCTCCTCCGTGTTGCAGTTTGAATATGACGGTTTCTGCATCAATATTCTGGATACGCCGGGACACCAGGATTTCTCGGAGGATACCTACCGCACTTTGATGGCGGCGGACTCCGCCGTGATGGTCATCGATGCCTCCAAGGGTGTGGAGGCCCAGACCCGCAAGCTCTTCAAGGTCTGCGGCATGAGGGGCATCCCGATCTTTACCTTTATCAACAAGCTGGACCGTGACGCCAACGACACCTTTGAACTGCTGGATGAGATCGAGAAGGAGCTGGGAATTGCCACCTGCCCGATGAACTGGCCCATCGGTTCGGGCAAGGGCTTTAAGGGCGTGTACGACAGAGAGGAAAAGGCGGTATATACTTATTCCGACACGGAAAAGGGCACGAAGGAGGGAGAGACCCGGATTGTGCCGGTGCAGGAGGAGCAGGCGCTTAGGGAGCTGATCGGAGATGAGCCGGCGGACAAGCTGCTGGGAGAGATCGAGCTTCTGGACGGAGCCAGCGCGGAATTTGACCTGGAGGCAGTACAGAAGGGACAGCTCACACCGGTGTTTTTTGGCTCGGCGCTGACCAACTTCGGCGTGGAGATATTTTTACAGCATTTTCTGCGAATGACCACTACACCGCTTCCCAGAACGGCGGATATCGGGGTGATTGATCCAGTGGAGCATGAGTTTTCCGCATTTGTGTTCAAGATTCAGGCCAATATGAACAAGGCTCACCGGGACCGGGTGGCGTTCATGCGGATTTGCTCCGGACGCTTTGACGCCAATATGGAGGTGCGCCATGTACAGGGCGGCAAGGTGATGCGTCTCTCCCAGCCCCAGCAGATCATGGCGGATGAGAGAAAGATTCTGAGTGAGGCGTATGCGGGGGATATTATCGGCGTGTTTGATCCCGGTATTTTCTCCATTGGTGATACACTGTGTATGCCAAAAGAGAAGTTTGCCTACGAGGGGATTCCCACCTTTGCGCCGGAGCATTTTGCCAGAGTGCGCCAGGTGGATACCATGAAGCGCAAGCAGTTTACCAAGGGGGTACAGCAGATTGCCCAGGAGGGCGCCATCCAGATCTTCCAGGAGTTTAACTCCGGCATGGAGGAGATCATCGTGGGCGTGGTGGGCGTTCTGCAGTTTGATGTGCTGAAGTACCGGCTGGAGAACGAGTACAATGTGGAGATCCGGCTGGATAACCTGCCATATGAGCATATCCGCTGGATCGCCAACAAGGATGATGTGGATGTGGAGAAGCTGACCGGCACCTCTGATATGAAGAAGGTCAAGGATATGAGAGGCAATCCGCTGCTGTTGTTTGTCAATTCCTGGAGTATCGGCATGACGCTGGACCGCAACAAGGGATTGGAACTGTCGGAGTTCAGCAGATAAATCCGTCGGCGATATGAAGCCAAATCTGTGTGAGAGGAAGGTACCTGATTGCTTAGGCTGACAGAATATTCAGGAAAAGAGACAGTATATGGGAAGAGGAGAGCGGGCGGCAATCTGACGGCATTGGGCGCCGTATTTGCCGCAGCGTTCATCCTGACCGGGTGCGGATTGTCCACATGGGGGTCCAATGCAGGAGAGGCCGTTGAACCGGCGGTATTTGTGGTGGAGTCCGGAGTGGAGACGGCGGACGATTACAGAGCGGAGGCACCGGAATCTGCCGAAACACTGACACTGCAGTCTCTGTTCGGAGAAGACGTTTCGGACAGCGGACAGCCGGCGGTAGATTATACAGATCCGCTGGCATGGGAGTACTGCTATCAGTATCTGGATGAGCCGAGACAGCAGTGGTACAGGGATATTCAAAAGGCTCTGGCGGGTATGGGACAGGATCAGACTCTGTCTGTGGAGGGACTGGAGGCAGGGCTGACTGAGGAGGATATCGAACAAATATTTTGTTATGTTCTGGCGGATCACCCGGAGTATTTTTATGTGGACGGCTATCGCTATACCAAGTACAGCCGTATGGATCGTCTGATAAAGATAGAATTTTCCGGAAGTTATATCTATGACAGCCAGGAATGCATAGTCAGGTGGAATCAGATCCGGGAGAAGACGCAGGAACTGCTGGAGCAGGCTCCCGGCGGGGAGGACGACTATGAGAAGGTGCGCTATGTGTATGAGACTCTGATCCGCAATACGGATTATATGCTGGATGCGCCTGACAGTCAGAATTTGTATTCTGTGCTGGTGAACGGAGCGTCCGTGTGTCAGGGCTATGCCAAGGCAACCCAGTATCTGCTCAATCAGCTTGGGATTCCCTGCGTTCTGGTGCAGGGGCAGGTGGAACCCGGAGAGGGACATGCATGGAATCTGCTGTGTCTGGACGGGGAATACTATTATATAGATACCACCTGGGGGGATGCCTCCTACCAGCAGGAGGAGGTGGATATGGGAGAGGGGGAATGGATTCCCCAGGTCAATTATGATTATCTGTGTGTGACCACCCAGCAGCTGCTCCGCACCCACACGCCCGGCTCGGATGTGCCGCTGCCGGAATGTACAGCCATCAGGGACAATTATTATGTGCGGGAGGGGTGTCTATTGTCCTCCTGTGAGGAGACAGTTCTGCAGCAGGCTTTTGACCGTGCAGTCCAAAGCGGCAGGCAGGAGATTTCTCTCAAGTGTACGGAGGAGGAGGTATACCGCCAGCTGTTAGAGCATCTGATTGAGCAGAAGCAGGTATTTACCTATCTGGAGGAGGGCTATAGTACGCTGCACTATGCCCGCAATGAAAAACAACTGTCTGTCACCTTCTGGTTTTCCTGAGAAACATTAGCGTTTTTTGCACTTGAGAGATCGGGCAGAATGTGTTACAATATATGAAATGTGGGAAGAATTCAAAATATAGTATATTGCAGACAAGTACCAAATGGAGGAATTGGATATGGAGAAGGAGATAGATCGGAAGACAGTGGTATTGCAGGAGGATGAGAACGTGGGCAGTGTGAAGATTGCAGATGACGTGGTAGCTACGATTGCCAGGCTGGCGTCTACCGAGGTTGAAGGCGTGTCCCCCGCAGTGAGTTCCGGTGGAAAGCCGGTGAAAAAGTATGTGAGGGTGGATGTGTCAAACGGCAATGTGGTTGTGGATCTGGCAGTAGTGCTGGCCTATGGGTATAATATCCCTGCCACCTGCAGCAAGGTGCAGGCCAAGGTAAAGTCCGCCATCGAGAATATGACAGGACTTACCTGCAGCGATGTGAACATTCGTATTGCCGGAGTGAAAGTGAATTGAGCCCGGCGCGGGAAGCGGACCAGACGAAAGAAGACAGGGAGTAGGATTGATGGGACGACGTGAACAGAGAGAGCAGATTTTCAAGCTGCTTTTCCGAGTGGAATTTAATGCGCCGGAGGAGATGCCTCAGCAGAGGGATCTGTTTCTGGAGCAGATAAAACTGCCGGCTGAAGAGGAGGGAATGGCAGCCAGAGAAAAGGATATAGCCTATATTACGGAGAAATTTGAACGGATACAGGATAAGATTCCCCAGATTGACAGTATGATCAACGACAAGGCGGAAGGGTGGAGTGTCAGCCGCATGGGCAAGGTGGAGGTGACCCTGCTGCGTCTGGGCGCCTATGAGATTCTATATGATCAGGATGTGCCGGACAGTGTTGCCATCAACGAGGCAGTGGAACTGGCCAAGAGATATGGGCAGGACAATTCCGGCGCTTTTGTCAACGCAGTTCTGGCGAAGTTTTTGCCTCCTGCAGACGGGGAGAAGCAGTGATGGCACGCAATGTGTATACAGTTACGCAGGTCAATGCGTATATCAAAAATATGTTCACGCAGGATTATATGCTGCAGGCGCTCTTTGTAAAGGGAGAGGTGAGCAACTGCAAATATCATTCCTCTGGACATATTTATTTTACTTTAAAGGATCAAAAGGGAACTCTGAACTGTGTTATGTTTGCCGGAAACAGAAGGGGCCTGGACTTTCACATGCAGGAGGGACAGCAGGTTATCGTCGGCGGTACGATGGATGTGTATGAGCGCGACGGCAAATATCAGCTCTATGCCAGGCAGATCGTGCTGGACGGCGCCGGAGCGCTGTATGAGCGTTATGAGCAGCTGAAGCGGGAGCTGGAGGAGCTGGGTATGTTTGCCCTGGAGTACAAAAAGCCTATTCCCGGATTTATCAAAACTCTGGGTGTGGTGACGGCGGATACCGGCGCGGCTGTGAGGGATATCATTCAGATTGCCACCCGGCGCAATCCCTATATACAGATCCTGCTCTATCCGGCCATTGTCCAGGGGGAACAGGCGGCGGCCAGTATTGTAAGAGGGATCAAAGCCCTGGAAAAACAGGGTGTTGATGTGATGATTGTGGGAAGGGGCGGAGGCTCTATTGAAGACCTGTGGGCCTTTAACGAGAGAGAGGTGGCACAGGCAGTGTTTGACTGCTCCGTGCCCGTCATTTCCGCTGTGGGACATGAGACGGATACCACCATTATCGATTTTGTGTCCGATCTGCGGGCGCCGACTCCCTCCGCTGCGGCGGAGCTGGCAGTGTATGATTTGCGCCAGCTGATGGACAGCCTGGAGAACGCTGCCCTGAGGCTGAAACGCGGGATACAGCGTCAGCTGACGGAAAAGCGCAATCGGACAAAGAATTACGAACTACGACTGAAAACGGTGAGTCCGGGCAGCATGCTGAGAGAAAAGAGAAACTATCTGGTGCAGCTTGAGGATGGACTTTGCCGGGGGATGCAGGATGTTCTGAGAGAGAAGAGGCACAGGCTGGCGATCTATATTGAGCAGATGAAAGGGCTTTCCCCCCTGCAGAAGCTCAGCAGCGGTTACAGTTATGTGACAGACGAACAGGGAAAGGCTGTCAGATCGACCCAGGGGGTATTTCCAGGACAAATGCTATCCATCCAGGTGACGGATGGCCGGATCAGGGCACAGGTTATAGGCGCGGAAGCAGTGAATTGGCCGCGGCAGGAGGACAATATCCCAGACGGCATGTGTCCGGACGCCGGGGGATGAGGAGGAGAAGATGACGGAGAAAAAGGATCAGGGTCATTCGCCCAGCATTGAGGAAAATTTTGCGAAGCTGGAAGAGACCATACAGCAGCTGGAGAGCGGGGAGGTGTCCCTGGAGGAGGCTTTTGCTTTCTACAGCGAGGGCATGAGACTGATAAAGGACTGTAATGCCCAGATCGACAGAGTGGAGAAGCAGGTGTTAAAGCTGACGGAGGAAGGCACACTGGTGCCTCTGGATGCGGAACTCTAATCAGGAGAATTTTTATGGAACAGATACAGGAAATCCTACAGCAAAAAGCGGCGGATATTGAAGAGATCATCAGGAAATATCTGCCTGCGGAGACAGGGCTGCAGCACACAGTGCTGGAGGCTGTGAACTACAGTATGCTGGCGGGGGGCAAGCGCCTGAGGCCCATGCTGATGCAGGAGGTATATCGGATGTTTGGGGGGAGCGGCCGGGAGATTGAACCATTGATGGCCGCCATTGAGATGATCCACACCTATTCTCTGGTGCATGATGATCTGCCTGCCATGGACAATGACGAATACCGCCGGGGTCGAAAGACCACCCATGCGGTATATGGGGAGGCCATGGGTATTCTGGCGGGGGACGGGCTTTTGAACCTGGCCTGGGAGACGGCCATGATGGCTTTTACCGTGGAGGCCCGGGAACCATTTCTGAAAGATGTGCCGGCGGCCCGGGATTCCCAAAAGGAGGCAGCCCGTCTGCAGCGCATTGCCGGTGCGATAAGCATACTGGCGAAGAAGGCAGGAGTATATGGTATGATCGGCGGACAGACGGCGGATATCGAGGCCGAGGAGGCGGATCAGGTGTCCATGGAACAGCTGTTGTTCATTCATGAGCATAAGACGGCGGCGTTGATCCAGGCAGCCATGATGGCCGGGGCGATGATGGCCGGCGCAGACATGCAGCAGATAGAGAAGATGGAAAAGTGTGCCTATAATATCGGCATTGCCTTCCAGATTCAGGATGATATTCTGGATGTCACCGGCACTATGGAAGAACTGGGCAAACCAATTGGCAGTGATGAGAAGAATCATAAGCAAACCTATGTGACCATAAGGGGCATTGAGGCCTCGGCCATGGAGGTAGAACGGCTTTCCCGTGAAGCCATGGAGATTCTGGCGTCCATGGAGGGAGACAGCGGTTTTTTGCAGGAATTGACGGCATTTTTGATTCATCGCACGATGTGACCCAGTCTGCGAAATGCAGATAAACCGGGAGTTCGCCCGGACATGCAGGGAGATAAAACATATGTACTTAGAGCAGATACACAATGTAAATGACATCAAAAATATCGATCCCAGAGCATATGATGAGCTGGCCCAGGAGATCAGGGATTTCCTGATTAACAAGATCAGTGTCACCGGAGGGCATCTGGGGTCCAATCTGGGAGCGGTGGAGCTGACCATGGCGCTGCATTTGGCCCTAAATCTGCCGGAGGACAAGATTATCTGGGATGTGGGCCATCAGTCCTACACCCACAAGATACTCACCGGGCGGAAGGACGGATTCGATGCCCTGCGTCAGTTCCACGGCATGAGCGGCTTCCCCAAGCGCAAGGAGAGCAACTGTGACGCCTTTGATACGGGACACAGCTCCACCTCCATATCGGCCGGCCTGGGTCTGGTGAAGGCCAGAGATATTCAGGGGATGGATCAAACTATTGTATCTGTCATAGGCGATGGTTCCATGACTGGCGGTATGGCATACGAGGCGCTGAACAATGCGGGCAAGCTGGAGACTAATTTCATCGTAATTCTCAACGACAATAACATGTCCATTTCAGAAAATGTGGGCGGCGTCTCTAAATATCTGAACAATATCCGCACTGCGGACAGCTATCTGGATTTGAAGAAAAGTATATATGATGCGCTGCGGGGAACCCCCAGAGGCAAAAATATGGTGACCGGTATCCGCAGGGTCAAGAGCAGCTTCAAGCAGCTGGTGATTCCGGGTATGCTTTTTGAGGATATGGGGATTACTTATCTGGGGCCGGTGGACGGACACAATATTCAGGCATTGGTTCGAGTGATTCAGGAGGCCAGAAGAGTGAACGGGGCAGTCATGATCCATGCCATCACTCAAAAGGGCAAGGGCTATGCTCCCGCAGAGAGACATCCCGCCCGGTTCCATGGCGCGGAACCCTTTGACGTGGAGACGGGACTTCCCACCAACCGACGCACCACACCCAGTTATACGGATGTTTTTTCCACGGTAATGTGCAAGCTGGGCGGGCGGGATGAAAAGGTAGTCGCCATCACTGCTGCCATGCCCGATGGCACGGGCCTGAAGCGTTTTCGCAATATGTACCCGGAGCGGTTTTTTGATGTGGGCATCGCCGAGGAACATGCCGTGACATTTGCCGCAGGGCTGGCTGCGGGCGGGATGAAACCGGTAGTGGCTATCTATTCCTCTTTCCTGCAGAGAGCATATGATCAGATCCTGCATGATGTCTGTATCCAGAATCTGCCGGTGGTCTTTGCCATTGACAGAGCCGGGCTGGTGGGCAGCGACGGCGAGACCCATCAGGGGATATTTGATTTTTCCTATCTCAGCAGCATACCCAACATGCATATTTGCGCCCCCAAGAACAAGTGGGAGCTGGCAGATATGTTGAAATATGCCGTACAGTCCGGCGGGCCTATAGCCATACGCTATCCCAGAGGAGAGGCCTATGACGGTCTGAAGGAGTATCGGGAGCCCATTGTCTGCGGCAGAGCGGAGTGGATCTACAGGGAGGGAGAGATTGCCCTGTTCGCCGTGGGCAGTATGGTCAAAACGGCGGAGAAGGTCAGGGAGAAACTGAAGGCGCAGGGATGGCAGGTCAGTCTGGTCAATGCTCGCTTTGTCAAGCCTATTGACACACAGGCAGTGCTGGATGCGAGCAGAGATCACCAGATGATTGTCACTTTGGAGGAGAACGTCTCCTCCGGGGGCTACGGCGAGAAGGTGCTGAAATATATCAATGATGAGAACATAGCAATGGATTATCTGCAGGTAGCGCTGCCGGATGCTTATATCGAACACGGCAATGTGGAGATGCTGAAGGGTGAGATCGGTCTGGATGCCGACAGTATCTATCAGAAAATCATGGAGAAGTGTCAGTGCATAAAGAGGTAAGTTTGGAAGTCAAACCTGTGATATGCAGACAGAGGGAAATAGGTAATTATGAAAGAACGATTGGACGTGCTTCTGGTTGATCAGGGTTATGCACCCTCCAGAGAGAAGGCCAAGGCCATCATCATGTCCGGCAATGTCTATGTGAACGGACAAAGGGAGGACAAGGCGGGAAGCAGATTCGAGATGACGGGTCTGCAGCTGGAGGTAAGGGGAGCGCAGTTGAAATATGTGAGCAGGGGAGGTCTGAAGCTGGAGAAGGCGATAGAGAGTTGGGGACTTGTTCTGGACGACCTGATCTGCATGGATATCGGCGCCTCCACTGGCGGTTTTACCGACTGTATGCTGCAAAACGGCGCAAAAAAGGTCTACTCTGTGGATGTGGGCCCCGGGCAGCTTGCTTGGAAGCTGCGCAACGATGTCAGAGTAGTGTGTATGGAAAAGACGAATTTCCGTTATATGGTGCCCGGAGATATTGAGGAAGTTCTGGACTTTGCGAGTGTGGATGTGTCCTTTATCTCTCTGACGAAGATACTGATCCCTGCCCGGAATCTGCTGCGGGACGGCGGCCGGATGGTTTGCCTGATCAAGCCCCAGTTTGAGGCGGGAAGGGAGAAGGTGGGCAAAAAGGGTGTGGTGCGGGAGAGTTCCATACACGAAGAGGTAATCCACAAGATTACAGACTTTGCCGACCTTATTGGTTTTAACGTGCTGCAGCTGGGGTATTCCCCCATCAAGGGGCCGGAGGGCAATATTGAATATCTGGTACATATTCAGAAGGACGGGGAGCGCTGCCTGGCTCTGGCGGAGCTTAAGGAGCAGGAGGCGGAGGAGCGTCTCAAAGAGATTGTGGCGGACAAGAGCGGTCTTTCCTGGCAGCAGAGCTGGACAGAGTGCATCAAGGATACGGTGAGCCAGGCTCATGAGGAACTTCGCAGGGGAGCCGTATAAGGACGGACAAGGAGGCAGAATGAAGCATTTTCTGATCTATACCAATTTTCTCAAGGATAAGGGAATGGTGATGACAGAGCGAATCCGCGGTTATCTGGAGTCTCATGGAAATAAATGCACGGTGATACCGCACAGCAAGGGGGACGGCAGCCACCACAAGGCAGATGCGGCGCTGTACCCGCCAGACGCCTGCTGCATGATTGTGCTGGGAGGGGATGGCACGATGCTGCAGGCAGCATGGGATGTGAGGAAAACTAACATTCCGCTGATCGGGGTAAATATGGGAACCCTGGGCTATATGACAGAGGTGGAGCCGGCATGTCTGGAGGAGGCGCTGGATCAGCTGATGGCAGGGACAGTGGTAGCCGAGAGCCGGATGATGTTAAACGGCAAGGTGTATGATCGTGAGGGCAGGGTCACGGAGGACTGGTCGCTGAATGATATTGTTATCTCCCGAAGCGGAGCGCTGCAGATCATCAAGATGAATATCTATGTCAACGGGAAATTCCTGAAGGACTACAGCGCAGACGGTGTGATTGTCACTACTCCCACCGGTTCCACCGGTTACAATCTGTCCGCGGGAGGGCCGATAGCGGAGCCTTCCTCACGGCTGATTATCATGACGCCGATCTGCCCTCACACCCTCAGCAGCAGAAGCATCATCCTGTCACCGGAAGATGTGATTGAGATCGAGATTCCCGAGGGGCGAGACGGCAGAAAGCAGCAGGTGACGGCGAACTTTGACGGGGCTCATGAGGTGCCCATGAGTACCGGCGACCGGATACGGATCGTCAAATCAGAGAAAACCACGGAGATTCTGTCGCTTAACAGAGCCAGTTTTCTGGAAGTGCTTCACCGCAAGATGCGGGAGAACGAATAAAATTTGAAATGTCGCAGAGCGGCATCATGAGGTATAGGACAATGAGTCTGAAAAAGGCAAGACACAACAAGATTCTGGAGATCATTGCAAAGCAGGAGATCGAGACCCAGGAGGAACTGGCAGGACTGCTGAAGAAGAATGGTTTTGATGTAACCCAGGCTACGGTATCAAGAGATATCCGTGAACTGAAGCTGACCAAGATGCCGGCAGGCAGGGGAAAACAGAAGTATATCGTGCTGCGCCAGGAGGAGAAAAACCGGATGGAGGATAAGTACATCCGGGTACTGAAGGACGGTTTTGTCTCCATGGATATGGCGCAGAATATTCTGGTGGTGAAAACTGTCTCCGGCATGGCTATGGCGGTGGCGGCGGCTATTGACGCCATGCAGTTTCAGGAGGTGGTGGGTTCTATTGCCGGAGATGACACTATCATGATGGCGGTGCGCACTGTGGAGGATACGCAGCAGCTGATGGATAAGATCAGAGATCTGATGCGATAGTCCTGCAGTCTCTTTTACACAGGAAGTTGGGGACTGCGGGAAGAGGGCACGGTTTCCCTGAAAAGAGGAAACCGGGAGGAAAGGAAAAAATGTTAGTAAGCTTACATGTGAAAAATCTGGCTCTCATCGAGGAGACAGAGATGGAATTTGGGGAGGGACTGAATATTCTGACCGGTGAGACCGGCGCGGGCAAGTCCATCCTGATCGGATCGGTCAATCTGGCTTTGGGAGCCAGATTTGACAAGGATATGCTGCGCCAGGGGGCGGAGAGCGCTCTGGTGGAGCTGATGTTCACCTGCCTGCCGGGGGATGCGGCGCTGCGGGAAAAACTGCAGGAACTGGAGATTCCCCTGGAGGAGGACACGGTGCTGATCAGCCGCCGGATGCAGCCGGGCAAGAATGTGTTCCGCATCAACGGCGAGACCGTCTCCGCCCGCCAGGTCAAGGAGGTGGCGGAGCTGCTGATCGATATCCACGGGCAGCACGAACACCAGTCCCTGCTGCACAAAAAAAAGCATATGGAAATCCTGGACGCCTATGCGGGGCAGGAGGCGCAGGATGCTCTGGCTCTGGTGGCGGAGCGCTTTCAGGAGACCAGAAAACTCCGACAGGAGATGGAGGAAAACCGTCTGGATGAGGAGACTTTGAAGAGGGAGCAGGACTTGCTGGACTTTGAACAGCAGGAGATAGCTGAGGCCCATCTGGTGCCGGGCGAGGACACAGAGCTGGAGGAGCGCTACAGGCGGATGGTGAACGGCAAAAAGATCACTCAGGCGCTGGGCGAGGCGGAGCTGTACGCGGGCGATGAGGAGGGCGGCGCAGGCAATGCGCTGAGCAGAGCTCTGCGGTGCATGCACGGCATTGCGGAGTACGATAAGCAGTTGGAGGAGCTGGCACAGCAGCTTACCCAGATAGACGACCTGCTGAACGACTACAATCGGGACATGGCCCAGTACCGGGACAGCCTGACCTGGGACGAGGAAGATTTCCGGCGGACGGAGGAACGGCTGAATCTGTTAAACCGCCTTAAGGACAAGTATGGCAGTACTCTGGAACAGGTGCTGCAGGCATATGAGGATAAGAGTCGGAGGCTGGAAAAGCTGGCGGACTATGATCTGTATATGAAACGGCTGGAAGGGCAGCTGGCGGAGGCGGAGGCGGCGCTGGAGCAGGCCTGCGGCGAACTGACCCGGATTCGCAGAGACAGCGCGGAGGGGCTGACGAAGGTGTTGACGCAGGCTCTGCAGGGGCTGAACTTCCTGACGGTACAGCTGCAGATTCAGGTGCGGGATGAGCAGAGCATAAGCGCCAGAGGCTGGGACGAGGTGGAATTTCTGATTTCCACCAATCCGGGCGAGGCGGTGAAACCCCTGGCCCAGATTGCCAGCGGAGGCGAGTTGTCCCGGATCATGCTGGCAATCAAGACGGTGCTGGCCAGCCGGGACGATATAGACACGCTTATTTTTGACGAAATTGATGCGGGAATCAGCGGCAAGACGGCCTGGAAAGTGTCGGAGCAGCTCGACAGTGTGGCTCATGCCCACCAGGTGATCTGCATCACCCATCTGCCTCAGATTGCAGCCATGGCGGACACACACTTTGTCATTGAAAAAGAGGTGCAGGAAGACGTCACTATCACCCGGATCAGGCAGCTTAAGGGGGAGGAAAATCTGCAGGAGCTGGGAAGACTTCTGGGCGGCGACGGAATGACGGACGCAGTGCTGGGCAATGCCAGGGAGATGCGGCAGCAGGCGCTGGAACATAAATCTCAAAAAGAATGAGGGGAGAGGACGTAATGGGCCTGTTTGGTAAGAAAAAGAAGGATGAGCAAAAATGGCAGAAGGCGGTTCTCACGCTGTATGCGTGCAGAGGGGAGACGGATTCCATCCCGGGGAAAATACAGGAGGTCTTCGCCCCGATGCTGGAGGGCTTTTCACAGGTGGCCGCCAACCACTTTGAGGTGTCGCTGAAGGACGGGTCAGCCATAAATCTTTACATTGTATCGGATCCTTCTGAGACAGCGGTACAGGCGGATGGCATGGCGAACTACTTTTCCAAGGCGCAGCTTGACAATCAGGAGGTCAAAGCGGCCGCATTGACCCAGATTCGATTGTTTAACTGTATTGTCGGAATTGAATTTCAGATCAATGAAGACGCTGCCAGAACCAATGCCGTGGTTGATGCGGTCTATCGGCTGGCAGAACAGATCGTAGCGTTTGTACTGCATCCGAATATGTCTCTGTATCATTCCGACGGGAGGCTTTTGATCTCCATAGACGGAAGGACGGATTTTGAATCCTTTAACCCGGTGGGGGACGCCTCTCTTTTGGACAGGGGGAGAGCGGAAGAAACCCAGGCTGATAAGGATCGCAAGGCCCGTTCCATCGCCATCTGCAAGGCCAAAGGCATTCCATATATCGAGCATCTGCGGGCAGCGGTCTATGAAAGCGAGTGCAGGATTCTCTCCAAGGAGGATATTCTGCACAGAGCGGCGGCGGTGTTTACCGCATGTGTGCGTTCGGAGGTATATGCGCAGGGGCAGGATAGGAACCCGGAGGCGCTGGCCCGGGAGATGGCAGAAGAGATGGACGAGAGGTATGGCGTTGGAGAATGGCTGTCTGAGGCGGAGCGGGCGTATCTGGACGGAAAACTTGATGACGCCGCGAATCATAACCGGTTTGGATGGAGATATGAGTGCTGTGCGGTCCTTTTGTGGGCGATTTCCCTTTTTGAACTGGGAGAGCCAAATGAAATTTGTGACGCCTCCAAGCTGGGCGCCCTTATGTGGAACAATGACTTTGACAGCCTGAAGGAAAAGGCAATATTAAGGAGCCGGGAGGAGATACTGGACATGCAGGATCTGATCCTCCGCTATGACTGGGCATGTGTGGATGCCAGAATTCATGGGACACAGATAGAGGCCGTAAACAGCGAAATCGTCTATGAATGGCACTATGCGCTGAATTGGCTGGTGGGAGCGGAAGGAGTTACGGACTGGGATAAGGTGCGGACAACCACTTGATAAGCAGCAAATCAATTTCAAGAAAATGTTTTAACTTTTTTTAAAGCCATAAATTTCATTGATTAAATACTAAAAAAATATCACACACTATTTTCAAGATAATTGAAGAAAGTGTGTGATTTTTATGTGGAAAAAAGGAAAAATAAATAGAGATTACGAACAGGAAAATGCGGCGGTGAGAAAGCAGGCAGGGGCGGACATGGTGACGCTTCTGGAGAATTGGCGGAAAACCAGACGCCGCCGCAGGGTCTATCGTTACAGTCTGTGCAGCATACTGGTATGCGCCTGTCTGGTGCTGGGCGGCATGGGATATTATAATCTATACAATCAGATCCCTTCGGTGCTGCGCATCAAAGCGGATGTGGAGCAGACCATTGATCTCGGAGTGCCTCTAACTGGAGAGATGGTGGCTGTAAGCGGACAGGAGGAATCCAATATTCCAGCCGGTGCGGTGACCATTGATCTGAGCCGTCAGGTCACCATGAAGATGAGCCAGGATCAGAACTACCAGATGAATGTGAAGATATTTGGTATTCTGCCCTTTAAACAGGTAGGAATCCAGGTAATTCGGGAGCAGGAGCTGACGCCGGTGGGTGTTCCCATCGGAATCTATGTGAAGGCGGAGGGACTGCTGGTGGTCGGCGTGGGAGATTTTCAGGGAGCGGACGGCATCAGCTACTGTCCGGCCAGATATGCGGTAAAATCAGGGGATTATATTCTCCAGCTGAACGGAGAACCCATATCGGATAAAAGAGAATTTGTGCGTCGGGTGGAGGAATGCCAGGGCAGGGAAGTGACATTGCAGATCCGGCGGGGGAATGAGATCCTGGATGTCAATGTCCAGCCGGTACAAAACAGCGACCGGAAGTACAAGCTGGGTATCTGGATCAGGGACAATGCCCAGGGAGTGGGCACCATGACATACATTGACGCAGACGGCAATTTTGGAGCATTGGGACATGGGATCAATGATGTGGATACCAGTACCTTGATGAATCTGGACGACGGCACCCTGTACCAGACGGAGATCATTGCCATCAAAAAGGGCAGGGACGGCGAGCCGGGAGAGATGACGGGGATGATCGTCTACAGTTCGGACAAGATACTGGGGGATATCTATTACAATGGGAAAGAGGGCATCTTTGGACACTGTAATGAGAAGGCTCTGGCCATGGGGACGGAAGAGGCTCTTCCCATCGGGCTGAAACAGGACATTGAGAAAGGGCCGGCCCAGATTTTATGCAGCGTGGACGGCGAGCCCAGGTATTATGATGTTACCATAACGGCAGTGCATCTGGATCACGATAATGTGAACAGAGGCATAGAACTGGAAGTAACAGACCCAGAACTGCTGGCGCTGACCGGCGGAATCATTCAGGGCATGAGCGGAGCTCCCATTATCCAGAACAATCACCTGATCGGCGCAGTGACCCATGTGCTGGTGCAGGATGCCAGCAGAGGTTATGGAATTTTTATTGAAAATATGCTGGAGCATTGACAAAGTCAAAGGAGACCCGGTGAAAGCCGGGTCTCCGGTGTTGGGTATATCTTGTGGTCAGGGTGTTAATAGGTATCAGACTACATCCCCAACGTAATCAATATTCCATCGGCAATAGCCTGGGCGATATCATCGAACCTCTCATCAAACAGCTGATTGTCCGCATCTGTGTTGATGAAGCCTACCTCCACCAGCACGGCGGGCATTTGGGTGCGGTTTAGGACCACCAGGTTGGTGCGTTCGTTGACGCCCAGGTTGAGAAAACCGACCGCCTCCAGCTGCTGGTTGATATTGTTTGCCATCTGCGCAGCCGCTCCATAGCGGCTGTAGACCAGAGATTCCACACCGCTGTACTGATTAGGATAGGGGCTGTAATTGCGATGTATGGAGACAAAATAGTCCGCCCCCACCTGATTGCCCTCCTCGGCCTTCTGAGCGGGTGACTCATAGATATCTGTGGTGCGGGTATAGTATACATCCACGCCTCTGTCCTCCAGAATCCGGCCAATAGCCAGTGTCAGGGCCAGGACGTCATCTTTTTCCCGCCGGCCCTGATATACTGCGCCGGGGTTGGCTCCACCGTGCCCTGCATCTAATACGATAAGTGGCATATTTTCCCCTCATTCTGATAAAAATGCTTATTATGTTATATGCGGAAACAAGGCTCCGGTTGACAGCGGGGCCTTGTTTTTATGCTGATCCGGTTATGCAAAAAGCCAGCCGGTACACCGGTGTCTTATAAGATTCGTAAAGGAGTTCCAGAGCCTCCATATCCCCATGGGCTATCCGATTGATACGATTCATAACTGCATTTTCTCCTTATCAGATAGTGTGTAACATCTTGATGTCGCATGAGAGCTGTGCCTCTCACTATTATAACGGTTCAGAAGGTGAAAAGCGGAAATGGGCAAGAAAAATTTTTTTCGTGGATTGACAAGTGGGAAAAGTATAAGAAGATTATGGATTTTGACTGGCTGTCATTGACAGGCGGGGTGGAATTGTTTCGATATGGTAAGGATTTGGTTGAAGAAGGGCCAGCCAGCGCCGGCCCGTACAGTCTATTATTCCTGCTCCGCAGAGGAATCCTTCTGCGTCTCCTTTTTCTCTGTCGGATCGCCGGACTCTTCCTCGGGAGAGGCTTCCGGCAGTGTCAACAGTACCTTGCAGATACGGTTCTGGTCGATGCCTTGTACCTTCAGATGAATGCCGTTTTCCAGCAGTACCTCCTCCTCGTCCTCGGGCAGGCGATCCAGATATTCGATGATGATACCGCCGATGGAATCATAGTCCTCGGAGTCCAATGACGTGTCCAGGGCATCATTGATATCGTCCAGCTTCATGCTGCCCTCCACCAGATAAGTGCGCTCATCGATTTCCTGAATATATTCTGCCTCGTCCGCATCATACTCGTCACGGATTTCCCCTACGATTTCTTCCAGCAGATCCTCCAGAGTGATCATACCCACAGTGGCGCCGTATTCGTTCAATACAAAAGCCACATTCATGGTCATCTCCCGCATCTCCAGCAGCAGGTCTGCACTTTTTTTATACTCGTAGGTGTAATGAGCCTCCCGCAGTATACTGCGCACTGAGAATGCGTTCTGGTCGGCGTTCAATATGAAGTCCTTGATATTGATCAGGCCGACGATATTGTCCTTATCATCCTGATATACCGGAAGACGGGTGTACATGGATTCCCGGAACACCTCCAGCACATCATGATAGGAGGCTTCCACATTGACGGAGACCATATTGATTCTCGGAATCATGATATCCTTGGCCACCGCGTCGGAGAAGTCGAACACATTGTAGATCATTTCCTTTTCTTCGGATTCGATGACTCCATCCTCATGGCTGACATCCACATAGGTCTTCAGGTCATTCTCTGTCATGGCGCTGGGCTTCTGATTAGGATCAATATGTAGCAGCCGCAGTATACCGTTTGACAGCTTGTCCACCACAAAGATAACCGGAGTCAGAATGTGCATCAGCCCATAGATGATGCCGCTGTACGCCAGAGCGATCTTCTCGTTGTTCAGATTCGCCCAGGTCTTGGGCACAATCTCGCCGAAAAGTAACACTACAATAGTCAGGATGCCGGTGGCGATCCCCACCATCAGATTGATTCGCAGGGCCAGGGTCGTGGCCAGTGAGGACGCCGATATATTGACGATGTTGTTGCCGATCAGAATGGTGCTGATCATCTTGCCGTAATTGTCCAGAATCCGGTTCACCGTGGCAGCTCGTTTGCTGCCCTCCTCCTCCAAAGTCCGCATCCGCACACGGTTGACCGTGGAGAGCGCAGTTTCCGCAGAGGAGAAGAAAGCGGAGAGAATCAACAGCATTAACAGAACCACAAGTTGTATGACAGCAGAACTGTCCAAAATAAATCACTCCTTTTGGTATTTTACTCAGGCTATTGCAAAACGTTCTCTGCAAGTTCGCAATGCTTAGTCATTTTACAAGGAATAATATAATATAATTAATCAAATGTCAATATATTGGCGGATGCGGAACTCTAAAACAGCATCTGTCCCCACAGTGCCCAGAGAATTTCAGGACGCCAAAGCGGCCGGAAATTGCTCTGCGGGAGTGGTACTGTGGAGGACGGATGCGGAACTCTAAAACAGCATCTGTCCCCACAGTGCCCAGAGAATTTCAGGACGCCAGAGCGGCCGGAAATTGCTCTGCAAGAGTGGTACTGTGGAGGACGGATGCGGAACTCTAAATAGGAGGGAAACTATGATGGATGGAGGCAGACAAGGGAAACTGGGTGAGATTCCCGTGCTGTTTTTACTGAAGAGCCTGTTATTTTCCTACATATTGACCGGCAGCCTGTTACTTCTTCTGGCCCTGCTGCTGTACAAGGCGGACCTGTCCCAGAAGGTGGTGTCGATCTGCATCATTGTTATCTATGTGCTTGCTACTTTTTTTGCAGGGTTTATCACCGGCAGAAAACTGAAAAACCGGAAGTTTCTTTGGGGGGCGCTGATGGGAGCGGCGTACTTTCTGGTGCTGGTGGTTATATCTCTGGCTGTAAACCGTCAGCCGGGCGTACTTTCCGGTTCTTTTCTGACCACACTGGTGCTCTGCAGCGGCGGTGGAATGCTGGGAGGAATGTTCAGCTGAAAAAAAGTAAAAAACTATTTTACATTTTCTGATTATATGTTATAATACAGAAAGTTCATTGCTGCGCCGGACGCAGCGGTATAACAATTAGGAGGCAATGTCTATGAAGCACATTAAAACATTAACAACCAGAAACTTAAAGGAGTCCATGAAGAAGGGTGGCTGCGGCGAGTGCCAGACTTCCTGCCAGTCCGCATGTAAGACTTCCTGCACAGTCGGTAATCAGAGCTGTGAGAAGATCAAATAAGACAGAAACAGGAATTACTTCGCTGATATAAGCGGACAGCCTCGGAGTGCTATGGCATTTCGGGGCTCCTTAGTGTTAGAAGAACTTCTAGCCGCTCACAGCAAAGGCTGTTTCGCGGAGAACATAACGAAAGGATAAATGGGAGTGATACATCAGTTTAAAAATAACGGCTACAATATTGTAATGGATGTAAACAGCGGCTCCATCCATGTGGTAGACGAGATTGTATATGACATGATAGCCCTGATAGAACCTCTGGTGAACGAGGGTATCAAAGATGCGGATACGATCCGTGCGGCGGTTCTGCATCTGGTGGATGCCAGATACAGCCCGGCTGAGGCGGAGGAGGCCCTGCAGGAGGTGCTGGCGCTGCAGGAGGCGGGCCAGCTGTTTTCGCCGGATATCTATGAGAATTATGTGTTTGATTTCAAAAACCGTCAGACGGTGGTGAAGGCGTTGTGTTTGCATATTGCCCACGACTGTAATCTGGCCTGTCGGTACTGTTTTGCCGAGGAGGGTGAGTACCACGGCAGAAGGGCGCTGATGAGTTTTGAGGTAGGGAAAAAGGCACTGGACTTTCTGGTGGAGAATTCCGGCAGCCGGGTGAATCTGGAGGTGGATTTTTTTGGCGGTGAGCCGCTGATGAACTGGCAGGTGGTCAAGGATCTGGTGGCCTATGGTCGCAGTCTGGAGGCGCCTAATAATAAGAAGTTCCGCTTTACGCTGACCACCAACGGCGTGCTGCTGGACGATGAGGTTCTGGAGTTTGCCAACCGGGAGATGGCCAATGTGGTGTGCAGTATCGATGGCCGCAAGGAGGTTCATGACAGGATGCGTCCGTTCCGAAAGGGGCAGGGCAGCTATGATATGATTGTACCAAAGTTCCAGAAGGTGGCGGAGACCAGAGAGCAGATGAATTACTACGTCAGAGGCACTTTCACCCATCACAATCTGGACTTTTCGGAGGATGTAATACATCTGGCGGATCTGGGCTTTAAGCAGATCTCGGTGGAACCGGTAGTGGCGCAGCCTCAGGATGACTATGCTATTCGTCAGGAGGATCTGCCTCACCTGCTTAAGGAGTATGACAAGCTGGCACAGGAGATTTTAAAACGCCGGAGAGAGGGAAGAGGATTTAATTTCTTCCACTTTATGATTGATCTGGAGGGCGGCCCCTGCGTGGCTAAGCGACTGTCGGGCTGCGGTTCAGGTACGGAATATCTGGCCGTGACTCCCTGGGGAGACTTCTACCCCTGTCACCAGTTTGTGGGACAGGAGAAATTCCTGTTGGGCAATGTGGACGAGGGGATCACCAACACCGCCGTCAGGGATGAATTTAAGTGCTGCAATGTCTACGCAAAGGACAAGTGCAGAAAGTGCTTTGCCAAATTTTATTGCAGCGGCGGCTGTGCGGCAAACGCTTACAATTTCAGCGGAGATATCAATGGAGCGTATGAAATCGGCTGTGAACTGCAGAGGAAACGAGTGGAATGCGCCATTATGATAAAAGCGGCAGAAAGTGAGTAAAATGCTCTGCATTTAACTCTTCTGATTGATATGTGTGCTAAAGCGCACAAAATCAATGAAAGTGATATGGAGGAATATTATGATTAAAAACATGACCAAAAGCAAGGCAATCATCATCTTGATCGTGATGCTGCTGGCTCTGGCCGGCATCACCTATGTGGACTTTGCCGGAGTGGATGCCAGCGGCAGGGGCAGTGCATCGGACATCAAGCTGGGCCTGGACCTGGCGGGCGGCGTCAGCATTACCTATCAGGTAGTGGGCGAGGAACAGCCCAGTCAGACGGATATGGCGGATACCATCTCCAAGCTGCAGCAGCGTGTGTGGAACTACAGCACTGAGGCTGTGGTGTATCAGGAGGGGACAGACCGTATCAATATTGAGATTCCCGGCGTGTCCGATGCCAACGCGATTCTGCAGGAGCTGGGACGGCCCGGCGCCCTGTACTTTATCAAGCAGACAGGCTCTGACGGCATGGACAACTACACTACCCGGCTTGTCATGGGGGAGGACGGCAGCTATGATTATGAACACAGTCTGAATCGCAGTCTGGAGGAAATCATGGCTGATGGCTGCGTGGTACTGGAGGGTACGGATGTGGAGGATGCCTCCGCGGCAACCCGCTCGGACAATATGCAGAACCAGCAGATTGTAGTGCTGTTGACGCTGACGCCGGAGGGCACCGCCAAGTTTGAAGAGGCTACCCGTGAGGCTTATAATGGCGGCGTGAACAGCAAGAGCATCGCTATTTATTATGACGGAAACTTTGTCAGTGTGCCCAAGGTCAGTGCGGTGATCACCGATGGCAGCGCGCAGATCAGCGGTTCTAAGACATTTGAGGAGGCAGAGAAGTTGGCTTCCACCATCCGTATCGGCGGCCTGAGCCTGGAGCTGGAGGAGCTTCACTCCAAGGTAGTGGGGGCGCAGTTGGGCGTGGACGCCATTGAGACAAGCCTGCAGGCCGGCGCCATCGGCCTGGTGATTGTGATTGTTTTCATGGTCGCCGTGTACTTTATCTCCGGTCTGGCATCATCCCTGGGCCTGGGGTTGTATGTGGCAATGATTGTCATGCTGCTCAACGGCTTCGATATGACGCTGACTCTGTCCGGTATTGCCGGTATCATTCTGTCCATCGGTATGGCAGTGGACGCCAATGTGATTATCTTTGCCCGTATCCGGGAGGAGCTGGCCACGGGTAAGACTGTGAAGAGCGCTATGAAGATCGGTTTTGACAAGGCTCTGTCCGCCATTATAGATGGCAATATCACCACACTGATTGCGGCGGCGGTACTGTGGATCTTAGGTCCCGGCACGGTTAAGGGCTTTGCCCAGACGCTGGCGCTGGGTATTGTGCTGTCCATGTTCACGGCGCTGATTCTGACTCGTCTGATCATGAACGCCCTGTATACCCTGGGGCTTAAGGACACCAAGTGGTATGGCATTGGCAAGGAACATAAGCCGCTGAATATCCTGGCTCATAAGGCATGGTTCTTCGGAGTGTCTGCGGCGCTGGTTCTGGCCGGCTTTGTGGTGATGGGCGTGTATATGGCAAACGGCGATGACGCGCTGAACCTGAGTCTGGAGTTTAAGGGCGGTACGGCCACCACAGTGACCTTTGCACAGAACAGAACCCTGGAACAGGTCAACAGTGAGATCGTTCCCTATGTGGAGGAGATCGCCGGCAGCGGCGTACAGATCCAAACGGTACAGGACAGCAGCGAGGTTATTTTCAAGACGGATTCCCTTGACAGAGAGCAAAGGGAGGAACTCAACCAGATGTTTATGGAACGCTTTGGCGTGAAGGAGGCGGAGATCATCTCCGAGACCATCAGCTCCACCATCAGCGATGAGATGACAAGAGATACCATCATAGCCGTGGTGGTGGCCATTGTGTGTATGCTGATCTATATTCGGATACGCTTCAGTGATATCCGCTTCGGCGCCTCCGGTGTGCTGGCGCTGCTCCATGACGTGCTGGTGGTGCTGGCATTCTACGCGGTGGCAAGAGTGTCCGTCAGCAACACCTTTATCGCCTGTATGCTGACCATCGTGGGTTATTCCATAAATGCCACCATCGTTATCTTTGACCGTGTGCGTGAAAATATGGCGGAGATGGGGAAGAAGGAGAGCCTGGAGGATGTGCTGAACAAGAGCATCACCCAGACTCTGTCCAGAAGTATTTTCACCTCCCTGACCACATTTATCATGGTGGCTGTACTGTATATTCTGGGCGTGACCAGTATCCGCGACTTTGCGCTGCCTCTGATGGTGGGTATCCTGTGTGGTACTTACTCCTCTATTTTCCTGGCAGGTCCCCTGTGGTATGTGCTGCGCAAAAAGTTTCCGCCCAAAGCGCAGGCCTGAAAGTAAATACAAATTTTAGATAGACAAAGGTGCCGTCGCTCCCATGATTGTTAAATCACGGATGCGGCGGCATTTTTTAGGTTCTATCTTTATTTGAGGGCCTTATTCCTGCTTTTCATATGGCTTGTTTCGTAAATGCCACAACATATTATCGGCAAAAATACAATGAATCATGCGGAAAAAAAAGACATGTTTTTGCCGATATGGGACAGAGACCAAGCCCTGCTTAAAAGGCAATTCCTGATTGTAAAACAGGAGTTGTTTTGCTATAATGTGATTTGAGATTTATGTGGTAAACCGGCGTTGATAAGGAGGAGAGATATGGCATTTTCACTTTATTACGAGGCAAAAAGAGAACAGCCTTTGACGGAACAGGAGAAAGAGGCCAGTAAAGAAATAATTGAAAAATACTGCTCTCAATATCCTTTTAAGCGAAAGGTTGAAGATTTTTCGGTATATGATGTTGATAGTGATGAGGATATTATTTTTAGCGGTTCTACCAAACTTCCGAGAACGAGACCGAAGGCATTGTTTGATGTCGCAAATTACTGGTTAAAATGCCTCACGGAAATAACCCATCTCTTAACAGACTCTACATGGGCTGTGACATTCGACGATGTAGATCTGATACTTGACTCAAACGAAGGCTGGCGTTTCCCGACAGACGAGGAATACAATCGGAAAAAATAACTTGATTATGAAAAATAAAACTATAAATCGGAATTTTGCGGAGGTGTATGTAATGGAACGCTTGGAAAAGGTGGAACTTACAGCGTTATGTTTATTGCATCAAAATGGACAATATTTGTTACAAGACAGAGTAAAGAAAGATTGGAAAGGATTTACACTACCTGGTGGACATGTGGAACCAGGTGAGTCTATAGTTGATGCCATTGTCCGAGAAATGAAAGAAGAAACAGGGTTGACGATTTCAAATCCCAAATTGTGTGGTGTAAAACAGTTCCCGATTGATGAAGGACGATATATTGTTTTTCTTTTTGAGGCAACTCAGTATGAAGGAGAACTTTGTTCTTCTGACGAAGGAAAAATGCAGTGGATTAAAACAGAAGAACTTGATAAAGTTAACTTGGTTAATGATTTTTATGATTTGATTGATGTGATGCTTGATGAGAATTTAAGCGAATTTCAATATGTCATTGAAAATAAGAAATGGAATATTGTCAAGAAGTAGATCAACAGCATATTCCAGTTTATCGGAGATCTGTATAAACTGAAAATTAAAATTTTTATAGGAGGATTCATAAGATGGCATTGTTTTATCTTGTCAGGCATGGAGAAGCAAATTATGATAATATGCTTGAAAACGGATTTTGGGGATTTGGCAGGGATTTTGCTCCTTTATCAGAAAAAGGAAGGCAACAGGCAGAAATAGCTGCAAAAGATATTCGTCTTAAAGATGCGGAGCTTATTGTATCTTCTCCATACACAAGAGCATTGCAGACGGCTCAGATTATTTCACGAGAAACAGGAATACGGGTTGAAGTTGATATTGATTTGCATGAATGGATACCTGATGAGAACAATCAGTATGAAACATCTGAAGAAAGCTTTGCGCTTGCCAGGGAATTTACTAAATTTAACGGTGAGTATCCGCCAGGCGAGAAATTCAGATGGGAGTCTCTTAGCCATATGAGAAAAAGAATGATACGTGTGGCAGATAAATATTCGGATTACAATAAGGTTATTTTGGTCGGGCACGGGATGGTATTCAGGTGTTTGACATATATTGAAAAAATGAATCCCGCTGAAATAATTGAATGTACCTATCAGAAGGGACAGGCAGAGTGTGAGTATTCATTCACATAAAGATTTAAGTATAAATCTGAATTTGGAGGTGTAAAATCTATGAAGAAAATAATCAGAATGATTTTGATAACACTCATGTTATTTAGTCTATTGGGATGTTCTCAAAAAGAAGCATCCGTGGTTAAAGTCTATGAGATTACTGACTCAGAACTGGCTTTTGAGGATGATGAGTTAGTCACTATGGTTAAGTATTATGAAATGAGTGATGGCACCTGGAGAACAGATACTCATACATATAAATATAGATTAGTGATAACCGGAAGAATGGGTGGGGCTTCTAAAGATAGTACATTTGTTTTTCTAAGTAACCTGGAAAGTATTACATTTGAACAAGCATGGAAAGCAAGCGGATTTAGCAGTAATATGAATGACTATTTTAAAGAAGAGGATGCGAAATTTGTGGCCTTGAAGTAGGTAATTCTGACAAGTTCAAGTTTATCAAAAAGATAAGTGGATTGGTGAAATCGATATGGAAAAATGGATGGTGGCCGCCAAAAAGGCGGACTTTGACGGATGGGCCAGGCAGTTCGGCATCAGCCCGGTGCTGGCCAGAATCATCCGGAACCGGGATATTACAGAGCCGCAGGAGGTGGAAAAGTTCCTGCGTGGGAAGCTTTCGGACTGCTACAGCCCCTGGTTATTGAAAGGCATGGAACAGGCGGTGGCAGTGATCGGGGAGGAGCTGGACAGAGGCACGAAAATCCGCGTGATCGGAGATTATGATGTGGATGGCATATGCTCCGCCTACATCCTGACCCGGGCGTTTCGGGAGATGGGAGCGCAGGTGGATACGTCCATTCCCCACAGGATACGGGACGGCTATGGACTGAACGATGCTTTGATCGAGGAGGCCCACGGGGACGGCGTGGGGCTGATTGTCACCTGCGACAACGGCATTGCGGCTCCGGCTCAGATTGCGCTGGCGCAGGAGCTAGGTATGCGTGTGGTGGTGACGGACCACCATGAGGTGCCGTTTACAGAAGAGAACGGACAGAGAGTTCAGCAGCTGCCTGCGGCCCAGGCAGTGGTTGATCCCTGGCAGGAGGGCTGCAGTTATCCCTGGCCGGGAATCTGTGGGGCGGTGGTGGCCTACAAGCTGGTGCAGGCGCTGGGGGAGAGAAGAGGCTGCTCCGGGCTGGCAGGGCTTTTGGAGGCGCTGCTGCCTTTTGCCGCCATGGCAACGGTGTGTGATGTGATGGAACTAAGGGATGAGAACCGCATTCTGGTGAAGGAGGGGCTGAAACGATTTGCCACATGCCAGAATCCGGGGCTGCAGGCGCTGATGGAGGTGAACGGCTTAGACCCGGCGGGGGTGTCCGCCTATCATCTGGGGTTTGTGCTGGGACCCTGTCTCAACGCCACAGGGCGGCTGGACACGGCAAAACGGGCGCTGGAATTGCTGGAGAGCCAGGATAAGGTTCAGGCCATGAATGCAGCCAGGGAGCTTAAGGAGTTGAACGACAGCCGAAAAAGCATGACTTTAAAGGGCGTGGAGGAGGCTATACGCCTGATAGAGTCGCGGGGGGAGCCTGACCCGGTTATGGTGGTCTATCTGCCCGATGTACATGAGAGTCTGGCAGGCATAATCGCCGGACGGATTAAAGAGAAATACCACCACCCGGTGTTTATACTGACCGATGGCGAGGAGGGCGTCAAAGGCTCCGGGCGTTCCATTGAGTCCTACCACATGTACAACGCCATGACTCGTGTGCGGCAGTATTTTACCAAGTTCGGCGGACATAAGATGGCGGCGGGGCTGTCCATGCGCAAGGAGGACGTGGAACCGCTCAGACGGGCGCTGAACGCCGACTGCGGTTTGACACAGGAGGATTTTGCTCTGACGGTACATATCGACGTACCCATGCCCACTGGCTATGCGGACATGAGACTGGCGCGGGAGCTGGAGTGCCTGGAGCCCTGCGGCACGGGAAATTTTCGGCCGCTGTTTGCCCAGAAGGGGCTGCGTCTGCTCAGCGGGCGGCGTATCGGCGCTAAACAGAATTTTGCCAGACTTACGGCACAGGCGGAGGGAGTGCGGCAGGAACTTATGTTTTTTGGTGATCTGGAGGAGTTCTGCCAACGCCTGGAGGAGAAACACGGGACGGGCAGCGCGGAGAAGCTCTTTGCCACAGGCGCAGAGAGCGGCGGTTATGAGATGAACATTACCTACCACCTTGGTATAAACCATTATCGGGGACGGGAGGAGGTACAGTTTGTGATTCAGAATTTCCATTTTGTTTAGGGTCATTTTATTTTTTCCTAAGGATTTGTACACACTTTGGACACATTTCATGGGTATAGTATATATCAGATAGTTGATGAACTCACTATCTCCCCCCTCATAAGAAATAGCGAGAACTCCGGTAGCGATACCGGAGTTTTTGCATTATGGAGGTTGTACTTTTGATGAAAAAATATTTACATCCGGGTGTCTGTCGTTTATAGTAATAGGTAGAGGGATTCCCTGCGGGGATGTGTGGAAATTTATATAAGGAGATGTGTTATGAAGCTGACGGATTTGTTGTGCAAGGTGGACTACGAATGTATGCAGGGCAGTGTGGAGCGGGAGATCGACCGGGTGGTGTATGATTCCCGGAAGATAACGGAGGGCTGTCTGTTTATCTGCGTCAAGGGGGCCAATTTTGACGGACATGATTTTGCGGCGGAGGCGGTGGAGAAAGGCGCCGGGGTGCTGGTGGTGTCCCGGGAGGTGCCGGAGGCGGCGGGCCGGGATGTGACGGTGATCCGGGTGGAGGATACCAGATATGCCATGGCCTTTATCTCAGCGGCATATTTCGGATACCCGGCGGAGAAGCTGCGGATTATCGGCGTCACCGGCACCAAGGGGAAAACCACCACCACCTATATGGTAAAGTCCATCCTGGAGAATGCGGGCTATAAGGTAGGGCTGGTGGGCACCATCGAGGTGATCATCGGCAGGGAGCATATCCATGCGGGCAATACCACGCCGGAGTCTTATGCTTTGCAGGAATATTTTGCCCGGATGGTGGAGGCGGGCATGGATGCGGTGGTTATGGAGGTGTCCTCCCAGGGGCTGATGCTCCACCGCACCCAGGGCTTTGTATTTGATCTGGGAATTTTTACCAATTTGGAGCCGGATCATATCGGACCCAATGAACATGCCAGCTTTGAGGAATATCTGCACTGCAAGGGCCTGTTGTTCAAGCAGTGCCGGGTGGGGATTGTCAACGGGGACGACTCCCATGTGGATGCGGTGCTGGAGGGCCATACCTGCCAGGTGGAGCGCTATGGAATCGGCGCAGGCAATGATCTGCGGGCGGAGAATGTGCAGCTGGTCAGAAAGCCGGGAGAACTGGGTGTGTCCTTCCAGGTGGAAGGGCTGATGGATTTTGAGGTGGAGGTGCCCACACCGGGGCGTTTCAGCGTATACAATGCCTTGACGGCCATAGCCATCTGCAGGCATTTCAATGTGAGAGAGGACGATATCAAGCGGGCGCTGCGGGCGGTGCGGGTCAAGGGACGTATCGAGATGGTGAAGGTGTCAGATCAGTTCACGCTGCTGATCGACTATGCCCACAACGCCATGGCGCTGGAGAGTCTGTTGACCACTCTGCGGGAGTATGAACCCCACAGGCTGGTGTGTCTGTTCGGCTGCGGCGGCAACCGCTCCAAGCAGCGCCGTTACGAGATGGGGGAGATCAGCGGCAGGCTGGCGGATTTGACCATCATCACCTCCGACAATCCCCGGTTTGAGGAACCCCAGGCTATCATCGATGATATCAAGATCGGCATGGCTAAGACAGATGGGGCCTATGTGGAGATCTGTGACCGCAAGGAGGCCATCCGCTACGCCATAGACCACGGGCAGGAGGGGGATATCATCATACTGGCCGGAAAGGGGCATGAGGATTATCAGGAGATCAAAGGGGTAAAATATCCCATGGACGAGAGAGTGCTGATCCGGGAGATCCTGGAGGAGCAGAGGCAGAACGGATAACAGCATGTGCGGAACGATAAATATGGAGATAAATACTTTGACAGAATACGCAGATGTGATAATAGATATCTCCCATGAAAAGGTGGATCGTCCCTTTCAGTACCGGATTCCGGAGCATATGCGGGAGACGCTGGAGGAAGGGATGTGCGTGATGGTGCCTTTTGGCAAGGGCAATACGCTGCGCCGGGGGTATGTGACGGACATTACGGGAAAATGCAATTACGATCCGCAGAAAATCAAGGAGATACACAGTGTGGCGGCGGACGGCGTGGGAGCGGAGGACTATCAGATCCGGCTGGCCCGGTGGATACGAAGAAACTACGGAGGCACCATGATCCAGGCGTTAAAGACCGTGCTGCCCGCCAGACAGACTGTGAAAAAGGTGGAACACAAGAAGGTACGGCTGGCGGTTACCCGGGAGGAAGGCATTTCCCTGCTGGGAGAGTGCCAGCGCAAGAAACAGACCGCCAGGGCCAGACTGCTTCAGGAACTGCTTCAGGAGGGAGAACTCCCCTACCAGCTGGTGACGGGCAAGCTGATGGTATCCCCGGCGGTGATCCGTGCCCTGGAGGGACTGGGAACCGTCCATGTGGAGGTGATTACGGCCTTCCGCAACCCGGTGCGGCAGCAGGCAATGGGAGAGACACATCGTGAACTGAGTTCCCAGCAGCAGGAAGCCGTGGACCGGGTCATGAACGACTATGACAGCGGAGACAGCGGAACCTATCTGCTTCAGGGCATCACCGGCAGCGGCAAGACGGAGGTCTATATCCGTCTGGCGCAGGAGATGGTGAGCCGCGGCAGGCAGGTGATTGTGCTGATCCCGGAGATTGCGCTGACCTATCAGACGCTGATGCGGTTTTACAGACGCTTCGGCGACCGGGTCAGCGTGCTGAATTCCTCGCTGTCCGCGGGGGAAAAATATGATCAGTGCGAGAGGGCGAGATGCGGCGATATCGATGTGATCATCGGGCCGCGTTCTGCCCTGTTTGTGCCGTTCCCGGCTGTGGGGCTGATCTTGATGGACGAGGAGCATGAGGCCAGCTACAAGAGTGAAAGCACTCCCAAATATCATGCAAGGGAGACAGCCATCTATCTGGCCTCCCTGTACGGAGCCAGCGTGGTGCTGGGGTCCGCGACTCCCTCCATGGAGGCGGCATACCGGGCGGGGCTGGGGCAGTTCCGCCCGCTGTATCTGACCCGGAGACTTACCGGCGGCAGCCTGCCTCAGGTATATACCATAGATCTGCGGGAAGAATTAAGACAGGGAAATCGCTCTATTTTCAGCAGAAAGCTGCAGGAGCTTCTGGCAGACCGGCTGGACAGAGGGCAGCAGAGTATGCTGTTTATCAACCGCAGAGGCTTTGCCGGATTTATTTCCTGCAGAGCCTGCGGACATGTGATGAAATGCCCTCACTGCGATGTGTCTCTGTCGGAGCATAAGGGCGGTCGTCTGGTGTGCCACTATTGTGGCTATGAGACGCCGGGCGTGCATATCTGTCCGTCCTGCGGCTCAAAATATATCTCAGGATTTCGTGCCGGAACCCAGCAGATCGAGGAGCGGCTTCAGGCCATGTTCCCTACAATGCGCATCCTGCGGATGGATGCGGACACCACCAGGACCAAGGACAGCTATGAGCAGATTCTGTCGGCTTTTGCGGCGGGGGAAGCGGATGTGCTGGTGGGCACCCAGATGATTGTCAAGGGTCATGATTTTCCCAATGTGACGCTGGTGGGAGTGTTGGCGGCGGATCTGTCTCTGTCGGTGGGTGACTACCGGGCGGGGGAGAGGACGTTTCAGCTGCTGACCCAGGCGGCGGGCCGGGCGGGCCGGGGCAGCGAGCCGGGGGAGGTGGTGATCCAGACCTACCAGCCGGAGCACTATGCCATCACCTATGCGGCGGCTCAGGACTACGAGGGATTTTACCAGGAGGAGATATTGTACCGGGAGATGATGGGCTATCCTCCGGCCTCCCATATGCTGGCGGTGCAGATCTATGCAGCCTCGGAGACCGAGGGCAGCGCCCTGGCGCAGCAGCTGGCTGGGCAGGCCGCCCGGTATGTGGATCAGACGCTTCCCCTGGCCCGACGCACCATGATTGTGGGGCCCACTCCGGCAGGCATCGGCAAGGTTAATGACATCTACCGCTTTGTGTTCTATGTCAAAGATCCCGACTATGAGCAGTTGATCCGGGTAAAGGACGGCCTGGAGGACTGGATGGGAGAGCAGCTTGTCCGGCAGCGTCAGCCTCAGACCAGCCTGCAGTTTGACTTTGACCCCATGAACACATTATAGACTTGCAAAATATTCCATTTTTTGAGATAATAGAATAGTTATTCTATGAGCGGTCTGGTATGTGAAAGGAGATAAATATGGCTATTCGTAATATACGGGAGATCGGAGAGGAGATTCTGACCAAGAAATGCAAGGAAGTGGCGGAGATGACGGACCGCACCAGATATCTGATTGAGGATATGCTGGACACGATGTATGAGGCCAATGGTGTAGGGCTGGCGGCTCCGCAGGTGGGCGTCCTCAAGCGCATTGTGGTCATTGATGTGACGGGGGAAGATCCTTATGTTCTGATCAATCCCCGGATCGTGGAGAGCGGCGGGGAGCAGACCGGTTCAGAAGGATGTTTAAGCGTGCCGGGAAAGTCGGGAATAGTCACCAGGCCCAACTATGTGAAAGTAGTGGCCCAGGATGTGAATATGCAGTCCTTTGAACTGGAGGGGACAGAATTGCTGGCAAGAGCAATCTGCCATGAACTGGATCATCTGGACGGCCATCTGTATGTGGAAAAGGTGGAGGGTGAGCTGGTTGACTTGATGGCAATGACGGAGGAGGAATCATGAAGATCGTATTTATGGGGACTCCGGACTATGCCGTAGGTGCGCTGGAGGCATTGATCCGGGCAGAGCATGAGATCACCGCTGTGGTGACGCAGCCGGACAAGGCGAAGGGCCGTAGCGGCAGCCTGCAGCCTCCGCCGGTGAAGGTCTGTGCCGTGGAACATGATATCCCGGTATTCCAGCCGGAGCGGATCAAGCGCCCGGAGGCGGTGGAGCAGCTGAAAACCTATGAGGCGGACGTGTTTATTGTGGCGGCTTTCGGACAGATTTTGTCCCAGGAGATTCTGGATATGCCGAGATATGGATGTCTGAATATCCATGCCTCTCTTCTGCCCAGGTATCGCGGCGCTTCCCCGATCCAGCATGTGATTATAGACGGGGAGGAAAAAACCGGTATCACCATCATGCAGATGGATGCCGGTATAGATACCGGGGATATACTATATCAGAAGGAGCTGCCCATTGACAGGCAGGACACCTACAGCACCCTGTATGAAAAACTGACCGGCCTGGGCGGAGTGGCTATAGTGGAGGCGCTGGAGCTGCTTTTGCAGGGAGCATTGCAGCCCAGGAAGCAGCGGGACGAGGATTGCTGTTATGCCCGCATTATTACTAAGGATATGGGCAGGATAAATTTTGCCGGGAATGCTCTCTCCATCGAGAGGCTGATTCATGGTATGGACCCCTGGCCCAGCGCCTATACTTCCTATCAGGGCAGGCAGCTGAAGATATGGGATGCTGTGGCAGAGGAAGATGATGTGCCGGATATGGAGCCGGGAACAGTAGTAGCCGTAGGAAAACAGGATTTTACCGTGGCGACAGGCCAGGGAACCCTGCGGATACGGGAGCTGCAGCTGGAGGGAAAGAAGCGTATGAGCGCCCACGATTTTCTGTTGGGCGTGCGGATTGCCCCGGGGGATAAACTGGGGTGAGTGTGTTGGAAGGGAATATACGGAACTTCAAATAGGAGAATGGTGTATGTTTTATTGGGATTCAACGTATTTATTGGTGATTATCGGACTGCTGATCAGTCTTCTGGCCAGCGGGGTGGTGAAATCCGCCATGAATAAGTATCATAAAGTGGGCAACAGCACAGGGCTCACCGGCGCCGAGTGCGCCAGGAAAATACTGGACAACGAGGGCCTATATCAGGTGCAGGTGGAGGATCTTGGCAGCAACGATGGAGATCATTATGATCCTGCAGCTAATGTGGTGCGCCTATCCCACCGGAATTATTATGGCAGAACCGTGACGGCCATGGGGGTGGCGGCTCACGAGTGTGGGCATGCCATCCAACATGCCCAGGATTATGTGCCCATCCGGATTCGGACAGCGCTGGTGCCTGTGGTGAATATCGGAAGCCGCGCCAGCATGCCGCTGATTTTTCTGGGCGTGCTCCTGAGCTGGAATCCAGTGTTGATCCGGCTGGGAATCATTGCGTTTTCTCTTACCGTGCTGTTTCAGCTGGCCACGCTGCCTGTGGAATTCAATGCCTCTAACAGGGCATTGGAGCGTCTGGAGTGCTATGGTATTGTCACACAGCAGGAGAACCAGGGCTGTAAAAAAGTACTGAGTGCCGCCGCCATGACCTATGTGGCGGGTTTGCTGGCGTCCGTGCTGCAGCTGCTGCGGCTGATTCTGCTCTTTAGCGGTGGCGGCGGACGGCGCAGGAATGATTAATATGCCCCTGGGCAGGCAGCCGCAGGTTAGACGATTTTAAACAAAATCCGATTAATTCGGAGCAGGAAGAGACAGGAAACTATGGCAGATAATATCAGAGAGATCGTGCTGGACACCCTGCTGGAGATAGAGAGATGCACGGCATACTCCAACCAGGTCGTCAAGGCTGTGCTGGACAAATATGATTACCTGGCGGAGCAGGAGAAACGCTTCATCAAACGCCTGACAGAGGGCTGCGTGGAGCGGAGGATTGAGCTGGATTATATTCTGGATCAATATTCCACAGTGCCGGTAAAGAAGATGAAGCCAGTCATCCGCTGTCTGCTGCGGATGGGGGTCTATCAGATCCTGTATATGGACAGCGTGCCGGACAGCGCCGTCTGCAACGAGGCGGTAAAGCTGGCGGCAAAGCGGAAATTTGTGAATCTCAAGGGGTTTGTGAACGGCGTGCTGCGCAAGATCGCGTCCCGGAAAGGGGATATCCCCCTGCCGGATGCGGACACTGAGCCGGTGCGGGCATTATCCATACAGTACTCCATGCCGGAGTGGATTGTAAAGCTATGGCTGGATGAATATGGCATGGAGCAGACCTGCGGGCTGCTTAAACAGCTGATGGCGGTACATCCGGTGACCATCCGCTTTGCTTCGCAGGTGACGCCGCAGAGGCGGCAGGATTATATCCGCAGCTGGCAGGCGGACGGAATCCGGGTGACTCAATCGGAGTATCTGGAGTATGCCTACTACCTGGAGGGCGTGGGCGGTGTGGCCGCACTGGATGGCTACAATGAGGGCGCCTTTATGGTGCAGGATGTAAGTTCCATGCTCTGTGTGGAGGCTGCCGGGCTGAAGGAGGGAGACCTGGTCATGGATGTCTGCGCCGCCCCCGGAGGCAAGGCGCTGCTGGCGGCGCAGACGGCCGCCCATGTGCTTGCCAGGGACATATCGGAGGCAAAGCTGGAGCGGATAGAGGAAAATATCCGGCGCATGGGCCTGGGGGACAGGGTGACGACGCAGCTCTGGGATGCGGCCATGACGGACCCCGACAGGATAGAGAGCGCCGATGTGGTGTTTATGGACGTGCCCTGCTCCGGCCTGGGAGTGCTGGGCAAGAAGCGGGATATCAAGTACCATGTGACGCCGGAGAGCATGGAGAGCCTGACAGCGCTGCAGCGCCGGATCATACAGGGCAGCTGGCAGTATGTAAAGCCGGGCGGCGTGCTGATGTACAGCACCTGCACGATCAACAGGCGGGAAAATGAGGAGGCGTGCCGCTATATCTGTGAGAATTTTCCCTTTACTCTGGAGGAGAGCAGACAACTCCTGCCCCAGGAGGCGCATATGGACGGCTTTTTTTATGCCCGGCTGCGGCGAAGCACAACAGGGGCGGAACAGAGGATTTATTGATCCTCAAAACAGCCGCCGTCTGGACAGCGCCCAGAGAATTTACGGACGCCAAAGCGGCCGGAAATTGCTCTGCGGGGAATGGCGCTGGTAAGACGAAGGCGGAACTCTAAATAGGAGAGCAGGAATGAAGTGGGAGAATCAAGAAGGAAAATTGGATATCAAGTCCCTGACGCTCCCACAGCTGCAGGAGGAGCTGGCGGCTCTTAACGAGAAGCCTTTTCGGGCAAAGCAGCTTTATCAGTGGCTGCACCAGAAGCTGGCGAGAGATTATGACAGTATGACCAATCTGCCCGCGCAGCTGCGCAGGAGACTGGCAGAGCAGTACGCCTTTACCTGTCTGCGTCAGGTACAGGTGCAGGAGTCCCGGATCGACGGCACCAGGAAATTCCTCTTTGCCCTGGAGGACGGTCATGTGGTGGAGAGTGTGTGGATGCGCTATAAACACGGAAACAGTGTCTGTATCTCCTCCCAGGTGGGCTGCCGGATGGGCTGCCGGTTCTGCGCATCTACTTTGGGCGGACTGGTGCGGAATTTACGTCCGGGGGAGATGCTGGATCAGATATATGCCATCAGCCTGCTGACCGGGGAGAGGGTGTCCAACGTGGTGGTTATGGGCACGGGGGAGCCCTTGGACAACTATGACAGCCTGATACGGTTCCTTAACATGCTGACGGATGAAAACGGTCTGCATATCAGCGCCAGAAACATCACGGTGTCCACCTGCGGACTCGTGCCGCAGATGAGGCGGCTGGCAGACGAACAACTGCAGATTACGCTGGCGCTTTCTCTTCACGGCGCCACGGACGAGAAGCGCAGAAGCCTGATGCCCATAGCCAATAAGTACAGCATTGCAGAGCTGATGGAGGCCTGCGAGTACTATTTTGCCCGGACCGGGCGGCGCATTACCTTTGAGTACAGTCTGGTGGGCGGCGTCAATGACACGCAGGAGGACGCCTGGCAGCTGGGCAGGCTGGCAGAACCGCTGCGCTGTCATGTGAACCTGATCCCGGTCAATCCCATCCGGGAGCGGGAATATGTGCAATCTGATAACCGCCGGATACAGGCTTTTAAAAATGTTCTTGAAAAAAATAAAATAAATGTTACTATAAGAAGGGAAATGGGGAGGGACATCGACGGCGCCTGCGGGCAGCTGAGACGTTCCTATATGCAGGAGGAACAGACGTGCTAAAGACGTTTTCAATCACCGATATCGGCAGAAAGAGAAAACAGAATCAGGATTATGTATTTACCTCGGAGAGGGCCATTGGCAACCTGCCCAATCTGTTTATTGTGGCAGACGGCATGGGAGGACATAAGGCAGGGGAGTATGCATCAAAGTATACGGTGGAGACAATCTGCAATTGCATCGAGCGGTCTTTTGAGAAGAATCCCACGCTGATTCTCCAGAAGGCCATCGAGATGGCCAATGCCCATATCCGCAAAAAGGCCAGCGAGGACATCAGCCTGGAGGGAATGGGTACCACTGTGGTGGCCGCCACCTGCCTCGGCAGATATCTGCAGGTGGCCAATGTGGGGGACAGCAGGCTCTATGTTGTCAATGAGGAAATCGTGCAGATCACCAGAGATCACTCGAAGGTGGAGGAGATGGTCAGAATGGGGGTCCTTGACAGAGAGAGCGCCCGCAACCATCCGGATAAAAATATCATTACCCGGGCGATCGGAGCCAGCGACAACGTGGAGGCGGACTTTTTTACCGTAGAGCTGGCAGAAGGAGATATCGTGCTGATGTGTTCTGACGGCCTGACCAATATGCTGGAGGATAAAGAGATACAGGAGATCCTGAATGGCAGGGGAGAGTTGGAGGAGAAAGCCCGGAAACTGGTCGAGGCGGCAAACGCCCACGGCGGCAAGGACAATATCGCCGTAATACTGATCGAGTCACTGGAGCAGGTTCCCAATACCGATTGATACAGCAACACAGGCATAGCCAGTGTTATCCATGAAAGGAAGAGTTCGGAAAATAGAACGGAGAAATAGCATGGTTAAAATAGGAATGATGATAGGCGGCCGCTATGAGATACTGGAGAAGATCGGTACCGGCGGTATGTCCGATGTGTATAAAGCAAAATGTCATAAGTTAAACCGGTATGTGGCCGTGAAGGTGCTGAAACAGGAGTTCAGCGAAAACGAAAATTTTGTGTCCAAATTCCGGATTGAGGCTCAGGCGGCAGCCGGTCTCATGCATCCCAATATTGTCAATGTATACGATGTGGGAGAGGAAAATGACATTCATTATATTGTTATGGAGCTGGTGGAGGGCATTACGCTGAAAAAATATATCGAGCGCAAAGCCCGGCTGTCCTACAAGGAGGCTGTCAGTATAGCTATTCAGGTGAGTATGGGCATTGAAGCGGCACATAACAACCATATTATTCACAGGGATATCAAACCGCAGAATATCATTATTTCCAGGGATGGCAAGGTGAAGGTGACGGACTTCGGCATCGCCAAGGCCGCCACCAGCAACACCATCACCTCCAATGTGATGGGCTCCGTGCATTATACCTCGCCGGAGCAGGCCAGAGGCGGCTACAGCGATGAAAAGAGTGATATCTACTCTCTGGGCATTACTCTGTTTGAGATGCTGACAGGGCGTGTCCCGTTCAACGGGGAGACCACGGTGGCCATAGCCATCAAGCATATCCAGGAGGAGATGATTTCACCCAAGGAATATGTACCGGAGATCCCTGGCAGCGTGGAGGCTATCGTACTGAAATGCTGTCAGAAGTCCCCGGACAGACGATATCAGAATATGACGGAGGTAATTGCCGACCTGAAACAGTCTCTGATCCATCCGGATGAGGATTTCGTGGTTAACAGGGATATAGACGAGGAGGCAAGTACGCGGGCAATCTCCGAAGTGGAGATGAACCAGATCAAGAGGAAGGCCCAGCATCAGGATGCTTATGAGGAGCAGCTGCGCCTGAACTCCCAGTATACCCGGCCGCCCCAGGATGAGGATTACGATGGGGAGGAGGAGTACTACGAGGAGGACGAATATGATGCCGGGGACGGCAGGATGGAAAAAGTGACCACTGTGCTTGCCGTTGTGGCGGGAGTGGTGATCTGCGCTATCATCCTGGTGTTGGTGGGCAGAATATTCGGCGTCATAAATACGGATGACATCGGCAACAAGATCGATCCGGAGACTGAGGAGAGCAGCGGAGTGATGCGGCCCGCGGATGTCTCACAGGAGAGCAGCAGTGTGCCGACCATTGAGCCGGTGAAGATGGTGAATGTGGACGGCTGGGATGTAGATGATGCCAGGAGAGAGATCATAAGTCTTGGCCTGATCCCCGAGGTGGTGACAGTGGTATCCGAGATCTATGAGAAAAACAAGGTAATCAATACCGATATACAGGCGGATACAGAGGTGGAGCCAGGTTCTACGGTGGTGCTGACAGTCAGCGCCGGTACAGGTGCGGTGGACGTACCGGAGGTGACCGGACTGACCTATGAGGAGGCATATAACAAGATCACCATGGCGGGTCTGCAGGTAAACCGTCTGGAGAGTTATTCTCCGACGACGGAGAGAGGCAGGGTAATCAGCCAGTCCCCTAATGGCGGTGATCCGGTGGCTGAGGGAGCTTCTGTCACTCTGAACGTGAGTCTGGGCGTGGAGGACAACAAGGTGGTGATGCCCAACTTCATCGGCAAGGATAAGATTGAACTGGATGAATGGATATATGAAAACGATATGATTCTGAAGAGCGTTGGCGAGGTATACAGTGATACTGTGGCCGAGGGCTTAATCTGCTATCAGAATTTCTCGGCGGGGACATCCATGGACCCGCGCTCCATTATCGAGGTGAATATCAGCCTGGGCAGAGACCCTGCCAGCGGCATTACCTATAAGTGCAATGCCAGCATCGATGCGCCGACCTTCAGCGAGGCTCCGGATTACACCTCCGGCAGTAATGTGCATGTTGTCATCACGTCCGACAGTGGGCAGAACCTGATGGATGTGACGACCGCCACTTTCCCGCTGTCAGCAAACTTTTATGGAATTACTTCCCAGTGGGGAACCATCACTCTGACTTATACGGTGACGACAAATGGTGTGCCAGAGAACAAATCTATAGATCGGAGAATTGAATTTGCGCAGGAATAGGAAAGGCTTTTGCTTATGAGGGGGAAAATCATCAAGGGGATTGCCGGCTTTTATTATGTGCATGTGCCGGGGAGCGGAATCTATGAGTGTAAGGCCAAAGGAATTTTCCGAAAAGAGCAGATCAAACCTCTTGTGGGGGACGATGTGGAGATTGATCTGCTGGATGAGGCGGAGAAAACGGGGAATATTTGTAGTCTGCTGCCCCGGTCCAGCTGCCTGATCCGCCCGGCTGTGGCCAATGTGGATCAGGCTCTGGTGATTTTTGCAATTACTCATCCGCAGCCCAATTTCAATCTGCTGGATCGTTTTTTAATTATGATGAGGCAGCAGGGTCTGCCCTGTATCATCTGTCTGAACAAGCAGGATCTGGACCAGGAGGAAAAAGGGGCGGACTATGTTGCCATTTACAGGGCCTGCGGCTATGAGACGCTGACGGTGAGCGCAAAGCAGAAACAGGGGCTTGCGCAGCTGGAAGAATTGCTCAGAGGCAGGACCACCACCGTGGCAGGGCCCAGCGGTGTGGGCAAGTCCTCCCTGATTAACTGTCTGCAGTCCGGCACGGTCATGGAGACAGGAGAGATAAGCGCCAGGATTGAGAGAGGCAGACATACGACCAGACATTCCGAACTGATTGCGCTGGGGGAGGATACCTATATTCTGGATACGCCGGGATTCAGTTCCCTGGGGCTGTTTGATCTGGAGAAGGAGCAGCTGGCGGCGTACTATCCGGAATTCCAGGACTTTGAGGAAGCCTGCCGCTTCGGGGGCTGCACCCACACCGCAGAGCCGGAATGCGCCGTCAAACGGGCGCTGGAGCAGGGGCGGATCAGCAGGCTGCGGTATGAGAACTATTGCCAGTTATTTGGAGAATTGAGGGCGAAAAAACCTGTGTACAGATAGAACATATAGGAAAAGTATGTTGTCATAGTAAGTTCGTTGTTGACAAATGTCGAAAACGCTGATATAATAAATGGTAATAATAACGAGAGGTGGTTAGCATGGCGTTTTCAAAGTCCAAAATTCTTTCCGCAAAGAGTTTATCACGGCTGATAAAGGAATCAACCGAAAATAGTGAGCAGCGGTTTTGCTTCATCTTGGGTTCCGGCGCATCGGTGGAATCCGGCATCCCCAGCGGCAGCACCCTTGAGATGCAATGGATGGATTGTCTCATGGGCAAGTCGGGGGACAGGGGAATGCCCGCGATGGATGAAGATGAAACGCGGAGACTTGCCAGTGATCTGTATGCAGAAAAGGAAATTGAGCACAGGTTTGACGAGATTGAAGAGGCGTGGCAGAGCGCCAAAAAAGAGGGCAGGGCGATCTCAAGCGAGTACTATTTTGATATCTATAGGCTGCGTTTTCATGCTAACCCGCGTAAGGGGTATGGCTATCTGGAGAAAATCATGGAGCGTTGTGACCCCAGCCTTGGCTATCACACGCTGGCAAAGCTGCTGACAGAGAACAATCAGAATAATCTGGTCATTACCACGAATTTCGACAGTCTGGTGGAAGATGCCCTGTTTTTGTACACAGATAAAAAGCCGCTTGTTGTCAGCCATGAATCCTTGGTGGACTATATGGATGCCAATATCCAGCGTCCCATTGTGGCAAAGGTTCATCGCGGTTTGATGTACGCGCCTTTTAACAGTCCGGAGACGACCAATGAATTGAAATCGGAATGGCAGGCAGCGCTGAACCATGCGCTCAATACCTACACGCCCATTGTGATTGGCTATGCCGGCGGTGACCACAGTTTGATGTCCTTTTTGGAGGACGACCATACTGACATGCGTAAGGGCGTATATTGGTGCTATCGTGGGAAGCCTGATCTTTCTGATCTGCCCGAAGAGAAGATTCAGAGATTTGTGGAAAAACGGAAGGGATATTTCGTCGCTATCGATGGTTTTGACGCTTTGATGGTAGAAATCGGAAAGGCCATGTATGGAGATGCCATTCGGCCAGGTCTTACGGAAGAGCATCTGAAGAAGAGGTATGAAAAGCGTGTCCAGCAATATAATCAGCAGTGGGAGGAACTGAATAAAAAACCGGAAATTCAGGAAGCCCTTCAGGAAATGAATAAAGCGGAGCGGCGTGAAGAAGAGCAGCGTGAGAAGGAGCAGACGCTTACCGTTTCGGATTATATTCGCCGGGGAAACCGTGCCCGCGACGAGGGCCGTCAACAGGACGCTATGGATGAATATTCGAAAGCGATTGAGATATATCCAGAGAATGCAGGTGTATATAATAACCGTGGTAATATATATAGCGATTTAGGGCAGCATGAAAAGGCTCTCGGAGACTATGATAAAGCAATTGAATTGAATCCTAATTCTACACTTGCATATAATAACCGTGGTATTGTATATGCCGATTTAGGGCAGCATGAAAGGGCCCTCGAAGACTACGATAAAGCAATTGAGTTGGATCCCAATTACACTGTTGCATATAATAACCGTGGTAATTTATATTACAATTTAGGGCAGCATGAAAAGGCCCTCAAAGATTACAATAAAGCAATTGAGTTGGATCCCAATTATGCAAAAACATATTATAACCGTAGTATCGTATATGATGATTTGGGGCAGTATGAAAAGGCCCTCGAAGATTGCGATAAAGCAATTGAGTTGAATCCCAATTATGCAACTGCATATGATAACCGTGGCATTGTATATGATGATTTAGGGCAGTATGAAAAGGCTCTCAAAGATTACAATAAAGCAATTGAGTTGAATCCCAATAATGCAGATGTATATAATAACCGTGGTGTTGCATATGAAAATTTAAAAAAATATGCAAAAGCTCTCGAAGACTATACGCAGGCAATCCAATTGAATTCGGAGTATAGAAAAGCCTATCTGAATCGCGCAAGAGTATATTCAACCATCGGCGAGGAAGCACTTGCGGAAGCGGATCAGAAGAAAGCGAAAGAATTGTGACGCTCTTATATCGGTGGTATGCCAGGCCAAACATCATAAAGAGGGTGTCGCAAAATCATCTTTTTTCGATGATTTTGCGATACCCTCTTTTGGTGTATGGAAGACTATTTGAATCAACTGTTAAATAAATTCAATGAGTACAGACTTAGTGTTAATTACCGTATGTAGTAAACATTTGAGAATAATTTAGTCCTTAGCTTAAGACTCAAACAGACTGTTGATATATTTATTAGGATTGCATAGGCTGATAGGTTTTCCGGTTATATGTTGATTTAGCGATAAGAGCACAATTGCATAAGGGTTTATGATAACTTTAGAGATTTGTATTTTGGAAGATACCAGGTACTCTTATAGCATCCCTTTAATGACAGCAAGGGCAGAATGAGCAGACTGCTCAACACACTGCTTTTATGCCACAGTGCTTTTTATGTAGGAAAATACATCTCCTTAGAGGCAAAGATAGCAGGCAATAAGGACTTGTATTATGATGCCCTCAGCAGGGCAAGGATGCAGTGCCTTTCATCAAATATCTTTTAGGTACGATCCTTGCAGCATACAAAGATTTTGAAGAAAGATTTTTAATTGTGGAGAAAAATGCCCGGCACTCAGTGTAAGCTCTGTTGAGGGGCGCTGCGAAAGCTGGTAAAGGCAGGAGAATTAAAAAGGGAAGGTTCGGGAAAGAGGACATATTATGTTCGCTTGAAATGATGTTCTGATATGGCAGGCTGTGAAATATATAGATAGATGCTCTTTTGTGGAATGTCTGTCTTTTCTTAAAACTTGACATTTCAATAGGGGTTAAATATAATTTGGTATAGGTTAAGTAAACGAGTTTTGTGATTATAGGGAGGTTATCTATGGACGTTTGGACTATTATGCATATTTATTTTCCTGCAATTGCAATTTCTCTGTTTTTAATTATATCTATTATTTTGTTCATCTGGGACGGCATACGTGCAAAGCGAGAAGGAACTGGCAGAAAAGAAGGGATTGTAGTTATATTCATCATTAGTATGGCGATTATTGCTTTGGTGATAGTAATCGGAATACTGTTATATATCCTTAGCACATCTTTTACGTGGAGTATGTAAAAATGAGTGATCGTAAATTCATAAGAATATTGATTATTATTATTTTGATAGGAATCATTATTATGGCTGCGCATTCGATCTATATTTGCCATGCCTACCAGAAATCTTCAATCATACAGTTTATAGCAAGGGAGCTGTGGTTGTGAAAAAAATAATCGTAATTCTTATAACGAAGGTTCGGGAAAGAGGACATATTATGTTCGTTTGAAATGATGTTCTGATATGGCAAGCTATGAAATGTATAGATAGATGCTCTTTTGTGGAATGTCTGTCTTTTCTTAGAACTTGACATTTCAATAGGGGTTAAATATAATTTGGCATAGGTTAAGTAATCGAGTTTTGTGATTATAGGGAGGTTATCTATGTTTTTTATTTGGATATTTTTAGCTGCAGCTTTTCTAATCGCTCTGTTTGTATTTGTAATCGTATCTATTATTTTGTTCATCAAGGACGGCATACATGCAAAGCGAGAAGGAACTGGCAGAAAAGAATGGATTGTAGTTATGTTCATCATTAGTATGGCGATCATCGCTTTGGTGGTAATAGGCTGGATTCTGTTTTATATCCTTGGCATACTTTTTATGAGGAGTATGTAAAAATGAGTGATCGTAAATTCATAAGAATATTAATTATTATTATTTTGATAGGAATCATTATTACAGTTGCACATTCGATCTATATTTGCTATGCCTACCAGAATTCTTCGATCATACAATTTATAGCAAGGGAGCTGTGGCTGTGAAAAAAATAATTGTAATTCTTACGACAGTTCTTCTGTTTGTTGCCGTAAATGCATTCTTTTACATAACGATCACAAGCCGCCTTGCAAATAATTTCAGTGGAACAGGACAGCTTAAAATGGTCGATGTGGCACAATTCCTGCCTTTTGAGGAGGAATCAGAGCTTGCAAGAACCGGCTCATCTCTGAAATTAGGAAATGAAGATGATTTACCTGTTTTAGACGGAGCGGCAGCTCTTGTGCCTGTTTACGCATCTGTGATAGAGAATTGCTACCCCGAAGGAACTGTTACCTACGAGGGGGGAGTGTTTTCTGACGATAACTACTACGGTGAAAACTTTGCGCCTGACAGCGTAATGCAGTATCAGAACACGATCAGAGGATTTGATGCGCTTGTTGACGGCTCGGTTGATCTGTTTTTTACAGCTCACCCATCCAAAGAACAAATGTTGTCAGCACAAGAGAAGGGTGTTGAAATCGAAATCGTGCCGATAGGGTTAGAAGCATTTGTTTTCTTTGTCAATAAAGATAACCCTGTGGATGGACTTACATCGGAACAGATACGCTCTATCTACAGAGGAGAGATCACAAGCTGGATAGAAGTAGGCGGAGCTTCCAGACAAATCAATCCATTAACAAGAATCGAAGGATCAGGCAGTCAAACGATGATGGATATGTTTATGGAGGGCAATATGATTCACTCCAGAAGTCCTCTGTCTATATTTGGCGGATCAATCGGTTACTCTTTTCGATACTATCTGTCAGGGATGGTAGCCGATGAAAATGTGAAAATGCTGGCGGTAGATGGAATATATCCTGATGCAGAGAATATAAGGAACGGTTCATATCCGATTACTGTAAATTTTTATGTTGTCTATCGTAAAGATAACCATAATCCGAATGTCGTCAGACTTGTAGAATGGTTGCTTTCAGATGAAGGGCAGGCTATGATAGAAGCCTGCGGTTATGTCGGATTGCCTGATGAAGCCACTAAGCCTTAGCCTATTGGCACGCTGGATCTCCGTTCCATACAAGTTCTAATCAACATTAGATAATCCCTTTGTGTGAGGACTGGCAGCTCCCAAATATGCATGTTCGTAATACTCCTAATGCAATCCAATAGGTTTGGTCTGCATAGGCAGATTGCAGAAGGGAAAATGTCAGTATTCTTGTGGTCAGTGGTCACATTGCATCAAGGAATTTTTCAAGGGATTTTGAACTATTTATCATTAACACAGCGCAAGGGCAGTCACAGATTTATGGGAAAAGTCTGGGCTGT
>CAZKAO010000004.1:0-86147 GCA_964550745.1 uncultured Acetatifactor sp.
TATTTCTGAATTTAGGTGGTACCACGGACATGTTGTTCGCCCTAAGCGTTGGCTTAGGGCGATTTTTTTGTCTGATTTGTAAAAAATATATTTTACAGGAGGTATCCATATGGATCAGAAGTATGATTTTCAAAAAACCGAACAGGAACTGGAACAAATGTGGGCAGAGCAGGGCATCTATAAGTACCGGCATGGGAAAAGAGGCCCCATCTTCTCCATCGACACCCCGCCCCCCACGGTGAGCGGGAAGCTGCACATCGGCCATGTTTTTTCCTACACCCAGGCGGAGATGATCGCCAGGTTTAAGCGGATGCAGGGCTATGACGTGTTTTACCCCTTTGGCTTTGACGACAACGGCCTGCCCACGGAACGTCTGGTGGAAAAGGATGAAAAAATAAGGGCCCACATGCTGCCCAGAAGCGTCTTTCGGGAGAAATGCCTGGAAACCGTGGAGCGCTACGAGGAGGAATTCCGCAGGCTGTGGCAGCGGCTGGGCTTTAGCGTGGACTGGAGCCTGCAATACCAGACCATATCGGACCAGGCCCAAAGGATATCTCAGAAATCCTTTATCGAACTGGCCAAAAGCCATAAGGCATATATGAAAGAATCCCCTGTGCTGTGGTGTACGGAGTGCCGCACCTCCATCGCCCAGGCGGAGCTGGAGACCAGGGAATGCGATACCACCTTCAACTATCTGTCCTTTGAGACGCCCCTGGGGAGTCTGCCCATCGCCACCACCAGGCCGGAGCTGCTGGCGGGCTGCGTGTGTATTTTTGTCCACCCGGAGGATGCCAGATACCAGGGCTTTGTGGGCCAGCAGGCCACCGTTCCCCTGTACGGCTTTCAGATCCCCGTTCTGGCGGAGGAAACCGTGGCCATGGACAAGGGAACCGGCGCCGTCATGTGCGCCACCTTCGGGGACTCCACCGACATGGAGTGGTATCAGAAGCACCATCTGCCCTACAAAAAGATCATCCTGCCTGAGGGCACGATTCAGGAGGACGTGGCATTTATCGGCGGCATGAAAGTAAAAGACGCCAGGACTCATATCATAGCGCTTTTGCAGGAAAAGGGGCTTCTGGAAAGGCAGGAAACCATACGCCACATGGTTGCCATCCACGAGCGCTGCGGAAGGGATGTGGAATTCATCCCCTCCAGGCAGTGGTATATCGACGTACTGTCTGAAAAGGAGCGTTTTCTGAAAGCCGCCGATGAGATCCGCTGGCACCCGGAGCATATGAAGAACCGCTATCGGATATGGGTGGAAAACCTGAAATGGGACTGGTGCATCTCCCGGCAGAGATATTTCGGGGTTCCTTTCCCGGTGTGGTACTGCCGGGACTGCCAGAAGCCCATCTTCGCGGAGGAGTCCCAGCTGCCTGTAAATCCCCTGGAAAGCCAGCCGCTGCAGCCCTGCAGCTGCGGGTGCGGCAGCTTTGTGCCGGAGAAGGCGGTTTTTGACACCTGGGCCACTTCTTCTGTAACCCCACTGATCAACGCAAAATTCTGGGAGAAAGAGGATGTATCCGGTGAGTCATCTCCCCTGCCTATGAGCATGCGGTCCCAGGCCCATGAAATCATCCGCACCTGGGCATTTTACACCATTGTAAAGAGTCTGTACCACACGGGACAGATTCCCTGGCGGGACATCATGATCAGCGGCTATGTGCTGGCAAAGCCCGGCGAAAAGATCAGCAAGTCCAAAAACAATGCCGGCAGCTCTCCCATGGCTCTGATCGAGACCCACTCCGCCGATGCCATCCGCTACTGGGCGGCAAACAGCAAGCTGGGCACGGACACCTTTTTCAGTGCGGAGGAATTGAAGATCTCCAAGCGCTTCCTGAACAAATTGTACAACGCCGCCAGGTTCGCCATCCTGCAGCTGGAGGATTTCACAAAACCCGCGCAGTATGACGAGACCAATCTTCTGCCTGTGGACAGATGGATTTTGCAGCGGGTAAACGAGACCACCCTGAAAGCCGCCCAGCTGCTGGAGGACTATGAGATCGGCCAGGCCAGGCATGAGATTGACAATCTGTTCTGGAGGGATTTCTGCGATTACTATATCGAGATTGTAAAGGAAAGGCTGTACCAGCCAATGAAGCATGGGGCCGCCCAGAGATATTCCGGACAGATCGCCGTATACTATAGCCTTCTGGGGATATTGAAGCTGTACGCCATCTACACCCCCTATATGACGGAGTATATTTACCAGGATTTTTACAGGAGATATGAAGAAGCGATTTCCCTGCACCAGACGCTGTGGACCACCGGACAGGTCCAGGAGGACTGCCTTGCTTTCGGGGCACATCTGGAGAGCATCATCGCCCAGGTGCGAAAGGATAAATCCGAAAAGCAGATGTCCATGAAAGACCCCATCCCGGAGCTGGTCATCTCCTGCCCGGAGAGTCTCAGGGAGTTTTATGAAAAATCTATGGGGGATATCCTGGCCTGCACCGGGGCGGGAAGGATTGTATTTTCATTAGCTATAAATTAATGCCACAGGAATACGGGCATAAGGTTTCAACGGCAATCCGGCGGTTGCATCGCAAAACCGCCGGACTGCTATACTGACGGTCGATAAGATTTTCCAATTTCCGCACGGCACATGTTGCGGAATCGGGCAGCATGCGCCGTGCGGAAAGGAAAATCTAATCGACCATGAGTATAATTTTTACTGTAAAATCTTAATATCCTTTATCAGCAGGCAGGGAGAATCTGAATCCGCCGTTGAAACAGCATTGGGCATATAAACCACCATGCTGATTATTTCATCCTTCGGATAAGGAATGTCGAAACTCACTGCCTCCTCTCCTTCTGACACAATACTGTCAAACACCACTGCGCCATTTATCTCAATTGTTATTTCCTGTTGCTTACCCACAACCTCCTCCAAGTCCATAGCAATGTGAATGGTGTCCCCCGCCAAGTCACCCCTTAACCCAAAATAAGCCAACAATTTGTCGCCAACCGTCCACGCCGCATTTTCCTCTGGTGAAGATATACCGCTAATTACATATGCATTTGCATTATAATCTCTCGCATCAAAGTGGATGATCCCATCCTCCGGAATCTTGGAGAACTCATATTCCGCTTCCGCCACTTCCATTGTCAAAAGCCCCAGCGCCAGCTTGCGATCATCTGCGGAATCTGAAATATCGGCCGGAGCAATGGAATCCGGCAACAGCAAAGTCAGCTCCACCGCATCTGTGCCCGGATTCTCAAATGCGAATTCCATGTTTGTATCATTCCTTATAATCTCTTCACAAACATACTTCCCGTTTACCAGAACCGTCACGGATTGGGGCGGATTAAATACGGTAGAAATATCCATATTGATTCCAATAAAGGGGGCGTCTATGTCATGCAATGGGAAGGATATGACCAACTCCTCTCCCTCCGTCCAGGTCCCCCATTCTTCCCGGTGTGAAAGTCCTTTGACAACATATGTGTCCGCATTGTACAGGTCCGAATAAAAATATATGGTATCTATCAGCGCTCCCTGTTCAAATTTACATACAACATCGCCATTATGTGTGTAATCATCCCGGCCTATATACTCTCTGTCCGTCATCCGAAGCTTATCCACATCACCTGCATATCCATCGGCGTACAATTCTTGCATCCTTGGCAGATAGGCCCGTTTCCACGAATCATCCCATGTATAAAATAAAAAGCGCCTCTCCTCATCTCCAAAGCTCCGAATATACTCCTCGGTAACTTTTTCGCCATTGGCCAACGAGACAAAGATATCGGGCAGATACGCATACCACATCTTCTCTTCCGATATCACAAATCCATCCGTTTCTCCGGCATTCTTTATCATGAAAAGCGGATTCTGAGAGTAATCATAATGCCCGTGATCCGCCATTATGATTATGGTCGAGCTGTCATATATTTCCTTTTTCTTCAGCTCTTCAAAATAAGCTTTAATAAATGTGCAATTTCCCTCTGCCTCGTCATATACATCGTAGGCCACACCTGCTTCCGTGACCAAATCCTTGCCGAAGGTATAATAGGGATGTACCCCCGCCGTGTGATAAAACCGAAAGCAATTCCCTTTTTCGGTGACAGACACCCCATTTTGCAAAAGATAGGCGTAGTTTGCCTGCACATCATAGGAATAGGCCCCTCCCTCCAGGGATGTAGCCTTTAGTTCCTCGAATTCCCCTGTGTCCAGATCAAAATATTTCTTCAGTTGATGAGGCATGTAGTTGAACGCAGCCAACTGATATACTTTGGCGGCAAACCGGAAATAATTATTGACATAATAAGCGCCCACATCCACATTTATATACATGTCGGTATCCTGGCTCAGCAAACGATCCTCCGTATACAATCCCACCGAGTAGTCGTTCGTTCTGAGAGCCTCCATAATGGGGCTGTCTCTATAGGCATCCTGCAGATACTCCGTATAGGGTCTGTCATTATAGTACCATATTCCCGTTAGTATCTGGGGCACAGCCGCCTTGGTGGTAGGATAGGCTCCCAGCGTATCCGGATAAAAAGTAAATCCCCCGCTGAACAGCTCCCTGTACTCTTCGGCGTCATCTCCCTGCAGGAGATTCAGCATATCCTGGGAATCAAATGTATCCAGCAAAAGTATAATAAAATTGTTGTCCTCGGATAAATTCAGCAGATCCTTATTGGTCACAACCTGCGTCTCCTGCACCTGCCCCTCGTCACTGAATGCATCCCGAATCCAAACCACGCCAATTGTAGTCACCTGGATCAAAATAATGAATGTACACAGATACTTTCCAAGGCCATATATTCTGTCTTTTATCTTTAATAGGGAGATAACACATAACAAAATACATACAATGGCAAGCACAACGCTCATAATTCCATAAGCGCCATAGCTGGACCAGTCGATCTCCGTGCCATTGAGTACCCCATAATCTCTTGGAATGTAATTACCCTGAATATAGAAGAACAGATAGACATACAACAAAACACCATATATGTAAGAAGCCGCCCTCGTTCTTTGAAGCAGGATCAGAAGTATGGAAAATATAACCGTGAAACTCATAAAGGTGCCCGCCAACATTGGCAATAGCTGGGATAATGAAAACCAAAATTCATTCTTATTCGCAAAAAAAGCATCTAACGGGGCAAAAATACAAAACATAAACCCCATCGCTGCCCCCAACAAAATACAATAAAAATCTTGCTTGCCTAAGTATTTAAACTTTCCATTATTCATAACGCGAACCTCCTGCCGTAACCAGAAATAATTTTGCTATGAGTTCCAGATATAAATCTTTGATTTATTTACAGTTGTTGCGCGTCAATAACATATGTTTACCTCTGTCCATGGATAAAAATGTAACATAAATATCATGGGTTGTCAATTTGGATTTACTTTTGACTTAAAGTTCATGCTATCATAAAATAAATATTGTTATCACCTATTTTCTACATTAAGCAAGGAGGAAACGTGATGCAAGTGATACTGGACGAAGAACTGTATGACCGGCTGTGGGAAAAAATGAAGAACGACTATAAATTCAGTCCTATGTGGGGTACAATTCCCTTCTCATTCCCGCACCCCTATCGGTTATATCGACTGGGAGAACACGGTTGGACCCAGGAGCAGGAGTCACGGGTAAACGAGATTTTTGAGGCGCTTGTTCCAGAGGACGGTTTTCTCTATGCGTTGGACTATCTTCATGACTGCTTCATTTTCAATCCCCGGGAGCGGATACCTCTGTATTATCACTACCACGATGATGAGCGGGACTGTAATGTATATTTTCCCAGCTACTGGCCTGATGGAGATTACTACTTTTTCATTGCGGCGGACTGGTCCTTCGGCATGCTGGGGCATCCGTGGCGGGGAGAACTCTATCTGTGGGGTGAGGAGCTGATTGCTCATTTTGAGCGGGAAGCGGAATATCTGGAATTACAGCCACTGCCCTGCAATGAAGCCTCCTAAAAAGACATCGGCAGTTCCACCACAAACACATTTTTACCGTCCCTGCGGCAGTATTCGATACTTCCCCCATGCTTTTCCACGATGATCCGGGAGATCGCCAGGCCCAGGCCGGTTCCGCCGTCAGTTTTCCTCGCCTGGTCCCCCCGGGAAAAGGCGTGGAATATCTGCCCGGCAAATACTTCATCGATCTCCTGTCCATCGTCGGAGACAGTCAGGAGCGCCTTACCGCATTCGCTCTGCAGCGCCACAGCGATCTCTTTTCCGGTTCTGTTGTACCTCTGCGCATTGGAGAGCAGATTCTCCACCACTCTTGCAAAGAGATCCGTATCCAGGGATACCGGGAGCGGGGCATCGGGAATAGACACGATGAACGTATATCCCGCCTCTGTGATTTCATCATAGTATTCGGCACAGAGCTGCCGCAGAAACTCGCACAGCTCCACCGATTCCAGATGAGGCCTATAGTCCGCATTGTCCATCCTGAGCATCATAAACATGTCCTCCGACAGCTTTTGGACTCTGTTCGCCTTTCCATCGATGATCCGATAGACATTCTGCATCTTTTCCTCCGGAACCAACCCCTCCTCCAGGGCATTGGCATAGCTCTTTATCGTTGCAATGGGCGTACGGATATCGTGGGACAGCTCCAGCAGCATCCGATTCTTCTTCTGCGTCAGAAGCTCCCCCTTTGCTTTCTCCTCCTCCAGCTGCCGGGCCATCAGGTTGAACGTATCGATGATTTTCTCAAACTCCGCCTCGGTCTTTATCTGGATTCTTGCGCCGCTGTCACCCGATTTCAGGCTTTCCATGCCCGCGATGATCTGATCCAGAGGCTTCTTGATTTTCCTCTTCAGATAGAGGCTGATCAGCACGATCTCCAGAATGGAAATGGGGAAAAACAAGAGCGAAAAATTCAGTGCGCCATTTCTCTCCGTGTTATTTAAAAGCAGCGTAACATTGATGTTCATCACATCCCGGCTGTAAATGCACAGATATTTTGAAGAACGATCTTCCGGCTGTATAAAGAAACCGATATATTCTGTCTGCCCGAAGGCGGAGGTAAGTGCAAGCAGCTCGTCCGTGGAGTAACTCTCCGCATCTGTTTTCTTTTCCCCGTAGATACGAACCACACGATAATTCCCGTCCAGTTCTTCCACCCAGCCGCCGATATTCTGTATCGCTTCCAGGTCGGCCACGTCACCGTTCTCATCGAGAATGCCGACCGGATAGATACCGACTGGATTGCCCTTCGACATAACCAGAACGTCCAGCAGCATACAGAGGACAAAGGTGATGACCATGATAATGACATACAAAATAAAACAGCCGATCAGCTTTGTAAAAATACTTTTCCTCAGTCTCAAGGCTCTACTCCTTTTCCAGCTTATAGCCCAGTCCCTTTATGGTTTTCAACAACTTCGGAGACCTGGGGTTGTCCTCGATCTTAGAGCGAAGATTGCTGATATGCACCATGACCGTGTTGTCGTCCGCAATATAACCATCGTCCCAGGCATAGTCGAATATCTGCTGTTTCGTGAAGATCCTGCCCCGGTTTTGCATCAGCAGCTCCAGGATCAGGAATTCTGTCTTGGTCAGTTCAATAGGTCTGCCGTTTTTCCGGGCCACGCCCTCCGAACGGCTCAAGGTAAGGTCAAAACATCGAAGCTCCATCTCCTGAGCGGTATCGTCCCGATAGTCGTAATTGCGGCGCAGCTGCGCCTTTATCCTTGCCACCACCACCAAGGGATTGTAGGGCTTGGTGATATAGTCGTCCGCTCCCAGCTCCAGTCCCAGAATCTTGTCGTAATCCTGCCCCCTGGCGGTGATCATGATGGCGGGAACCTTGCTCTCCGCCCGGATTCTCTTCAGTACCGCAAAGCCGTCCAGGCCCGGCATCATGATATCCAGCAATACGAGGTGGGGCTTCTCGCTGTGGAACAGGTCCAATGCGGAGATACCGTTGTCTGTCTTGATCAGTCTGATATTTTCCCTCTCTGTGTAGAGCTCCAGAGCATCGAGCAGCTCCGTCTCATCATCCGCGGCAAGCACCTTGTACTCCATATTACTCCCCCGTTGACCACAGGCTGTACCTGTGATTCAGTTCTCTATAGATCAACTCAATCATGGGCTCCGAGAAATCAAATCCATCTTTCCACTCAGGATTCAGCTTGTCCAGAATCATGCACTGGGCCATGCCTGTGTGGTAGTACTTTGCGGAGCCATCCACATATCCGCTGACAATGTCCGTATAAGCGCTTTCAAAGCTGTCGGGAGCCAGCATTTTGTAGATACATGCCTCCACATAACAGGCGCTTCCCTCCACTCTCGTGTAGTAATCCTCCAGTGCGATTACCTCCGCCGGGAGCAGCTGCTTTCTCTCCTCGTCAAGCTCCTTGTATTTTACGATACACTCCCGCAGCTTGTCAACATCCTCGGTTTTTACCGCATCCTGAAGCAGCTGTGCCTGCTGCCGGAACAGAGACACCGCCTGGGGATGGCTATCCGCCTCCGTCACAATAACGCTTTCATCTATTCCCTGAGGGAAAATGGCCTCCACATTTTCTGAAAAGTGTGTGAGCTGATAGCAATGGAAAGCCTCGCGCCAGATCGTGGCGATCTGTTCTTCGGCGCCGTACCCGGAATTTCCCATGCTTATCATGCCCAGAACAGAAGACATCTTGTCAATGGTGGGGGCAAGCACTTCATAGTGGTCGTCAACCGGATAGGCGGTGGCCACTATGGCATTGAACACCGCTCTCCTCTTTTCCACACGATATCCGTCCTGCTCCCATGTCAGCACATGATCCCTGTCGCCGTCATAAAATGCCACAGGATAATCCGTGAGGACAAAATCCGCAAAGCCGATGTTCCGGGCGCTCTCCTCCAGAGCCACCGCCTCCTCATAGATAGCAATATCCTCCTGAGAAAGTCCGTAGGAGCCGGTAGCAATAACACCGGCAATAAGGGTCATACCAATCAAGAGGATGGCCAGCTTCCTTCCGGCCGCACCACCCTTTTTATACCCCGGAATTCCCCTGTCCCGCTGTTCTCCGCCGACACCGTCGATGGCGGAATGCATCCTGCTTTTGAGCCCGGCAAAAATCCGCTCCACATCCCTGCGTATATGTACCGTCTCCGAGGGATCGCTGCTTCTCCGAAGCAGGAGCAGTAGAATCGTATACCCATAGACCGCCAGCAGCCCCGTCAGTATCACATGAAAATCCAGCTTTCCACCGTAGAGTACATTCCCCGCCTGTGCCTGTATATCATGAAGGCTGGGAATCAGCTTTAGCGCGTATCTGATCATCTCACCACCAAAGCCGCCCACCATGTCTTTAAGCGTCCCCAGCACACTGTGGAAAATTCCCGCCAGTGCCACCCCGCAGGAGACCGCGCCTGCCGCGAATCTCGGAAACAGGACGCTGAGCACACTGGTCAGCATGCTCACCACTGCCACATTGATCCCCAGGATCAGATAGGCCGGAAGCAGCTTCCACAGTTGGTCTGCCCTCCCGTTCATCAGCATAAAGCCCAGCAGAGGCATAAAGAGAATCGCCAACGACACAAGCCCCGCCGTCACATTGGCAATGGCCAGTTCCCCGTGGTAGCGCCACTGAGGCACCTTTCTGATCCAAACCAGATGGCTTGTGCCCCGCTCATACTCCCTGGGAATGGTGCCCAGACTCATGGCGACTGTCAGCATACAGTTGATGGTGTTCACGATGGTCAGCAGTATGGGTGCGAGCACCCGATAGTCCGTGACCGCCACACCGTTTATGGACAGCATCCCGTCCCCTGTGCCAAAGAGAAGCAGTATTAGCACTCCGATGACGGAGACGATATACAATTCCTTACGGCGTATTTTTTCCTTAAAAGCAGTAATTGCGATTATCATGCATTCATCCCTCCTACCAGTTCCAAAAATAATTCCTCCAGGCTCAGCGGATTGTTGTCGGCTTTGTTCCAGGTTCCCATCCGCACACCCTTGTTCATGATGATTCCCCTGTCGCAGATCCGCTCAATATCGCTCAAAATATGCGAATTGATCAGGATCGTCCTGCCGGCATTTTTCAGCTTGCCGATCAGCAGCAGCATCTCCAGCCTGCCCATGGCATCCAGTCCTGCGGTGGGCTCGTCCAGAATCAGCAGATCGGGCTTGCCCAGCAGCGCCTGGGCCAGGGCAAGCCTCTGCAGCATGCCCTTGGAGTAATTTTTTACTTTTGTTTTACTGTTTTCAAGGCCCACTGTTTCCAGCAGCTTTGTTATTTCCTCCCTGCGCTCCTGTCTGGGAATTTTCTGGATACCGGCGTAGTAGTCCAGCACCTCGCAGCCAGTAAGAAAAGGGGGAAAATAGGGTGTTTCGGGCGAGTAGCCAATCTGAATCCCCTCCTCAATCTCCACCCGCCCGCTGTCCATGTCCACCAGTCCCAGGATCATCTTGATGGTAGTGGTTTTCCCTGCGCCATTGCTGCCCAGAAAGGCAAATATCTCGCCCTTTTCCACACGAAAGCTCAGGTCGTTTACCACGCATTTCTTTTTGTAGGATTTTGTAAGATTGGTACATTCCAGCATATGTCAGCTCCTCCTGTTTTACGTCCCGCAGATTCCACATCTGCCCTCTCTGAAACGATTCCATCATACAATGTCAAGTTAAAATGCAGCTAAGGCCAACCTTAAGATTGGCTTAAGAAGAAATATGACTCCGAGACAAAAATTACGCAATAGAAGCCCAAACGGCATTCTATTGCGTAATATCTATTCTTTATATGTAATTTATGATTTTACTGCACCACCAGATTAGAGTACCCCATCAGGCTCTCATCCACGGCCTGGGCGGCCTCCCGTCCCTCCCGGATGGCCCACACCACCAGAGACTGGCCCCGATGCATATCCCCGGCCACAAACACATTTTCCACACTGGTCTGGTACAGGCCCGGCGCAGTCTTTACATTGGTGCGCTCGTTGCGCTCCACTCCGAAGGCCTCCGCCACATAGTCCTGACTGCCTAGGAAGCCTGCGGCGATAAGTACGATATCCGCATCCAGCGTCTGTTCGCTGCCGGGAATCTCCTGCATCTTCATGCGGCCGCTCTCCGGGTCCTTTTCCCAGGACAGCTTCACCACCTTCACTGCCTTCAGTTTTCCCTCCTTATCCTTCACAAACTCCTTCACGGTAGTCTCGTAGATTCGGGGATCGTGGCCATACAGGGCGATGGCCTCCTCCTGGCCGTAGTCGGTCTTGCAGACCTTGGGCCACTCTGGCCAGGGATTGTCCTGCGCCCTCTGGTCTGGCGCCTTGGGCATCATCTCGATCTGGGTCACGGATTTGGCCCCGTGGCGGATAGCTGTTCCCACACAGTCGTTGCCGGTGTCTCCGCCGCCGATAATCACCACGGCCTTCCCCTTGGTATCCACATACTTTTTATCCGCAAAATCAGAGTCCAATAGACTCTTCGTGTTGGCCGTCAAAAAGTCAACAGCGAAATAGATTCCTCTGGCGTCCCTGCCGGGCGCCTTGATATCCCTGGGATTGGAGGCTCCGCAGGCCAGCACCACCCGGTCATAGTCCTGAAGGAGCTTCCGGGCCTTCACGTCTCTGCCCACATCCACACCGGTGCAAAACACAATGCCCTCCTCCTCCATGATCTTCACCTTGCGTTCAATGATATGCTTCTCCAGCTTCATATTAGGGATACCATACATCAAAAGGCCTCCCACCCTGTCAGAGCGCTCGAACACAGTGACGCTGTGTCCCCGGCGGTTCAACTGGTCCGCCGCTGCCAGCCCCGAAGGGCCGCTGCCGATAACAGCCACTTTCTTGCCGGTGCGCACCTTGGGGGGATTGGCCACGGCATATCCCTTCTCGTAAGCATACTCAATGATGGCGTACTCATTTTCCTTGGTGGTTACCGGCTCCCCGTTCAGACCACAGGTACAGGCCGCCTCACACAGCGCCGGACACACCCTGGAAGTGAATTCCGGGAAGCTGCTGGTCTTTTTCAGCCGCTTGTACGCCTGCTCCCAGTTGCCATTGTACACCAGATCGTTCCACTCCGGGATCAGATTGTGCAACGGACAGCCACTGGCCATGCCGCACAGCATCATGCCCGACTGACAGAACGGCACGCCGCACTCCATACATCTGGCGCCCTGCAGCTGCTGCTTCTCCCGCGGCAAGTGCTCATGAAATTCCCGAAAATGCTTAATTCTCTCAAGAGGCTCCGCCGCAGCGGACACCTCCCTCTCATATTCCATAAAACCTGTAGGTTTTCCCATATCTCTTCTCCTCCATTAGCGTCCTGTTGCTCTTGTTTGATACTACATTTACAGCTTCAGGTGGATAATTGTTTCTGTGCGGACCGTATGAACACGTCAGTGCTTAACGAGGTATGCCGAATGTAATTCGGCACGAGTTTAGCACTGCTACGCTGTGAATCCGAGCGAGAGCGTGTCCACACAGGAATGATTACCCGCCTGGAGCGTCCCCTCGCTGCAATCCACAAGCCATCTCACTTCCGCGTATTGGCATAAAATGCCTCGATCTGCGCCTGCTCCGCGCTCAGTCCCTTCTCCTCCATCTGCACGATGGTCTTCAGCACCCTCTCGTAATCATGAGGAATGATCTTTTTAAACTTGGGCAGATACTCTCCGAAATGCTCCAGCACTTCCCTGCCCTTGGCAGATCCCGTCATCGCCACATGCTCCTTGATCATCTCCTTCAGTTCCTGCACATCATATTTGGAAGTGATCTCATAGGAGGACACCATCTCCTTGTTCAGTCTCTTATACAGGTCGTTGCCCTCATCCAGCACATAAGCCACGCCGCCGCTCATGCCCGCGGCAAAATTCTTGCCTGTGCGCCCCAGCACCACCACGCAGCCGCCGGTCATATACTCACAGCCATGGTCGCCCACGCCTTCCACCACTGCTCTGGCCCCGGAGTTGCGCACGCAGAAGCGCTCTCCCGCCACACCGTTAATAAATGCCTTGCCGCTGGTAGCCCCGTACATGGCCACATTGCCGATGATGATATTTTCCTCCGGCTTAAATCGGCTTCCCTTGGGGGGGTAGACCACCAGCTTGCCGCCGGACAAGCCCTTGCCGAAATAGTCGTTGGAATCCCCCACCAGCTCCAGTGTCAGCCCCTTTGGAATAAATGCGCCAAAGGACTGACCGCCAGCGCCGCTGCACAGCACATGGTAGGTATCCTCATCCAGCGTATCCCCGAACCTGCGAGTAATCTCGCTGCCCAGAATCGTGCCGAAGGTCCTGTCCGTGTTGCCCACATCCACCTGCAGGCTGCGCTTCTGACCCGCCTCCAGGGCCTTGGACATCTGTTTTAACAGTACCTTCTCATCCAGCGTTTTCTCCAGTTCAAAATCATATACCTGGCCGGGATCAAAGGTTGCCCTGTTCTTCATACCCACATAGGGATTGTTCAGAATCCGGGACAAGTCAATCTCCTGCTGCCGCTCGGTCAGATGCTCCTTTACCTTCAGCAGATCGGTGCGCCCCACCAGCTCATCCACGGTTTTCACACCCAGCCGTGCCATGTACTCCCGCAGCTCCTGGGCGATAAAGCGCATGAAATTCTCCACATACTCCGGCTTGCCCCTAAAGTTCTTGCGCAGCTCCGGGTTCTGGGTAGCCACGCCCACGGGACAGGTATCCAGATTGCACACCCGCATCATGACGCAGCCCATGGTCACCAGAGGAGCGGTGGCAAAGCCAAATTCCTCCGCCCCCAGTATGGCCGCAATGGCCACATCTCTGCCGCTCATCAGCTTGCCATCCGTCTCAATACGCACTTTGTTTCGCAGACCGTTCATAATCAGCGTCTGATGGGTCTCCGCCAGCCCCAGTTCCCAGGGCAGGCCCGCATTGTGAATGGAGCTTCTGGGGGCCGCGCCGGTTCCGCCGTCATAGCCGGACACCAGGATGACCTGGGCGCCCGCCTTGGCCACGCCTGCCGCCACGGTTCCCACTCCCGCCTCAGACACCAGTTTCACGGAGATCCTGGCACGGGTATTGGAATTTTTCAAATCATAAATCAATTGCGCCAGATCCTCGATTGAATAAATATCGTGATGAGGCGGCGGGGAGATCAGGGATACGCCGGGAGTGGAGTGCCTGGTCTTAGCGATCCACGGATATACCTTGCCGCCGGGCAGATGACCGCCTTCACCGGGCTTTGCCCCCTGGGCCATCTTGATCTGTATCTCCTGGGCGCTTACCAGGTATCGGCTGGTCACACCAAAACGCCCGCTGGCCACCTGTTTGATGGCAGAGCAGCGATTTAGGCCATCCGGCGATGCAGTCAGCCGTTCCAGATCTTCTCCGCCCTCGCCGGAATTGCTCTTGCCGTGGAGGCGGTTCATGGCGATGGCCATGGTCTCATGGGCCTCCTTGGAGATAGAGCCGTAGGACATGGCCCCGGTCTTAAAGCGGGTCACAATACTCTCCACGGACTCCACCGACTCCAAGGAAACTCCCTTTTTCGGATAGGCAAAATCCATCAGCCCGCGCAGATTTCTCACCGAATTCTCGTCGTTTACCAGAGCGGTATACTGCTTGAACATATCATAGTCGCCCCGCCTGGTGGACTCCTGCAGCAGATGGATGGTGGCGGGATTGTATAGATGCTCCTCGCCGCCGCTGCGCAGCTTGTGATGGCCCGGGCTGTCCAGAGTCAGGTCATTGTAAAGTCCCAGCGGATCAAAAGCCATGGAGTGCAACCGGTCCATATCCTTCTCAATATCTTTGAGAGTGATACCTCCCACCCGGCTCACCGTGCCGGCAAAATATCTGTCAATCACCGTCTGGTCAATGCCTATGGCCTCGAAAATCTTGGAACCCTGATAGGACTGTATCGTGCTGATACCCATTTTGGAGGCGATCTTTACAATCCCATGGAGCACGGCGCTGTTGTAGTCGTCCACCGCCGCATAGTAGTCCTTGTCCAGCATATTGTTGTCGATCAGCTCCTTGATGGATTCCTGAGCCAGGTAGGGATTGATGGCGCAGGCTCCATAGCCCAGCAGCGTGGCAAAGTGATGCACCTCCCTGGGTTCTCCCGACTCCAGAATCAGCGCCACACGGGTACGCTTCTTCGTGCGCACCAGATACTGGTTCAGGGCGGACACCGCCAGCAGAGAAGGGATAGCCACATGGTTCTCGTCCACGCCTCTGTCGGATAAAATCAGTACATTGGCGCCGTCTCGGTAGGCTCTGTCGGCCTCCACATACAGCCGGTCAATGGCCCGCTCCAGGCTGGTATTCTTATAGTAGGTGATGGGGACCACCTCAACCCTGAAGCCCTCCACCTTCATATTCTTGATTTTGAGCAGGTCCGTGGTGGTCAGAATCGGATTGTTCACCTTCAGCACCTTGCAGTTCTCCGGGGACTCCTGCAGCAGATTCCCCTCCGTGCCTATGTACACCGTGGTGGAGGTCACAATCTCCTCGCGGATGGCGTCTATGGGCGGGTTGGTCACCTGGGCAAAGAGCTGCTTAAAATAGTGGAAAAGCGGGTGGTGGGTCTTGCTCAGCACCGGCAGCGGCGTGTCCACACCCATGGCGGCGATGGCCTCCCCGCCGTTTTTCGCCATGGGCAGAATGCTGGTCTTCAACTCGTCGTAGGTATAACCGAAGGCCTTCTGTATCCGCTGTCTCTCGTCGTCCGTGTACTGCGGCACCCGCTGATTGGGAATCTTTAAATCGTGCAGCTCCACCAGATTGCTGTCCAGCCACTCGCCGTAGGGCTGCCGGGAGGCATAGCTCTCCTTGAGCTGTTCGTCGTCAATGACTTCTCCTCTGACCGTGTCCACCAACAGCATTTTGCCCGGACGCAGACGGTCCTTGCGCTTGATTTTGGCAGGGTCCACATCCAGCACCCCCACCTCAGAGGACAGAATCAGCTGGTCGTCCTCGGTAATCATATAGCGGGAGGGCCGCAGACCGTTGCGGTCCAGCACCGCTCCCATCACATCCCCGTCGGAAAAGAGAATGGAGGCCGGGCCGTCCCACGGCTCCATCATCGTGGCATAATACTGGTAGAAATCCCGCTTACTCTGGGACATGGCCCTGTCGTTAGCCCATGGCTCGGGAATGGCAATCATCACCGCCAGCGGCAGTTCCATGCCGCTCATCACTAAAAATTCCAGCGTATTGTCCAGCATGGCGGAGTCCGAACCCGTCTTGTTGATGGCGGGCAGCACCTTGTGCAGCTGCCCTGTCAGATGCTCGGAGGACATATTTTCCTCCCTTGCCAGCATTTTGTCCGCATTGCCCCGTATGGTATTGATCTCCCCGTTATGCACAATAAAGCGATTGGGGTGCGCCCTCTCCCAGCTGGGGTTGGTATTGGTAGAAAAACGGGAGTGCACAATGGCGATGGCTGATTCATAGTCCGGGCTCTGCAGGTCCGCAAAAAAGGTCCGCAGCTGCCCCACCAGGAACATTCCCTTGTACACGATGGTCCGGCTGGACAAAGACACCACATAGGTGTCATCCGTAGACTGCTCGAACACCCGGCGGGCGATATAGAGCCTGCGGTCAAAGGCCAGCCCTTTTTCCACATCCGCGGGCTTTCCCACAAACGCCTGCATGATGCAGGGCATACATTCCACCGCCTTGTGGCCCAGCACATTGGGAAAAGTGGGAACCTCCCTCCATCCCAGGAACTTCAGCCCCTCCTTCTCCACAATAATCTCAAACATTTTTCTGGCCTGGTTGCGGCGCAGTTCCTCCTGGGGAAAGAAAAACATACCTACACCGTACTCCCTCTCCCCGCCGATCTGTATGTGCAGGGCCTCTGTCACCCTCTGAAAAAAGCCGTGGGGCACCTGGGTCAGGATTCCCACGCCGTCACCGGTCTTGCCCTCGGCGTCCTTGCCGGCTCTGTGCTCCAGATTCTCCACAATTTTTAAGGCGTTTTCCACAGTGGCATGGCTTTTCTCCCCCTTTATGTTCACGCAGGCGCCTATTCCGCAGTTGTCATGTTCAAACTCCTCCCTGTACAGGGGAGCCTTGGGAAGGCCGTTTTTTACATCAAACATGTCTGTTCTCCTTTCTGGTCCTGGGTTCTAATATCGCCCAGACAGGAATAATTATCCACCTGGAGCGCAACTAGCCCGGAAACGTAAAAAAAGCCGCAATGAGACCTTTATGCACCTCATTGCGACTTACTTAACGTATACTATACCTCTTTTTTTCGGATCTGTAAATAAAAACTTTTTGCAGAATTGTCAGATTATTCGGCAACAGGGCCTTTCAGCTTCTTTTTGTCAAAATAAAGCAATACGATTCCCACTATTGTCAGCCCACACAGCGCAACAGAGGCGGGCCAGCTGTAGAGAAAGGTGTCTGTAATGTCCGTATAGCGCAGCATATAAGCTATACTGTTGGCAAGCATATGCACCAGCACCGGCCAGAAGAAGCTGCCAAAGTACTCATACAGATACGCAATCAGCAATCCCATGATAAAGCCATATATGCCCTGCACCAGATTCATATGATACAGTCCAAACAACAGGGAAGATATCAGCATGGCTATAGTCAGCTTATAGCTCTTTTTCAGTTCATTGTATACAATGCCCCGAAAGATCAATTCCTCCGCCAGAGGAGTGATAATGCCATAGCAGACCAGTCCCACAGACAGCGATGCGGAAAACTGGCTCTCAGCCACCGCCTGATAGGAAGCCGAGCTGTCGATGATGCCCGCCAGATTAAAGAGCAGATTCAGCCCCGGCACAGCACACAGGACGGACAACAGGGCGATGACATAATTCTTCGGACGCTCCCTGCGCAGATGGCTGAGCGCCATGCGCTTCCTGGCTTCACGGATCGCGGGAAAAGCCGTACGGATCAGACATATTCCCGCGACAGCATAGGACAGGGCGCTCATTATACTGCCCAGATTTCCCGTGTATCCCAGTTCGCCGCCTGTCTCCTCTCGGTAGTAGAGCCACTGCCACAATCCGTCAGGAACATGAGGCTCCACCGTCACCGCCAGCCACAGGGCCCCATAGGACGCAGCCCGCCGTACCAGCATAAACAATAAAAAGGGAAACAGCATGGGACCGACGAGCGCCATAAAACCTTTGGGCTGCACCTCACACAATTCCCGCAGCAGCAGCTCCTGCAGCTCCTCCACGCTCTCCACGATATAGTCCGCACGGGCCTCCTTCAGCTCCTCCATGCCGCCATAGCCATAGGTGACCCCTATGCTCTCCACCTTCATGGCACGGGCGCCCTCCACATCAAACCGGCGGTCTCCGATCATATAGACCTCCTGGCACAGTATGGACTTCTGTCCAAAAAGCTGGCGGAGCGCCTCCTGCACCACCTGGTCCTTAGAGGTGCGCCTGCCGTCCAGTTCGCTGCCCACCACCGCCTTAAAATACTGACGAATTCCGAAATGCTCCAGAATCTTCTCCACGAACACGGTGGGCTTGCTGGAAGCCACCGCCAGACGGAATCCTTTCTCGCTCAGATTTTTCAGCATCGAGGCTATACCCGGGTAAATCTCATTCTCAAAAAGCCCCGTTTCGCTGAACCGCTCCCGATATTTCTCTATGGCTGCCTCGGCCTGTTCCTCATCCATCCCATAGAATTCCATGAAGCTGTCCTTCAGCGGCGGCCCGATAAAGGGCTCCAGCTTGTCCAGATCCGGCTCCTCTATGCCAAAGCTATGTAACGCATACTGCACACAGGTGGTAATCCCCACCTTGGGATCTGTCAGCGTGCCATCCAAATCAAATAGAAAATACTTCTTCATCCGTTAAAAACTCCTCAGCTGTACACTGTCATCATCCTGCGTGTTCTCGATCTCCGTGATCTTTACATCGTACCCGATGGCATCGTTCACCTGCACATGCACCACATCTCCGGCCCTGTGTCCCAACAGCGCCTTGCCCAGAGGGGATTCGTTGCTGATCAATCCCTCCAGGGAATTGCCCCGCACGGTAGTCACAATCCGGTATTTTTCCACACTGCCGTCATCCAGCATCTGCACTGTCACAGTATTGTTCATCCCCACCTCGTCCTCCGCGGACTGGTCAGAGATCACCTGGGCCGTGCGGATCATGCGCTCCAGGTAACGTATCCTGCTCTCATTCTGATTCTTGGCCTTTTTCGCCGCATAATATTCAAAATTCTCGCTGAGATCCCCATGAGCCCGTGCTTCCTTTACATCCTCCAGCAGCCTGGGGCGCTCCACCAGCCGCCGATGCTCGATCTCCTTCTCCATCTTCCGTATATCACTCTCTGTCAGTTTGTCGTACATAATTACCTCCTACCCACGCAATACAGACTATACCTATATATGCATCCAAGAATATCAGCTTTTCATGCCCATGCTAAAATCCAGCTCCAGGTGGGTAATTGTTTCTGTGAGGACCGTATGAACACGTCAGTGCTTAGTGAGGTTTGCCGAATGTAATTCGGCACGAGCGTAGCACTGCTACGCTGTTCATCCGAGCGGGAGCGTGTCCACACAGGAACAATTATCTGCCTGGAGCGTGACTTGCCAGTCCCTCATAAAGGCTCCTACTTCACCGCATAAATCACGGCCGCCGCCAGTATAATCTGAATAATCGCGAACCGGAACACCGTCTGTGTATTGGACCATTCCCATACCTTCCGCACATGATCATGCAGCGGAGTCCGCACATGATTCAATATATGAATCTTCAGAAACCGAATCAGCGACACCTTCAATATCCCCAGTCCGCCGTCCAGAATCAGCACCAGCGCCACCGGAATATACAGGAAAGGGCAACCTGTTTTCAATACGGCGATACTGATGAATAGCCCCATGGCCCTGGAACCCGCATCCCCCATCATCAGACGGCTGGGCGTGGCATTGTACCACAGATACCCCAGAATGCACACGCAGAAAAGCAGAATCATAAAAGAGAACTCTCCCGCCACTGCCTTGATCTGGTCGATGATATAGATCGTCATCAAGCTGATGATCGTCAGCGTACCGGACAAGCCGTCCACACCGTCGGAACAGTTGGTCACGTTCACCGAAGTCCATACCAGCACCACGGTCAACAGAGCAAAGACCACCGGATGCATCGTAAATTTCACCCCGAACATGGCCAGCTCCACCACACTGGAATTATAGTGCAGGAAAGTGATGGCCACCAGCGCCGCCACGCAGAGATCCAGAAATCCTTTCTTGTACTCCCCCCAGGGACTCTTGGAGGCGTCATCCAGGAAACCTGTCATCATGCAGATAATGACCAGCACCAGATAGATGGCATTCTCTGCGGAAAAAGGGATAAACAGCACTGCGGCCACCACAAAGGCCAGCACAAAGATAATGCCCGCTCCTCTGGGTTTTCCTGCCGAGAGCTTGCCGTCATGGGCAAAATCTCTGCCAGCATCCTTGGGCAGATAATTGCCCAGCTTTGATATGGCGATGATGGTCGTCAGAAATGCAAATAAAATTCCCACAAATGCGGCGATAGAGGCATAACCCTCCGGTATCAGCGTATGTATCATGGTCTGCTTCCTCTTCTTCCCTTATAGATTAATATGATATAGTATAGCCTATTTTGCTCCACAATAAAAGAGCCAACTTAAAAATGCCGGCTCCTTTACATCGCCTTTTTTCACGCCTGACCTATCTCTGCAGTCCCATCCGCTTTTTATGAATGGATTTTCGGGCATACATCAGGTCGTCCGCTTTTTTCAGGAAATAATCCAGAGTGTGATTGTGGACACAGTCCGTATAGGAACCAATGCTGGCATGGATCTCATATGCTTTCGTGGTTACTTCATTATATTCACGGATACTCTGTTTAATGTTGCTGACAATCTCCGCCGTACGGTTGTGGATATCTTTGCCCGTAAATGCAATCAAAAACTCATCGCCGCCGATTCTGGCTGCGAACTCATTTTGCAGGCTGTCATGAATAATACGGCCCAGACAGTGCAGCGCCTCGTCTCCCTCTGCGTGTCCATAGGTGTCATTGATCTGTTTAAGGCCATCCATATCCAGAGAGATAATAGACAGATCCATATCCTCTGCCATCTCCAAAAGCTGGTTCACCTTGAGGTAAAAACCGTTCCGGTTGTACAATCCCGTGAGCAGATCCTCCATATACATCTTCATCAGCTGCTTCTGGGATCTCTGCATCTCCATCAGATGGCGGAAGCTGGCCAGAAATGCAGAATAACCCACATACCAGAAATGATTCATTTCCAACGCAGCTGCCGTGTAACCAATACTCCTGCCCTGCAGATGAACCACGGTTATCAGAAGGAAGTCATTGTTCTCCAACTGGACATTCATCTCCGGAATTAACTCGCCAAATTCCATATCTCCCCAGAACTCTACATCTGCGCTTCCAAATTCCACACCGGTCTCGTCCAGACTGTGATAGTGTAACACTTTCAGCGTCCGGGTGTAATCTTCCCTTGTCTCTTCCACTTTCTGACCGGCCAGATCCATCGTAATGATGTCTTTTTCCAGAAATCCCTCGTTGGCGCAGAACCAGAAGTCCTTGTACACGAGAGGTCCCATGACCTCCGGCACGACATGCAGCGCATCCTCCAGCGGCTTCGCCATGCCGATATTCACCACCATCTGGTTCAAATCGCCCTGATATTTCAGCAGGCGGCGCAATTCCTGCTTTAAGACTACCATCTCGCCGGAAACGTCCTGGGCCTCCACACCGCTGCACCCGCAGGACTGTCCCACCCGCATCTTGTTGTAAATGGGAATTCTCTCTTTCCGATAAGATTCGGGACAGCCCTCGTCCACTATCTGAAATATGGTATCCATAAGCAGCTCAACATTGTATATCCCCGTGGTCAGCCGGGGACGGTGATAGCGCTCCATCTCCAGACCGTCAAAACCACTGACAGCAATATCCTCCGGAACCCGATAACCCCGCTCCTTCAGAAATGAACTCACCTCCAGAGCCATGGAGTCATTGGCGCAGATAATCGCTTCCGGCGTCTCCAGCCCTTCCTCTATCTCCCGCAACATCTGCTCCATGGCTTTGCGGCAGGGTTCCTCCCAGAATTGTCCATAATAGATACGACACTGCTCCTCCGGCACCCCCACGGCCCGCATGGTGTTCAGATACACCTGCTCTCTCTCCTGGGAAAAACTATTATCGGGCATACCGCTCATAAAATAGACCCGGCGATAGCCATGAAACAATATCATATGCTCCACGATCTTCTGGAAGCAGTTGCCATAATCCATAACCAGATTGATACATCCCTTAAAACTCTTGTCAACTGTGAGGACTGGCACTCCCGCCGCCTGCGCACGCCCCACCAGGGCAAGCTGCTCCTCGTCCAGCTTAAAGGACTCTGACATAAGCACGATGGCATCGAAACGCTCCACACTCACCGCCGCAAAAATCTTCTGCTCGCCCCTGTCATTGACATCATTAAAATAAAAATCCGCCAGTGTGGAGAAAAAAACGAGCTTGCAGTTGTGTCGCCGGCTTTCCTCCACCGCCTGTCTCATAATCCGCTGCTCTTCGTCCTTAAAAAAATTGGCAAAGATAAATGCAACCACTTTATATGCTTTACCGTCAGAATACTTCCCATTCATGCCGCGTCCCCTTCTGTCATCAGTTATCGGTCCATTTTGCATATCAATCCTTAATTTACAGTATAGCAGATTCAAAAGCAGATGCCTATAGCAGAAATTCCTATTTTTTACATCTGATTTTTATACATTTTTAGTACCAAAGTCCTATTTCGTCATTTCCCGGTATCCTATTTGCCATCCTCTGCTGTGCTTCCAGAATTCTGGAACTGCAACGCCTCCAGATCATAATTGCTGCCGGGCAGGAAGATCAATTCCAAAGTACCCTTTCCCTTCAGCGGCTCAATAAAAAAGCTCTGCGGCTCATAATCTGCCGTCCCCGGAACCTCCAGCACTCTGGCCTCCGTCTCCCCCTGGGAATCCGTGAAATGGAGATGAACGGTATTGCCTGAAAGTGGGGAACGTCCCCACAGAGTTACCCCGCAGGCGCCCTCTTCTCCAAAATCCATATTATCAAAGATAATTGTCACATTGTTGCCGATGCCGGTGACAGCATGGCTCTCCACATGAAAGCTGTCTCCGTATACCCGGTTGCATTCTGCGCCGTAGAGCTTTCCATAGGCCTTCTCGTAATAGGTGAAGGAAAAGCCCTTGATATGCACCTTGCTGTTTTTCAGCCGGAAAGCAATGTCCGTCAACCCCTTTAGTCTGCAGGGCAGCTTCCAGGTCTCCTCCTGATACACATTCCATCGGGAGGGTTTCTGGTACGGAGCATTGAGCAACAGCCTGCTGCCCTCCGCCTCCGGCACCCCCTGCCAGATCTCAATCTCATGCAGGGCATCGCTGAGGGCAAAGACCGGTATCGTGATCTCATCCGAACCGTACTCTCCAAAATCCAGATTCCGGTAGACCACTCCGCTGACGCCGTCCCTGGCCGTGGCAATCCCCTTCTCGTTGCCGTTAGTGATTTCGCCAATGGTGTCGTCAAACAGCCCGGCCGAAATAAAAGAATAAGGATTCAAAAAAGCCTTGCCGAGCCCCCGGGCCGTAAGTTCCAGCTGGGAGATGATCCTGACCGGACCACGCCCGGACTGACAGCGCACATAGAAGTCCCCGTCTCCCATGGCAGTGACTTTTGCATGATAAGCGTCAAGTATCTCCACTTTGGCATGGCTGATCGGGATACCATTCTGGTTGACTACCTTCCAGGCCAGCGCCTGATCCGTTGCGTCAGCCGGGCAGATTCTGGCTTCTATAATGATGCTGGGGCCGTTCGCATCCATAATGCTGCCCTCCGGGGTCAGCAGTTCCACCTTGCGGACGGGAACCGTATCCGGCAATGCTGCCCCCCTGCTCACATCCTCGCTGGCGCAGCTGCCGGGCCGCAGTCCCGCAGGCTCCACCGGAATCTCCAGGCAGGCAGGCTCAAGGCCCCGCCCCGCCACCGTGATCCTGACACTGTGACTTTCGCCGTCCGCCAAAACCGCCCTGGAGGCCACCACCGCCAGAAGCTTTCCGTTAAACAGCTTCCGCACAGATCCCTTGTAGGCGTCATAATCGGTACTGTCCCCGTTGTCCATGCCCAGAAGCCGCCCTTGTCCCTCCAGAGACAGCTGCACATAATTCATGGCATTTTCCACCGGATACCCATTCTCGTCCACTGCGCTGATCGTGACAAAGCACATATCCTCCCCGTCTCCGGAAAGCTGCCCCTTGTCCGTCTCCAGAACCAGCCGCCTTGCCTCCCCAAAGGAATGCCGGGACTTTCTGGCGATCTCCCTGCCCTCCCTGTCGTAGGCAATGGCAGTGATCTCCCCCGGCTCATAGAGCACCTGCCAGTCTCCCTGCAGCTGTCTGCCCTTTTTGTGATCAATGTACTGCCTGCCTTGGGAGTGGCCGTTTACATAGAGTTCCACGCTCTCCCCGTTGGTACAGGCCCGCACATCGATAAGCTGCCCCGGATTCCAGTCCCAGTAGGGATAGAGATGCACCATGGGATGCTCCGCCGCCGAACGCCACTCCGCCTGAAACAAATAATAAGCATCCTTGGGAAAACCCGCCGTATCGATATAGCCAAAATAAGAGTTCTTGGTATGGTAAGGGGTAGGCTCCCCGATATAGTCAAATCCTGTCCAAAGGAACTGTCCAAAGGCAAAGTCCGCATCCCTGTCGTCGGCAATGCATGCCTCCACACTGCGGGCGCCCCAGCTGGTGCTGGAATTACCCAGCGCCGAGCATTGTTCATCCTCGTCCGCCAGCACAGACTGCCTGAGCGGAAACCGGTACACGCCCCGGCTCTGTACCACCGAAGCCGTCTCGCTGCCGTAAATGATCCAGTCGGGATGCTCCCGGTGATGCGCCTCATAATATTTTTCCCCGTAATTATAGCCCGCCACTTTCACGATATCCGCACAGTTCTGCGCGCCCTCCCAGGGCATGAAATTGGAGCCGATGGTGATCAGCGCATTGCCCAGGGGATCATGAACGCGCACAGCATCCACCAGCCTGTGGGTGATCTCCTCTCCGCGGGCGTCCGCATGTGTGTCATAGATCTCATTGCCGATAGACCACAAAAAGAGACTGGGATGGTTGCGGTCCCTGCGTATCCAGGAGCGCACGTCACGCTCCGCCCACTCCTTGAAAAATCTGCCATAATCATAGGGAGTCTTACAGCGCTCCCACATGTCAAACGCCTCGGACAGCACCAGAATGCCCATCTCATCCGCCAGCTCCATCACCTCCTGAGCCGGCATGTTGTGGCTGGTCCGCAGGGCGTTTACTCCCATCTCCTTCAATATCCGGAACTTCCGACGCATGGCCTCCCTGTGGAACGCGGCTCCCAGACAACCCAGGTCATGATGCTCGCAGACACCATGCACCTTCACATACCTTCCGTTTAGGAAAAATCCCTTATCCGGCGTAAACTCCATCCGGCGCAGGCCAATAGTGATCTGCTGGCTGTCCAGAATTCTCTGATGGCACTGACTGCCTGGCCGCTTCCCGCCATCCGGATCTGTCGTACTTCCCAATGTGTATGCCGGAGCAACGGCGCACGCTTCAGCAGAGGTATCATACAGCTCCACCCGCAGCTGATAACACACGGGATTTTCCAGATTCCACTCCTCCAGACCGGTAAGCAGAGTTTTCAGCGCAAAACAGAGCTGGCCATCCGCCCTGGTAAACAGTTCGCCCCAACCCAGATCCTGCACCTGCTGTTCCTGCTGCCACAAGCTGTAATGGCATCGGGTGTCCTCCCCGATAGCCCCTGCACATTCTGTCTCTATCTCCAGCTGGTAACTGCCCTCATGTCCGCAGCTACTATCCTGCCTGCTGCCATCCTCCTGCTGCCATGTGGTATGTACATAAGTGCCATCCAAAGGCAGATACGCGATAGGACATACCTTCAACCACACATTACGATAGATACCGGCTCCGGAATACCAGCGGCTGTTGGGGCTCTGGTGACGGACCTGCATCAGCAGCTCATTTTCTCCCGGCCGCAGATACTCCGTAATATCGTAATCAAAGGCGGAATAGCCATACTTCCAGTCCCCCACCAGCTGTTGGTTCACATAAAAAGTGCTGTCCATATATACCCCGTCAAAGCGCAGAATTACCCTCTCTCCGGGCATAAGACACAGCGTGTCTGCATCGTTTCCCTGTTCTGACACTTTCCGCGCCCCATCAGAAATAAGGCAGACTGTAATGCATTTGCGATACCATCCGGTACTGTTTTCATACAAATTGTGGGTATTATAGATCAGCCAGTCATGGGGCAAATCTACAGATTGAAATTTTTCCTCCTGGCCCTTAATGCCGGGAAGCTCTGAACCCAATTCGGTCTTTAGAAAACTCCAGTTGTCATTGAACAGCATAATATTCTTCATCGCTTTTTTCCTTTTTGTGTTTATTTTGATTTTTGGGAACTACCAGGATGGTAGGCGGTTAGCCCTCTTCGGAGGGACTGTGACCCTCCGTTTACATAGAAACCATTTAGGGAATCTAAGAAAGGAGGGCCAACGCGAATGTTGACGATTGAAGGATTGATCGCAGTAATCAGTTTATGTGTTACCTGCTTCGGTCTGGGATACGCCATCGGAAACAAGGATAATGATAAAACACAGAAATAGCCGCCCCCAACCAAAGGATACGGCTATTTTCTGTAACTAATTAATTGGGCTAACCGTCTATCGGTAGTTCCTGGAAGCCACCTGTTAGCGCAGGTGGCTCTCTTTATGCTTATTATAACGCAAACCATTAGAGGTTTCAAGCATTTCCAGATAGCTTTTCAAGACTTTTATATATGCGTATTCCGCCCTACGCCAGCTTTACTGTAAAGGTAATGCAATCCTTGCCGGTCAGGGCCTTGGTGCGTGCATCCGGCTGTCCCAGACCTACGCTGACAGTGAAAGTCCTGCCCTCCACCAGTCTCTCGCCCTCCTCGTTCACGACGGTAAAGGCTTCTGCGCCTATGGGGATCGTGACAGACGCCTCGCCTCCGGCCTCCACCCGTGTTCTGGCAAAGCCACACAGCTTCGCTGCGGGTGTGGCGTCCGGAGCCTCCTGTGCTTTGATGTAAACCTGCACCACCTCGCCGGTAGCCATCTGCCCCTGATTGGTCAGCTTCACATGCAGCTTGAAGGCTTCCTGATCCTCCAGCGCAATCTCTGCGCCGTTCACCGCCGGACTGCCGGAGCAGCTCACTGCGGATACCGTCACATCGCCATAAGTCAGGCCATAGCCAAAGGGATACAGCGGCTCGGACTCTATGTAACGATAGGTTCTGCCCTTCATGGAATAATCCTCGAAATCCGGCAGTTCCTCGGTATCTTTATAAAATGTCACGGGCAGCTTGCCGGAGGGAGACAACTCGCCGAACAACAGCTTAGCCACCACTCTGCCGCCCCTTGCGCCGGGATACCACAGCTGCATCACTGCATCCGCCTGCTCCTGCTCCATGCGCAGATCCATGGCGCTGCCGGTCATATTCAGCACAATCGTAGGCTTGCCCACCTTCAGCACAGCCTCCACCAGTTCTCTCTGGGACTGAGGCAGCTGCAGATCTGTCTTGTCGCCGGAGGCGTAACTGTTGCCGGTATCGCCTTCCTCGCCCTCCAGAGTCTCATCCAGACCTACGCACAGAATCACCACATCACTGTTTTCTGCCACGCTGACAGCTTCCTGCACACGATCCTGCTTCCAGCCCAGGCCTTCCACGCGGTCCTTGAACAGATGACAGCCCTCGGAATAATACACTCTCACTTCATCGCCCACGGCATCCTGAATTCCCTCCAGCACGGTGATATATCTGGAGGAAGTGCCATGGTAATTACCCACCAGCGCCACACGGCTGTTGGCGTTGGGTCCCACTACGCCGATGGACTTGATCTGGTCTTTCTGAAGGGGCAGAATCCCATTGTTCTTCAGCAGGACAATTCCCTCCGCCGCAGCCTTGTCAGCCAGAGCCAGATGCTCGCGGCACTCTATCTTGTCATAACCGATCTGATCATACTCCGTCTCATCAAACAGACCCAGCAGGAATCTGGTAGTAAACAGCCTCTCCGCCGCCAGAGTAATGTCCTCCTCCGTCACAAGACCATCCTGATACGCTTTCATCATATGCAGATAGGTATTGCCACAGTTCACATCACATCCGGCTTTCAGCGCCATGGCTGCAGACTCCTCCGCCGTATCCGTCACCATATGATTCTCATGGAAATCACGAACCGCCCAGCAGTCGGACACATAATGGCCCTCAAAGCCCCACTCGCCCCGCAGGATATCCTGCATCAGGGTCTTGCTGCCGCAGCAGGGCTCGCCGTTAGTCCGGTTGTAAGCTCCCATAACGGCCTCGACACCGGCCTCCTTCACCAGCTTCTCAAAAGCGGGCAGATAGGTTTCACGCATATCCTTTTTAGACGCCTTGGCGTCAAATTTATGGCGCAGCGCCTCCGGTCCGGAATGCACGGCAAAATGCTTGGCGCAGGCCGCAGCCTGCATCACCTCGCCGTCTCCCTGCAATCCCTCCACGAAAGCCTTGCCCAGCTCCCCTGTCAGGTAAGGGTCCTCACCATATGTCTCATGTCCCCTGCCCCATCTGGGGTCTCTGAAAATATTCACGTTGGGGGACCAGAAAGTCAGCCCCTTATAGATATCCCTGTCCTCATGGGCGCTGTAAGCGTTGTATTTGGCGCGGCCCTCCACACCGATCACACGGCCCACCTGCTCCATCAGCTCCGTGTCAAAAGCGGCTGCCATGCCGATGGCCTGGGGGAAGCTGGTCGCCACGCCCGCACGGGCAACACCGTGAAGTCCCTCATTCCACCAGTTATATGCCGGGACATTCAGTCGGGGAATGGCAGGTGCATCGTACCTCAGCTGTGATGCCTTCTCCTCCAGGGTCATCTGACTCACCAGCTCCTGTGCTCTCTTTCTTGCGCTTGCTCTGTCTCTCACGATCGTCTCCTCCCTCTCTCTACTCTGTCAGTATACATCCGAAATCATTACAACATCTGCCTGATCAAGGCATAATGCAAAAAATTCCATATATAGTTTACCAAAAACTGCGTTCTTTTTCTCGCCAGATTATGCTAATTTCTGGTCATTTATTGCGAGGTTGTCCACGCAAGTCTGCCGCCTGCGGGCGTTATCGTTCCGTCCGCCGCTACACCTCGTAGGCAATTTCAAAATCGGTAAATACCGCCGCCTCCATGCCCCTTCCTGACAGCGATTCATCCTGCGCATACAGGGCCACCATGACCCCGGTGAAGCCACCGGCGACCTCCGAGGAGAGATAGCGGGTCTGCAGCCGTCCCAGCGGACACCGGGTCTCTCTGCCATCCTGAGACAGCAGGGCGCAGAAACCATACTCCGTGGGAGTCAGTTCAATCAGCAGCGTGATCTCCTCATCCGCCGTGACCACCGTTTCCGCCACCACATGGCTGATGCCGCCGATCACGTTGCGAGTCATGACCCGGCATACCTCCCCTGCGCCACCGGCGGCTGTCATCCGCCGCACAGCCAGGTCATAATGGTGCGCGTCATTCATATACAGGCTGACGCCCGCCTCCCCCGCAGGTACATGAATTTTACATCGGATCTGTCCCTGCATCTGCCGCTGACGTATCGCCACAAAGGTAGGAGAATCCTGCTTTTCCTCAAGGGTCAGCTTCGTGGGATACAGCTTATACCCATCGTCCGCCAGGGAATAGTTTTCCATATGCGGCCCGCGCAGAAAGCACCAGTCCACGCCCACACGGGTATCAGCGAAGGTATCTGTCATCTTCCGCCGCTGTTCCACGCCGTCGGGAATTCGGTCCGTCTCGATCCCGACAGGGGTGATTCCGCCGACGCCTGCGGAAAACCAGCCGTCTCCCCCAAATGTCACCGGCACCAGATATACCTCCCGGCCCGTGATATGGTAGGGCATCCACTGGTCAATCTGCCGGAATGCCAGGTGTACCATCCAGAAATTCCCCTTCTCATCCTCCACCAGATCGCCGTGGCCACAGCCCTGAACAGCGTATCCCCCAAGATTGCGGTTGGTCAGCACCGGGTTGCCGGGATAATTGGTAAAAGGCCCGTTCACCGTCGGCCCCTTGGCATAGACCACCATATGACCATACTCTGTGCCGCCCTCCGCAGCCATCAGATAATACTGTCCCCCGATCTTATACAAGTGGGGAGACTCCAGATATCTTCCTCCCGCCCCCTGCCAGATACATATTGAGGGACTTAGCTTTGCCCCGGTCTCTATGTCAATCTCACACTGCGTCACACCGGATATTCCCCGGTCGTCGTCCCCATTGCTCATAAAATATGTCTTGCCATCCTCAAAATACAGAGAGGGATCTATCCCGCCCTGCTGCACCCGGATGGGCTCGGACCATTCCCCGTGAATGTCATCGGTCCACACATAGAAATTGCCTATACTGGAGACATTGGTTGTCACCATATAAAAGCGTCCCTCATGATAGCGAATCGTGGGTGCATAGATGCCGCCATTGCAGTCCGCTCCCGCCAAGGGCAGCTGGCTCTCTCTGGTCAGCACATGGCCGATCTGCTTCCAGTTGATCAGATCCTCGCTCTCAAAGAGGGGAACTCCCGGAAAATACTGAAAGGAGCTGCACACCATATAGTATCTGCCATCTGCCTTGCAGATGCTGGGGTCGGGATAAAATCCGGGGATGATTGGATTGGTATATTTCATGTTTGCCTCCATTCCGGCAGGAGCTGCCGGGCTGCTGCCTGTTATGGGCAGAGCCCTGAATTTGACTCTGCCCTTATGCGCACATTATACATCAATTTGCTGCCAGGTTCAACCTGAGAAACAATCAAATACCCTCGCGGAACTCGCCAAATACTCGCGCAGGCACGGCACCTGGCTCATTGCCCGGGAAATAAAAGCATTGCACACCTCGGCAGATTGTAATACAATATATTTAATCAAATCATGGCAGGAGAACGTTTTATAAACGCCTGAAATACATACCTAAGGAGGAATCTATCATGGAGACAAATGTAATGGAGCAAATGGAGGCACTGCAGACCCTGGTTCAGTTCAATGACCGTCTTTTAAAGAATTTACCCACCGTTATCAGCGAACTGACCGGAAACCGTATGCCGGATACCGATGTGTACCTGAAAAATATTATTGATGTCATCGGCTGGGAGATCTCTGTCATCAATGCCACTTCCTCTCTGCTGGAAGAAGCGCAGACCCATATGGACAAGGAACGGTTCAATCAATCTGTTCTCGCTCTGAACGAGGCTCTCTCCTCCGGGGAAGACTCCAAAACCGCTGCCGCGCTGCAGGAACTGATTCCTCATTTTGAGACGCTGAAAACCGCTGCTGAAGAAGTTCTGGTGTAAGGCAAAGAGGACGAATCTTATGAGAATACTTTTTTACGACATGGGAAGCTACACCTATCAGGACTTTCTGTATTATCTGGAAAAAGCCGGGCATCAGTGTAAGACCGTTTACTATCATTTTTCGGATAAATTTGAAGATGAATTTTTTGTACATCGTTTTACCCAATACCTGACAGAGGCTTCCTATGATGTGGTCGTCAGCGTCAACTTTTTTCCGCTGGTGGCACAGCTGTGCCATAAACACCATATCAAATATCTCTCCTGGTGCTACGACAGCCCTCTGGAGGAGCGTCTGAAAGAATACTTTTCCTATGAGACCAACTACATCTTCCTGTTTGACCGCATCGAAGCATCCCAGTATCAGGCGGAGGGGTATACTCAGGTGTTCCATCTGCCTCTGGCGGTAAACACAGAACGTCTGGACGCTCTGACCTTTACCCCTGCCCAGATCGCCGCCTGGCGGGCAGACGTCTCTTTTGTCGGGCATCTGTATGATTCCCCTCTGGACGCCCTGCTGTATCCTGCCGACGATTATTGCAAGGGATTTGTGGAAGGCCTGATACAGGCGCAGCTGCGGATCTATGGGTACAATTTTCTGGACACACTGATCACGGACGAATTCCTGGAGCGTCTGAACGAAGCCTATAAAAAAATGGGGCAGACGGCTGTGACCCTGAACCGCCGGGGATTGTCCTATGCCATCGCCGCCCAGATCACCCATCTGGAGAGAACTTTTCTGATCGAGCAGATGGGGGAGCTTTATGACACGCGCTTTTACTCCACCAGGCCCTATGACTTTGCCACTCCGGTCAAATCCTGCGGCCCGGTAAAGTACCACACGGAGATGCCTGGCGTCTTCCGGTACAGCAGGCTGAACCTCTGCCCTACCTTGAAAAGCATCCAGTCCGGCATCCCCCTTCGCTCGCTGGATATCCTGGGGGCAAAGGGTGTGCTGTTCTCCAATTACCAGCCGGAACTTGCGGAGTATTTTGAGGACGAAAAGGATGTGATCCTGTATGGGAGCATGGAGGACGCTTTTGCCAAAGCAGATTTTTACTTAAGACATGAAGATCTGCGAGAGGAAATCGCTCTGAACGGATACCGGAGAGTCCGCGAGGAATTCTCCTATCCGGATAAGATAAGACAGATGTTTGAGGTGGCGCAGCTGGTCTGACAGGACGGCTGCGCCAAATGCATCTATAGCTGGAGCCCGCACTCCTGCAGAACTTCCCGGAATACCGCGCCGAGAGCCTCCGCATTGCTCTCCTGCGCCTGCCGGTCTGTTCCCTCCTGCCAGTCCGGCAGCTTTTTCAGCCAGGGCAGGCGAAGATACTTCTGGTTCAAATAATCACAGTAAGCATCCCCTGCGCAGTAAAAGAACATGGCAATGCTCAGCTGCCCCTTCAGATAAGGCTCATTGGGCAGCTTCTCATGGAGCAGCAGATGAATCTGCTTGCAGTCCAGCAGATTGTAGGAGATATTGTCTGCGAGGGTACACTGCTCAAAGCCTGCCAGGTCGGTTGTGATCAGCAGGTCAGGACGCCGGGATTTGATTTCGGAAATCAGGTCTCCCTGCTTTGGATCAGGCCATGTCAGACAGGATATTTCCACATTTTTTTCCTGCGATAATCCTTCTATGAATTGTCTTTGACCCGGAAAATATTCATTTGCACATTTTTGTATGAACAGAACCTTCATCATTACCCCTCTGCGCATCCTGCCGCTTCTTCCAGATATTCCATAAACGCTTTTTTATTCTCTGCCGCGCTGGTGGTTGGACGCCCCAGATCCTCCCTGGCGCCAATGGAACATTTGACCTCTATCATCGTCAACTCATTCCTCGCTTTCGCCGCAGCCAGTTCCCTGTCCAGCCCCTCAAAATCCTCCACCGAGACGGCATAGCCATAACCGCAGGCTTTTGCAATGGCCGGCAGATCTATCTGCCCCGCCACCGTGGGCATCCCCCCCACAGTCTCATGGGCTCCGTTGTTGATCACCACATGCACCAGATTGGCCGGATGATTTGCTCCGATCACAGCCATAGCGCCCATATGCATCAGCACAGCGCCGTCTCCGTCAATACACCAGATCTTTTTCCCCGGCCTGTTGACAGCAATTCCCAGAGCGATAGAGGAGCTGTGCCCCATGGAACCTACCGTCAGGAAATCATATTTGTGACTCTGCCCGTTGGCTTCCCTTATCTCAAACAGCTCCCTGCTGGCCTTTCCGGTGGTGGAAACAATCGGGTCCTCCCCGGTAACGGCAGCAATGTGGCGGATGATTTCCTCCCGCAGCATTGTATGCCCGTTCCTGTACACCACGCTGCCATCATAGGACAGAGCCCCCTTGCGCACTACAAGGGCGACACTCTTTCCCCCCGCAAGCAGCTCCCGGAACTCCTCCAGTGCCTGTCCCAGGCTCTCCTGTGTGGTATCCCGATCCACCACAAACGCTTTGATATCCATATCCTCCAGCAGCCTGAGGGTAACCTCCCCCTGGTAGATGTGCTGGGGCTCGTCATGAACGCCCGGCTCCCCCCGCCAGCCGATGACAAAAATGACAGGGATTGCATATACCTTATCGTTCAGCAGCGAGGCCACCGGATTGATAATATTGCCCTCCCCGCTGTTCTGCATATACACCACCGGGATCTTACCTGTGGCCAGGTGATACCCCGCCGCGATAGCCGTGCAGTTTCCCTCATTGGCGGCGATCAAGTGATGCTTCGAATCAATTCCGTAGGTGTGCATCAGATAGTTGCACAGGGCCTTCAACTGGGAGTCCGGGACTCCCGTGTAAAAATCCGCCCCTATGGTTTCCACAAACTGCTCTACCTTCACTTCTTTTCCCTCCCTGCCTATCGCATCCTATCGCTGGCTATCCAGAAAAGCATTCAGCCTCTCCAGTTCCTCCACCGTGTCAATCTCATAGATGTCGCTTTCCTCTATCGGATGTATGGAAAGCCTGAGCCTGTCCAGATTCCGATCTACCACCTCGTCCCAGAACAGCGTCTCATACCCCGCCTTGCCGTAGGCATCCTCTATGGCGTTTCTCAGGATGGCGGAATCTTCCCTGCAAAAATAGGAAATACCAACCATGTTATAACAGTTTTCTCCGCCTTTTCCCACACGGACAATATGTCCTTCATCGTCCTGTTCAAACAGCCAGTCTGCAGAATATCCCTTCACATATTTGCCCCAGTAGCAGGACTCCTTCATGTCCGCGTCAAAGATCTCCGGCCGGGCAATATACAGGTCTGCCTCACAGATAAAACAGTCGCCCTGTCCCAAAACAGAAGCGGCATAATAGATCGAGGAGATATTGTTCACGGATTCATAGTCTTTATTGACAATCAGGCTGACATTGTCGTATTTCTCCTCCAGGTAGCTAAATTGCTCCCCCAGATATCCCACCACAATATAAATTCCCGCAACTCCTCTTCTCTGCAATCCCCCGATAACCGTCTCGATCATGGGGACTCCACCTACCTTTATCAGCGGCTTCGGTGTCTTTTCCGTAAGGGGACGCATCCGGGTCCCCATTCCCGACGCCATAATAATCGCATACTCCATCTGTAATCTCCTACATTTACAATTCATCAATCAGCGTGAGAATTTCACTGATCGGCAGCAGCCTGTCATCCACCTCCTGGGCACGATGGTTTTTCAGGATATCGACAGCCGTCTGCTGCATGGCCGGGAATGCGCTCCGGGTCAGCTGGTTCGCATAGATCACGATATTGACGCCGTGTGCCGCAAGCTCCTCCTCCGTGACGGAATTAAAGGAAGTGGGAACCACCACGATAGGCGTATCCTGATCCTCCTGCCGGAAAGCGTCACAGAACGCGAGGATCTCTGTGGGCTCCTTCCTGCGGCTGTGAATCATGATCCCATCCGCTCCGGCCTTCACATAGGCTCTGGCACGCTCTAAGGCGTCATCCATCCCCTGCTCCAAAATCAGGCTCTCAATCCTGGCGATAATCATAAAATCATCCGTCAGCTGGGTCCTTTTTCCCGCTGCTATTTTCTCACAGAAATGCTCAATGGTGTCCTGCGTCTGCACCACCGCTGTACCGAACAGGGAATTCCTCTTCAGGCCGGTCTTATCCTCAATAATGATCGCCGAGACACCCATCCGCTCCAATGTTCGGACTGTGTATACAAAATGTTCAATCAGTCCTCCCGTATCCCCGTCAAAAATGATGGGTTTTGTCGTGACCTCCATGATATCATCTATGGTTCTCAGGCGCGATGTCATATCCACCAGTTCAATATCCGGCTTTCCCTTGGCTGTGGAGTCGCACAGCGAGCTCACCCACATGGCGTCAAACTGATCCAGTTCCCCGTCACGCTCCACCACCGTCTTCTCCGCTATCAGACCCGTCAGCCCGCTATGTACCTCGATGGTTTTCACAATAGGGCACAGCGGCAGCAGCAGCCTGAGCCGTTTTCTTCGATACTCCGGCATCCCGGCTTTCTCTTTGATGCGGGCGTCTATCCTCTTCACGTTCTCATTGTAGGTGTAAGGGACATCGATAATCTCTCCACCATACTCCTTGAGAGATGCTTCCACCTTGTCCCGCAATGCCCTCATGGGGCCGCTTATCCAGTTGTCCCCGTGAATCACATAATCCGGATGGAGACGGCTGATAACCTCATCATAGGCAATCTCGTCCTGTACCACCACCTGGCTTACTCCCTCGATCTCTGTGACCAGTTTCATCCTTTCCTCAAAGGAGACCGTGGGAAAACGGTTAAAACGGATCATGGCCGAATCGCTCAGGACGCCTACGATTACGTCTCCATATTCTCTGGCCTTTTGAATGATATTCAGATGCCCCTCATGGATCACATCCGTGCAAAAACAAGTATATACCGTCTTCATGACTATTCTGTTCCCCCTGATTTTTATCCCTCGTCTGTACCTTTGGTATCATGCCCTGCTGTCGCATATTTTATGGGAATTGCCACATGATACTGCCGCAGCGCCTCCTCCAACACCTCAAAAAAGTCCCGAATGTCCTGCTCATCTATGGCTCCCAGCGCACACAGGCGGAAAGTGTTGGTCCGGGCCACCTTGCCCGGATAGATGGTAAAGCCTCTCTCATAGCAATAGTCATGTACCTTTTCAAAATCCCAGTTGTCATCGTCCGGATACAGTACCGACACCACCAGTCCCGACTGCCATTCCCGTCTGATCAGATCTTTAAAGCCCAGCTTGTCCAGACCCTCGTGGATGGCGTTGAACACTCTGGTATGCCTGTTCCATTTTTCCTCTTCCCCCTCTGCAAAATACTCCTTCAGAGCCTGCAGTGTAGCGTAGATTGTCTGAACAGGCGGGGTAAAATGCATCTCCCCTGTCTTCTCAAAATAGTCATACTGCAAAAACAGATTGCAGTAATAAGAGCGCTTGGGATAGGACCCGGACCGCTCTATGATCTCCCTGTTTCCGATGATAAAGGAAAGGCCCGTCATCGCCATCAGTCCCTTTTGAGCGGACGCCATGCAGAAATCGATATTATCCGCCTCAATATCAATGGGGCGCATCGCCAGAGTAGAAGTGGTATCCACGGTAAATACCGCATGATATCTGTGTGCCAGCTCGCCAAGCTCCCGAACCGGATTGAGAATGCCCGTGCCCGTCTCATTATGCGTGGTATGTACCAGGGCGATATCTTCGTTTTCCGCCAGAGTCCTCTCCACCAGAGCCAGATCCGGAAGCTGATCCGCCGGAAACTGCAGATCGATATGGGGCAGACCGTAATATCTGCAGATCTCCACTGCTCTCTCGCTGTAGGCGCCGTTGTTGACAATCAATACCTTTTTATTTTCAGGCAGCAGGGAATTCAGACACACATCAATATTGATGGTGCCGCTGCCACAGAACAGCACAGATGTATATTTTTCCGGGTCTCCATGAACGATCTTCACCAAATCCTCCCGAAGCCCCTTCATCAGGGAGGCAAACTCCTTCTCCCTGGGGCAGATATCCGGCACTACCTGGGCCATTTTCACCGTGTCTGTGGTGGTGGAGGGCCCTGGATTTAACAAAATATTGCGCTTTATTGGTTTGCTCATAATTGCCTCCTCATTTCTATATTCACAGTATATCCATTATATCCCGCAAAGTCAACATTGGCGTGACAATGATCCCCCCCCCGGAAAATATCTCTCAGGCAAGCGCCCTATACTCACGAGCGGTTAGATTTTCCTTCCTGCCCGTTGCATGACGCCCACTTACGCGGCATGTGACGGGCAGGAATTGGAAAATCTTAGCGCTCGTCAGTATAATACCGTCAGTGCATCCGCGAGAAGTACTCCAGCAGGATATCCTTGATATAATTGTACCGTCTGGCGTAGGAGTTCTCTACCCGGATCAGCTGCAGATGATGCTCCTCACAGATCCTGTTTTTCTTCTGATCCCTGTGCCTGACCACATCATCCTCATAATGCTCCTTGCCGTCCAGCTCGATGGCCAACACGGGCAGCTCCTGCTCCCCCTGACGCTCATATACTACAAAATCAAATCTGCCGCTGTAAAACAGGTCATTGTAGCTGTCATTGCCCTCAAACACCTGGGCGATGGGCACTTCCTTATGTACGGCATAGCGGCTCTGGCTGAGCCAGATATTGCCCAGCGCATGACTCAGATTCTGCAAAAATGCCTCCTCCGTGACACTGCTGAAGGGCTTGACTCCCAGGGCGCGGGAATTGGTCTTCTTGGGCGTGACCGCGGTCTGCCCGTTGCTGCGCACATACTGTACCAGCTCGTACAGATCGTCACCGTTCTCCCGGTCGTGCAGACGGCTCAGATTCTTCTGGCTGCCCAGCACGATCAGCTTGTCCCTGGCCCTTGAAGTGGCTACATTGATCAGCTCCCTGTTGTTTTTCAGCCACTCGTAGGTCCTTGCCTGAGTCTGATCGGTGATGGCTGTGGAAAAAAGGATAACATCCTTCTCGTCCCCCTGAAAAGCATGAACTGTTCCGCAGGTCACATTGGTGACGCCCTCCGCCTTAAGCGCCTGTTCAATCAACTGCTTCTGATTCACAAAAGGAGTGATCACCCCGATGGAGCGGTCCCTGTTGCGGGCGGCGTACTCCGCCACTGCCCTGGCCTCCGCCGGGGCAGTGTTTTTTACATCAGCGCGGGTATCCTGCATATCCATATACTCCAGAGGGGCTGCTTCCCGGCTCTCCGTGCGGATCTGCAGCCGGGAATTGTAGTATTTCCGGTTATTAAACTCTATGATGCGGGGATGGCAGCGGTAGTGATTGTGCAGCAGGATCTCGTCGCTGACCGCATCACAGGCCAGATAAACCTTGTAGATGGAATTCTTACAGTAATCGTATTCCTCCGACACACAGTAGCGCCTTTTCAGCTTCTCGTTGACCAGCTCGTCCAGCAGGATCACCGGGCTGAGCTGCTGGGGATCTCCCACCAGCATCAGGCTGCTGCCCCGCAGGATAGGCACCAGGGATACCGCCGTGTTGCACTGGCTGGCCTCGTCCATGATCACCATGTCAAACAGCGGCTCCGGCTCTCCCAGGCGATGGGCGGAGATACAGGTGGTGGCGATGATCGGAAATATCTTCTGCAGGCGCACAAGATTCTTTTTGTCCCCCAGGTATTTGGCGAAAGCATCCGCCGCCTTGTCCAGATCCTCCTCATACAGGATCTCCCGCAATTTCCCGAACTCGTCCTTGTCCAGACGCTTCATATAGCCTGCGCCAGTGTAAAAGAGATACTTTTTAAGTTCCTCCACATCGTCATCTACCAGGGCTATCGCCTGCTCCTCCGATACCGTCTCCGTATCCTCCAGCTTCTTTTCAATGCGCCTTAACTGCCTGCCGCTTAAGTCAATTTGAAAGGGAAGCATCTGAGCGGACTGCTCATGACTGTTCTGATATTCCAGCATACGCTGGATCGTCTCTTTTCTCTCCTGGAAATCCAGTCTCTCATCGTATTTTTTCAGCAGCTCTGACAGCTCCCGTGCCCGCTGCTTGCGCTCATTCTTATTGCGGTCCAGCGTGCCCTCAAACACTGGGATGGACTGTGTGAATTCATATTGTCTGCGGATATACAGGACAGCCTCCCGGACCATATCCCGATTGCCCAGCCGCAGGATCGGAAAAGGAATCGGTCTGCCCCGATATGTAAGGCTCATCAGCTTGTCGCAGACGCCGTCTATGGGATGGTTGTTGTTGGAGGCAAAAAGGACGGTCTTGTCGTTGAAAAAAGCGGTCATGATCGTATTAAGAATGGTGTTGGTCTTGCCCGTGCCCGGTGGCCCCTGGATATAGGCCACAGGATATTTCATGGCATTGTTGATGGCCAGCAGCTGGTCCATATTGACACGCTGATTAATCAGAGCGATGGGGCTGGCCTGCCTGGCCCTGGGACGCTCCAGCAGATCCCCGAAAAATGCGCGGATGGGCACAGGCACCCTGTCCTCCTGATACAGCTTCATGATGGCCTTGTATTCCTTGTGCAGATCCAGGGCAATATCCATACCCAGGCCGATGATATAGGGCATATCATCCACCAGACCATACCGCCTGCCGGTGTGCCGGTTGATACAGTCCTTGATCTTCTCCTGGTTTTTCGCAAAATCTTTGACCAGTTCATAGTCTTCCGCATCCAGGTATTTTCGGATGCTCTGCGCCGAGCCATCCACTGTAAACTCCGTGCAGACCGTGATCTCCTCGTCCGGGCGCAGCACCCGTCCCTTGATATCCAGATTCAGGCGGCGGTAAGCCAGCACATGCAAGCCCTTTTGCGTGTGGATACTCAATACATTCATGGCCAGCTGCTGCAGACGCAGGGAGCCGTCCCGCCGCTCCGGCTGCCGGGTCTTGTACTGAAACTTTTTTACAATCTCCTGGAACTGTTCCTCGCTGAGCGCGTAGGTCTCCCCGACCAGCTTCTCCCGATCCAGATAACGAACCAATTCAAAATCCGCAATATAGGGAGTGGCGTCCAGGCGGTTGCACATCTCCAGATAGTTCAAAATCTTCAGGTTAGCTACATTGTCAAACAGCGTCTTATATTTGTGGGGATTGAGATAGATGTCCTCCACCAGTTTTGCGTTCACAGGGCAATAGGAGCCCTCCACCACCTGGGAGGACTGGATAGAGTCAATGCGGATCGTCAGATCGGCCACCGTGTACTGCGTCAGATGCAGGCCGTCCACAGACAGACTTCTCCTGCGCATGTCCAGATCCCGGATACCGATCCAGTATTTTGTGATCTTATCCTCCTGGTTCCGATACTCAATACTAAGCCATTTTCCCTCATGGATTGCCCGGAAAATGTCCCTGTAGACTGCGTTCATCTCTTCCTCTCCCGCCTCTTTATGTTGATACCCACTTATCTGCTTATGCAACCAGGGGACAGCTTGGCCAGACTAATCCACCACCTCGATGCTCTCAATCACCGGCTGATACTGGGTCGGAACGGTTCCATTGTTGTCGACCACCACCGCATTCTCACAGACCTCGTCCACGATCTCCATACCGCTGGTCACATAGCCGAAGCATGCGTACTGGCCGTCCAGAAAAGTACCGTCCTGATGCATGATGAAAAACTGAGAGCTGGCAGAGTCGGGAATAGTGGTTCTGGCCATAGAGATCGCTCCCCGGGTGTGGGACAGCGTATTGTTCACACCGTTAGAACTGAATTCGCCCTTGATCTCCTGGTCCGAGCCACCGGCACCGGTGCCGGTGGGATCACCCCCCTGCATCATAAAGCCCTCCATGATCCGGTGAAAAGTCAGGCCATCATAGAAGCCGTCCTTTGCCAGATTTACAAAGTTGGTCACGGTGATGGGCGCCTGGTCAGCGTCCAGCTCCACTTCGATAGTGCCGAGATCTTTCATGTTGATCTTCACATGATGCTTGCCGGACAGAAGCTCCTCCTGCTGCCCCGAGGCGCTCTCCCCGTCAGATGCGGGATCTGCCCCCTGCTCCTGTTTACCGCAGCCTGCCAGGATTGTTACCATGGCGAGACCTATTGCCAGAATACTACATATTTTCTTTTTCATGTTTTTATTCCTCCGATCTTGAGTTCCGTATCTGCCCAGAATAATGCCCAGGCAAAGCCATTGTATCATATTCAACAAAAATCGCAAGAAAATTTCTGCAATTTTTACTATTTTCTTACTTTTTCTACCAATTGATATGGCGGAAAAGAGCCAGCACATATCGCAAAATTTCATTTATTGAGTTGATTTTGCACTGCAAATCGCATATACTATTAATACAGTGAAACGCAAAGGAGGTTGATGCTATGGCAAATACAACGAATTTCAGCGTCCGCATGGACAGCGACATAAAAAAACAGTGCGAATCACTTTATGGGGAGTTGGGCATGAATCTGACCACAGCAATCAATGTATTCCTGCGCCAATCCCTCCGCGTTGGCGGCTTTCCCTTTGAAGTCAAACTGGAACAGCCCAACAGGGAAACGATTGCCGCCATGCTGGAAGCGGAACGTATTGCGTATGACCCAAACGTAAAGCACTACTCTGATGTGGAAGAAGCACTTCGGGAGCTGAAACGATGAATCGTGATATTGTTTGGACGACACAGTTTAAAAAAGACTACAAGCTGGCATTAAAGCGCCATCTCAACATTGATCTGTTGGATGATATTATCCGTGCTTTGTCACAGGGGAAAACACTGCCGGAGAAGAATAAAGATCATGCGCTTTCTGGAAATTGGGCAGGGCACAGAGAATGTCATATTCAGCCGGACTGGTTATTAGTCTACCACATCGATGATGATGTGCTGGTGCTTACTTTGACCCGTACCGGAACGCACAGTGATCTGTTTGGTAAATGATAGTAAAGTTAAAGATGCCAAAGATCACCAGGGCCATGTTTCCCCAAAATAGCATCTTGTTTTTCTCTTTCATAGTAATACCTCATAATGTGTTTTATAGCGCTCAGGAATCCATCAGCACCACCGAGAAATCATTGACATTGGTTCCCGTGGGACCGGTCTTTAACAGGCCTCCTATGGCTTCCAGCGCATGGTAGGAATCATTGCGGGCAAGGACATCCTGCACCTGGATTCCCCTCGCCGCCAATGCTTCAAAACTCTCCCCGTCCACATAGCCGCCCGCCGCGTCCGTGGGGCCGTCCGTTCCATCGGAGCCCACGCTGAATATGGCTGCATTGGTAAGGCCCGCCAGGCCCTCCGCAGCAGCCAGGGCCAATTCCTGATTTCTGCCGCCCAGCCCGTTTCCATGGAGATGAACCACGCATTCGCCTCCTGCTATGTAGGCCCGTTTTCCCGATGCCAGGCTGCTTCCGGCTATGGACGCCAGCAATCTTCCCGCCTCCCTGGCTTCACAGCACAATCGGTCTGTCAAAATATGAACCTCGTAACCCAGTTCCCGGCATTTCTCTGCCGCCGCCAGGCACAGCTGTCCCACGCTGCCAATCACATGACTGGTCACATGTCTCAGCTCCCTGGGAGTCTCCTGCCCCAGACAAGAGAGCACTTCCTCCGCCACATCCAGGTGATATTTTTCTACAATTGCCAGAGCCTCCCCGCAAGTAGTAGGGTCCGGTGCGGCAGGTCCGGAGGCAATCATATCCAGCGGGTCTCCCAGCACGTCCGACAGAATAATGGCATCGATCCGGGCAGGCTCGCACCATTTGGCAAAACGCCCTCCTTTCACGGCGGACAGACGCTTGCGCAGGGTGTTGATCTCTGTGATAGAAACGCCTGCGGCAAGCAGCTGCCGATTCAGCTCCTGCAGGACGGCAAGCGGCACAAGGGGCTTCTCAAACAGCGCACTGCCGCCCCCCGACACCAAAAAAAGCACATGATCCTGCTCCGTCAGCCCCGCCGTCATATCCAGAATCGCCTGGGTGCCTGCAAGACCGTTCTCATCCGGGATGGGATGGCCGCCCTCAAAACAGCGCACGCCTGGGATATCCCCTTTCACATGCCCGTATTTAGTGACCACTACCCCATCTGCAACCGGCACTTTCAGATATTGCACGGCGGCGTTTGCCATCTGCCAGGCCGCTTTCCCCACCGCCGCCAGATAGATATTGCCGGACAGGCTGCACGCCTCCAGCGCCTTGACCACCGCCGCATCCGGCAGCACCTTGCCGATGGCGTATTCCATGATTTGTTCTGCCTCGCTGCGGAGCTTTTGATTCATGACGACCTCCCTGATTTAAAATTGATCCCCTACCAGAACATGGCAAACACAGAGGCCCCAACCACCGTCACGATACCCGCCACCACGATGGACAGACTGCTCATGGCGCCCTCCACCTCTCCCATCTCCATGGCTCGGGTAGTCCCCATGGCATGGGAGGCCGTGCCCAGCGCAATGCCCTTCGCCACCGGCTCCTGGATGCGGAACAGCCCCAGCACCGGCTCCGCCACCACATTGCCCAGCACACCCGTTATGATGATGACAGCAACCGTCACTGGCACATAGCCGCCCAGCTCCTGAGATACGCCCATGCCGATGGCCGTGGTGATGGATTTGGGGAGAAAAGTCACATACTCCTCATGCTCCAGGGAAAAAAGCACCGCCATGGCCAGGATGGATAACAGGGACGCCGCCACACCCGACAGGATGCCCGCCAACACGGCCCGCCAGTGTTTCATAAGCACCTCCAACTGCTCATACAGCGGAACCGCCAGACAGACCGTGGCAGGCGTCAACAGATAACTCAAATATTTTGCCCCCTCATTATAGCTGTCATAATCCACGCCGCAGACGAGCAGAAAAACCACGGTAAACAGGATAGAGAGCAGCAGAGGATTCAGAAATCTCCATCTCAGCTTTTTCTTCAGCCAGCTTCCCAGAAAAAATGTCCCCAGGGAAAGCGCCACACCAAAGTAAGCAGACATTTTCACCAGCTCAGCCATGCTTCTTCCCTCCCTCGCCACGGCGCAGAACCGCCTGTGTCACCAGGCCGGACACCGCCATGACCACGACTGTGGAAACCACCGTCATCGTCAGATATACCAGCCAGGAGGGGGCTATGATCCCCCAGGAATCCATGATCCCCACCGCCGCCGGGATGAACATGACCGGCATGATCTCCACCAGAAACATAGCCGTCTCCCGGACGGAGACCAGGGGGAGGAGCTTTGTTTTTAACAGGAAGAACAGTAACAGAATGCCGTAGATACTTGCAGGAATCGGCAGGGGGAGCAGTTCGTGCAGGACTTCGCCCAGAAAAGAGATTGCCAGTATAATCAGGAATTGTTTTAAGTATTTCATTTCTACCTCAATATTGATTAATTATCCTTTTGGGTCTGTTCAATATATGATTTCACCAATCGGGCATTTTCTCCATTCCGTCTAATCAATCCATCAATAAGAATATTTAATAGTATCTTATCTCTTTCAATGTCCTTTTCCCTGTACTGCTCCGAATTGCGATTTACAATAGCTTTTAGCTCTCCACTCTCTGAAATATCAACAACATAGATACAATAGCCTGTCCAACTTCTATGGATAAACAGTTTGCTATTTTCATAATACATAAACCACTTATCTTCCATTTCTTCAGGTCTATGTCCCTCTTCAATCCGTTTAATATCATCACGCGTAAGCCTTTTTTCTAAAACAAATTCTTCTATCTGTGCAGGAATTTCTACTGTTTTCCAGTCATCTTTTCTAACCATCACAACTAATACTCCTTCGTCACTTCGCTGATGCCATACATCTCCATAAACTCCCGCAGTTCCTGATTGTTCCTGATGAGCATGACCTCCTCAAACTTCCCCGTATGAATATCCTTGAACCCCGCCACCTGCTCGCCGTTGCAGATGCTGCAGCGCAGCACCGGGCGCTGGTTTTCGGGATCATAGCTCTGTTCGCTGATGGATTTTGTCTGCTTTTTTCTGCCAAATAACATGTGTGAGCCTCCTATTTTCGCTCCGTCTCTGCATTACTGCCCGCAAAGTACCTCCCTGATCTTCTCAATCAGAGAACGATCTGCGGGCAGCCATGGTACACTGTCCAGGGTATCCTTCGTCAGCCACCGGGCCGCTTCCGCTTCCTTCAGGGTCAACTGCCCCGACAGGACTTCGCACCAGAAACAGTCCATGGAAAGGTGAAAATCCGGGTAGTCATACTCGATGGTAGCGAGCAGATCCCTCACGGTGATCTCCGTGTCAAGCTCCTCCCGGATCTCCCGGACGAGCGCCTGCCGGGGCGTTTCCCCCGCCTCGATCTTGCCGCCGGGAAATTCCCACTGGCCACGGTAAGCTCCGTATCCCCTGGCTGTGGCGTAGATTTTGTTAATATCGGGAAATGAGTCGCAGATTATGGCTGCGGCTACTCTTATGGTTTTCATGAGGTATTATCTCCAAAAATCTATTTTTCTGTATATCTTCTCCGATAATATTCCATCGTCCGATATTCCAGGATGTCCTTCATGTGCTGTGCCAGGGATTCATTGTGAATATAGGGCTGCAAGTCCTCCCGCAGGGCAATGGCAAAGCCTTCCTTGTCTATAAAAAAGCCTTTGCCGGATGCTTTCAGATAATGGATGGGCATGGTCTTGGCCTTGCTCAGATGCTGGCGGTCGGTCATGGCTTTGTAGGCTTCATAGGTGATATCGGGTTCAAAATCTTTTCAGTGTATTTAAAAGCACACAAATCAGTTACTTTGAGTCAGCCGAACTGTCAACGAAATTAGTATTCAAACAACAAATTTATAAATCCTAAGCGCTCTATTTATACAAATTGCTTTGTATTCGACTTTTTCATTTCTATGTATTGTAACATTAAAATCTCCTCCAAGGAAAGTAGCAATTATTGAAAAGAATTGTTGCAGTTCTTCTTTGCTTTGAACATGCTGGTTGTTTAGAGCTATATCCCAATTTACCCCTGATTTTTTTAACTCTTTTAATTCTAGTCCATATGCAAAGCTTGTTTCCACTATTTGAGCAACTACATTATCTTGCCATGTTTCTTCACTATTCATTGTATAACTGTTTTCTCTTTGATACCATTCAATACGATCCAGCGTGATCAAAGTATGAGCTGTTTTGTGCATATATAATAAAGCATCAATCACTTTCAAAACCAATACTAATTCCTGCATTGATATTTGCTTTTTAAATTTATTAATACTTCCATATATGATCTCTATACTCTCTTTCTGATAATCATATGTGCCATGATCTGCTATATTTCTCCATTGCGATATAGAAACACCAAGCAACATATCCGAATACAATGCCCGTAATATTTCACTAAATCCTAACATTGCATTTACAGCCACCCCCAGTTTCTGCTGGCATGACTTCTTCCTTTGAACTATACATCTTAATTCATTAAGTAAAAAGATAAAAGGTTTGAATGTGTTTTCGATCTGATCACCTATGATCTGAAATGCTCGTTTAACTACCAAGTCTTTTCTACTCATCTCTAAATCAAACATTCCCAATAAACACATTTGAGTATAATTAGCAAAACCTTTGGATATCTGAGGATAACTCTCTTTCCAAATATTTTTAAATTTCTCCGGATCATTTGTGCTGGCTTCGCTGCTGAGTGACACTATTAAACGTAATCCATCTTCAAAGAGCGTGTTTTCAAATAGGCTTTTATATTTTACATAATCATAGTGAAACACTCCCAAATCTACTGCTTTTCTAAGCCGGTCCTCATTCTCTACATATGCTTTAAAAAGATTGTATACATCTTCTCGTGTGAATTGTCCTATGCTAGAGATTTCCTTATTCAAATTTGTGATATATTCTTTTTCTGTGTACATAATTTGTGCTTTCTATACTTCATTTGAAATTATTATATAGATATCAGTTATCCCCTACATATTTTATTGTTGCATAAAAAGCTTCCAAAAATTCCTCTCTGGAAGTCGGCTTTTCAAATAAAGCGAAATCACGCATAAGATTATATCCCTTCAGTGAATATGCATTTAAAGCTCCAATTCCTTCATCAGAAAGCATTGTGTCATTATTGCTGAGATAGTTAAGCATTACTTCTTCAAGCTTGGCTCCATCAACCCCAAGTCGTTTTGCTTCAGATGCTACTAGGAGACCTGCAATTTGGGCTTTACAATCGCTATATGCCTTAGGGTATTTTTCAGTTAATTGACTAAGATCTGACGTGTCGTCATCACGCTGTGATGCCGCCATTCCAATCAATGCACAACAATAATATACATCAAATTGAGTATCAAATTTTAATTTCTTTTTGTTTCCAGCGCTATATGCTCCTTCAAAATTCATAATATTACTGAAAAAGTCTTGAGCATTTTTGGATATTTCAAAACGCATTACTCTTCATCTCCTTTGTGTTCTCTTTGATAAGAATCAAAAAAGTCACTTCCTTTATGTATTGTTGTCTCTCCATGCGGAGACGCAATAATTGTCAGGTATTGCACATCATTTTTATCATAGAATTGATCTGCAAAACGTTCAACTTCTGCTGATTGGACAAAAGCAATTAGTTGATTAAATAATGCCGGAATAATCTCTGCCACCGCTTGCCTCTTTTCAAAATCCATTTTTCCAGTGGGAGAATCAATTATAAATGGGAATTCCAACTCTGCATCCTCAAAAAGAGTTCCCAAAAAGCAGTAAGCTATGCCTAACGCTTGTCCTTCACTTGCCCCATCTCTGCCGTTTAATTTTATGTATTGATCGATACTTTCAATCTCAATATCATCATCTACGATTACTCGTTTGAGCTTTTCATTAGCCTTACGAACTATCTCTTCTTTTAATTGCCTTGTTGCCTGTCTCTTAATTTCTAATATCACAGACTCAATTATTCTCTTCTTCTGCAATGCATTATTAGTTCGAGTAGCAGCAGCAATTAATTGTGAATACCTTTCGTATTCTTTTTCGGCCCTATGAATGTTATTTTCACATGTCAATTTTGGGTCATCTTCATCTCTGGATTCGAGTTTTTCCACTTCCGCCCTGCACCGTATTAAACACTCTTTTACCCTATCAATTTGAGTGTGAAGATCTTCTGCCTCTTTTCCCCCTGCCTGTAGTAGATCTTCTTCATTATTGGCATACCTAATATCCAAACTATTTGCACGATCCCGAAGTTGGCGTAATAGCTCAAATGCATCATCTAATCGTGAATCATATGCACTTCTCACCAAACTACTTTTAATGACATTGAGAATAGTTTGTTGGTCACTCCCCAAATAGCGTTCCGCATTTTTAAGAATGGCTTGTCTTTCCTGTACGCCGATACATCTATCACATACACATGTTGTAGTATTAGCAAGTTCAGTAAAAAAATCCTTTGATATTGCCCTAGGAAGTTTTAGTTTGGTCATAGAATTGCCGAGCTCTTGCAGTCTATTACATATTTCTTCACTTAAGAGATACGGGGACTTAATTAATCCAATAATATTAGCAATTTGTGTTTCAATCAAAGTTCTATTTTCAGCTTGTGCTATCTCAATGTCTTTTTTTTCTTGACTTAATTGAACATACTCTTTATCTATTTGTTCTCGTTGCGTTTCCAGTTCCCTTTTTCTCTTCTCATAATCTTCAATATTGTCTTTCAAGTCATTTTTTTGTTTTATAAGAGCAGTTTTTGCTTTATTTACCTTTTCTTGTCTTGTTCTTAAATTGCTAAGAGAAGCACCACTCCCTTTTTCCCCTTCAGCGTTTTGAACTTCTATGAGCATTTTTTTGTTGAGTGCAATGATATCATCTAACGTGTCTAAACGGTATAAATACTTAATTGTTTCTTCAGCTTCATTTGATGAACTATTCATTAGTTCAGCAACTTGCTCACCATCAAATACAAACCTCCGAATAAATTCAGTACTGAAAATTCCCCTAATTGCCTCGGGTAATCTCAACCCCTTTTCATATCCCTTCGGAGGAACAGAGGTTTTTATTTCTACAAAACCTGCTTTATAATTTAATATCAAGAAATATTTATACCGCCTTTCATCAAATTTTACAGTAATACTAAATATGCCGTCATCCGCTTTTACTGCTGTTGGCGCAAATGAGCGAACTTGTTCTACAGACCAGTTCTCAGCACTTTTGTCAAAAAGTCCCTTGAGCAACGTCATTGTAGTTGTCTTTCCCGTCCCATTTGCCATCATGACAAAGTTATTTTTTATAACAGAACCATCTTCCCTAACAAATTGCAATTTTAAATCTTTGATTTTTCGAATATTTTTGTATTCCATCTCAATAATCGACATTTTCACTAGAAGTGTCCTCCTCAATTTCCTCAATACACGCGAGTACCTTTTTTAAATCTATATCATTGGCATTATTATCAAATTTATTTTTTATAAATTGTTTAAATGCCCTCTTAAAGTCATGCCCGTATTGAGTCTGATCAATTACTTGGTCAATTGTAGATTCAATAATCTTATTTCTCATTTTTATCTCTCCTCGTTTTAGCCAGTTCCATTATCCATTCTCGTCTTTCCATATCTGCATTATCATCACTCTCTCCGGCATCATCAAGAATAAAGTCGATCACATTTGCTACTTTATTGGGAGCATTTTTATCAAGCCGAAGTGCTCTTCCTATACGTTGAATTGTTACCAGCCTAGATCGATCTGATGCGAATAAAAAAATGTTGGTTACGCTGCTAATGTCAATCCCCTCTGAAACTTTTTTACATGTCAAAATGCAGTCTATTTTTCCCGTAGCAAAATTTTCTAAATTATTCTTTTCATCATCAGCATAATATGTGTGATATCTATCTATATATTTCGATAAAACTTTTTGAAGTTCAATGCCATATTCCATTGTTTGGACAAATATAATACACTTTTTCAACAGTTCCAGCTGCTTAGATATAAAGACTTCAAATGCTGCAATTTTACTCATCGCTGTTTTGTTTACTAATGATAGCTGTGTATACATATCTTTTTCATTTACCAATTCACCATTTTTCTTTTTAGCATTAAATGCTGCAATAATTTTTTTCTTTTTCTGCTTTTCATCTTCGCTCAATGTGTATGTAAGCGGAACATAATTGAACTCACACAAAATACCTTTTCTAATGGCATCTTGCAAAGAAAACTCAAATATTACTTCTCCAATTTCATTTAATAAAAAGTTATTTCCAATCTCATCATAATCACGTTCTGGTGTCGCACTCAATCCCAACCGATATTTATAAGATGACAACTTACCGGTTAAATTCTCTACTAAAGTATTTGATCCTGCCCCATGAACTTCATCGAAGATAAATAACGTACTATCTTTATACTTTTCAAAATTGCGTTCAAAAAATTTCAGCAAATTTAGTAAATTTTTTGATTCCCGCGAAAGCAATAACAGTGAATCCTCTGAATGCATAACAAATGTATTTAATTGCTTTTGAGAACCATATTGATAATATATTTTCTTTTCGCAATATTTATTTCTCAATTGTTTTGCCCATTGGTCAAGTAAATCATTCCCATACATTGTTATAACTACTCTTCTAATCTTTTTCTCTTCAAAAAGTCGATTAATTATTTTTATTGCGGTAATTGTCTTACCCGTACCTGTTGCCATAGCTAATATACCATGTTCTTTTTGCATAAATATATCAACCGCATTCTCTTGATGAATCCACTTATTTTCTTTTACTTTTTTTCTACTATAAGGTCTATCCAAAGTACGCAATTTAAAGATTTGAGCCTCTACTGCTTGTGGAATTGAGTAAATTATTAAATTTTTATCATCGCAATTCCATATTTTTTCAAAACGGACAGCATCCGCGTTGACATATTCCGCAGTCCCTGCCCATGTCTTGAATACTTTAATGCTTTCATAATTTTGAAACCCATGCTTACTATCATTTAGAGAACCTGAAAAAGATAGTGCATCATTTTCTCTGTAAAAGATCCCAAACTTATCATGAAAATCTCCATCATCCAATTTTTGACAAGGTATTGCAAATTTTATTTCAATTATTCTATCATATAACATCCAAGAAAAGGCGTTGAGCACATCTTCTTCCATCTCATGCTCCAAAACCTTTACGTTTTCAAGAAGAGCATTTTCAAATCTACTATAAGCAGTGGCATCATTCTTGTCAGAATTAGCAATTGCATCCACATCCTCATTTGATAAAATAGGACTTGTCACGAGACGCATCTTTCCATTCCTTGACGCAAAATCACTTAGTCCTGCAACATTATAAGTTATCCAACCCGTGGTGAAATAGCCAACACCTCGATCAAATCGCTCTGCCCAAAGCAGGCATGGTTGATACAATTCTTCAATTAAATTGTCTTCAGATGTGTCTAAACACACCTTAACTTGAGGATATTCCATAGCAAGGCTCCTCCTTAAAATTCGTCACTAAAATAGTTATCATCAATTCGATACACCTTATAATTCTGCACGATTTCAAGCCCTACTTCATGCTCAATTATCAGTTTAGACAATTCATTCCTGTCTATTAACCTTATTCTCTTTTGCTGTTGGGCATCTACATACTTGTGGGCTTCTCTTGTAAATCCAGCTGTTGTTATAAAGACACCCTTTTGTATATCCTGCATTGCACCAGCAAAGGATGTGACTTCTTGCACACCTACATTTTTTCCCTTGGCATATCTTTTAGCTTGAATATATATCTGGTCAAGGCCTAAACTGTCCTCACTTATTATCCCATCTATTCCACCATCATGAGATCGTCCAACTACCTTCCCTGATTCCAAATCATGTCCATACCCCATTTTAAGCAATAAATTTACCACTAGTCTCTCAAAAAAACCTGAGTTACATGCCATTATTTTTTCAATTATTTTCTCATTAAGTTCTGTAACATATTTCTCATAAAAATATGCCATCTTCTCTTCTGCAATCATTTCATCTAATTCGAGCTGTTCGTTTAAAAATGCCTTGGATGGAAATTTTCGCTTATCATCGGGCAAAAGTGCATAATAATTGGTTTTACCCTCTCGATGTTTTATATAAAAATATTTTGTTGGCGATGCTGTTGGAAATTCCAGTCCTTCACAGTGAGTCCGCAGTTTAGCATGAACCGCAGCTTCTGGTGTCTTTGCACCAAATTCATACAATTCGCAATCTACTATCCTTTTATATATCTCTTGAGAAGTAAGTCCGGCCGATTCATTTTTTAAGACAACCTTGATTGCCTCCACTATTGTTCTTTGTTTTTCCATCTCAAATTCCTACACTTTCGCAAATATTTCAAGTAGTTTGTCAATTTCACTTTTAGTTGTATATTTATTTATAGAGATTCTAAGCACTCTCGATACATTTTCCCTCTGTCCAATGGCCTCTATTACATACGATGGTTCTCCAGCACTACAAGCAGACCCCGTAGATATAGCCACTCTATCACTTATATCTTTTATAAATCTCTCGTTATTAAAATCTTTTCTATTCACAATCAAACTAATGATTCCAGGCATTCTGCTGGAAGTGGGATTGGTTAATGAAAATGTATCCATCTTACTAATAGCAGACACAAAATACTCATCACATTCTTTTATATGATTTACGTTGTTCTCAAAGTCTCTAATTGCAATTTCCGCTGCTTTTCCAAATCCCACAATATTATGTACAGATAGAGTACCTGCACGAAATCCAGACTCCTGTTCTCCACCATGCATAAATGCTGTGATTGGCGCTATGCCATAGGCATCATTTTTTAAACAAGCCGCCCCTATGCCCTTAGGGCCATGAATTTTATGCGCCGAACAGGATGCATAATCTATTCCCAAATCCTTTATACTAATTTTCACTTTTCCCACGGCCTGAGTTAAATCAGTATGCAAGTCTATTCCGTGAGAATGGCACATTTTTGATATTTTTTCAACATTGCTTATTGTTCCCAACTCATTATTCACATAAATTACAGATACTAATGCTGTGTTTTCTTTAATTTCTCTTTCTACAAATTCGCTAAGTATTTCTCCAGTGTCTGTCACTTTGGCAAAAGATGCTTCAAATCCTCTATCCACATGCGTCTTATCCCCAAACAGACTTATTGTAGGATCATTGTTTGAATACAACTCTCCATTTAAATATTTACAAGTATTAAGAGTTGCCTTGTGTTCCACAAGTGATGTAACCACATGATTCTTACCATCCACATAGTATTTTCTGTAATCTAAATACCCCTTAATAATCAAATTTGTACTTTCAGTTGCACCCGCCGTGAATACAATATTTTCATCTGTCGCATCTAATAATTTTGCGACCCACATTCTAGCCTTTTCTACCGCCTTTCTTGCGTTTTCGGCTTGACAATAATATTTGCTAGAAGGATTGCCAAATTCTTCTTTTAAGTAAGGCAACATGGCCTCGCGTACTTCTTCGTCAATCGGAGAAGTAGCACTATTATCAAAATAAATCATACTGTATCTCCTTCTCCTAAAGCCTGTAATATATACCTATCAATAGATCCCGCATGGTTATACATATCTAAGAGCAGCTTACTTCCTCTATCAATATGTGCTTTTACATACTTAGGGAAAAATTCTTCCTCTACCAAATGTCTACCTTCTACTTGTTCAATTAAAACCTTAAAGTATATCTCATAATCTCCTGTGATTGTCTGCCTATTCAAATCCAATCCTTCACTATCCGACACATAATCTGCTACAGACGTTTTTTCTTTAAGCGACCACGCTATCGCATGTTTCACCAAAGTATAAGGCTTATAATTTGTTCTGCTCTCTAATTCCTCAAATATTTCCTGTGTTTGTTTAGAGGTTCTTAGTCTAAATATCATAGTCTACTCTCCAAAAAAATAATGATTTTCCACCGAAGTTCTATTTTGTCTTTCGTCGTTGACAAGTAAGTACTCTTTTGCAATATATGGTTTGATTATAGAATAGTATTCCGCATTGATCTCCTCATCTGTGGAAAGAATAATAACCTGCTTACTGATGTAGGGAAAAAACTTTTCTGAAATTTCTTTTCTATGATTTGCATCAATACGGGCATACGGAGTATCAATAATAAACGGTATGTCTTTTCCCGATAATTCAATAATAGACCAATACAGCGCCAGAATAAAAATTTGACGTTCGCCCTTGGATAATCTTCCAAGTTCAATCTTTTTATATAAATCAATCGATTTCTTTGAGTCGCTTTTCTCAAAAAATGCTGATGCATGAGTAATCTTTGTTACCTTTGCTTCATCCAGCAATCTCTTTTCCCCACTCTTTCCAATAAGTTCCTCAAACTCTTTTGTTCCAAGATTTCTTATTAGATAAGCTAAATCGCTATATTTATATGTTTCCTCCTGATATAAATTAAACTGAAACCCTTCATCAATCTCAACATGTGCAATCAGGTTATTTTTTCTATAAATACGCTTTAAGTTTTTTACAATTAATGTTTCTAGATTTTCTCTTAAAGAAACTTCTTTCTCCGCTAACACTGTAGACATCATTGTCGAAATACCGCTGGCAAGATCATACACATGCCTGTTCTGTGCCTTCTCCTTAATTATCTGTCTTAGCCGTTCACACTGTTGTTCCAGATTTTTAATATTTTCCTCCAGTTCAAACACTTTTTGATCTTCTTCCGCAATTTCCGCTTGAAGTTGATCTCTCTCCTGCAAAAGTGTTTTTTGTTTTTCAGTATACTTTATTTCATCTACATCACTTATTGCTTCCTTTAATACTTTATTTATTTCCATCGTCTTTTCCAGAGAAATGATCTTACTTTTTATGGTTCTAATCATATCATCTTTGTCAAAGCTTTTTACTCTTGATATAATCCCATTAACCCGTCCTGCTCCCTCTTTAGATAAACCATGCATTGGAACAAATTCATCAGCAAAACCCTCAGGTCTGAATAGCTCAATTATATTGTGTATTAATGTATCAATTGCTTTATCTGAAATATTTTCTTCTCCTAAAGCAGTTTCAACCATGCTTTTATCTATTTTGTTCTGTACATAGTAAAAAATATCACTCTTTTCTTCCAGTTCCAGTTGTGAAACAATACTATTTGTAAATTCTTGTACAATATAAAAGGGCATTAATTCTTCAACAAACAACCGAGTTTTAGCCAAAGTGTCTGTTTTTCTCTTTTCAGCTTCCGCATGCTCCATCTCCAGTTGTTTCCTCTGTTCTACAGTAAGTCCTCCTGCTTTTTTGAACGCGTTCTCCAACTCAATTAGTTCTAAAGTAATCTTTTCAAGACGTTCTTTTCCTTCATCTCGTTTTGACACTAATACCTCTTTTTGAGCGACCGCTTTTTCCGCTAACAACTTTATATCTTCTAGGGCCCTTCTCTCATCATCATCCCCATGGCTTGACGCTTTAGCAATGTAATTACTTGTGTTTTTTCTTAAAATTTCAAAAATATCCATTCCACATAAAGTAAAAACAGCATTTTTAATATAAGAGTTATAAGTTGATGTCGAAAATATATTTCCTACTTCCTCCCCGTCAAATAAGAAGAAGTCAAATAAGTCAGGAGGAACCGTACTTTGCATAAAATTAACAAAAAAATTTTCCTGGATACTATTCAGTCTTTTTCCGTTGGTCTCTACCCAAAATACCTCATTTAATTTTTTATTTGTATAATCCCAATTTCTGGTAATCTTATATGTTTTTATCTCCCGTCCAATTAGGAAAGAAACTTCTATAGATACTCCTGCTTTTACTATCTCTTTTTGAAAAGCCTTTGAATTTATGCATTCTTTAATTTTAGAAATGTAATGAGGATTTATCCCTATATAACCATAAGCCAGTGGTCCGTATAATGCAATTTTTATTGCGGTAAATAATGACGTTTTGCCTGCGCCATTTTTTCCCCCAATGAGAACAATACTTCTTTCCGTATTATCGCTAGAAAAATCAAAGAAAGTCATTCCTTCAAAGGAGCTGAAATTATTCAATGTTAAGTTATTGATCTTCATTTTCAATCTCCTTTAGTATGTCATAATGCAACCATTGCTGATTCAAAATTTTATCTATTTTATCTTTTAGAATCTTCTGATTAGAAAAGTTTTTGTAATAATCAACTGTAATAAGCAAATTTCTGATCAAATCAAATGGAACATCATTTTGCTCAGACAAATTCTCAAGTTCCTCAACCGTACTTTTGCTAATCAAAGGGTCTTTTAAATCATACCATGGTAGTTTTTTCCCTGTTAAATTTTTATATAATTCAACCAACGTTCTTCTTGAGAAATCAAGTTCATTGTCCCAAATTTCATCTATTGCTTTTAACTCTTCAATAGTAATTAATTCATACCCCATTTGTTCCTGAGTCTTAATAAGCCTTTCTAAAATAAGCTGTCTGGCCTCCCAAGTAAATGGTCCATACCCCATATCCCCTTGCTTAGTTTCATACACTGTCCCATTTCTACGTTTCTTTTCTCTGTATTTTTCGACATCTCGAATACTCATAAGCCATTTTCTAAACTCGGCCAAAGGTATTAATTCTCTATGTCCACTCCGTATAAATCCATTTAGTGACTTATCTTCTTTTACCACTGTACATACCCAACACCCAAACCTTGACAAGCCACAACTTTGAGTTTGTACACCAGAACTTATTCCCGCAAAAGGACATTCTCCACTGTCAGCATCTGCATATAGTTCCACAAGTTTACTATTGTCTGACCCCCACGGAGTTTTTCCTCCGTCAAGACTTAATAGAACATCCCAAACGTCACTTGTTGTGAGTTCAACAATAGGATTATAAACATATGCTTCTTGAATCGTCTCATGCCTATTCATAAGATGAGTTGCAAGTTCTCTCCCCTCGATTCTCCTCTTCCTTGCAATACTTTCATCTTTCCTGACACCAAGAAGAATAACTACTTCTTTGCCCTCGTCCCTTATAACTTCTTTGATGAACTCACCACTTGGATTAATTTTTAGTCTATCTGTACACCACCTAAAAGTTCCATTCATTCTTGGGGTGGGAAATCCTCTGCCAATGACATTTGCCCAAAATGAATTACTTGGCGCCGGAGTAACTATTTTTGATATAATAGGTATCTTATCATACCTCGCCGCCTCACCAAGCATTTTATTCATTTCTCTCAAATACATTTTTATAAGTGGATTCTCTATAAGCGTATCAGATGATACAATATATACATTTTTTACTCTTTCTTCGGCTTCAAGTTCCAAAAGCATTTTATACACAAGCTCCACTACTGTAGTAGAGTCTTTTCCACCACTATATCCAATTACCCATGGACGATCATCTGACTGATAAACATACTTAATTTCATCAATTAAATCCTCTAATGTATTTTCATTGAAATAGCTATTTTTCATTTCTTCCACCTTGACGCTTAGCTACTTGATTTACCAAGTCTAAACTCAGTTCCTTCCCTGTATCATCCATCTGCTCTACAATACTCAAAATCTGTTGTTCCACCGTTGTTCTAGTTGCCGGATGAACTGTTCTTCCAATCAATTCGTCAATTGATACCTTATATAGATCAGCCACGCCTTGCAAAAAATCAATATCGGGGGCAGATGTGTTTCTTTCTATGTTTGATACGACCTGCTGAGAGATACTTAATTTTTCAGCAAGCTGCTTTTGAGTATATTTGTTTTTCTTCCTAAGCAATGCCAGCCGCTCTCCAACTTGCATGTGTTCTTTCCTTTACCTTTCTCAAATATCAAACTAGAAATTCATCTTGGAAATGTTAATAGATATTATACAACATTTTTTTGTATTTTTAAAGTTGACTAACAGAATAATTGTATTATAATATATATACATATATTCTGTTAGTATTAAAAAAATTCAGGAGGTTAAAACAATGATTTTGTGTAAACAATGCGCTATGGAAATAACTAAAAATAATATGTATAGTAAAGATTCAAGATACTGCATACGTTGCGGTGAAGAAAGAACCAAGTATTTAGCTTCTCGAAGAGACACTTTGAAATCTTTACGTTCAATGAATCTTGAAGCCAAAATAATACAGACAAAATACTTAATACGAGAAGCTATCCACACATTTGGATTAGAATACTGTTATATATCGTATTCTGGGGGAAAAGATTCTACTGTATTGTCGCATATTGCCAAGCAAATGTACCCTAATATACTACATATTTTTGCAAATACTACCAATGAATACCCCGAAACACTTGAACATATCAAATGGGAAAAAGAAAAAAATGGTACTAATATAATTTCTGTAGTACCTATAGATTCAAAAGGTGAAATATGGACATTTAAAAAGGTAGTCGAACATTATGGTTATCCTGTTTTCTCTAAGAGAATAGCAAATGCCATACGGACATATAGACACGCCCTATCAGAACATACCAAGCAAAATTCAATAGACTATATCAACAAAAACTTTAAAAGGTACGGGAAATACAAAGAACTAAATATCTCTGATAAATGCTGTGATAAACTAAAAAAAGAGCCTCTTCGCCATAAAGCCAAGGAATTGGGCATGAAATGTGTTATTCTTGGCATATTAGCCTCTGAAAGTTACCAACGTGAAAAGGAGTGGCTCGAGAATGGATGCAATGTTTTCTACAGATTTAAGGATAACCAATGTAAGCCCCTATCGTTCTGGACGGACCAGGATATTCAAGAATATATTGAAACCTATAATGTCAAAATCTCTTCCTTATATGATAAGGGCTACACAAGAAACGGCTGCATGTATTGTGGATTTGGAGTACACCTTGAACCCCCAGAAACCAATCGATTCAAGAAACTGAAAGTCACTCATCCAGTTCAATATAAATACTTAATTAATAATTTTGGGGAATTATTAATTGAATTTAATATTGCATTTTAGTGAGTTAGGCAAGGGTAACTGCTTTACCCTTGCCTAAGCCATCTCAACACTGCGCGTTACTAAATGCTTTCACGAACTCCCTTTTCAAAGTATCACACAATTTTTGCTGATTATCATCTGAAAAGTATACCCTGATAAACTTTTCATAAGTCTTTTCTATTGTTTGCTTTTCTACCTGTACTGCCTTCAAATTTTTTAATTCTTGATATTCCTCTAAACTTTCAATGTTACTAATAATCACACTGATATGTTTTGGCATAATTCTATTAGGAGATTCATACCATTCCCTAATAGTTGCTATTTTTGTAATGATATCTTTACTTTCAACAGATTCATTTAGGTCCTTATTCAATACCAAGTAATTCAAAGAATTCTTTTTAAATTGGGAAGTTATTGTTGCAGGCAAAAAATAATCAAATTCATTGTCAAGTGCAACCCAAGATATCCTTCTACGTGCATTATTAGGAATAATAAAATGTTCGAGGTTATATCCGTTTTCTCTCATATACTTAAATTTTATCCAATTACTATTTGCCAAATAAAAATCAATAACAGAATAAATAAAAGCTAAATCATCATATTTATAATTAACTTTAAACTCAAACGCACCTACTTTATTTTTTCTAAGTGCTCGTGAAACCTCCACCGCATCCATCATAGAAAAGTTTTCTCCAGATAATGCTTCAAAAAAAGTATGGTCGACAGCTTTTTTAGACTTTTTTACACCACTTATAATGAATAGAGACATATAAATATATAAATTAGTAATGACCTTTCTAAACACAACATGCTCTATTGCAGAATTTGCACCCTCCTTTGTTTTTAAATAATAAATAAAATACATTAAAGGCAATTTCTGATATTGCGCTTTCGTATTTTCAAGCATTTCCTTGCACATAATTTTTAAAAGTTCATGATCATCATTATTCCTATATTCATAACTGTTTTGACATATATCACAAAACCGATAATCATTGTGATTTATCTTTTTATAAAAATCTATCACTGCTTCGCCATACTCTATCATATCTGCCAATAATTTATTTGTCTCATCCATGGTTTTTCCGTCTAGGTAATGTTTTCCATTCAATGTCAATGTTACTGGCATTTCAGGATCAACTTGCTCTAGAAGAAATAAGTAGATATACTGGCTTAAGTTTTCATAACCAAATTTTTGAAACTCTGTAGCACATTTTTTCAATTGTATCCATGTGTCTCTAAGTTCTTTATGATAGTCCTCAGCATAATTTTCAAAACAATGCCCTTTAAAAATATCTTCCTCTTCCAGTAATTGTGCTTTTTCGTTTATATCAAGAAAAATTTGTTCAACGGATCTTGTATGGCCATGTTGATCATTAATAAGAACCAGAAGCTGGCAATCTAATAATTTCTGCTTTATATCATGCACATCATTCTGTTCTACCAAACTATCGACAAAATTGTTAATTGTATTATATGCCCGCTCAAATTCAGCCTTTTGATAATATACATCATTATTTTCAGAAATAGAAATTTTGAGTTTTCCATTTTCGTTAACCACGAAATTTCCCACTGAATCATTTTGCAAAACAAACTTATCATCGTATGGTTTAATAAAATTCTCAATACTTTTTTGCTCTAGTTGGTGTCCTGCATAGTAATTAAAAAGGCAAATAAGAAAAAGATAGCAGGTTGTAATTCGTTGTTGTCCGTCCACAATTTCATAGCAATCATCTGTTTCATCAAGAATTATATTTCCTAAAAATTTATCCCTGCGTTCTATATCATTTACAAGTGATTCTATTTTTTCATCTTTCCATTTATACTCACGCTGATATAAAGGAATTAAAAGTTTTCGCTTATCAACTGCGAAATTAGCATCGTCTCCTTTCCGGGTATCTAATCTAAACAGCTGACTTATAGTAACAATAAATGCTTTCATTTTATCCTCCGTAGATAAATATTTTGTCCTATAATTAAGATTCATACAATAGTTAAAAATAAAGTTATACAAAGAATTTCAATACATCATATACTAATTATCAGTTTGAATACATAATATCACACTGTCTTCGTAACGTCAAATCTATAAAGCTATAAAATATATATTCCTTGCTCATCCACCATTCATGCACTATAATATACCAAGGCATTACCCATCGCTATAACACCGTAACACAAAATACATTCCACATAATATAATCAAACCAGCCTATCCCCGGAGCGCACACTGATCCACGTCCGGATGCCCAACCGTCCAGACATGGATCACCAGCTGAGTATACCAGGAGAAGATACGCAGAACCCTAAACAAGGAGGCCCTCCACATGTGGCATAAAATCAAAAAAATATTAAAACGGCTGCCGCTGATACTGGCGGCAATCACCGTCCTCGGAACCATCATCAACACCATATGCAAACTTTCGGATAAGCCCAAACTGCAGGATGCCTACGGGCGAAAAGTTACCGTAGATGGCAGGAGCATGTGCGTCGATGTGAAAGGAAACGTGTCGAATCCGGTGATTGTACTGCTTTCGGGACTGGGCTGCGCATCCCCCATATTGGAGATGACGCCTCTCGCCACAGCCCTTTCCCAGGACTATCTCGTGGTGACGATAGAACCTTTCGGCTATGGATTGTCCGATCTGACAGAGCGGGAGCGCACGATTGAAAACGTGGTGCAGGAACTTCATGCCTGCGTGGAGACATTGGGATATGAGGAGTATTACCTGATGGGGCATTCTCTCGGGGGATTGTATTCGCTCTATTGGGCCAATCAGTATCCCGAGGAGGTAAAGGGATTCATTGGAATAGATCCCTCTGTGCCCGGCATGAATGATGAGCAGCCTTTTCCGATCAGCATTACCGCCATCAACAAGCTATCCGCTTATCTGAGCAAAGTGATGAACGGCGTGGGGCTCACCCGGCTGATGAGCGCAGGGCATCCGGAGAATGCTGTCAATGCGGATCTCACCTATCCTTATACAGAGCAGGAGCTGGAGATCTACCGGATGCTGTCTCTGGATAATGCCTATAACCGGACGGTCATGAATGAGATGAAGTATCTGGACGCCAATGTGGAGGCCGTCAGGGGGATGCGTTTCCCCGACCAGATGACGGTTCTGCTATTTGTATCCGGCAGCAACTGTGAGCTTATGTCCACCTGGGAGCAGCTGCACCGGGATGTGCTGCCTGAGAATGGCAGGGGTGACGTCATCCGGCTGGAGGGCAGCCATTATCTGCATTTTGAATTCCGGGATCAGATTTGTTTCTTTTTGAAAAATTATAGATAAATTTTCCTGTTTATGTTATACTGTAAACCATATAAAGTTTCTTGAAAAATATAATGGAAAAGAGGTTTTCACTATGGCAAAAACATTACCTACAAGAGACCAGGTGGCTGTAGAGGACACCTGGAACCTGAGCCTGATGTATGCAGACCGCGAAGCCTGGGAGGCAGACTTAAAGCAGGCTCAGGAGATGGGCAAAAAGCTGGCGGCTCAGGAGGGACATGTCTGTGACAGTGCCCAAAGTCTGCTTGACACCCTGCGGCAGCAGACAGATTTGTACCGCAAGCTGAACCACCTGGGCGTATATGTATCCTGTCTCAGCGACCAGGATACGGCCAATGACACCCACCAGGAGATGAACCAGCGCTTCTACAGCATCATAGCCGGTATCGAGAGCAGCATCTCCTTCATCACACCCGAGATCCTGGAGCTGGAGACTGCCCAGCTGGAGGACTATTATAAGCAGTGTCCCGATCTGGAAGCCTATCGGATCGACTTGGAGGACACACTGCGCCTGAAGCCCCACATTTTGTCCAAGGAGATGGAAAAGCTGCTGGCTGACGCCTCCGAGATCTGCAACAATCCCGACCAGACCTACTCCATCTTCAGCAATGCGGATATGAAATTCCCCGAGGTGGAGGACGAGAACGGCGAGATGGTACAGATCACTCACGGGCGCTTCGTACCTCTGGAGGAATCCGCAGACCGCCGTGTCCGCAAGGAGACTTTTGAAAAGCTGTATGGCGTCTACAAGCAATACTCCCGCACCTTGGCCAGCATCTACAGCGGCCAGGTAAAACAGCTGATCTTCCAGGCCCAGGCCCGCCACTATGACAGCACTTTGGAGGCCGCTGTGAATGCGGTGAACGTATCTCCCCAGGTGTATCGGAACCTGGTGGAGACCGTGAACAAGAACCTGGACAAGATGCACCGCTATGTGCGCCTGCGCAAGCGCCTGCTGGGTGTGGACGAGCTGCACATGTACGACATCTACACTCCCATTATTGCCGGAGTGTCCAAGAATATTCCTTTTGCAGAGGCCAAGGAGACGGTTCTGAAGGCTCTGGCTCCTCTTGGAGAGGATTACCTGCAGGTGGTGCGGGAAGGCTTTGAAAACCGTTGGATCGACGTGTACGAGAACGAGGGCAAGCGCAGCGGCGCCTACTCCACCGGCTCCTACGACAGCTATCCCTACATCCTGCTGAACTACACCGGCAATATGGACAATATGTTCACCCTGATTCACGAGATGGGCCACTCCATGCACACCTGGCATTCCAACCATGCCCAGCCTCCCATGTACGCAGGCTATAGGATCTTTGTGGCGGAGGTGGCTTCCACCTGCAATGAGATCCTGCTGATGGAGTATCTGCTGGCGCACACCACGGACAAAAAAGAGCGGGCTTACCTGCTGAACCACTATCTGGACAGCTTCAAGGGAACCGTGTACCGCCAGACCATGTTTGCGGAATATGAGATGGTCACCAACAAGATGGCAGAGGAGGGCCAGAGCCTGACGGCGGAAGCCCTGACCAAGGTATATTATGATTTAAACTGCAAGTACTACGGCCCGGATATGGTATCCGACCCGGAAATTGGTGTGGAGTGGGCGAGAATCCCCCATTTCTACTACAATTTCTATGTGTACCAGTATGCCACATCCTTCTCCGCAGCGGTGGCTATCGCCCGCAATATCCTCAAAGAGGGGGCGCCCGCAGTAGAGCGTTACAAAAAGTTCCTCTCCGGCGGCAGTTCCATGCCTCCGGTAGAGCTGCTTAAGATCGCCGGAGTGGATCTGACCACTGCCCAGCCCATTCAGGATGCTCTGGATGTGTTCGGCCAGGTGATCGAGGAGTTGGAAGAACTGACCAAATAGAGACGCATACACACATCTGTTTTCCGGGCAGGCATGATAACGTTTTCATGCCTGCCCAAAACAGTTGATTCCAACAGGATTAAAGAAGGAGATTTTATCATATGAGCAACGATTTTGAGAAAAAGATGGCACACTGTGAAGCCGTCTGCAAGCCTGTACAGCCGCCCTGCCACGAGGAGATCATCGTACCGCTGTTTGATATAGTAAAAAGAGGAAAAACCTTAAGCAACGGGAAATTTCTGATGCCCGCCGACATAATAAAGGCTTCCTACCCCGACATCACAGACAAGGATCTGAAGCAGCTGCTTAAGTACCTCGATGCGGCGGAACGCTATTGTGAGGACGTCAGCTCCTGGTTTTCCCGGCAGTATGGCACTCCCTTTGTTCCCGAGTCAGAAAAAGCGCAGCAGGATGCGCTCAGAGTTGTGGAAGTCTGCCAAAAAAAATATACCTGGCTGCAGGATGAGCAGGTCAGGTATATTCTGGAGTCAGTATGCGGGCAGTCCAACCGGTAGGAGGTTCCCAGCCATATATCCGGCGCAGCAGATTCTCCTCATAATAAGTCATGGGTTCCGTATGGGGAAACAGTGTCACCATACGATATCCATACAGCACTATCATACCGATACAGATCACTGCCAGCAGACCCGTCCAGAGCCTCTGACGGGTCTCGAACACATACCGGTCCAGGATAAATACCACCGCCAGGGCCAGCCAGGCATATCCAAAGGGCTGCAGCCGCCAGCTCTCCACCCACTGCCCCCGCAGGATCAGCAGGATACTTCTGGTCAGACCGCAGCCGGGGCAGGGCAGCCCCAGCAGTTCCCTGCTGGGGCACAGACCATGGCCCAGCAGACTGACGCCTGCCACAATTGCCGCCGCCATCAACAGTCCCGTCTTATAACCGTCCCAGTCACGCCTGACGGCCCTGCCTATCTCCTTGCCCGTCCTGATCTTCATCCTTACCTCTTTCCATGTCTACCTGATATCATAGACGCTCCGCACCTCGAAGCTCTCCGCATCCCCCTCCAGGATCTGCACCCTTTTTTCTCCGGGATTCATATCAAAGTAATTGTCAGATAGCCTTACATAGCAGCCGCTATCGCCTTCTCTGCCCCAGATCTCCACGGACTTGGCAAAATGCTCCGCCCGGACGATCAGGGTATGCCCCTCACGGCGCACCGTCAGCTGCGGATCAACAAAGTGGAAATGCTTGGGCGCTGTAAACAGGCTGGTTCCTTCGGATACTATCTCCCCCTCCGCTTCCAGCTGATAGCTGAAATAGATTTCCTGCACATTGCAGTGGGGATTCTCCGTAAAATCTATTTTGTCCAGCCACAGGTTGGCCAGAGGCTCCACTGCTGCCTGTATGTCACCGCATAGCAGCACTTCTCCCTGAAAACTCCGCAGCTGCCAGTGACAGACGCCCCGCACGGTCTCCATCGTCTCATTGGACACGCAGAGCCGGGCCGATACCTCCATGGGGCCGGGCTCCATGATGCAGTGAGGACGCTGGGACAGCTCCCCCATCTCCTGACAGGAGATCAGCACCGGCGCAAACATCCGCTTCTGGGCATAATGCAGCGCTTTCCAACGCCCGTAATAGTCGATGCTGGCCCAGGACGCCACCGGCCAGATATCATTGAGCTGCCACACCACCGTGCCCATGCACCGCCCCCGGTGCCTGCGGAAATGCTCCACTCCATACCGTATGGCCTCCATCTGCAACAGCTGGGAAGCGTAGAGCAGCCTGTCAAAACTCATGGGATACAGATAGGTGGCCGACAGATAATTCAGAATCTTGCCGTTGGCCGCCACATTTCTCTGGTGCATCTCCATGATCCGTGAAAAAATATTCCGGTCCTCCGGCTCTGTGAAGCTCTCCACTGTCTGCAGACAGGGAAATGACTGGAATCCGAACTCCGACAGATACCGAAAGTAAAACTTCCGATACTCGGTAAACGGCTTGTTCCCATGCCATACATCCCAGTAGTGGGTATCCCCCCGGTTCTCATCCCAGGGATTGTCAAAATTGCCGCCCGACGATGGGGAGGATGGCCAGTAAAAGGTATGGGGATCTTCCACCCGCAGGATCTTCGGGATAATATATTCGTACAGTTTGATATAGTCGTAAAACTGCTTCTGCGAGGGCTTCCAGCACTTATCCAGCGTCTGGGTCTCCATCTCATTGTTGCCGCACCACAGCCCCAGACAGGCATGATGCCGGATACGCCGCACATTTTCCTGTGTCTCCACACGGATATTTTCCTCGAAAGCCTCATTCAGCTCATAGGAGGAGCAGGCATACATAAAATCCTGCCATACCACCAGTCCCAGCCTGTCGCATGCGTCATAGAAATAGTCGTCCGGATAATAGCCGCCGCCCCAGACGCGGATACTGTTATGACCGGCTGCAGCCGCATCCTCCAGCAGCTTCTCCGTGCGCTCCTTAGTCACACGGGACAACAGATTGTCCTCTGGGATATAGTCCGCTCCCATGGCAAAGATATCCACGCCGTTGACCTGGTGCGCAAACTGGTTCCCCCACTGATCCGGCCGGATGTCCATGGTCATGGTCCGCAGGCCGATCTGTCTCTCCCAGATATCCAGAATACGCCCGTCACTGCCCAACAGCAGGGCTTTCACCCCGTAGAGAGGCTGCTCACCGTAGCCGTGCGGCCACCACAGCCGGGGCCGCACTATGGTGATCGTACCATCCGGTGACTGGCCATATACCGTACCATCCGGCCCGGTCACAGTCACCACCGCAGACAGTTCTTCCTCCTCCCGGAATATCTCCAGATCTATCTGCATCTCCAGCTGTACACGATCCACCTGTACCTGCAGTCTGCCGTCCACCATCTGCGGCTTCGGCGCCATCAGGGGTTCCTGCACCCTGCTCTCCTCAAAACAGATCTCCTGCATATGAGGCCCTTCGTGATGCTGGATGACATAGACGCTGTCCAGTCTGGCACTGTCGATAAGCTGCAGGCTTACGCCTCGGAAAATTCCCGCGTCCGGCAGTCTCGGCCCCCAGTCCCAGCCATACATGCAGTGCGCTTTGCGCAGATGAGGATACCCGGCCATGGCATCAGCCGAGCCGCCTGTAAATATTTTTTCATTTTCCTCTTTGATATACTTTATGGGGGAATGCAGCACTACCCGGACGGTGTTCATCCCCACCCTGGCCAACTGCCGGATATCATACTCCCATACCCGGTGCATGTTTTCCACATGTCCCAGCAGCGCATCATTTAGATAGACCTCGCCCAGCGTGTCAATCCCCTCGAAACGCAGCATCACACCGTCATACTCCAGCATCTCCCCGGTGATCTCCACATCCGTCTCATAGACGAAATCATTCTCCATCAGCTTCGTGGCGTCCAGCTCATTGTCCCGATAATAAGGGTCGGGCATCTTTCCCAGCTCAAGAAGGGTTCCATACACAGAACCCGGCACCTTCGCCTCCAGCCACTCCTCGGGAATATGATAGATATTCTCCCCCAGGATTTTCATTCTCCAGTCTCCGCACAGGTCTATCTTTTTCATTCTTTTCCTCTTTTCTATTATGAGTTATACATATTTCCTGACAATGCACAAAGGGCAGCTCCCGCTGCCCTCCCTGTCACTGCTTCAGCTGCATGATCGTATCTGTCACTTCCTTCAGCGCATTCTTGATATTCACACTGGTAGTCGTCATACCCTGAGCCAGTTTCTGTACTTCCTGGGCGACTACCGCGAACCCTCTGCCCGCCTCGCCGGAACGTGCCGCCTCAATGCTGGCATTCAGCGCCAGAATCTTCTGTTTGCTGCTGTATGCCTCAATTTGATGAGTGTTTTCATTGGCAAGCACGATCTGCTCAGCCGCCTTATTGATGCCCTCCTGCAGTCGGCTCACGATCTGCCCGTTCTGCGCGGTGGCATAACTCGCCCGCACAAACATATTGATCACATCGCCCAGCAGATTGGCCGACGCGTCGATCTGTTCCTTCGTCTTCACATTTACATGATGCAGAGCCTCTATAAAGCGATCCTCATCGACCCCAATCTCTCTGGCTGTCTCACGGAACTTCTCCTCGCTGGGACTCTCCGGCAGCACCTGTCCGCCGATAACACTGCCCAGCACTGTACCGTCGTCCAAAGTGATAGGAATGCTGAAGTCCACCAGTCCCGCATGGCAGTTGTATACACCCACACCCTCTCTGTCATTCTTCTCACAGCGTCGGCAGCCCTCTGCACTTCCCCGGACCAGCTTAATACAGAAATCTGTGAAATTGTAGCACTCACTGATGTACTGCCCATCCTCTCCTACAGCCACCGTCGCCAGCCCTGTGCTGGCCGCCCAATTCTGCATTATCTCCTCGAATTTTTCCATATCACAGAAATCCTGTATCTTCATAGCCTCATCCCCCATACTCTGTTTATGTCAGACACCACACGCCATCCCGTGTAGTCCATAGATCTATTCTACAATATTCCCCGTGTTTTTTCCACAGGTTTTTCATGATTTTCCCAAAATGTTTTCCTTTGCGCCCGCTCCGCTCCAAGCCACAGGCAGCTATCCTGTATGCGTTCTGCGGTACTGCGCCATCAGCCCATCGAATCCCTCATAGGAGCAGTTGGTGGTAAACAATTTCCTGCCCTCCCGGTCCTGAAATGTATATAGATAATTGGTCTGTTTATACCCGCCGATGTCATTCCAACTATAATGTATATCTCTCCTGCCCTTTTTCACCGTCACCTCATAGGTTGTGTAATATATATCGCATAAAAAGTTATTCTGCAGCGCTGTGAATAACACTGTGGCAGCAATCCCCACCGATACCAAAGCCCCAAAGGCACCGAGTATGCCGCTGTCCAGCTCAGAAAACGCGCCATCCGCGGCAGCCAGCGCCACACATACCACAATCATCAGCCAGATAAAGACCAACAAGAAGTTCATAATGCCTCGAAGGCCAACCGGCATTCTCACCACGCCCTGAACCGTTTCAGAGTCCTCAGATACTCCCGAAAAATATTCTTCATCCTGCTTTTTCTGCCTCATTGCCCGGATCTCCGCCGCAACAGAGATTCCTACCGCAAACATTACGTAGATGATAACCCGCTCCCAGGCAATGGCTGCCTCGCCCGATATCAGCATATATGCTACAAATATCAACATGAGCCCAAAAATAATCTTGCCTGCAGTCTTACCCATTTGTTTCTCCCTCCTATATGTAAAATACCGGGCTCACTCCAGCACCTCGCCGTATCCCAGATACTTGACCTCCCCTGCCCGCATCATCTCCAGATAATCCGTGGCCTGCACCACCCTCCGGGGAAGCTCCACTCCGCTGCCAAACAGTCCATGCACATGATGGGCATCCGAGCCCGCCGTACCCGGCAGCCCATACATCATGGCGTAGATTTTCGCCCGATCATTCATCTCCGGCTGCTTCAGCTGCGCGCCGTTGATCACCTCCACACCGTCCACATCCCTGGGAAACAGCCGGATATAGTCGATATAGTCCCGCTCCCGAAAGGGATGGGCATGGACGATAAAGCCTCCGCTCTGATGCATCAGGAAAAACGCCTTTCTGACATCCATCCGGTCGATGTCTTCATGCTGCATCAGCCACTCCCTGTCCAGATTGTAGACCAGAAAGTCAGCTGCATGCACTCCATACTCAAAACCAAAAAAGACGTCGAGTCCGATCTTCTCCCCCTCTTCTCTGGCATGTTCATAACCCAGGCAAAACAGCTCAACCCTCTCCCGCCAGGGCAAATGCCTGGACACCGCCGTATTTCCGTTGAAAAAATGATCCGTGACAAAGATCCCTGTATACCCCATCTCTTTATATGCCCGGGCCATCTCTGCTCCCGATGCACTGGCACAAGCACTCCCCTCGCTGGTGTGCATATGTGTCTCATACCGATATGCCATATCTGTCTCCTCTCCTGTTCCTATTGCCCTTCTCCGTGTACTCCGCCCACCAGCTTTCCGTCCTGTAGTTCAAACACCTTGTCGCCGGCTCCCATCAGACTCACATCATGAGTAGTCATAATGATGGTCACGCCCTCTTTCTCCACCAGTTCTCGAAAAAGTCCCACCACAGAAAGGGCTGTGGCGGAGTCCAGTTCTCCTGTGGGCTCGTCCGCAAAGATAATATCCGGCCTGTGAGCCACGGCCCGCGCGATAGCGACCCTCTGCTGCTCGCCGCCCGACATCTCCTGAGGCATATGGTACATACGGTTGCCCAGCCCCACCAGTTTCAGGCATTCTTCCGCCCGCTCCCTGCGCCCCTGCTTCATGCCCGTCATCCGTAACACGAGTTCGACGTTCTCAAAGGCGCTCATCAGAGGAATCAAAGACACCGACTGAAAGATAAAGCCGATTTTCTTTCTCCGCAGCATGTCTCTCGCCCCCTCGGACATTGCCGTGATATCCTGTCCCTGAAGCCACACTTTGCCCTCTGTGGGCTGATCCAGCGCGCTGAGAATATTCAGCAGAGTAGTTTTACCGGACCCGGACCGCCCCCGCAGAATCGTCAGACTCCGGGCGGGAACCTCCAGCGATATTCCCTTTAGCGCCATAAAGACATCCCTGCTGCCCGGAGCGCCTCCCGGCATTGGAAAACTGCGCACAATATTCTCCGCCACGATAATGTTCTCTTCCATACTTTGCTTCTCCATCTTCCAGTTCTTTCGCTCTGATCTCTCATGCTGCCCCTGCAATATCCTAAGCATCCAAAATGCCGGCTAAAGAATGCCGCTGGCGGCATTCTTTAAGTGCAAGACTTAGAACTTCTTGGCGTCCCGTCCAATGGCGGGACGACTCTAGAAGTTCTTCCAACACTAGTCTTCCCCCAGCTTCAGCGCCTTGCTGATATTCATATGAGCCACGATCCGGCTGATCACCAGCAGACATACCAACACCACCACGCCGATAATCCCGAAGAGCTGCAGCAGATCGTTTTTGCTGGTGATCAGCTCCAGCGGCAGCACCTGATCCGAAGCCGCATAGGCATTCTGAACCATGGGTACAAACATGCGGGAGCCTGCCAGACCGATCCCCGTTCCCATCAGTATGGAATACAGTCCGCAGAATATCTGCTCCAGCAGCAGCATATGGCTGATCTCCGCCTTTTTCATACCCATCGCCCGAAGCACGCCGAAGAGCAGTTCACGGGAGCGGATGGACAGGATAAAGTAGATCAGATACCCCACACCGCACAGCAGCAGGACCACAATAAAGCTCATGGTCAGAATCCCATTGGTCCCCTGGAACAGGGTGTCATTGCAGATTTCCGCCCTGACCTCCTCCAGATCCACAAACTTTGTCAGCTTCACATCCGGATTCTTCTCAAGCCAGGGATATATCCCCTCCGCGGAATCCTCTGCCTTAAACCAGATCTCATAGGGCACCTGGCCCTGCTCCTGATCCAGCATCGCCAGATTGGCCACGATCAGATAATTATCCTCCTCCAACAGAGAACCATCATTATTCAACTCGTATCGATAAGGGCTGTAGGAGGGCCAGTAGTTGAAAAATCCCCTGATCTTCAGGCGAATAGAGCTGCCATGCCGATCCGGTATCAGCAGGGTATCCCCCAGATGATAATCCAGCCTGGTCATAAAATTCTCTGATACCAGCGCCGCATTTGCGGAGGAAGCCAACACGTTCAGATAGTCATAATAGTCATAGGGCAGCAATCCCTCCGGCATCCGTGCAACCTGAGCGAACTCATTGGTGATAATCCCCATCAGCTGCATGTCCGGAGACCGCCTGCCCGTGCTGATCCTCATATTGAGTACCTTTGTATGCGCTGCCATGCCCTCTATCATATCATATTTTCCATAGTCCGGCTCAGTGTAGGTGATGGTTTCTCCAGCCGGAATCATGCTCGAATTGTCCTTCCATACCTCTTTCAGCACCAGATCCGCCCCCGTGGTATATTCGGCATTCTTTTCCGCATTGGCGACAATAGTGCGGGCCACTGTGGTGTTGTGGATACCGAGCGACACCGTCAGTATCATAAAGAGCATGATAAATTCTTTTTTCCGCGCTCCCCTGATCCCCTCAACAAATGCCACATAGGACGCCGGTGCCATGCGCTTCCTGCCAAGGCCAAATATCAGCTGCAGGAAAAGGGGCTGCAGCCGCAGTGCCAGCAGACCGCATCCCAGCAGGAACAGGGAAGAACTCAGATACAGCAGAGGGTCCAGCGTCTCTCCCGTCAGCACCTGTTCCATCATCTGCTGCTGGTTCCGGGAAAAGCTGTAATACCCATACAACGCCACCGCCAGACAGATCACATCCAGATACATCTTTTTCCAGAGAGAACGCTTCTTTTTCGCCTGAGACTGTTTCAGATTCACGATGGAGACACGGCTGTAGCCAATCACCGGTATCAGGGTCATCACCATCATCATAACCAGTGCCGCCCCCGCATACCACACGATATCCGCAGACCACTTCACCTGGAGAATACGCCGCCCTGAAAATTCCATAAAATCTGTGGCTGTTCCCAGCACGCTGCAAAACACACCTCCCAGCGGCAGACCTATCGCCAGAGAGAGCAGCCCCAGAAAGAGATTCTGTATCAGATACATCTGCAGAATCTGCTTTCTCTTAGCCCCCCGGCTCTTCATCACAGAAATCTCGCTCTGCTCCATGGCGAGCATCTGTGAGGAAATCATATAGATAAACGCCAGCAGCAGAGCCAATACCGGCATCTGCAGGATCAGCAGCGATACCTCCACCTTTTTTGCCTTGGCGCTGTAGTTCTCGATAATACCCTCATAGACATTGTCTTTGATCACACTGCCGTTTTTCTCCGCCTCCACCAGCTGCCGGGACGTCCGCAGAATATCTCTGACCTGCCCCGGTGCTATGGCAGAGTAATCCCAGAGCTGATAAATCCGCTTTTTACAGCCTAATGCATACTCCCGCTCCTCACCCAGAAAATAAGCCTTATAGACCTCCATGGGCGCGATGACATCTCTGCGCAGGCTGGACGGATTCTCCACCCAGAAAGGCGAGAGTTCATTCGCCGGCCGGAACATTCCCACCACACGGACCCGCACCGGGGTTCCATCCTCCCAACACAGCTTCTCAAACTGATAGACCTCATCCAGCAAAACATTCAGAGATTCTGCCACCACACTGCTTACCATTACTTCCACACAGCCGTCCGGCGCCAGTTCTTTCGCCGGCAGACGTCCGGCAAAGATCGTAACCTCCTCCTCCAGACCGCTGACAGCAGTAATCTGCAGACGGCGCTCCAACGGTTCATCCCGCTCTACCACTGGCTCCGCATCATCCAAAGATGTACTCAGAAACTCAATCTCCCGATATAGCGGCATATCCAGCTGGGCCTGACAGCGATCCACATAGTCTCTCAACTGTTCATAGCTGATGCCGCTTCTGCCCATGCTTCTGACATGGTTTACCGCCCAGACTGCCGGCCATTGACCCTCATTCTCCAGGTAGCGGTCAAACTCATCCGTCAACATCCGTTGAAAAGAGGAATTGCGGTACATGGGATAGCTCACCGCCACTGCCACCAACAGTATGTTGCCGATCAGCAGACACAGAACCATCCATTTTTTATGTAATAGCTTTTGGAAAATAAGTGTAAACATGGATACCCCCTATGGCACTGCGATGACAGTGCCTTCCTCCAGGCCGTCAAACACCCAGTAATATTCCGCATTACTGCCTCCCGGAATAAACTGTGTCTTGGTCATACTGCCGTCCTCGCCCAGCACGGTGACATAATATTTCTGCGCATCCACCGTCACTGCCTCCGAGGGGATCAGCAGCACATTTTCCATGACGCTGGTTTCCCCTGTCACATTAAATGGCCCATGGCCCAACAGTTCAGAGATCTCATAATCCCCGTCCAGCCGGGTGACGCTCACATCCCACTGGCTGCTGAGAACCCTCCCCACAGCGCTGACCACCATGGCATCATAACTCTCTGCCTGCCGCATCTCCCCCGCAACCAGAGTCACCCGGTTGCCATATCCATAATGCTCCAGCTGGTCCGGAAATTCCAGATAGATCTTATCTGCCGGGGCCAGCCTGATAAGTATCGTCCCACTCTCCAACCTCTGCCCCTTCTGCAGCAGAGATATGTCCAGCACATAGCCGTCACGGTCTGCAAGAATCTGCGTCTGGGCTTTCAGCTCCTTCAGCTCCGCTATCTGTTCCTGCAGATCCGCAATCTGCTGCGTATAGCTTATGGCCGTCTGATCGAAATCTATCTGCGCCTGATTGTAGCGGGTTTTGTCAATACTTCTCTGCGGGTCCCATCTGGCAAACTGCTCTTCCCGCTCCTGCTGGCTCTCCAGAAACTCCGCGTGCGCCGCCATATAACGCTCCTGGAGCCGCAGTACCTTTCTCTCCAGCTCCTCCAGTTCCATCGCATCCATCTCTATGGATACCTCGGCCACCGGAGTTCCTGCCGTAACATACTGGTTTTTCTCCACCAGAATCTGCTTCAGTCTCATTGTTCCGACACTATACTCCGCCCGGACACAGCTGGTTTCCAGCATCCGTATATTGGCCCGCAGCGCCGCTATCTGTGTGCTGAAGGTGCCATAGGTCAGAGTGTAGGTATTGTAGCTGTTCCAGCCGTCCTCCTCATCCCCCTCTCCCGACAGCACGGAGAGATCCAGGTATTGGGACATATCCGGAGCAACAACCACATCCGTGCCCGCATCGGTAAATACACCGCCAGTCTGCCCGCAGCCGGCCATTCCCAGAACGACCGCCGCCAGCAATGCCATCACAACAATACGCCTAGTCAATGTACACTTCATCTCCTTCCTGCAAGCCACTGAGTACCTCATAATTCAGGCCGTCATACAGCCCCGTCTCCAGATAGACCTTCTCCCGTCCCTCGCCCACCTTGCGGTAACAAAATTTCCTTGACCCCTCCTGCTTCACTGCCAGTCCCGGCACGGTCAGAACCTGCTGCCGGGATTCCTGCTGCACCACGATACGGGCCATATGTCCATACTCCAGAGGTTCCTGGGGATACAGTTCAAAACTGGAATACGGAGTGAGATTCTTCGCCGCCAGTGCGCTGTAGACCTTTTTATCCATGGGAATGTACTCTGCCTCATACTCCTCGCCATTCAGAAACACATATATCCGCTCCGCCCGCTCTGCATCCCGCCTTGTAACATAGGTTCCCACTGCCAGATAGCGGGTGGTGTCCGCCAGTGCGATCATGGGCGTCTCCTTGTCCACCCTGTCGCCGCTCACTCCGGGCTGCAGTTCCACCACAGTGCCGTCAAAGGGAGCCTTGATCACATTACCTCTGAGTTTATTCTGACAGTCTTTCAACTGCTCCTGAAGATAGGGCAGCTCCAGCTCATAGTTCTCCGTTAAATGCTTTTTTTCCAGTTCCAGACGATCCATACTGCTCACCAGATTGCCCGCCTGAATACACAGCTGGGTATAATTGTCCTGCAAATATTCCGTGAGATCGATCAACTTGTAGGTCTCCTCCAGTTCAAGCTCATAGATCTTCAGGCTGTTATCCCTGGTCGCAATCTCATAGAGATACTTGCGGGTCAGCTCCTCTATCTGCTTCTGCAGGCTCTCCGCCTGCTTCTGATAGGCAGATATATCCGTCACAGCCAGCGTGTCGCCCTTGCTTACGATATCTCCCAGCTTCACACGATATTCCAGGAAAATACCGTCCTGCGCAAAAGACAGTTCCTCCACATATGGACTGATAATCCCCTCGTAAATCTCCCGCTTTTTTACATCCTTCAGGCTGGCTGTCACCGTCTGCTGCTGTTGCAGCGGATTGACGGACACCGTCTTAACCTCCACAGTCTCCGGTTCTGCCTGAGGCTCGCCGCACCCGCACATACACAGCGCCAGCGCTGCGGTCAGAAGCAATATGCCCTTTTTCCGCCATGTACTCAATCTGCACATAAACATCCCTCACATCCTGTTATCGAATCACATAGCTCCCCTCTGTCAGGCCGCTGCGAATCTCTACCAGCTCCGCTCCCCACAGACCGGTCTCCACAAACTGCATCCTGCGGACCCCCTCTTCGTCCAACAGATACACATAGTACTGATCGCCCGATGTATGGACGGCGTATCTGTCCACGCAGAGTACATGCTCCGCTTCGTCAGTGATAATACTGATCTTGCCGTTTTTTATAACATTGGGGTCATATTCCTCATCCAACAGCCGGAAGTATATCTGCTCCCCCCAGCTTTCCATCATGTCCGGAATCACCGTATACATCTTTTGGTTTTTCCCAATCCCGCAGACAATGGTATACTCCTCCTCCGGATCAATATAGGGGATGGCCTCAACATTTTTAGAGATAAACATACAGGAATCTGCATCATACAGGCTGGCAATCCGCTCTGTCTTGTCGGTGGTGCTGCCCTCCAGATCATCCTTCAGATAGTTGATGACGCCGCCCATGGGGGCATAGAGATTACCATTTTTCAGATACTCTTTGGCCTGTTCCAGCCGCCGCGTCAGCATCTCCACCGAATCCGCCGCATCCACAAGCCGGTTATAATAGGATTTATCAATATTTTCCTTCTGCTCCTTCAAGGCCTTTTTGTCCGCATCCTCCATCGGCGTATAGCTGAATAGAATGTCCGCCTGTTCCAGATCAAAATCCCTGCTTTCCAGAAGCTGCTGCTGCGTCAGATTGGCCTTGGCAAGCTGGTACTCCAGTTCTCTGATCCGCTTTTCCGTATCTTCCACATCTACACTGGCCAGAAGCTGCCCCTTCTCCACAATATCGCCTCTCTCCACATAGACGTCCGCGATCACTTCCTGATCCATGGCGAAATACAGATCTGTCTCCAGCGTCTGGGAATAATTGCAGTTGATTACCAGGGGCTGTTGTACAGTCCCTCTGGTTACCGGCGTCAGTTCGTAGGTATTCTCGCTGACTGTCTCCGCCTGGAGTTCCACCGAATGCTCCACTTCCTCTGTCTGCCCGCAGCCAGCCAGAAATACCGCTGCCAGAACCGCGAGGATCAGCTTCTTTCCTCTCTTCATATCTGTTTTTCCTATCCTTCTATAAATTAAGACAAATTCCCTGCAATGTATACTCTATTGATTTTATCACATAGGGCGTTTTTTTTCCAGTATCTTGCGGGGGATTTCAAGCTGTCTTTAATGCTTTTGGGTGTTCAATTTCCAGACCGGACATCAGCCGGTCGAACTGCTGCCAGATGAGAGTTTTTGCCTCGCGAAGAAGAACTTTACTCCCGGCATAGCGTCTGCCGCAGAGATCTGATGGGTGAATTTTCCATGAGGATTACAACATTGAGGCCAAGATGAATACGATGAATATTAAAAAGGCGGGGAACCGTCACTGTTCTCCGCCATACTTTTCCCGCTTTCCACTCTGCCACCCGCGCCTTGAAACGTCTGTCAGACCGCGTCTACATGGTCACACTTTGCGACAGTGTCAATCGACCCGTCAGGGTTGTAGTGAAACTGCGCAACACAGACAGAACGGTGGAACAGGCTGCCGCCCTCCAGCTGCGCAGTGTGATAAAACAGGTAGGAATGTCCCTTAAAGTCCACGATACCCGGATGATTCGTGAAGGTCCCTCCCTCCTCGGTCATCAGGACTCCGCCGTAGCTCCAGGGGCCTGTCGGCGACGCGGAGGTGGAATAGGCAAGATGCTCATTTTTCCGCCCCTCACCAAAAGCTGCGTATACCATATAGTAAAGATTGTTTCTCTTGTAGAACCACGGTCCCTCGGCATAAGTCGTGCCGGTCATGTGCCCACCCTTTGCAAAGGATTCCTCGGTCATCGGAATCTTCACGACACCCACCGTCCTGTCATAGGAAATCATGTCCTCGTTCAAAAGGACATACCTAAGTTCCGGGTTGCCAAAATAAAGATAAGCCTGCCCGTCATCATCTATGAAAACCGTGGGATCGATATCGTTCCAGTCGCCTTCATCCACAAGCGGCTCTCCCAGGTCTTTAAACGGTCCTGTGGGACTGTCGGATACGCCAACGGCAATCGCCATGCCGCCGTCCTTCTTGTGTACGGGACAATACAGGTAGAACTTTCCGTTGCGCTCAATCGCCTGGGGTGCCCATGCCCTGTCGTCCGCCCACTCGATATCGTCCAGTGAAAAGACGACTCCATGGTCTTCCCAGTTCACCATATCTTTGGTGGAATAGCAGCGCCAGTCAAACATAGTGTAAAAATCGTTCATCAGCTGATCTTCATCATGGGTGGTATAGAGGTACAATGTGTCACCCAACACCATAGGCGCGGGATCGGCAGTGTAGATCGAGGTGATGATAGGGTTCTTGCGGATTTTTGGGAGTTCGTTCTGGGTGTTCATATGGGGTCCTCCTGATGATTTAAGTCTGATATTGTGTGATTGGTTTGCAATTTTTGCTCTGTGAACCTATTATACTCATTCATTTGGATGAATGCAAGAGGCCCTGTTTTATCCATTTCTCCAAAGCCAATTATCACTCCATCATCGGTGCATTCCTGAGAATAAACTCAACAAGTTTACTTGCCGAATCTCTTTCAAAAGGAAAAACTCTATTGAAATATTTATAATATATCAATAGAGACCAATAAACTTCATAGCCGCCTCTATCGTACTCTTCTTCAGTAGGGAAATAGGACAGGCACCCATTGGTATATCCATTTACATAAAAGAACTCATTATTTAACCTTTCCATTGATTCAAGAGAAAATTCAACCATTAACTCATACGGAACTCCACAAATACACCATTTTCCAAGTGCAAAATATTGAACTTCTATTTTTTCCTCCTGAATATGCACCCCTTCGTTATGCAGTCTCTTTATTTCCTCCACCCACGCCGTGCCGTCTATTCCGCAATTATTCTTTGCTTCTTCCGCAATTTTTTCTGCCACTGTGAGAGATGGTACATTGGCAGAAAAAAGTATTTCTTTTGAATACATATTAACAGATAACGTGTCCGCCACTTCAATCGACGCTATCCGCTGTGACAATTTTTCACAAACGACAGCCGCCATATCTTCCAAAGCTGTATTCGATCTAATATACTGTGGTCCTCTTGCGTCTATTGGCGTTTCTATGGAATTAAAATACTTAGGAGCTATATTTCCTGCCGAACCTTGAATAACCATTACGGGACAACCATATTTTTCCTGTAATACTTCTCTTATACTTCCAAAATAATCCGGCGATATTAAATAGTTGTCTCGTTTCAATACATTACAATGGGCCGTCACTCGAATCAAAAGGAGCTTTTTTTCTTCTTTGTCTAATTCACATACTTTTAATATACCAGCCCTTTTATCCAGGCTTATGTTATCTTCTCGTCTATTAACTCCAATATCAACCTCTACATTATCCCACCCAACTGAAACAGGATGCGTATTCGTCGCTGCACTATGTACAGCTGTCAAAACATTTCTGCATACCATTTCAAAGTATTCTTCCGAATGATCTGCATCCGGTGCAGAATGACAATGTGAAAAGCATAGCATTACTTTATCGCACGAGACTTTCAACATATTGCCCACTTTAATTCGCAATATATCAGCCAATTCCTTCTTAAATCCGATACTGTCAATTGTAATTAAGCAATGGCGCTTTTCACTTTCCCATATTGACACTTGCGCAAGTAATGGTTTCAATACCCCTTTAGATGTATTGTCCGCTCTATTAAATCCAACTAACTGCAACGGCATATTGGGCGTTATATCTGTTTCCGCATACCCTAGTTTTATCATAAACGCATCCTCTCAATCGGCGACAAGATTATAAATCATATCAACTGTATCTGAAACACTTAAGTCTTTAGTTATTACCTTTTCAGGAATAATACCAATGAAATCTTTTTCTATCCACCACCTTCTCATGTCCTGCTCGCCAAAATCCGCCCTATTAGGCTTTGTGGCATGCCTCTGCAATGTTTCTTCAAATGGCAGATCGTAATAAAAAGCAAATATATCTTTGCCGTATTCCCCAACAGCCAATTCAAACAAGGGCATATAAACTTCAGCAGGCAGTATACCTTCCAAAATCGTGATTTCCGAGTTTTGTCTGCCATATTTTAGCAGCTGCATTATCAAGGGCAACGCTTCCTTATCTTTAGCGTGCAATATCTGCATCCGTACCATGTCATGTGATATCAACATGGTATTTCGCCCAAATTTTTCCTGTAATATTTTTGACACCGTAGTTTTCCCGCTACCCGAATTTCCTCGTATTATAATAAGCTTAGGCATTATCGCGCACCTTCCTCTCTATGCAAAAGACAAAACTCTATTCTCAAAACCAAACTATCCGTAGTGTCTTCTTCGCAATACTAATCTATTTCCCTGATTATATCACTTTCACGCTCTATTTACCATCATAAAATATGGGGCATAGCAACCGCCACACCCCATATTTCTTATCATTTCTTATCATTTCAACGATTTATCTATTTTCTCTTTCTGCCCCTTTCAAATCGTTCTGTATCTTATTTCGTCCATATGTGATATTTCTTCTGCGGCTGCTGAAGGCTTATCTCAAATCTCCCGACTTAATTCTCCGCCCCGGCCAGCAGCAATTGCTCTATGATCTCCGTAAATCCCGCCTCCGAAGCGTAGTACATAGCGCTGTGCTGGTCGTTATCCACAGCGTTCACATCCGCTCCGTTCTCGATGAGCATAGCGGTAAAGTCGTTGCGGGCGTTCCTGGCCGCAACGATCAAAGGCGTCTGTCCGTCGGTGGTTCTTTGGTTGATTTCCGCCCCGGCGGACAGCAAAGCCTTGCCTACAAACAGGTCCCCGTTCCCGGCGGCAATGTGCAAGGGCAGAACGCCGTCCAGATCGGCGTGGTTCGTTTCCGCTCCCGCCTTCAGCAACAGTTCCACGATCACCAAACTGGACCGGCGCACCGCAAGCAGCAGGGGAGACTCCCCGTCGTCGTTGAGCTTGTTTACACTGGCCGGGTCTTTCTCCAGCAAAACCTTTACCACCTCGCTCTGGCCGTTCCAGCAGGCATGGTGGAGGGTGGTGTTGCCGTTAGCATCGGTGTGCTCCTCCTTTGCGGAAAGCGCCGCCACCAGCTCCCGCAAACCGTTGGCAGTGGCATAGTCAATGGCCATCTGACCAGCGTTATTCTTAATAGAAATATCAATTTCCGGGTTCTGGATGAGTTTCAAAGCCGCATCCGTCCGGCTGTGCTGCGCTAAAATCATCAGCGGCGTCATCCCGTCGTTGTCGGTGGCGTTTACCTCCGCTCCAGCCTCGGTAAGCAGGGCAATGATCTGGGCGTTGCCGCTCTCCGCCGCAAAATGCAATGGCGACCGCCCCCGCTGGTTGGGCAGATTGGCGTCCGCACCTGCGTCCAGCAACAATTTTACTAAATCTCTGGCGCCTTTCAGACAGGCATAGATCAGCGGGGTATTGCCGGACTCATCCCGCTTGTTCACGTCCACACCGCCCCGTTTCAGGAAGGTCTGCACTACGGTTTTCTGGTTATTTCTGCAAGCCTGCAGAAACATATTGTCAAGTTGCATAATTGTTTTCCTCTTTTCTCTTCTTTATATGCTCACTACCGATTACATAAGTCATTATAGGACATCGTCTGTACCGGCAGTCCTCTGGGCCGGGCAAATGTGGTACTGTGTCAAAAAACGCAGAATCGGCGCGGCTTCCTGCTCACGACCCAGCCGAAGCAGACACAATGCGGTAAGCCACCGCACTCGAATCAAAGCATACCGCTCCATCTCGGAACCCCACTCCGGGTCCAAAGGCAGCAGCGCCGCATCTGTGGTCTCCACCGCCTGCACAAACAGCTTTCGCTCAGCAGTATTCAGTCCGGCAGCGCTGCCCAGCAGCCGCTCCGCCCGTTTTAACAGAGTCAGCGCCCGCTCGTACTCCTCCAGCCGAAACAAACACAGGCTGCAGTTAAACATGGTTGGCGCGTTCAGACACTCCGTCCTGCCCGGTTCCAGAAGGGGACGTGCCAGCAGCCATGCTCCTGGCACATCGCCCGAGGTCAAGGCCCGGTACAGGGGACCATCGGCTGGGAGAAGTCCGTTGTCCCGCAATTCCATCCTGTTCATTGCTCCATCATCAGCTCAATGGCGCTGTTGAAACCCCGCTCGGCGCAAAGATCCATAGCGGTTTTGCCTTCGTTGTTCTGAATGGTGGTATCTGCTCCCGCCTTAATGAGGTAGCGCACCATAATCTCGGTGCTTTTACGACAGGCAATGTGCAGCGGAGTATTGCCATCGTTATCCTGCACATTCAGCTCCACCCCCATCTTGATCAGTTTCTTGTGAAAATCCCCTGCATTTAGGGTAAGTATTGCCAGGTGGAGCGGCCGTTTGCCATCGTTGCCGGCGGCCTCGATATTGGCGCCACGGGCCAACAGGTCCTCGGTGATGAGCAGATTGTCATAGGATTCGGCGGCGGTATCCGGCCAGTCGTCAACCTTCTGCATGGAGCGCATCAGCAGGGTATAGCCCTCGCCGTCGGTGAGTTCGATCTCCTTCAGCATGGCCAGGATATCCTGCTTGTTTTTGTAGATGGGCAGCGACTTCTGGGCGCTGTGCTGGAAACGGTGAGGATAACGCAGCAGGGAGAAGATCGGCGGCCTGTTCCGGTTGTCTAGGAGTTTCTCGTCCGCGCCGGCCTCCAGCAGCAGCTTGGCGATGCCCGCCTCGCCCATCCGGCAGGCCAAAGCCAGAGGGGATACGCCGTCCAGAGGGATCCAATAGCCGTTGCCGCCATCCGGCACAGTGCCAACAGCGTTCACATCCGCGCCATTGTCCAACAGGGCTTTGACCAGCAGAATATGTCCGTTCATGACAGCGTACATCAAGGGGGTAATGCCATAGCGGTCCGGCCCGTCGATTCGGGAGAGGTCCACATGTTCCACCAGGTAGCGGGCCAGCGCACCCCTCTCCTCTTCCTCATCCGGATCGTACTCGTTTTTCGCCGCAATCAACAGGAGGTTTTCTCCGTCGGAGTTTTCCACATAGGGGTCGACTCCCAGATCCAGCAGTTTCTGGAACATCATGGGGCTCAGATCCCGCTTTGCGGACTGCATCAGCAGGCATTCGTGACCCGGAACACTGGCGTTGATGTCAAAACCATGATCCATCAAGTATTTGACAAAATCCGCATTGGGTTCCTCCTCACGATCCTGGGAAAAAGACAGGGCCTTCCGGGCCAACCCGATGATCGCACCCAGATCCTCATCATCGCACAGATCGACCTCGTCCCAAAAGTGTTTCTCCTCCATCAGAGCAGGGGCGCCGAAACAGTTGGCCGTGTCACTGTGCCAATTAAAGCAGCAGCCGTCAATATAGTTGATCAGTTGATTGTACATAGGTTTTTCCTCCTTAATCTCCGTTTGGTTGATAGTTCTCGATGACATCGGCCAGTTCAGGACAGGCGAACAGCACCCCCTGGAGCTGGGCCTTGTACACAAAGGCCGAGGTCTCATCCAACTTGGCGCACAGGTTGAGAATACCCTTGGCCTGCTCCTCCAGCACGGGTCTGCTTTCAACGTACATCATGCCCAGACGCTGCAGCCCGCCATAGGCCACCTGAGCCTGCACTGCCGACGCCCTTCCGCACAGCCATCGCAAGCCTCTGGCCAGCTCAACGGCAACCTCCTCGCTGGGATTCTCATCAAACAGATTTTGCAGCGCAGTCAGCGTCTGGATAGACTCTTCTACCTCCTGTTTGATGCTCAAGTCAGCCAATTCCTTTGCGCGTACAATGTTCTCGTCCATAGTAATCCTCACTTTCCCATTAAAACAACGGTGCCGCGGAAGGTACTTGGCTTGCAGTACCGTCCGCGACATCAAATTTACAGTGTCATAATGAGGATAACCCCGTCGGCAGGGGATGTAAAGCACCCCGGCCAAATCAGCACCTAAATCGGCAAATTTTACTGTGTGCCCGGGGCCAGGCAGACTTTTGCCACTGTTAAAACGGCGGTAAACAGGCCGTCCTTCTGGGCTGTGTACAGGGTCCCGCCGTACTTTTCCACCGTGTCCCGCACATTGGCAAGGCCAAAGCCGTGGTTTTCCCCATCCGTCTTGGTGGTCGTAAGCCCCTCACCAGGGGTACCGGCCATTTCTCCACAGGTATTCTCTATTTCCATCACCAGAAAATGCTCTTCGCAGTACAGCCCGACCTGCATGCGGCCCTGTTTGCACTGCTTTGCAGCCTCAATGGCATTATCCAGCAGGTTTCCCACCATAATAATCAAATCCCGCCCGGGAACTCTGACCCATTCCGGTGCGGTTTCCGCTTTTATCTCCATCAGCACGCCGCATCGTCCGGCCAGCGCTTCCTTTTCCCAGAGCAGAGCGTTAAGAATAGGGCTGGCAGTGTAGCATTGGCCTGTCAGGATATCCAGCTCGACCTCCATGTCCTTCAGCAGCGCCATGATCTCTTCATTGCCCCCGGCGGCAGCCAAAGTCCCAATGGAGGTCATGCAGTTTTTCAGGTCATGGGCATAGCGCTTGTGGCCCAGATCAATTTCCTCCAAATGCTGGTAATACCTCTGCTGCAAGGCAGCCTGTTGCTCCGCCAGCTGCTGCTTTCGGTTCTCCTCACTGATGTAAAACAGCTTGTGTATAGTATAAAACAGCAGGATATTCGACACCGGCAGCAGGATATACCCTGAAAGCTGGCTGTATATGGCCCATTTCCCGCCAATCTCGTTGAAAAAGGCGCCCAGATAGATAAGCGCCGTGGCAAGGGGAAGCACAAAAAAGGACAGAGGAAACCGCTCCTCAATGGCGCATTTTGTACGGAGAAAATATAGCTTTAGCCCGTGCAGCACCAGCCAGCACATGGTATAGGACAAAGCGCCAAGAATAAAGTCTCCTACATCCCGATTCAGGCCCCACATCTCCAAAAGCTGGACCCACAGGGGAAAACCCACCAAAAAGATGTCCGTTATCAGCTCCAGGAAAAGGGCTACCGTCTCGCCTACCAGAAGCAAAAACAGCTCCTTCCGGTGATCGTCCCGAAAAAGCAGCAGCATTTGCGCCGCCAAGATCAGCACCCCGGAAACCAAAGTTGCCAAGCCGTTTTGCAGGGCAATTACCGCCCGGGACGCCGCCGCACACAGCAGCAGAATGAGAAAAACCCATTTCCGATCCCTTACCCGGGGCTTTAGCTGGCCACGGCAAAAGTCATAGAACACAAAATTGGCAAAAAAGCCGCCGCAGAATTGCAAAATCCAAAATATCATTGTACCGTTCCTCTATGATAGCCCTTGTGGAAATACAGAGAAAAACTCTCATGGAATCTTCCACGGCAGGCCCGGCTGATGCTCAAAATCTCCCCATTGCTCAGAGTAAGCTCGTCATTCATGATCTTGATAACGGCTTTCAGGTTCACAATATAGCTGGAATGGGCATATTCAAACCCCAGAGAATGGAGCTGCAGGTACCAGTTTTCCAGTTTCTCGTTGCTCCGCAGGGCCGTTTCATCCCCCCCGGACACAGTCAACAAACTGCCCCTCTTGGCCTTGGCAATATAGAGGATGTCCCTGGCGGCCACCCGCCAGGCTCTCCCATCGCTGGTGACCTCCACGGTCTCGCCGTAACACTGCCGCTTGGTCTCCCGCAGCAGTTCCTCTATATCCCGGCGGATTTCTTCCGGATCCGCGTTTTTCAGCAAATACCGATAGGGCTGTACCTTAAAATGTTTCGGCTCCGGCAACACCACCCCGGAAATAAAAGCGATAACCATCGCTTTATTAGTTTCCCGCAGCCGCTTTGCCGTTTCGTAACCACTTTTGCCCTCCATCTGCATATCCAGGATGACCAGTTGATACTTCCCGCTGTCCGATCGCAGCAAATCGAGACCGCTGGAATAGGTGTCGCAGGCCATGTCCGCTGTAAATTCTGCGCAGGATTCTACAATTTGCCGGATGTGTTGTAAAAATACTACGTTATCGTCAATAAGCGCAACC
>CAZKAO010000005.1:0-84555 GCA_964550745.1 uncultured Acetatifactor sp.
AACAGAACGAGGGCATCGCTCTATCATCTTTTTTTGATGATTTTGCGACACCCCCATTTGACCCTCGCGGCATTCGCCAAATGTTCGTGCGAACACAACACTTGGCTCATTGCTCGCGGGAATAAAAAGTCATAACGGAATTATGGAAAGTATACTTGACATTTTGGGTTAAATGACATATACTGAAAATGTAAAGCATGCTTTCCATAAAATTCAGAAAGGAGTAAGCCGTTGAAAAACCGACTGGAAGAAATTCGCAAAGCGAGAGGAATTAAGCAAGAGGAATTGGCTCTGGCACTTGAAGTATCCCGCCAGACCATCGGGTCGCTTGAAAATGGCAGATACAACCCGTCAATTATATTGGCCTTCAAAATCGCCCGCTATTTTGGAATGTCTATTGAAGAAATATTTATTTACGAGGAGGAATCACAATGAAAAAAGCAAAAAATTATGTTATTCTCGCGGTAGGTGTCATTTTGCTGATAACAGGATTGTATTTAGTAAAAACAACGTCTCACCTGGGGGCATTTATGACAGCATTGCCATATGTCTGTATAGGGGTAGGTTGTGGCGCCTTTGGGCATGGTATGGGTAATATAATTTCAAACAAAATCATTCAAAAAAATCCTGATGTGCAAAAACAGATGGAAATTGAGCAAAAAGACGAACGAAATGTAATAATTACCAATCGAGCTAAATCAAGGGCTTATGATGTAATGACTTTTGTATTTGGGGCGTTGATGATTGCTTTTGCTCTAATGGGTGTAGATATGATACCTGTCCTGCTTTTTGTTTTCGTCTATCTGTTTGTGCAGGGATATGCCGTTTATTACCGTTGTAAATATGAAAAGGAGATGTAAAGTACCTCTAAGGCTGTGTATAGTCCAGGCGAATATACTCCCCGATCTGTTGGCTGGTCAGGCCAAACAGGGTATCTCCCCTGCGGTCTGCCAGAGCCAACAGGCACAGCAGCACCGCTGCCAGCAGAATGCGCAGCCCCAGCGTCCCCGCCCTCTCGCCACTGCCGCCATACCCACTGCCATAATCTGTGACTTCGCCATAGCCTGGGGCAGGTTCCTCCTCAAAATAGCTCAAAGGCCTGCCATAGAGAAGCTGTTCCCTCTGTCCCAGATCCTGTCTGTCCTGATAATAGCGCTCCCTGACCTGCCGTGTCAGCTGTAGCTTCTGCTGCGTGGAGATATCGCCCATAATCTCATCCTCTTCTCACTCATTCTGCTATTCCATTGTATGAGCAAGGAAAGGGAAATTAGTACAACTGTTTCTATTATGCTTCTACGATTTTATTAAAAAAGCAGCTGCGGGAACCGGTATGGCAGGCGGCTCCCACCTGGTCAATCCGGGCCAGCAGAGTATCTTTGTCACAGTCCGCCGTCAGGGACTTTACATGCTGATAGTGGCCGCTGGTCTCTCCCTTCAGCCATTGCTCTCTGCGGCTGCGGCTGTAATAATGCATCAGGCCGGTGCGCAAGGTATCTTCGTAAGCCTGCTCATTCATATAGGCCATCTGCAGCACTTCACCGTTTTCCACATCCTGAATGATTACCGGCACCAGGCCCTGGGGGTCTTTCTTTAAATCTTCCCACTTCAGGGCAGGTGTCCAGCGAGGCTGCCCCTTGGGATTGTCATACTCTATGTGCATGGATATCTACTCTCCTTTCAAGCTTTACAGACTTCCCTTGGTGCTCAGCACGTCCGTAAGCCGGGGGTCTGAGGCGGTGGCCTCATCCAGCGCCTTGGCAAACGCCTTGAACATAGCTTCAATCATATGATGATTGTTGCCGGGCTGCAGCATCCGCAGGTGCAGATTCATGCCTGCGCTGTAGGAGACAGCATAGAAAAACTCCCTTACCAGCTCGGTCTCTAGCTCTCCCACCCGCTCTGAGGTAAATTCACAGTCAAACTGCAAGTAAGGCCTGCCGCACAGATCCACGGCGCACAGGGCCAGGGACTCGTCCATAGGCAGAATAAAATAGCCGTAGCGGCGTATGCCTTTCTTGTCCCCGACTGCCTCACGGATCGCCTGTCCCAGAACAATTCCGGCGTCCTCCACAGTATGGTGTCCGTCCACCTGCAGGTCTCCCTTGACCTGACACTTCAGGTCAAAAAAACCATGTCTGGCAAAGCCCTCCAGCATATGGTCAAGAAAGCCGATGCCGGTATTCACCTCGGCTTGTCCGCTGCCGTCCAACTCCAGTGTGATCTTGATATCTGTCTCCTTGGTCCTACGATTGATTGTACTGCTTCGTGCCATAATACACTCCTTTCTGTCCCTCACGATTCAAAGCGTACCCTGATGCTGCCTGCATGGGCGGTCAGTCCCTCACTTTCAGCAAAACGCTCAATATCCTTATGTACTGCCTGCAGCGCTTCCCGTGAATAGGAGATAATGCTGGTCTTTTTCAGAAAGTCATCCACATTTACCGGCGAGAAGAACTTGGCCGTGCCGTTGGTGGGCAGGATGTGGTTCGGCCCTGCGAAATAGTCCCCCAGAGGCTCGGAGCTGTACTCTCCCAGGAAGATAGCCCCCGCATTCTTAATCCGGGTCATGGTGTCAAAGGGGTTCCTTGTCAGAATCTCCAGGTGCTCGGAGGCAATTTCATTGGCGGTCTCGATGGCTTCCTCCATATTTTTCGCCAGCAGGATGTATCCATAATTTTCAAGAGATTTCTCGATAATCTCCCGCCGGGACAGCTGCGCCGTGAAGCCGTCCACCTCGGCGGATACCTGCTCCGCCAGCTCTCTGGAGGTGGTGATCAGTATGGCGCTGGCCAATTCATCATGCTCCGCCTGACTTAGAAGGTCCGCCGCCACATACCGGGGATTGGCGGTCTCGTCCGCCAACACCAGGATCTCGCTGGGCCCGGCGATGGAATCGATGCTTACATAACCGTACACTGCCTTTTTAGCCAGGGCAACGAAAATATTTCCGGGGCCGGTTATTTTATCCACCTTGGGAATGGAATCCGTACCATAGGCCATGGCGGCGATGGCCTGTGCCCCGCCTGCCTTGTAGATGGTGCCAACGCCCGCAATATCCGCCGCTACCAGAGTGCCGGGATTCACCTTCCCGTCCGCTCCGGGCGGGGTAGTCATGATGATGTCAGTCACCCCTGCCACTTTGGCGGGAATTACATTCATCAATACGCTGGAGGGATAAGCTGCCTTGCCGCCGGGCACATATACACCCACCCTGCCGATGGGGGTTATCTTCATGCCCAGTATGGTGCCGTCCTCCTTGGCGTCAAACCAGCTATTGCGCAGCTGCTTCTCGTGAAATGCACGGATATTGGCGGCGGATTTGCGGATCACTTCCACCAGCTCCGGGTCCATCTGGGCATAAGCCTCCTGGAGTTCCTCCTCCGTCACACGAATATTCTCCGGAGTCAGCTGAAACTTGTCGAATTTCAATGTGTATTCAAACAGCGCCTTATCGCCGTTCTCCTTCACATTGGCTAAGATTTCATTTACCGTCTCCTCATATTGGGAATAGTTGTTGGGACTTCTCTTTAACAGGTCATTCAGCACATTTTTACGGGTGCTTTCCGTCAATTCTACAATTCTCATATCTTTTTCTCCTTATCTACCTAACCCGGATAAACCGGAACCAACCGTGTAATCTATATAATATTTTGCTGCTCACGAAGCTGTGCGGGATACAGGGACAAGGCATCCCTGCCACTGTTTGCAGCTATCCGATAGACAGCCTGTCACGTAGCCGGTGGATTAAGTCCTTGATGCGCTCCGTCTCCATCTGCATGCTTACCGGGTTCACAATCATCCGGGCGGACAGAGGGCAGATCTCCTCCAGCACATCCAGGCCATTCTCCCTCAGAGTGCCGCCGGTCTCCACGATATCCACAATCACATCAGACAGTTCCACCAGAGGCCCCAGCTCCACGGAGCCGTTCAGCTTGATAATATCCACAGTCTGGTGCTTTTTGTTGTAAAAATACTCCCTGGCAATGTTGGGGTATTTGCTGGCCACCCTGATCCGCTCATGATGCTGCAGCAGATCCCTGGCCTCCTGAGGACCGCAGACACACATGCGGCATTTGCCAAAGCCCAGATCCAGCACCTCGTAGACGTTCCGGTTCTCCTCCAGTATGGTATCTCGTCCCACCACGCCGATATCGGCGGCGCCGTACTCCACATAGGTGGGAACATCCGGCCCTTTAGCCAGGAAAAACCGCAGTTTCAATTCTTCATTGACAAAGATCAGTTTCCGGGAACTCTTGTCCTTCATCTCCTCGCAGGTAATACCGATCTGTTCAAACAACTCCAGGGTCTTGTTGGCCAGGCGGCCTTTCCCCAGCGCAAATGTCAAATATCTCTCGTCACTCATAATCCTTCTCCACACACATCGCAGGCCGTTGTGCCTGTGATGCGTCATCTATAATTCTCATTCATATTGCAACACTAACTCTGATCTGTCCGCCCAGCGGGCACTCAGATCGGGATGAAAAAATGCCCCATTAAGACTTGTCAGCCGGAATCAAAAGCATTTTCACTGCCGCACCAGCAATGTGGGAATCCCCTGCCTGCGGCTCTCCCTCGCCTCCTGCAGCTTCTTCGCATAGTCTGCCGCCGTGTAGGTCAGCACCTTTTTCTCCATGCCCTGGGGCAGCGGCGCTTTCTGGTACTGGACCGCCTCCAGCACATCATCGATGACCATGGCAAAGCCGATGGCAGGCGCATTCTTGCCAAATTGCATAAGCAGCGTGTCATAGCGCCCGCCCTTGACAATGGGGGCTCCTACGCCATAGGTGTAGGCTTTGAAAATAATTCCTGTGTAATAATGGTATTTGCTGAGCATCCCCAGGTCAAAGGATACATACTCCTCCACCCCATAGAGCTTCAGCACCTCATATATGGCCTCCAGGCGCTCTATAGCCGCCAGAGAGCGGCTGTTATGTACGGACCTCCTGGCATCCTTCAGGGAGTCGATAGAGCCGAACAGGTCCGCCGCCTTTAGCAGAGTGCTGCAATAGGGTTCCGGCACTTCCTTCTGAGCCAGAAGCTCCTGGGCCGCAAAATAATTTTTCCCCGAGATATACTCCCGCAGCTGTTCCTCCGTCTCCGTGTCCAGACCGGCCTCCTCGCAGATGCCCTTGAAGTATTCCACCTGCCCAACGCTGACCTGGAATTGCTTCAGCCCTGTGTTCTTCAGCGCTTCGATAACCAGGCTAATCATCTCCCCATCGGCCTCCACGCTGTCATCTCCCACCAGCTCCGCCCCGATCTGGGTAACCTCCTTCAGCTTTCCCTGAAGATTCGAGGTATTGGTAAAGGTGTTGCCCAGGTAACAGAACCGAATGGGTTCCTGCGACTCCATGAAATATTTGGCGGCGCAGCGGGCGATGGAGGGGGTAAAATCCGGTCTCAGCACCAGCGTATTGCCCTCCTTATCGAAAAACTTATACAGCTCTTTGGAGGGTGTGGTGCCGATCTCCCTGGAAAATACGTCAAAATATTCAAAGGTGGGCGTCTGGATATCCTCATAGCCATAGCCGGTGATGGTATCGTGAATCCTCTGCTCCACATACAGCTTGCCCGCGTATTCTCTTCCATAAATATCTCTCACGCCTTCGGGCGTGTGCAATAGTTTCTTGCCCATATGTTTCCGTGACCTTTCTGTTCCCTGTTAATCTCTATTTTGTTCCCATGCTTTTGAGCATAGCGTTCTACGGTTTCTCTCATCCATCCGGCATATTTGCTGACTGGAAACTGCTTTCACTTTACCACTTCACAGTGCTAATTGGGTAGCATGTGAAAGAGATAAACTTCTTGTAGTATAACGGAAAGCATAATATCTGTCAAGCCCTAATTTTCCTCTTCCCGCTTTTCCAGGTCCAGCTGCAGCATATCCAGGTAGGGAACCAGTACTCCATGCTTTTTCGGCAGGAAAAACTGGGGGTCCAGCTCCTCATAGCGAAAGCTTTTGCGCCCTCCCTCCCTGGCGCGCTGCCAGAACCGCAGCAGATGGGCAAAAGGAAGATAATACAACTGATCCCTGTGGGTGTAAAAAATGAGAAAGAATGCCACGCCTCTCTGTTGCTCAAAGCGTTCCATAAACTGCACCTGATGCTCGTGGATGTTCTGCAGAGAGAAAGTGTCCACAGCGCACTCCTTGGCGTCAAAACAGACCGGGATGCCCTGGACGGCCCCGATATAGTCCACTGTACTCTTCTGTTCAAAATAAGCCAGGGTGATATGTCTGGTCTGCTGGTCCATTTTGATGGGAGTGATGGGGGTGGGAATCTTCTGAATCAGCGCCAGCCCCCCCTCCGCATACCGCTCGTTGGTGCGGTTGACCATATCCTCCAGCGTGGAGCCCCGAAGCCCCCTGGAATTCCATGTTGCCATAGCTGCCTCTTTTCTCGTCTATATTTCTATTTTCTTTATGTACTCCAGATGTTCATCGATGATATTGACCTGAAAATTCTATATGCGTCTGCCTCTTCCTCATCGCTCTCAAAATAACAATCATAGAAGGATTCCAAATCATGAGGAAAATTTTTCATCTTTTGTGGCTTCTGGACTCAATGCCATCATTTTTCCCAGAATGGCATCAAAATTTGTAGGCAGCGGTGCCTGTATGCTCCGGCCGCTCAGCGGTGTCAGCACACCCTCCAGGGCCGGGAACTGCAGCTGATATGCGTGAAGCAGCTGCCAGCGCAGGCCGAAGCGCTGTCTCAACAACTGATTAATCTGTTTATCGCCATATTTGCTGTCCCCGATCAATGGATGGCCGATGGATGCCAGATGCGCCCGGATCTGATGCGTCTTACCGGTTATCAGCTCCACCTCCAGCTCTGTAAAACAAAGCGTACCGGACTGGCAAAGGCAGTATTGTTGCACGGGACGATAGGCGGTGCGGATATAATCTCCCGGTTCATCCTGGCTGATCATCACCTGATTAGTGTGGGAATCCTTTTGCAGATAGCCTGCTATCTGCATATAGCCCTGTATCTCTGTCTCAGCCCCCAAGTCCGCCATTTCAATCTTGCCTACGCATATGGTTCTGTAGAATTTGCGCACTGCCCGGCTGCGGATCAATTCACTGAGAGCCTGGCTGCCGGGCAGGGATTTGCCGCACAACACCAGACCGCTGGTATTGCGGTCCAGACGGTTGCAGACCGAGGGCCTGAACAGGCGCAGCTCCTGGGAGGTTATGGCTCCCGTATCCAGCAGGTAGCCGATCATCCACTCGTTGAGGCTCAGGTCCCCCTCCTTTGCCTGCTGAGTCAGCACCCCCGCAGGCTTGTCCAGGATCAGTACATGGGCATCCTCATACAGCACTGTGATACCCTGCAGACGCTTATATGCCTGGCGGTACAGAGCCTCCCCTTTGCCTCTGCTTTCAGTCCCTGGATGTGAGTTCTCTGTCACAGCCTGACCGTCTGCCAACTCCTGCCCCGGCAGATATCCGCCAAACTTCAGAATGGTCTCGTCCGCCAGCCACAGAGTCACCTGATCTCTCAGCTGTAGGAGCTCCTTTCCTTCCGCCCTTTTTCCGTTCAGCGTAATATTTTTTTTGCGTAGCATTTTATAGAAAAAGCTAACTGGAGCCTTGGGCAGATATTTGCCCAGAAATTTATCCAATCTCTGCCCCGCCTGATTCATATTGATCTCTAAGGCTACCATACCAAGTCCTCTTTTTATCTCTCTGAGCCCGATTTCCCGTCCTATAGCACCACCGATTTCAAGGTTTGGACAATGCCCTCTGTGCTGCCCTGCTCCGTCTCCAGCGCCTGTAATTGCCCCAGCCGCTCCGTATATTTTTCCAGATCCGTGAAAATCTTGACCGTTACATTTTTATGACTGTCCGCTTTCATAATCGGTTCCAGATGAGCCTGAAATTCCTTCTCAGGGAAGTCCTTCTTCTCGCTGTAGCCGCAGACCGTATTTCCCTTCACCGCCATATGTCCCACCTCAAAGGTCTTGGAGTAGGAGGTAAATACCATATCATACAGGCAGATCAGGTCTCCCTCGCAGGGCGCAATCTGCCGGGCCGCATCCTGGCTCAGTCCCTTGTAGCGCAGGAACATAATCATATTTACAGCGCTCTTGCTGGCCGGGAGACATCCCAGCACCGCCACTACAGTCAGCAGATTCAATTTATTTCCCGTGGTGATATAGCCCGCCGCAAACAGGCTCAGGGAGATACTGAAATACAGCACCGTCCGAATGATCTCATACACCTTCTGGGTACGGATATAATCTCTGGTTCCCTTATAGCCCTCCGCTATAAACAGTCGGAGGATACTTTTAATACCGCTCTTCTTACTCATTTGCTATTCCTTTCGTTTTATCGTTTTCCCTGCGTATGCCATCCACTCATTGATTCTCTTTTAGATAGAGGTTGATCCTGCTCTGAATCAAGGCGGCGGCCTCCTCCGCTGTCCGCTGTCCCTGAAAGAACGGAACTGCCTCTCCAATAATGATCCTCCACAAAATTTCATCCGCCATATTGACACACTGGGCCGTGTCCATCATATACAGCAGGGTTGCTTTCTCTTCCTCCGTCACTTCATGATAAGTGTATTCCATACCGTTGAAATTGACAGTGTCGTACTTTGGTAAGGGCATACCATCTCGCAGAAAATACTGGCCCCATTCGTTCTCAATATACTCCTCAGCGGTTGCCTTTTCCAGCAGCTTTACCCTGTTGGTGGGCAGACTGTTCTCCACATCTCTGTTCAGCGCATATTCTATAAATTCCCACGCCTTCTCCTTGTTCTCCGACCGGGAAGTGACAGCGTAGGCATTGAGAGTGCTGAGATAGCAACCACTCCCCTCTCCGTCCTCGGTAGGATACCCGATGAAAGTCATCTCCTCCTCATAAACCGCCTCATACAGTTGGATATCCTGAAATTTATCAATAGTTATTTCGGTGAGCAGAATCTTGTCATTGCGGATTTGCTCACAAAAACTGCCGTCGATATCAGGCGGTTCGTCCGGGTAGGAAGCCGCGAAGAGCAGCAGTTGACGAAACATATCGGAATCAAAGTAACATTCCCCCTCCGTCCAGTCTATAAAAGAGGATTTTCCCAGGCACATACACAGACGCAGTACTATCTGGTTGTTGCACCATGACGTCAGCGGCGCCTCCGGCTGCGCATTGGCACATGCGATCAGCTCCTCCAGCGTCCAGCCCGGCGCTGTACCAACCTGTGCCGCTTTGCCTGCCAATGTATTGAGAGTGACGCTGGCAGGAATGGACACCAATTTCCCGTCATAGGTGTAATTGTTTAAAATATTTTCCACATAGTCTTCTCTATGCAACGTTTCGCTCTTGTCCAGCCAGGGGCCCAAATCTTCAAAAACGTCATTTCGAGCATATGCATTCACATTTAGAGAGGCCAGATCCAGCAGATCAGGACACTTATGAGCGGATACCAAATCTATATTCATTGCCGTGATGGCATCTGCATATCCGTCCTCCCAGGTCCAGGCATATTGTCCGCTGTACTCTCGGAGCGTCACGCGGCAGTCTGTACTGTGCCGATTAAACCCGGCTATGGCATCTTTCAATTCCAAGCTCGCATTGACTGAGCTGATTACCAGCTCGGTTTTCACCGGCAGAGAGGAAACCTTTCTCTGTTTCAGACACACAAGCTCCTGTCCCTCTGTTTCTCCCCCATAAAAGACTGCCCAGATACCATCCTCCGTCTCCGGTCCCATAGCTATCACCGACCTTCCGCTGATGTCGCAGTCCATCCAGGAAAACAGGGCCACGGGAGACTGTGTCTCCGGGTCATAGCGGTACACGATCTCGTACGCCCCTGTGTTGACAAGAAAACATCCATCCTTTGCTGTCACGAGGAGTCCCTGTCTGTTAGTGGGATAATTTTCATAGCTTTTGCCCAAGGCTTTCTCCTCGTAACAAACCTCTGACAATCGCTCCTGCTCCCCTCCTGACCAGGTTGTAATATAGATTTTGTCATCACAGCCCATACCGATGGCTTGAATTTCACTATTCTGCAGGGGAATCACTCCATCCTTGACGCCCTCCGAGTTCAGGAGTATGATTTCATCGTGATTAGGCAGATATATCCTCCCCTGTGCGTCCACCGCCGGGGCATGAGTGGACGCCCGTATCCCGGCTTCATCCCATAGATTAACCGCCAACTGTTCCACACCCTGCTCATCATACACCATCAGCCAGTGTACACTGTCCCCGTCACTCCCGCCTCTGTCAGCATAGTCCAACACATAGATGCTGCCATCATCCAGCGCCCGAAAATCCTCAATCTCTCCCTTGCCCTCTCCGACAAGGACCCTGCGCACTTCCCTTTGCTCTGTCAGGGAATACTCACAGACAAAACGCTGAATATCCTCCGGTGTATCCCCGTATTGCCGGCTGACATAATAGAGAGATGAGCCAAAAAAGTTTGCCAGATAGAGATCTTCGTCCGTCTCCAGCTCCAGCGGTATATATTCCGGCACATAAACCATTTCCTCCGCCGTGCCCACAGTTTCTGTTGCAGAATTCATTTTTTGATCTGATAACGGAGCATCACTCTCAACCTGCTGTTGACTGCCACAGCCTGCAGCAGTCAACAGCAGTAACACAAGTATACCGCTCAGAATCTTATTTGTAACATTTCTGCTCATATTTTCCCTCATATTGTATTTCAAACGCATATTTTATGTAACTTCCCTACTCTGCCACTGCCAGTCTCGATAGCGCATGCTGGCACCACTCAAACAGCGTGGAAAATGCGTTGTCGAAATCATAATCCCCGCCGCCCTTTAAGGCCATGCTGAGGGCCAGTACCTTTTTGTCCTCCTCATCCTGCAGTGCGCCCAGCAATTCCCGTTTCGTGAGTAGGAAATCCCCGCTGCTCAGATAGTGCATATTTTGGAGGATAAAAAAGGCGGATTTACAGGTATAGGGGAAAGCGGAAATATTGCGCTCCCGGTCAGCGTGGATATAGCGGTGGCAAAGCTCATGGAACAGATTGCCCAGGCTCAGCTTCACATAATTCCTCTCATCTTCGGCAGTGTAAGACGGCATATAATCCGCCAACTTTCCATAGTAATCCTTTGTGGTGTGCAGCAGCTGACACACCTCCAGGGGATTCCAGTGCCGCATCTCTTCCCGTCCGCAGATAAAGCCGCAGGATTTGTCGTAATTGCCTACTTTGACCAATATTTTCCGGTAATCCTCCAGGTCCGATACGAACATATTCTCCAGAATTACCATGATGTCGATATCGCTGTTTTCCGTCGCCTCGCCCCGAAGATAACTCCCCTGAAGGCCGAGATACAGCAGCCGGTCTCCAAAGAAAGATTTCAGTTCTGTTGTCAGGCTTTCTATGTATGTTTCTATTCTAAACATTCCGGATCTCCAATCTCTTCATTGCCAAGATATTTTGTGTATGGTTTACCCTCGTAGTAATTCATAATTGTCCGGCGGAGCTTTGACGGATACAACGGGGCCGTGTTCAGGGTTGACACATCCAGCCAGTCAGTTCCCGTCTGATTAGTGTCACAGTGTAATGCCGGGGTATCAATCTCCCCTACATATTCGCACAGAAATACCAGATCAACCCGGTGAAAACTTTCTCCATGCACACCCTCTATGACAAAGAGCATATCCTTACACGCCACTTTTATGCCCACTTCCTCGGACACTTCCCGTTCAACTGTCTGGGGCAAAAGTTCCTCGCCCTCCTGCCCGCCGCCCGGCAGAATATACCATTCTTCCCTGCCATCACTTATTTTAATTGCAAGCAGCTTGCCATCCTTTATCACAACCGCTTTCGCAGAATTGCGTATTTCCCTTGACATATGATACCTCCGTACTGCCCCAAATGGCTCTATACCGCTTCAGCCCTTTAACGTCCGTATTACCGCAGTGATAAATGTGTGGGGCAGAACCTTGCAGACTGCATTAAATGCCTGTATGGGCAGACTACAGACGGATCTGGGGCGTTTTTGGCAGGCATCCCGGAGGGCCTGGCTCACCACGCGCTCCGGCGTTACCAGCGTCAGCTTCTTGATGGAAAGGGTGGAGCCATGCTTCTCCGCAATATCAAAGAAAGGCGTATCCACCGGGCCTGGGCACACGCTGGTCACATAGATATGCTGCCCCTTCAGCTCTTCCCGAAGCGCCAGAGAAAAGCTGTCCACATAGGCCTTGGAAGCCGCATACACAGCAAAGCCCGGCTGGGCCACGAAAGCGGCGCTGGAGGCCATCTGAATGATTCGGGAGCCTCTGCACATATAAGGCAGGCAGCAGCGGGTGACGGCGGTGAGGGCCTCACAGTTCAGCCGCACCATGCCGGTCTGCTCCTGCAGCTTTAACTTTGCCACATCCCCGATGACGCCGTAACCGGCGCTGTTTACCAGCATTCTGATCCGGCAGTGTTCCTCCCGCAGCATATCCTGGAGCCTGTCAATCTGAGCCTCCACGGTGATATCCATAGCTATCACACGGATATTGTTGCGCATCTGCGTGGCCAGAGTTTTCAGTTTCTGACGGTTTCTGGCAATCAGCCAGATCTCATCCGTCTTGCGCAGCTGTGCGTCAATCTGCAAGGCAAATTCCATCCCGATGCCGGAGGATGCCCCTGTGATAATTACAATATTTTTGGACATAATCTGTTTTCCTTTCTATATTGGAGTTCCGCATTGCCTGACAGTTTTTATAATATTATCCACCTTTTTTCTTGTGAATATTGCGGATTGTCTTTCTTTTTCCGTTTCCTCTGGAAGTCCTGCCTCTCTCATGTACTGCATTGCCCGAAGCTCGCTCTGCCGCTTTGCCGGGCTTGCGTACCATGACTTTATCGGAGCCGCTTTCGGGTACGTTTCTGCGCTTATCTCCCTGCCCTGCTTTCTTCGGGCGGATCAGGCACTTCTTGTCGTAGCCGACCAGGTCTGTCCGTCCCGCCAGAGTCAGCGCCTCATAGACCAGGTCGTAATTCTTGGGATTGCGGTACTGGATCAGCGCCCGCTGCATAGCCTTCTCATGAGGATTGCGGCACACATATACCGGCTTTAAATCCCTGGGGTCCAGCCCTGTATAATACATGACCGTAGATATGGTGGATGGAGTAGGGTAAAAATCCTGCACCTGCTCGGGCATATAGCCCAGATCCCGCAGATACTCCGCCAGCTCTATAGCCTCCTTTAAGGTCGAACCCGGATGGGAGGACATCAGGTATGGCACCAGAAACTGGTTCTTGCCCAGTTCTTTATTAATCCTCTTATATTTGGCTACAAAGCGCTCATATACGGCGTTCTCCGGCTTTCCCATCCGCCGCAGCACCGCGTCTGAGATATGCTCCGGCGCCACCTTCAGCTGGCCGCTGACATGGTGCTCCACCAGTTCCCGAAAAAAAGTATCGTCCGCATCCGTCATCAGATAATCGAAGCGGATTCCAGAGCGTACAAAAACCTTTTTCACACCCTCCAGGCTGCGGAGCTTTCGCAGCAGCTCCAGATAATCGCTGTGATCCACATGGAGATTGGCGCAGGGCTTGGGGAACAGGCACTGCTTCTGTTGGCATACTCCGCGGGTCAGCTGCTTCTGACAGGAGGGATGTCGGAAATTGGCAGTGGGCCCTCCCACATCGTGAATATAGCCCTTGAAATCCGGCTCTCTGATCAGCAGTTTTGCCTCCTCGATAATGGATTCATGGCTTCTGGTCTGTATCATCCTGCCCTGATGGAAGGTGAGGGCACAGAAGCTGCAGCCCCCAAAGCATCCCCTGTTACTGATCAGGGAAAACTTGATCTCCGCAATCGCCGGAACGCCTCCCGCCTCCTCATAGGAGGGATGGTAGGTGCGGGCATAGGGCAGCGCATATATATCGTCCATCTCCTGCGTGGTCAGGGGCGGCTGGGGCGGATTCTGCACTACATAATTCCCGCCGGGGTAAGGCTCCGCCAGAACCTGTCCGTTGATGTAATCCGTATTCTGGTATTGTATGCCAAAACTACGGGCATATGCAGTCTTATCCGCTTTCATCTCCTCATAAGAGGGAAGCAGAATGGCATCGGCAAGACCGCTGATATCTCTGGTCTTATATACCGTTCCGGGGATAAAAGTGATATCCCTCACCGCGATACCGCTATTTAGGGCATCCGCTATCTCTACAATAGATTTCTCCCCCATACCATAGGAGATCAGATCCGCCTGGCTGTCCAGCAATATGGACCGCTTAAAGCCGTCCGTCCAATAATCATAGTGCGCCATGCGCCGCAGGCTGGCCTCAATTCCTCCGATGATGATGGGCACATCCCGATAGCTCTTGCGAATCAGGTTGCCATAGACCACTGTGGCATGATCCGGGCGCTTCCCCATGACGCCTCCGGGAGTATAGGCATCCGCGCTGCGCCTTTTCTTTGATACGGAATAGTGATTCACACAGCTGTCCATATTTCCGGCAGATATGAGGAAAGCCAGCCGGGGCTTGCCCAGAATACGGATGCTCGCCTCATCCTTCCAGTCGGGCTGGGAGATAATACCCACAGTGTACCCGTGAGCTTCCAGCACCCTGCTGATGATGGCATGCCCAAAGGAGGGATGATCCACATAGGCGTCCCCGATCACATAGACGAAATCCAGCTGCTCTATACCGCGGTCTGTCATATCCTGTCTGCAGATTGGTAAAAAGGCTTCACTCCACATTGTATCCCCCTGGTTATATCGTCCGGTCTGTCTCTGTCAAAAATTCCGTATAATTGGCAATATATATATCCGCAAGCTCTCTCTTCTGCCGCTCCTGGTACAGAGAGTAGGCATCCTCCACGGCAACCACCGTCATTCCCGCATTCCGGCCCGCCTGAATACCGGGAACGATATCTTCAAACACCAGACATTCCCCGGGGCACACTCCCAGCCGGGCTGCCGCCTCCAGATAGATATCCGGCGACGGCTTGCCGTGAGCTACATCACAGCCGGTTACTATGGTATCAAAAAAACCTGTCAGGCCATGTGCTTCCACCACTGCTGTCACCAGTTCCCTGGAATTGCTGGTGGCAATGGCCATTTTAACTCCTCTTCCGCGATAGTATGCCAGAAATTCCCTGACTCCTGCCTTAAGACCCACCTCATGCAGATATTTGTCCCATGCCATACGGTTCCAGTCGTCTTTCATCTGCTCTAAAGTGTCCGGAATGGAAAAACGCGCTTTAAAATACTGTGCCGTCTCTGAAAAGCTCATTCCCTCGATACAGCTTTGAAGGTCCTCCGGCAGCTGTATGCCGAAACGTCCCAGATACTCGATATCGATATCCCGCCATATCCACATGGAATCCACCAATGTACCGTCCAAATCAAAGAGAAATGCCTGTTTGTCCTGTAATTTATCCTGCAACATCATGTCGTAAATTCTCCTGTTCCTCCGCTGTCAGAGCCCGGAATTCCCCGGCTTTCAGATCCTCCGGAAGTAAAAGACTGCCAAAGGACAAACGTTTTAAGTAGAGTACTTTGTTATCCACCGCCTGAAGCATCCGTTTAACCTGATGATAGCGCCCCTCCTGAATGGTAAGCAGCAGTTCTCCGGCCTCATTGAGTCGTGCTTTGGCAGGCAGAGTGGGTTTCTCATCCCCGATATCCACTCCTTCCTCCAGAGCATGCAGATCAGCTGCCGTCAGAGGCTTTTCCGTGCGCACCAGATAGCATTTGTCCACATGCCGCCTGGGGGATAAGAGCCTGTGGGCCAGCTCCCCGTCGTTGGTCAGAAGCAGCAGCCCCTCCGTGTCCTTGTCCAGCCTGCCTACCGGCGATATATGATCGGTGTTTACGCCGGTGAGCAGATCCAGCACCGTCTTCTCATGCGTATCCTCCGTGGCCGTGATTACCCCCTGGGGCTTATAAAGCAGATAATACCGATAGCGTGCATAGTCCACCGGCTGCCCGTCCAGGAGAATATGATCTGTTTCCTCATGTACCTTCTGCTCCGGTTTCCTGCATATCTGCCCGTTTACCATAACCCGCCCCCGGCGGATGTATTCCTTCACCTCGCTGCGGGTTCCCACCCCGGCGTCTGCCAGCAGCTTATCCAACCTTATCATAATACCTGAATTTCCCCTTTTTGTCTTTTTTGTTTCAGCGTTTCTGACCTGAATTGAGCGAACTGGAATTCAGACACAATATCCGCCTGATTTCATATAATTCTGCCCCTTTTCGGCATCTGTTGGTCTATATGGAAAAAATCATTCTTCAAAGAATACAAGCATATACTTTACCAACGCCCACGCAAGGAGAAAAGAAAGACTTGCCAAGGCGGGGAGCACAGCAGGGTTTCTTTGGAGACTGTAGCAAGACGTCGGTACTTAGCGGGCGTACTTTACCCGCTTATGTACCGCTACGATCTTGCGTCAAGCGAGAGCGTGTCGCAAAAGAAACCCTGCTGTGTTCCCCGCCCCCGGTCTTCTCCCATCCCTCACATGTTATACACCCTATGTTTTTTACTGCTGTTCCTTCTGATTCTGACCCACTCCCAAGAAGCCGCCGCCTACGCGTCAGAAGGTTTTTTGCTGTGGTACTCCAAAATGATCCCCTCCCTGCTCCCCTTTATGATCCTGTCTGGCCTGATGATCCGCATGGGACTGTCCCGCCGGTTGGGAAAATGGTTTCAGCCTGTTCTGCGCCCGCTGCTGAACTGCGGACCAGAGGTAAACTACGGAGTGCTGATGGGCTTTTTGTGCGGCTTTCCCATGGGAGCAAGAGTGGCAACGCAGCTGTATCAGGAAAACAGAATCAGCCGGGATGAAGCACGATTTCTGCTAGCATTCTGCAACAATATCGGCCCGGTGTACTTCTGCAGTTTTGTGCTTCCTCTGCTGGGGCGCAGACTGACGCTGCCCTATCTGCTGGGCATGTACGGGCTGCCGCTTCTCTACGGGATTATTCTGCGCAGAACTTTATTCAGAGGCCTGCCGCAGCCCGCAGGGAATCTTTTTCTTATGCACAGGGATATTCCCATCCGGGCGGCTTCCATTCAACGAAGCACTGTGCCGACAGATGCCTCCCACAAGGTATCCTTCTCGGACTTACTCCGGCATCTGGATGATTCCGTGCAGGCGGGACTTAAGAGCATCATCAGTCTGTGTGGCTATATGATTCTGTTTAATCTGCTGAATCTGGTGCCCCATCTCTTCCTGCCCCGTACTGTCGTCTGGCTCTCTCCCCTGTTGGAGATCACCGGCGGCCTGTATCAGCTGGGGCAGCGTTTTCCGCTGTATGCGCTGTTACTTTTGCCCTTTGGCGGATTTTCCTGTATTGCCCAGACTTACAGCATGATTCAGGAGACGGATCTGCCTCTGGGGGAATATGTGCTGCATAAGCTCTCTCTGACTGCCCTGACAGGCCTGTATTATCTGGCCTGGTGGTGTCTGTCACCGCATTCCTTCCTGTTATGATGCGATAAATACATATTCGATTTATCTTCTCTTGTTATGACGGTTTCGAATTTTTGTGGCAGATTGTATGATCTGCAGCACCATCATCAGCACCAGCAGGGCCACTGCCGCCAACAGACTCACCAGCAGGAAATCCTGAATACCAATATTGTACCCCGGCTCTTCCTCCTGCCCTTTATCTTCCCGGCCGCCCAGCCAGCCTCCAGCGGACGCCTGCTGGCTCTCCGGCAGAGCCTCCGGATCACTGACTTCACTGCTCACCGCAGTTCCCATGGCTTCCAGGCTCTCCGGCTGCTCCTGGGAACTGCGAAAGACGGAATACCCCTCCAGTATATTGCTCTCTGCAGTCAGCTCAAACTGATTGTATGTCTTGATACGGATGCGCGGAATCGTGTTTTCCGGAATATCCAGCGCCACCTGAAACACATCCTGATACTCCCCTGTCAGGGTATTACAGCCCGGCCAGGGCTGCCTTGGAGAGTAGGTGAGCCCCCCGTCAACACTGTAGGCGTAATACATCAGAGGACTGTCAAAGTCTGCCGCCGCCACCTGAACCGTGGCCTGCAGTCCCTCATAGTCCTCTGTCACCCGCTCCACACTGCAAATCTCCGGTGACGTGATATCCTGCAGGGTGGACTGTACTGTCCTGTCGGTATCCATCCCATAAATCTCCCGCAGAAAGGGATCTTCCGGACCGCCGCTGTAATCCACCCCCAGGCTCTCGCTGGACAATCCCAGAAACATGGCGATGGCTTCCGCATCCTCAAAGCCAAATTCCTTCTGCTTCTCCGTGCTGTCGCAGTAGGGATAATCCCGCACCTCATCCACATGACAATGCTCGATAAGTATGGCGGGAATCCCCAGAGCAACGGACTCCCGCAGTATGCCATAGTAGTCCGTTCCCCTGTCATTTTTGCGGGTCTTAATGCCGCGGATGAACAGTCCTTTTTCCTGCAGGCGCATCAGCAATGTGTTGCCGAACTGATAGCCATAGACATTGTAAGGAGCCGCAAGCGGGACCCACACCTCCGAGCCGAAAAGCTCGTGATTCTCCGACGCGTTGTAGTGAATGCTGAACAGGAAATCCGCTCCCACGGACTGCGCAAACTCCGCTCTATTTTTCAATGTGAAATCTGTGTCATCCGTGCGGGTCAGATATACGGTGACACCGTCATACTGGCTCAGCCTCTCATACAACGCCATTGCGGTGGCCAGAGTCATCTCCTTCTCGCAGAAGCCGTTCTCCGTTGTTCCCTCGTTATCTCCGCCGTGGCCAGGGTCAATCACCACCACGATATTGCGGTCCGACGGGTGCGGCCATGATGACGCCTCCACAGGAAGCGCCGCAAAGACCAGCAATACCGCCAGCAGCACCAGAACTGCCGGTTTCATACAAAAACCGGTTTCTTCATGAAACCGGTTTTGTTGTCTTCTAAAGCTCCTCATCTGCAACCTCAACATTCTCAAGCACCACATCCTCATACTCCTCCGTGGGGTGAAGTTCATTTCTATTGGACTGGATAATATCCCGGTAGTGGTTCATGGAACCGATCAGGTTCTCATATCCTACGCTGGCGGACTGACTGGCCGAGGAAATAATGTTCTCCAGATGCGCCAGCATATCATCCATGTACTGCATGGCGGCAGCCCGGACATTGTTAGCCTCTATCGTGGCATTGTCCAGAATCTCCTGCGCCTGCTGGGAAGCCATGGTCACCACTTCATTGGCCTGTGCATAAGCCTGCTGCATGATCTCATGCTCATTGATCAGCTCGTTGGTATGTACGGTCGCCTCATTGATCAGCGCCTCCGCCTTGGCTCTGGCATCGTTTAAGATAGCTTCCTTGTTGCTGATAATCTTCTGATAGCGCTTGATCTCATCCGGTGTCTTCATCCGCAGATCCCGCAGCAGCTCATCAATCTCTTCCTTGTTCACGATGATCTTGGTGCTGGATAATGGCTGATATTTACAGCTGTCAATGTACTCCTCGATTTCATCAATTAACTGTTCAATCCTGCTACTCATGTAATCCTCCATACCTGTCCGATTACCTCAGGCGTATACCCGTTTCAACGGTAACCATATTTTTGGTAGATCAGTTCTGCCTCCCAATCAGGAACGCATTTTGCAATATCTCCATTAAAACTCGCAAATTCCTTGACGCTGGTGGAACTCAGATATGCATATTCCAGACTGGTGGTCAGAAATACGGTGTCCAGTGCATCCTTGGACATCTGGCGGTTGGCCTGGGCAATCTGCAGTTCATACTCAAAATCCGTGATGGCTCGCAGCCCTCTGACTGCAATGTGAAATCCCTTGTCCCGGCAATAGTCGATCAGCAAACCGCTGAAGCTGTCAATTCTGACATTGGGAAGATCCTCTGTGGCCCTCTCTAATATCTTAACACGTTCTTCCACAGAAAACAATGGTGTCTTTTGCGTATTATTCAAAACTGCTACCGTCAGTTCGTCAAACATGGGCGCCGCCCGATTGATAATGTCCAGATGACCTAATGTCATGGGGTCAAAACTTCCCGGATATACTGCTTTTTTCATATTTACCTCTTTCCTGTTTTTATGTTATTCTGCTCTCCTGATAAAAATATGTTTATTTGTCTTATATTTTTTTTCCCGACAGACACAGAAGCCCAGTTCACTGACGTAATCCATCTGTGTATCCAGAGCCGCCTCCACGATAATCATGGTGTTATCCGTCACATAGCGCATACCCCGCAGCGCCTCCAACACCCGTCTTTCCTGTTCCTGCCCGTAGGGCGGGTCCATAAAGAGAATATCCACCTCTTTTTCCGAGATTCCGGTCAGAGCCGCCACTGCATCCTGCTTTAAGACCACCGCCCGATCCTCAAAACGGGTAAATTTCAGATTGTCTGAAAGGCACTGTAAGGGTTCCTTGGCATTTTCCACAAAATATGCCTTCCTGGCTCCCCGGCTCAGCGCCTCTATACCGATACCGCCGCTGCCGCTGAACATGTCCACAAACACACAGCCGGGAATATCCCCCTGCAGGATATTGAACAGTGTCTCCTTGATTCTGTCCGTGGTAGGCCTTGTCTCCAATCCCTGGGGAGTCTTTAAAGGCAGACTCCTTGCCGTACCTGCGATTACTCTCATACCCTTGCTCCTAACCTCTGACCTTCACGCCCTTGGAATCCCGTCTGCCCAGCTTCAGGCTGTTCAGCACCAGCTTTTTACTCTTATACTGGATGGACGCCTCCACAGCATTCTGGGTATAGTATACACCCTCTACCAGGTCTTTGTCACCTAGTTTCATGCCTCTCACGCCCACTGCGCCTTTTTTCTTCTCGGGAATCTCCTCGATGGCAAACCGCAGGAAATACCCTTCTCTGGTCTGCAATACAATATGCTTCTGCTCGTGGAGACAGACGATGCTGACCACATGATCCCCCTCCTGGAGCTTGGTAGCCGCCACAGTGCGCTTGCTCACATCGAATTCACCGCCATCCACCACCTTCATCATGGACTGGGCCGTCACAAACAGCATCTGGCACAGATTCAGCTCTGTCTGGCTGGTCAGGAACACGATTTGCTCCTTGTCCGAGCTGTAGTTGCTCACATTGTCGATGGGTATACCCTTGTCTCGGAATTTTCCGAAAGGCAAATCCATGACCTTGATGGTGTGCAGTTGGCCGATATCCGTGAACAGACACACTCTGCCGGTATTTTTGCACTTGAAAATATATTTGTTCTCGGCGTCTGCCGCCTCCTTATTGCGCTCATAGGTGGCCATATCGATGGTCTTGGCATAGCCAAAGCGGTCCATCAGGAACATGATCTCCATCTCTTCGATCTCTTTTTCCTTGTAGACAGCCTCCTCGGCATTCTCAATGGCGGTGCGGCGCTTACGTCCGTACTCCCGCTTGATCTCCTCCAGCTCGTTCATGATGACTTGGGCCATGGAGTCCCTGCGGGCCAGGATATCCTCATAGCGGTAGATATTTGCCATGGTCTCCTCGTGCTCGTTGATCAGCGCCTCGATCTCCAGACCGATCAGCTTGTACAGGCGCATCTCCAGGATGGCATTGGCTTGCTTTTCGGAGAACATCAGCTGGGTGGCCATGATCTTGGACTCCTTGGACTTGAACTTGATGCCGTCCACCTTGCCGTTTACCAGACATTCCTTTGCCATATTCCGGTCCTTGGAGCCCCTCAGGATCTCGATAATCAAGTCAATCACGTTGCAGGCTTTGATCAGACCCTCCTGCACCTCCTTGCGGTCCATCTCCTTGGCCAGCAGATTGGTGTACTTGCGGGTAGCCACTTCATACTGAAAATCAACTACTGCCTTGAGAACAGCCTTTAACCCCAAGGTCTCCGGCCTGCCATTGTAAATTGCCAGCATATTGACGCCGAAGGTATCCTCCAGCCGGGTCTTTTTGTACAGTAGATTCACAAAATTTTCCGGGTCCGCATCCCTGCGCAGCTCGATGACAATGCGGATGCCCTCCTTAGAGGACTGATTGGAAATATCCACGATATCCTGAGTCTTCTTACTCTCCGCCAGAGCCGCCACGTCTGTCAGGAACTTGGAGATATTCATGCCGATCATAGGGTAAGGTATCTCGGTGATGACCACGTTGGTCTTGCCGCCCTTGGATTTCTCGTACTCCACCTTGCCCCGGATCTTGATCTTGCCAGTGCCGGTCTCGTAGATCTCCAGCAGTTCATCCTTGTTGGTCACGATTCCGCCAGTGGGAAAATCCGGTCCCTTGATATACCGCATCAGCTCCCTGGTGGTGATGTTCTCATCCAGCATATAGGCCTTCATTGCGTCTATGACCTCTCCCAGGTTGTGGGGCGGTGTGCTGGTAGCCATGCCCACGGCGATGCCCTCAGAGCCGTTCACCAGAAAATTGGGGATTTTCACCGGCAGCACAGTGGGCTCCTTCTCGGTCTCGTCAAAGTTGGGCATGAAGTCCACCACGTCCTTGTCCAGATCCGCCAGAAATGCCTCTTGGGTGATCTTCTGGAGCCTGGCCTCAGTATAACGCATGGCGGCGGCGCCGTCTCCCTCAATATTGCCGAAGTTGCCATGGCCGTCGATGAGGGGCATTCCTTTCTTGAAATCCTGGCTCATGACCACCAGGGAATCGTAGATGGAGCTGTCACCGTGGGGATGGTATTTACCCATGGTGTCGCCGACGATACGGGCACTCTTGCGGTATGGCTTGTCATACCGTATGCCCAGCTCGTGCATATCGTAGAGGGTTCTGCGCTGCACGGGCTTTAAGCCGTCCCGTACATCCGGCAGTGCCCTGGCGATGATGACGCTCATGGCATAGTCGATAAAGGATTTCTGCATCTCCTCCGAATATTCTGTTCTGATGATTCTGCTGTTGTCTTCCATTTTTTCCTCTTTCTAACATCAAAGTCCTACAGTATAAATTTATTGTTTCATCTTTTCACTCTCATAGAATTTAATGAATTCTGCTCGGTTTTTGTCAAAGAGTTTTTCCAGTTCATAAGACAGCGTAAAGGGATCGTATTCACTGAAGACATTGGGTATGTACTGGTACAGCTTATCCACTATTTCTTTTACATGCGTGACATCGGCTCCATCCATATAGAAAGAAGTCTTGGCCTCCGTGAAGATCAGCAGACGGACGATAAAGGAAGAATACCCTTTACGGCCCACTTGGGCACATACCCAATAGATTTTATCCCGGGGAATTGCCAGAACTTGTCCCACATCGTTAATGCGCAGCAGATAAGAGGGAATCAAAATGACCCGCTCTCCGCGGGGCGTTTTGCCCTCGGGAAAAGCTTCAATATACTCGTCCACCTGAACCTTTCCCTCTGCAATCTCCTGGTCGATAATCTCCGCCACTGCCTCTCTCGTCTTGTCCTTGAAGGGGAGCAGCAAACTCTTGCTGGCATCCGCAGCTGCCCGGCCTGAGAGAAACAGTCCAAGCACCACCGAGACCAGCATAAGGCCTGCAAAAACAGCCAGACAGACCATCAATTTTCTGGTTCTGCCATCACTTAAATCAATAGAATCCTTTACCATAAAACCAATAAACGCAATAAGAGCGACAACTACCAATAACAGAATACAATATAGCTTTCTGGTTTTCTTGTATGCCCTTTTCGCCTGTTGCTCTAAAAATCCCTGTTCCATGTGTTTTTCTCCAATCTCTCATAATCACCATCTGCATTGACATCTGTTTCAGTCCATAGCACATTTCCTGATCCTGTCCACAGCCTCCACCATGGAGATGCACTGCACATACCTCTGGGGCCAGATAAAATCATTGTAGTAGTGATAGCACACATCCTTTTTCATATAGTCGTTGTCAAAGGTAGAGTTGGCATACTCCGGCACATACATCTCATAGCCATGATCAAAACCGCTCTTGACGGTGGCGTCTATACAGAAATTCGTCTGCAGCCCCACAATCATGATCTCCCTCTCGCCCTTCTCCGCCAGGTAATCCGTCAAGCCTGTGGAACTATGAAAGGCACTGTTTACGGTCTTGTCAAAAATACGCTCGTTCTCTTTGGGGGCAAACTCCTCAAAAATCTCAAACTCCTCATCTCCCACGGAAAAACCTGTGCCGGGGCCATCGTCATGCCGGACATACACGACCTCCACTCCATGTTCTCTCGCCTCGGATATCAGCAGCCTGATATTGCTTTTAAACTGATCAAACGCAAACAGCCTCTCATCTGTGATGCCCTTTTGCGTATCTATTACCAATAAAATCATAATAATTTCCCCCAATATGTATGGATTATAACACATTGTACTGCCTATACTCAAATAAAAATTATATTTTTTGTCCTCTCACAAAGTCTTTAATCTCTCTGCTGGATTTTTGATGAGGTGGTTACAGCCTGATATATCCTCTCCACTGCCTCAGAAAGACTCACCTCCGCTGTGATAATTTCCTCCGGGATGATGCTGATATAGTCCTTCTCATTCCACCATCTCCGCATATCCTCCTCGCCAAAATCAAATCGGTTTGGCTTCGTGCCATGCCTGCGCAGAGTCTCCTCAAAGGGCAGATCATAATAGTAAGCGTATATATTATCCTCGCCATACTCCTCAATGGCCTTCTGAAACAACGGTCTGTAGTAGCCAGAGTACAGTATGCCCTCCAGAATCGTGACGGCGCTGTTTTTCTTCCCGTATTCCAACAGCTGAATCAAAAGGGGCAGAGCCTTGGTGTCCACACCGTCCTTGGCCCACAGCAGATCACGACGCACCGTGTCCTGGGGAATCATCAGGGTTCCCCGGCCAAACTTATGTTGTAATTCCCTGGCCACAGAACTCTTCCCACTGCCGGAATTGCCCCGCAGGATGATCAGCTTGGGCGGCCCGTTGTCCAAATGCATTTTCCATCCCTCCCCAAAATGTCGTAGTCATGAAAGATAATCTCCTTTTTCCAGAGCAGATTCTCTATAGCCTGTGTCAGTGCGGGCAGAAGCTCCGTCTCATTCAGGGGGATACCATCCTCATATCCGATCAGCACATATTCCTGGCTGTCATACAACTCCTCCCATTTTGCCTGATATACGTCCTCTGTGACAGAACGTTCGTCTATCTCATAGAATTCCATGTACTCTCCGGTTTCCAAATACCTGGAATTATCCGGCCAGGAATGCATATGACTGACCTGTATGGCTTCTCCGCCCTCCATCCGCCAAAAATAAGTGTGTGCTTCCCCCTGGCCCATATAGTGGTCAAAAATCATGCCACTCCTTTCCACATACTGCATTTTCCCAAAGGACCCAAATTCCCCCACTTCCACTACCGAATCGTCGATATAAGTATAGACCCTCACCCCCGCCGCATGACAATCATCCAGAATTATCAGCAGTTCGGGGATATCATCCTCATCAATAAAAACCAACTCAAACCTCATGTCCCAGATTTCTGCAGAAAAAAGGTATTCCTGTAAAAATGCATAGTATGCCCGGGCATAAGGGGATTGGGATATCCACGTTTCCTCGATGTCTTCCCCATCGGAGCGGCTCTCTGCATCTTCCGTCTCCATCTCTGCCGGGGCAGGCATCGTACACCCTGTCAGCAAAATGACAGACACCAGCAGCCAGCTCGCAATTTTCTTCTTTTTCACGCATATATCAGCCATGTAACTCATTACCAACTATTAATTTATATCCTTTTTCATCCACACATGAGGACACCCCTGCTCGTCCTCCACCTCGCTGCATTCCACAAAGCCCTGTTTTTGGTAAAACCCACTTACCTGGCACTGGGCATGTAGGGCCAGGCTCCTGCCCCCTGCTTTCTGCACATATTTTTCAGCTTCCCGCATCATGACAGAACCTATCCTTTGCCTCCGGTATTCTTTAAGTACCGCAAATCTTCCCAAGACATACCCCGCTATCGCAGCATCCCAAAATACCCGGCAGGTTGCCACCGGCAGGACATCATCCATATACACTACAAAATGCACAGCAGCATCGTCCGTATGGTCAAACTCTTCAAGAAACCCCTGCTCCTCCACAAACACCGTCTGCCGGATTTGTTTGGCCTCTTCGGGCAGACCTTCATAGATTACTGTTTTCATATCAAATACTCCCTCCCACACCTGCGTTCTGCCAGGAGGTGATGCCCCACTCCTCGCTTCTCCAATAATCCTTTGCTTTGCAGTCCCAGATAATATTTTCATAAGTGATTTCGGGAAGGGGATCTTCCTCGTCAAGCGGAATCGTATAATTGATCGTCACAATATCGCTGGGCTGCCACCGGACAATGGCGGTAACCTCATACCCTTCCGCTTCCACCTCCCCGGCAAGGTCAAAACCGCAAATTTCTTCTAACTCTTTTGGGGAGAGAGTTTCGCCCTCGTCAGGCAAGGGCTCCCCTGTTTCCGAATCATAATGATAAAAATAGGGGCGCCAGGTATGTCCTGTCCATAAATCTCCATCCGGTTCATAATAATGGTTATAGCTATCTACCCATAGTTCAAATTCATAAGGATCTCCCCTGTATACCACCTGTCCGGTCTGTGGCAGATTGACCTCCACCGGCTTTCCGTTTTCCACCGTCCAGATCCCGCTGATATCGGCAGTAAAACAGTAGTCTGAGTAGTAATAGAGATATTTTTGTTCGTGGCCCAGCATCATCAGCCCGTCGATCTTTCTATAATCGGTGCCGTTTCCGAATCTTTCCGGGAGCCGCATGCACTGGTCCGCTCCCACAAACCAGAAATCTCCGCTGTAATTGATATCTCCGTAATAATCATAGCTTTCCCCACAGAACACAAATGCCTCATATATGCCGTCACCGTCATAATCGTCATAGTCCATGAAAAGAATGGCATCCTCATCGAGGCCGGATTTTATGAGTACATCCTCTCTCAGCGTGTCATACTGGGTCAGGATCAGGGTTTGCAGTCTCTCAGTCAGAGCCGCCTGAATATCCGTCCCCTCCACGGGAATACAATAATCAACTATGAGCCTCCTCCTGTCAGGCGAATCCCATTTCTGCCAGGCTTCCTCATACTGCTCCTCGGAAACCACCTCGCCGTCCACCTTATAGATAAATGAATACCCATCCCATTCATCCAAGTTCGTCGTAGGGATATCCGTAACAAAGTCAAATACCTGCAGAAGCGTATCCTCCGTTCCCTCTATCCTGTGTACGCTGCAGCCACCGCTCCCCTGATGGTCATAGGGACTAAAAATGATCCCTTCCTTTTCCAGATACCAGGTCCAGCCCCATTGCCCATATCCTCCTACATGGACCGTTTCGCCCTGATTATAAGTGTATATCTCCGCACCGGCGAGACGTCCCCCGTCGTGCATACTAACCAACTCCGGGATATCATCATTATCCAGATAAATCAATGTGAATAACTCATTTTCATCCGCATTTTCCGCCAGAAAATCCCCATAGGCTCCCAGCACCTCTGACAACTCCGCCCTTGCCATGGATATTTCTCCGATATCTTCCCCCTGGGAACTACCCTGTATCTCTATTTCTTCACGGCTCTGGCCCGACAAAAATGGTTCCTGCTCTGTTTCGGGGGACTCCGTCTCCACTTCCGTCGGTGCGGCTGCCGTACATCCCGCCAGCAAAAAAGCAGCCCCTAAAAGTCCAATAAACATTTTTTTCATCTTAACGAATGGTTCAACCACAATTTCGCACCCCTGTTATACTCCCCTTTTCCTGACAAACATCAGCCCAAAGATCCCAATGCCGCAGTTGCTGGAAACCGTTGCGGAGGCTTTCTGCAAAATGATTTTGTCAAACTTGACATATTTTTCCACTTCCGCGAGTATTTCATCCAACTGGCGGACACTGCAGCCGGCATAGGTGAGAAACAGAAGGCGTGTGTCTATCTGCCTGCTGTTATGGAGCAGGGACTTGACATATTTCCTGTCCATCCGCTGCATATTGCCCATCTCTATTTTCCACAGCTTCAGCTTGTTCTGCGACATGCGGAGAACAGGATGCAGATTCAGACCACTGCACAGCTTATGGACCACACCACCCAGTTTTCCGTTGCGGTATAGAGCCGTTGTGTTCGGTACCAGGAAGCTGGAGCATACCAGATCCTTATACTGCTCTAAAGCCTTACATATCTCGGGAATGCTCTTTCCCTCCTCCGCCAGAGAAGCCGCATATAACACCATGAGCCCATGACCGCTGCTGATATGCTCCGAGTCAAATACTGTGACATTGTCAAAGCTCTTACTTGCCTGAGATGCATAGGGATATGCCCCGCTCAGACTGGCAGTGGCCGTAATATGGAGAACATGCTCCGCCCTTTCCAGGGTATCGGCAAAGAAAAATTCGTATTCCGATGGCGGCGCCGTTGAAGAATGAGCGCTGTTTCCTTCTATCTGCAGATACTCCAGCAGGCTGTCGCAGGACACCTCTGAGAGATCACAGAAACGCCCCTCTTTTGTGTGAACATAGGTATACATAAGCCCGATCTGGAATCTGTCAAGCAGTTCTTTGGGCAGGTCGCAGATACAGTCCGCCGTGATGGCAACCTTTCGTTTTCTGGCGCTGTTTAGCTGATTGATGGTTCCTATTTTCTCCGAATCGGAGGAATCCTCCTCATCAGAGTATTCAACCAGCTCCTGCGGCAGATATTTCAGCAGACTGGTCTCTAAAAGCGCCGCATTGACAGGCTTGGCGAGATAACTGTCGAATCCCATATCCTGATAGACCTGATTTGCGTCTGACATCACATTGGCGGTCAGGGCAATCACCGGCGTCTTTTGACAGAATCCCTTTTTCTGCTCCCGCACAGCCTTTAATGTCTCCACTCCGTCCATCTCCGGCATCATGTGATCCATCAATATGACATGATAGGCATTCTCGGCCGTCTTTTTCAGACATTCCTTTCCACTGGCCGCCGTGTCAACCTTTACCTTTGTGCCGCGCAGCAGCTTGATTGCCACCATGCGGTTCATATCATTGTCATCCACAACCAGTATTCTGGCGTCAGGCGCCACAAAACGCTGTTTGTATTTCGTGCGGTTGGCCAGCTTGTTCTGCGCGGCAAAATCAATGATGCCAATGGGCTGCGGATTGACGATGTGCTGCCTAATCTCCACCGTAAAGATAGAGCCTTTATGGTATACGCTGTCCACATAAATCTTTCCGCCCATCATCTCTATGAGCTGTTTGGCAATGGTAAGTCCCAGCCCCGATCCCTCTACATTGCGATTCTCATTTACGTCAAAACGCATAAAAGAATCGAACAGATTCTCCAGGCTTTCCTTGCGCAGTCCCTTGCCGGTATCCTCCACGGATATCCGCAGAAGAATGACATCCGGTTCCACACGCTCCCCCTTCGCGGACAGTATGACAGAACCTGTATCCGTGTATTTTACTGCGTTTGTCAGCAGATTGGTGATAACCTGCTTAATCCGTATATCATCGCCGTACAGCATGGAGGGAATTTCGGGATCAATATCGACTATAAATTCCAGCTCCTTCTGCTGCGCCCGTATCCAGATCAGGTTCACCAGATCGCTGAAGATAGTGCTGACCGCATACGGTGACAGAACCAGTTCCATTTTGCCGGATTCCAGCTTGGACAAATCTAAGATATCGCTGATTGTAGTCAGCAGCATCTTGCTAGCATTCTGGATATTGATGGAATTTTCGGCGATTTCATCGGGAATATCCTCACGCAGCGTCATCTCATTCAACCCGATAATCGTGTTGATGGGGGTTCGGATTTCATGGCTCATATTGGCAAAAAATGCATCCTTTGAGCGGGCGATCCGCTCTATCTCCTCCTTCTGGCTCTCGATCAGCAGACGCTCCCTCTCATAGGTCGCAAGCTGGCTTTTAAGCAGCAGTCCGACAAAACTGCTGATACAGACAAGTGTGGCATAGGAATCTCCCAAAGTGTAAAAGCGGCCGGCGGCCGGGGGCAGAATATCCGGGTATCTGAGGGAAATATAGTATGTGACAGCGTATGAAGCCAGGGAAATCGACAGCGCTATGGCAAATTCTTTTCCCTTAAACAGCAAAAAGACATATACCACTCCCAGAACAAACCAGATCGGGGTGCCGCTCTCCACACCGCTGCTCATAATATAGACCAAAGGCAGCAGAATTACGTTCGTTGAAATAATTAACAGCCATGAGGCAAATCTTACCTTGTGATGTTTAACAGTAAACCACAGGGCCATTCCGGAGATAATGCACATGGGTATGAGCGCGGTTAACACAATCCAGCCCGCTCCGAGCAATATGCGCCCCATTCCAATGATGGACGCAAGAAATGCCATTGTAAAAACCATTCGGACAAGACGTTCCTGAAGTTCTAACTCTTTGCTGAACAGTGTCTGTATTAAAGTACGCAATTTTTTGAACATATTTGTGTATCCTGACCTTTCTGCTTATCCCAAAGCGCCCTCGCTGATCTTTTCCTGCCATGCCTCCAGCACCCCGGATGCGCCAAGAAAGTCAAAATCATCTGTCAGGCTTCCGATTTCATCCGCCAGCTCTCTGAGCGGATTCCCGTGATAGTGGTACTCAGCCAGTTCATCCAAAATATCGCTTATACCTTCGCTCTCAAAGCTGGAAATCTTCTCGCTGAGCAGTGCCATCAGTCTTGTTACAGCCTGATCATCCAGCTCCTGTGGCTCTTTCGCGGTCTCTTCCTCTAACTTCCCATCCCGCTTAGCTGTCTGGTCTGTCTGATTTCCCGCAATACCGGTTTCCCCTGTCAGTCTGTCCTCCACAGTTCCCTCGGGGAAAATAAAGGAATTGCCGGCAAGGATATTCAACAGGGTGTCATGCGCATCCAGCAGCTCCTTGTGATGCTCCAGAATATAGTCGAAGCGGTTCTCCTTGCCAGCCATTTCCAGTTTCAGGGCAAGGTCGGATAAATCATCCGCGCCGATTCCCTTGGCGTTGCTCTTTAAGGCATGTGCCGTGATGACATAATTTTTCCAATCCTGCTCATTGAAATATTGCTTGAGAAGAGCCTTCCGCTTGACACCTTCCGCATGAAAAATACCGACAATCTCACGAAAACCATCCTGGCCGCCACAGTATGCAATCCCTTGATTCACATGGATTCCGGCCTTATTAAGTTCCTCAAGGGCTTTGAAATCCTCTCTGTCTGACGTGGTTTTCCCTGATCCCTTTTCCGCGCTCACAGCATTTGTTTTCTTCTCGCTGCCGATATAGGAATGTACATTGCTATCCTCACTGCCCGCTATGGCGACCTGTTTCCGTGCCGGAATATAACGGCGCAGCATCCGGTCCAGCACACTGAGTTCTATGGGTTTTGCAATAAAGTCATTAAAGCCCTCCGAGATAAACATTTCCCTGGCGCCGCCTATGGCGTTGGCCGTGAATGCAATCACATTGAGTTTCTGGTAATATGCGCCCGGTTTCTGGCGGATTTTATGCAGGGTCTCCACGCCGTCCATCTCCGGCATCATGTGATCCAGAAATACACAGTCAAATTCTATGTCCTCTATCTTGTCCAATGCCTCTCTGCCGCTGCTCGCCATGTACGCGTTGATCTGATACGGCAGCAGAAGTCTGGCCATAACCTTGAGATTCATGGCATTGTCGTCAACAATAAGGACCTTTGCCGTCGGAGCTGCAAAGCGAATCTCCTTGGTACTCTGATACTCTCCGCCCTGCACGATTTTCTGTCCGTTGAACACCGACGCTATGGACAATACGGTAAACGGCTTATAGATCCGGAGCATGTTGCTGCCGGCCTGGGTCTCATGCCCATATTCAAGAATCAGTACAACGGTAGTCTCCTTCGCCAGCTTTTCAAAAAAGTTTTTGTCTTCACAGTACTCATCCCAGCTGATAAAGACATGGCTGAAACTGCCACGCTCCAGGCGGCGCTGTAGTTCCACAAGATTTCTGCAGGCTATAAGCGGAATGCCGAGCTGTTCCGCAATATGGCGGATACAGTTCTCATACCCTTCACGAATAAGGGAATAGTCGTATTTCCCCATATTGATATAACACGCAGCATGAACTTGTATCCTGTTTTGGATAGATACAATAGGTGTTTCATCCAGAACCTTCTGAGGAATCGTGAACTGAAACTCACTTCCATTCCCCGGTGTGCTGTTTACGGTGATGAAACCACCCATACTTATAATCAGGGAACGAGCAATCGGCAGTCCTAACCCAACGCCGCCCGCCTCTCTGTTGCGTCTGGAATTGACCTGGCTGAAACTGGCAAAAATATTTTCCATATCAGAAAGTTCCATACCTATGCCTGAATCTCTTACACTGACTATCAGATTAATTCCGTATTCCTCTTTTCTGCTGCTGATGCGCAGTATAATGCCGCCTTCACGGGTGAATTTGACGGCATTGCTCATTAAATTCATAATGACACGCCTGAGTTTCTGCTCGTCTCCAAGCAGATTGCTGGGAAGATCGGCGTCACAGTCAACAATAAGTTCCAGATGCTTGCCATTGTACATGGTCAGTGTCATATTGATAATATCTGTAATCGTGGAGGTAATGTTATAGCTCTCCTCAGCCAGCTCCACTTTGCCGCTCTCCAACTCAGAAAAGTCCAAAATATTACTGACTGTGGACAGAAGATTTCTGCCTGCGGTCTGAATATCGATGATGTCCCTTCTGACATTGATAGGAAGCTCCTCCTGCAGAATTGCCTCGCTCATACCGAATACGGCATTGATTGGGGTGCGGATTTCATGGGAGACATTCGCGATAAAGTCATCCTTGCTCCGCTCGGCAATCTCCAACTCCCTTATATTTTCAATCATTCGCTCCCGGGTTTCTCTCTGAGCGGATATCATAAACAGGGTAACTGCCGGAACCGCATACGAGGAGATAATGTGCAGGGCCATCCGAAGAACACCGTTGGCCGTGTCCGCCGTAATAGTCCTTGCTATGAACCCATGATAGAGGATGATGAGGGTGGAAAAAAAGATTCCCATATAGACAATCTGCGGTATATAGAAGATACCAAGCAGTACGACCAGCGCTGACATGGTGGCCAGCAGGGAAGTAAAGCTGACGGCATGTATTGCGTAAATGCTGAAATCCACCCATACCATAACAGCAATCCATTTTGCGCGGATATCATGACTCCAAAACTGCTTTAAATGGACAAACCAACAGCTGAGCAATGTCACAACAATAAGCTCCTTTTCAATCAGACTCCAACCGAGCAAAAAGGAGGATACAAACATGGAAATCGTAAAAAGTGTATATACCACCAGCACGATACGCTCCGATTTTCTGTTTGTCCTTGCATATTTAATATTGCTGTTTTCCACAGTAAATTACCGTTCCTTCCCACTAATCTATGTTCAATACCTTCTTCAACATTGGCAGCATCTCTCCAAACACATCAATGATTACAGGGTCGAACTGGGTTCCCCTGCCCTCCGACATGATCTGCATAATCCGTTCAATGGGGCGGATGGGCGGCTTGTAGACACGTTCCTCGTACAGGGCGTCAAACACATCCGCCACAGACATGATCCGCGCCGCCAGGGGAATGCTGTCTTCTGAAAGTCCGGTGGGATATCCCGTACCATCCCATCGCTCATGGTGGTACATGGCAATATCCTCCACAATCGTCACATAGTGCTCGTCCTCCACATCGCCAATGATCATATGTATGATTTTGCGGCTGTATGTAGTGTGCAGTTTCATGGTCTCAAATTCTTCCGTTGTGAGCTTGCCCGGCTTTTGCAGTATTGCATCCGGCACCTTGATTTTCCCCACATCGTGAAGCGGCGCCGCCTTGCACAGGTCTTCTATAAACGGCGTTGTCAGCTGCTCCGCAAAAAGCCCTCTCCTGTGCAGCTCCTCCGCTATCATCCTCACATATCTCTGTGTGTTTTTTACATGCTTTCCTGTGCTTCCGTCCCGGCTTTCAATCAGGTTCGCCATTCCCACAATCACAGACTCCTGAATCCGGCTTAATCGTCTGGCGTCCTCGGTGATCCTGTCGGCCTGCTCCCTGACCATTTCCTCCAGATTGTGCCGATAGTGTTCCAGTTCCAGAGTTTTGCTGACGCGGCTTAATAAAATGTCCGGCATAAAAGGCTTGGTGACAAAATCCATCGCCCCCATCTGAAAGCATTTAACCTCCGTCTGAGCCAGATTGTCAGCCGTCAGGAAAATGACCGGAATAGTTGCGGTCTCCTCCTTGAGGCGCAGCTGTTCCATCACCTCAAACCCATCCATATCAGGCATATTGATGTCCAACAGGATCAGGTCGGGATGGTTGTTTTCCAGATATTTCAGCGCCGCCATGCCGGAATTGCACGCCGCAAGGCGGTACTCCGGCAGCAGAATTTTCTGGGCCAGCGTCAAATTGGTTTTGTCATCGTCTACAACCAGGATAATGCTTTTCATCTGTCAACTCCGTTCTTATCATAGTCTGTGTAACATTTTCCTGACGATCAGCGCCGTCTCCTCCCGGGTGACTCCCACCGCCTCAAAATAGCTCTCCACGTCCTGAAAACGCTCCTGAAAGAGCCTCAGAAATTCCTTCATATATCCTTCATCCGGTATCACTATGTTCATATCTACCTCAGGGTAATTCTGATGGATCAGCTCAAAGCGTTTTTGATTACACTCCCGGGTCAGCATATAGTCGTATACGATATCCTCCTCGCCGACTCCGCACAGTTTCAGCAAAATAGCGCTGACTACTCCCGTGCGATCCTTACCGGCAGTGCAGTTTATCATCACCCCGCCGGGGGCGGCGGCTATCTTTTTAAAGACGACGGGCATATTTTTCGCCATGGCAATATCCATATAAGTGCGGGGAACAGCCTCCCGGCTCTCCGGTATGCCGCTTCCTTCGTCGATGGGCACATGACAGTACACAAAGCCCTCCGCTCTCTCAAATCCGCTGGGCGCTCTGCGCACATCCTTATCTCCCCGCATATCAATGACCGTGGTGATATGATGCTTCTTCAAAAGGGCAAGATCGCCCTCATCAGGCCATTTCTGAATGTCACTTCGCCAGATGCCGTCCATGAGGGTATAGTACTCCGTCCCCTGAATTCTGTAGCCTCCCAGCTCCCTCGTGTTCAGAGTAGTGTTTAAAATACTGCGAGGAGGGACCCTCCACCCCCATTTATATTCGTCGAGACCGGGTTGTCCCTGCGGGGGCGCGTCCAGCTCTTTTATGCAGAATTCCACCGCCATATCTATAAAGTCATCCGCCATCTTTTCCGTGAAAAAGAACAGGCTGCCCTCCCGATAGGGTTCATAATCTCTCCGCATCTCCTCATAAAAACTCTCAAATCCAAAAGGATAGAGATTATGAATCGGCTCAGCAGCAAAATCATCCGGGATCACAATATCATCCCGCAGATGATATTTTTGGACGACATAGGTGTTAATCAGCGCATAATCATTGTGAAGTCTGTCCACATTACCCGGAACTCTTGAATCCCAATGATGCATTTCATACATGAAGTACCGAAACAAAATATCCTGGATCAGATGAAGATAATAACCCAGATACAGGTCATCCTCCCTCATCTTTTGTCCAAATTCTCTTCTAAATCTGGTTAGGTCATAGGTTTTTTTGGTTCGGCCGCATATTTGAATCTTCAGATGGCTGCCCTCTGTGCTTTTACCCACAGCCGCCGCATCCGGCAGTGTTACGCCTATTTTCAGACGGTTTAAATCTTTAAATTCATATTTCCCGGACAGAATATTTGTTATCGCCAAATGTATTATTCTGGATGCCATAATTTTTCCCTCTATTTATCCCATCCACAGCGTGTCGCGGCAGGGGCATATTGCCCGCCCGGGACGAGACTGCTCCAGTCCGCTACGCATTATAATCCAGCTCCGCATCCGTAGCATGGTCATAGATAAACGCCCTTCTGGGCGGCACATCCGTCCCCATCAGCGTGCTGGTAAGGTCTGTAGCCAGCCGTGCGTCCTCAATCTCCACCCGCTTCATCATCCGGGTGGCAGGGTCCAGCGTGGTCTCCCACAACTGCTGGGCGTCCATCTCGCCCAGACCCTTGTACCGCTGCAGCGTAAACGGCCCCTTGTGACTCCTGCGGTACTTCTCCAGCGCCTTGTCGTCATAGAGGTACTCCTCCTTACCCTTGGAGGGCATGGCTTTGTACAGGGGCGGCATGGCGATATACACATGCCCCTCGTAGATCAGCTCCGGCATAAAACGGTAAAACAGCGTCAGCAACAGCATGGAGATATGGGAGCCGTCCACGTCCGCATCCGTCATAATAATAATCTTGTCATAGCGCAGCTTCGAGATATCAAAATCGTTTCCATACCCCTCGGAAAAACCGCATCCAAAGGCATTGATCATGGTCTTGATCTCCGCGTTGGCCAGCACCTTGTCAATGCTTGCCTTCTCCACGTTCAGGATCTTGCCCCGAATAGGCAGGATCGCCTGAAAACTGCGGTCCCGGGCAGTCTTGGCGCTGCCCCCTGCGGAATCTCCCTCCACGATAAAAATCTCACATTTTGAGGGGTCCTTGGACTCACAGTTGGCCAGCTTGCCGTTGGAATCAAAGGAGAATTTCTGCTTGGCCAGCATATTGGTCTTCGCCTTCTCCTCCGTCTTGCGGATCTTTGCCGCTTTCTCCGCACAGCCGATAATGTTTTTCAGCACCTCCAGATTGCGGTCAAAATACCGTACAATCTCCTCGCCGGTGACCTTTGCCACCACCTTGGCGGCGTCCTGATTGTCCAGCTTCGTCTTGGTCTGACCTTCAAAACGGGGATCAGGGTGTTTGATGGACACCACTGCCGTCATACCGTTGCGCACATCCGCCCCGGTGAAATTCACATCCTTCTCCTTCAGGATTCCCAGTTCTCTTGCATAGGTATTAATTACATTGGTGAACTGTGTCTTAAATCCCGTCAAATGCGTGCCGCCTTCGGAATTGTAGATATTGTTACAGAATCCCAACACATTCTCATGAAACTCATTCACATATTGGAAAGCAACCTCAACCACAATGTCCTCAGATTCACCTTTAAAGTAAATGCAGTCATGAACAGGCTCATCACCCTTGTTCATGTCTTTTATAAAGCCTGTGATCCCCTCCGGCTCATGAAAAGTGACCTGCTCAGGTTCTTCCTTACGCTTGTCCTCGAAAATAATCGTCAGTTCCGGATTCAGATAAGCGGTCTCATGAAGACGGCTCTTAACCTCATCCTCCTTAAAACGTGTCTTATCAAAAATCGTATCGTCCGGCAGGAAATTGATGGTGGTTCCCGTCTCCCTGGTCTTACCGATAATCGGAAGCAGGCCGTTTTCCAGCTCCACCACAGGCAAACCCTTCTCATATTGATCCTGATAGATGCAGCCGCCCACCTTGACCGTGACAGTCAACCGATTAGAAAGCGCGTTGACCACTGAGGAGCCAACACCGTGAAGTCCGCCGCTGGTCTTATAGGCATTGTTATCAAACTTTCCTCCTGCGTGCAGCGTAGTGAACACCAGCCGCTCCGCGCTGACACCCTTCTCATGCATCCCCACGGGAATGCCTCTTCCATTGTCGCTGACGGTGGCGGAGCCGTCCGACTCCAGAGTCACCTTGATTGTGTCGCAGAAACCCGCCAGATGCTCGTCCACGGAGTTGTCAACGATCTCATAAATCAGGTGGTTCAGTCCCTTGGTGGACACGCTGCCAATATACATGCCCGGACGCTTGCGCACCGCCTCCAGACCCTCCAGCACGGTAATGCTGGAGGCACCATAATCAGTTGCTTTAGCCATAAATTACCTCTTCTCTCGATCTGTTAAATTTTCTTATCTGTGCATTTTATCCTTCATTTGGCTTTTTTGCATAAAAGTATTATAACATATATTTTGTGGCAGGGAAAGGAAAAACTACCAGATGTATCCATGGCACTATTTTTTTGCAGGAATTCTTGCAGTTATGAAACGGCGGGCCTTCCCTTGCGAAGCGCCCGCCATAAATTTTTCTCCCTTTTCGGGGAAATATTTATACATTGTCATCCTTCCGGTCTTCTTCCCTGTCCCAGAATTATTACGGGAGTTTTCGCACTCCTACACCTCAATCTTCTTACAGCAGGCAAATGCCAGCGCGCCGGGACCAATATGGCAGGCCACACTTAGAGACAGGGGATCAATGTGAATATCATAGCCGGGGAACTGCTCCAAAATCTCGGCCTTATAGCCTTCTGCGGCCTCTGCGTTGGCCGTATGGGCGATCTCCAGCCAGATGTGTTTATCCTCAGTCATACCGCCGAAACGGGTCTCAATATCCTTCTTGATGGCGCCGATCATGATGGACTTGCCCTGATTGGTGGTGCGGGCCTTGGCGAAAGCGTCCAGCTTCTCCCCCTGGATCTGCAGCACGGGCTTTAACTTCAGCAAAGTGCCCAGCGCGGCCGCAGCCGGTGTGATACGGCCGCCTTTTTTCAGATAATACAAGGTATCCAGCATGATGTAAATACTGCTGTTGAACTTGTCCTCCTCCAGAAAATTCTTGATTTCCACTGCGCTCATTCCCTTGGCAGCCAGCAGCCTGGCGTCCAGAGCGGACTGTCTCTGGGTCACGGAGATTCGCTGGTTGTTCACTACCTGCACCTTGCCCTCATAGTCCTGAGCCAGCATGATGGCGCTCTGGCAGGAGCTGGACAGGCCGCTGCTCATGGGAATATGCACGATCTCGTCATACTCCTTCAGCACCTCATCCCACAGCTGCATCACCGATTCCGGCGAGGGCTGACTGGTGTGGATATCGGCCCCCTCCTTAAGCATCTCATAGAACTGCTCCTGTGTCAGGCTGATATCCTCAAAATAGGTCTCGTCGTTGATAAAAAACGGCATGGGCAGCACGAAGATACCCATCTCTTTGGCCTGCGACTGTGTAATTCCACTATTGCTATCTGTGATAATGGCAACCTTTGACATTGTATTATCCATTCCTCTCTTAGGTTTTATTAATACTTCCAAACTTCCTTTTCTGGAACAGGAATTAAAGTTTGTCCGTTTCGCAACTACATATAAAAGTATACTCTCAAATGGTTCTAAAGTCAACCTGAAGCCGCTTTTCACTGTGTAAATATTCCAGCAGCTGTTGATATTCCCCATCCCCTGCTTCCCGAATCTGTTCCACAGCCTGGCTAGCCTGCTTCAGGATCTCCGCATCCGTGTAGATATCTCCCATGCGGAATGCAAATTCCCCGCTCTGGCGGATGCCGAAGAGATCCCCGGGTCCCCGGAGCTTCAGATCCTCCGAAGCGATAAAGAAGCCATCGTTGGAGCGATTCAGAATATCCAGGCGTTCCATGGTCTCCTTGTTGTCCTGGGCGCTGATGAAGATACAGTAGCTCTGATGCGCACCTCTGCCCACCCGTCCCCGGAGCTGGTGAAGCTGGGCCAGTCCGAAGCGCTCTGCATTCTCCACCATCATCACAGTTGCGTTAGGCACATTGATTCCCACCTCGATCACCGTGGTGGACACCAGCACATCGATATTGTGCGCCGCATACTCCTCCATGATACGGTTTTTGTCTGTGGGCCGCATTTTGCCGTGGAGGGCGGCCACTTGGATATCCGCCGGAAGAGCCGCCCGCAGCTTTTCCGCATAGTCCATCACATTTTCCAGATCCTCCATCTCCCCCTCCTCCACCATGGGACAGATCACATAGGCCTGGCGTCCGGCGCGGACTTCTTTTTCGATAAACTGATATGCTTTGGGCCGGTAGGAGGTGCCTACCACGCAGTTTTTGATGGGTAGACGGTTAGCGGGCAGTTCGTCGATAACCGACACCTGCAGATCTCCGTAGAGGATGATAGCCAGGGTGCGTGGGATGGGTGTGGCGCTCATGACCAGCACATGGGGATTGCTACCCTTCTCCGCCAGAATCTCCCGCTGGCGCACGCCGAAACGATGCTGTTCGTCTGTGACTACCAGAGCCAGCTTCTGGAACCGCACCTTGTCCTGAATCACCGCATGGGTTCCCACCACCAGATTGGCCTCCCCGGAAGCGATCTTTTCATAGGCCTCCCGCTTCTCCTTAGCCGTCATGCTGCCCACCAGCAGGATGGGGCGCAGGGCGGCGTGATATTTCTCCACATAGCCGCAGATGCCCTCATAGTGCTGGGCTGCCAGCACCTCCGTGGGAGCCATCAGCGCCCCCTGATACCCGTTGGCAGCGCACATGAGCAGCGCCAGCACGGCGATAATGGTCTTGCCGGAGCCCACATCCCCCTGCACCAATCGGTTCATGCACCAGGGAGAACACATATCCTGACAGATATCCTGCCATGCCCGCATCTGCGCCCCGGTCAGACGGTAGGGAAGCTGTTCCAACAGCCTGCCCGTGTCCGCCGTCTCGATCATGCGGTATTCATTCTCCAGCAGCCTGCACTGCTCTTTATTTTCCCGCAGAAGATACAGGAAGGAGAAAAATTCCTCGAACACCACCCTCTTGCGGGCTTTGACCAGCTCCTCGAAGCTTACGGGAAAATGCATGTTGTTCAATGCCTCCTGCCGTCCCATCAGGTCGTACTGCCGCCGCAGCTGCTCCGGGTAGGGATCCTGCCCAAAGTGGTAATAGGTCAGGGCCTGTTTTACCGCCTTCTGCACCGCCTGGTTGGTCAGCCCCTTGGTCAGGGCATAGCGGGGCTGGATAAAGGCCAGAAATTTTTCGTACTCCTCCTGCTTATAGAGCCTGGGCTGTTCCATAATCTGGGCAGGCCCCCTGGCCTGCACCCTGCCCCGGAAGATATGGCAGCTTCCGGGCTTCAGCACATTTTTTAAGAAGGGCATATTGAAAAAAGTCAGCTGCATGGCGCCGGAGCTATCCCGCACCAGCACATTCATTATGGTCAGGCTCCTCACCTTTTTGACATTGACTGTGCCGCAGACTGTCGCCCGAATAGCGCAGATATCCCCTGTCTTGACCTGGGATATGGGGTCAGGCTCCCGGAACGTCTCATAGTCCCGGGGATAATAGTGCAGCAGATCCCCCACTGTGGATATATCTACTTTGGCAAATAGCTTCAGGGACTTCTCCCCGATCCCCTTTAACTCCAGGATGGAAGTACTGTCATCCATGGCTGTCCTCCTAACTTATAAAAAGGGCAGGCCGCCGCCAGATCTGCGGCTCCCGCCCCTTGCATACACTCCTCTATTCCACAGAGATCACATAGTAGTAGATCGGCTGTCCGCCATACTGCAACTCAATATCGCAGTTACCATATGCCTCCTCCAGTTCGCTGCGCAGCTGTTGTGCGGATTCCTCCGACACATCACTGCCATAATACACGCTGATCAGCTCACTGTTCTCATCGACCATAGCTTCAACCATGTCCCTGGTAACTTGCAGCATATCCTGCCCTACAGACAGAATACCCGCATCACCGATGCCCATATAGTCACCCTGCTTGATCTCCTTGTCATCAATCGTGGTATCCCGCACCGCATAAGTCACCTGACCGGTCTTTACATTGCCGATCTCCTGCATCATGGTGAATTCATTGTCCGCCAGGGTCATCTCCGGAACATAATTGATCACCGCTGTAATCCCCTGGGGAATAGTCTTGGTGGGGATCACCAGCAAATGCTTATCCGTCATCAGCTCCGCCGCCTGATTGGCTGCCAGAATGATGTTTTTGTTGTTGGGCAGGATAAAGATTGTCTCCGCATTCACCTGATCCACGGCGTCCAGAATATCCGCCGTGCTGGGATTCATGGTCTGACCGCCCTCAATAATATGATCTACGCCCAGGCTCTTGAAGATTTCATTGATGCCATCTCCCACAGACACTGCCAGAAATCCCACAGGCTTAAGCGGCTGGGCGGGTGCGGGAGCGGCTTCCACCTCCTCCTTCTCACTCATCTTAAACAGCTTTTCCTGATGTTCCAGGCGCATATTATCTATTTTCAGATTGGATAACTGTCCATACTTTAATGCCTTCTGGATAGCCAGACCGGGGTCATTGGTATGTACATGCACCTTGACCACATCATCATCGGCAACACATACAATGGAATCCCCGATGGACTCCAGATAAGCCTTAAAATCCAACTCGTGTTTAATGTTAAAGGTCTTGTTCAGCATAATGATGAACTCTGTACAGTAGCCGAACTTAATCTCCGCCTGAGCCTGGGCCTGATAGCTGGAAGATTTGCCGTCAGCACGGCCGGACTGCGCCGGGGTGTCGGAGATCGTATAGTCAATCTCTTTGCCCAGGAAAGCGTCATAAGCACCGCTCATCACTTCCACCAGACCCTGTCCGCCGGAATCCACCACACCCGCCTGCTTCAGCACCGGCAGAAGCTCCGGGGTCTGGCTCAACACATATCTGGCATGCTCAAGCACCTGGGCAAAAAACTGCTCCATATCCTCCATGCCGCTCTCAGCCAGCTCTCTAGCCTTCTCGGCACTGCCCTTCGCCACGGTCAGAATCGTGCCCTCCTTGGGCTTCATCACCGCCTTGTAGGCTGTCTCCACAGCCCGGTCAAAGGCTTCGGACAGTTCAGGGATAGTCAGCTCGCTCTTGCCGCTGATGCTCTTGGTAAAGCCCCGAAGCAGCTGGGACAGAATCACGCCTGAATTGCCTCTGGCGCCCCTTAAGGAACCGCCGGAAATAGCCTTACACAGGGCAGCCATATCCGCGCTGCCTTCCAGGGATACAACCTCCTTGGCGGCAGACATGATCGTCATGGTCATGTTGGTGCCCGTATCCCCGTCAGGCACAGGGAATACATTCAGTTCATTGATCCATTCTTTCTTGCTTTCCAGATTTTTTGCGCCAGCCAAAAACATCTTTGACAGCATCTTAACGTCGATTGTATTTGAAGCCACGATGTAACCTCCTAAAATTTAGAGTTCCGCATCTATTCCGGTATTCCGGACAGAGGCTGTTTATTGTTGTTAATCAATCACTCTGACACCTTCCACAAAGATGTTGATTTTCTCAATATTAATACCCGTAAATTCTTCCACCTTATATTTTACGCTGCTGATCAGATTGTCCGACACGGCAATGATGCTCACGCCATAGGCCACAATCACATGGAAATCCAGCGTCAGCTTGTTGTTGTTCAGGCTCACATTGATCCCTCTGGACAGGCTGTCCTTTTTCAGCAGCTTTGCCATCCCATCCTTCATACTGACCCCGGCCATACCGACGATGCCAAAACATTCCACCGCCACACTTCCGGCATACTGGGCAATGACTTCATTGTTAATGACTATATTGCCCATATGTGTATTCATAGAAGACCCCTTCATACCCGTAGTACCTCCTTAAATAATGCAGACTTTCCAATTACATACTATTCATCATTATACATGCTTTTGGTTAAAAATGGAACACCTAAAACAAAAAAATAAAAATTTCATTTTTTGCTTGCTTTTCCACGCTTTTTCTGTTAATATATCAATGTTGTTAATTTTTATGCAATGATATGCGGAAAACAGCTTAAGATTGAGGAGGTGTCAAGATGGCTAAATGTGATATTTGTGGCAAGGGCGTTCATTTTGGTAATAATGTAAGCCATTCTCATAGAAGAAGTAATGCAATATGGAAGTCCAATGTGAAGAGCGTAAAGTGCATGGTTAACGGCGCTGCCAGGAAGTTACATGTCTGCACCAGATGCTTGAAGTCTGGCAAGGTCGAGAGAGCTTAATATCCTCTCTGTAAGGAGCAAAGAAAAACCGATTCGTACGAGTCGGTTTTTTTGTTGTCTGTTATTCTTCCTTACGCCGCTGAAATTCCCGATTGATATACTGCATCAGCTCTGCATCTCCGCCACTGTTGTCCGGATGAAAAATCTTCAGCAGATCCCTGTAACGTTTGCGAAGCGCCAACGGGTTGGCTGTGCTGCGGAACAGTACATTGGCGACAGTCTCTCCCTGCCCTAACAGCTCCGTGCGCTCCCTCTGACTTCTTCCGTTTTGCTCCAGCCTGCGTTTTTCCTGTGCCAGGCGCTGCCTGTCCTCCTCCAGCTTCCGAAAACCGTCCTGCAGGATCGCCAGCTTTTTGTCAAAGAAAAGATTCTCCTCCCGAAGCCGCTTCTGCTCCATCACCATACGGCGGTTCAGCGTATCCATCTCGTCACGAAAACGAATCCTCTCCTGAATAAACTTGTCCTGCATGCTTTGAAGTTCATTGCGTTCATTCTGAAGACGGATGCTCTCCTGAAACAGCCACAGCTTCATGCTGCGCAGTTCATCCTCACTCTGCGCCTTATAGACTTCCTCCCAGTTTATACCGTTTTCCATGTACCCTGTATCCATTAATTCCACACTTCCAAAGTACACGGCTCTCTTCACAGATCACAGCAAAGGCAACAATACCCCAACAGCAACAGCAGGGCAATCAGAAACAGCCCTGTCAGCCTGCTGGTCATAAACAGCATAATCAGCATTCCCAGTGCGATAAAGAAAGCCGCCAGTCCAATCAGCTTAAAAAGTTTCATACCCGTCCCTTCACAGCAACAGCCCTTATGCTACTATATGCGTCTGCCGGCCGTTTGGGAACCACAATCGCTTACTCTTTTTCTTTCTGTTCGGGGAATGCAATGTTTACAGCCTCCGCATCCTCCACACCCATATCCTTTTTGCCGGTGAATTTGTCCACCAGATCCGGCAGCATATCCAGCAGCTTGGTCATGGTATTCTGATCCTTGATGTTGACCAGTCTGGTGACGCCGTCCTTGATTACCAGCACTGCGCTGGGGGACATCTTTCCGCCCAATCCGCCGCCTGCGCTGGCCGCATTCTTGTCCGCCTTACTTCCCGCACCGGCGGCAAAACCAAAGCTCACGTCCACCAGCGGCAGGATAATCACATCCCCAACCTGGGTAGGCTGACCCACCACGGTCTTAGCCGACAATACGGTATCCATCCCCTGCAGCAGGGAATCCACTATCCCTTGAAATTCATGCTTATCCGCCATACTTTTATATCCTCCTATTTTGAGGTTCTTTAGAACCTCTATTCCGCGTCTGTGTTGTTATGTTCCTGTATTTCCTTCAGCCGATCAAGCAGCTGCCGTAATCTCTTATCCAATATTACTCTTACAGCATGATAAAGAAGCACTGCCGCCATGACATGTCCGCGCAGAAACACTTCTCCCTCTAAAATCTGCCTCTCAAAATCCGGTGTGACGGCAATACGGCACTTTCTGCCGAAGAAGGGCTTTACCGCCCAGAATGCGCCGTATACGTATCCTGTTGTGTCCGGCTCTCCCGTGCCGACCAGTACTTCCAGGCGCAGGCCACGGGGGCGTATGCTTTTCATTATTTTGCCCAGACGGCCCGACGCATGCATGGCCAGAGCCTGATTGTCCTCATCCCGCACAATCGCCAGATATGGCTGTAGCTTTTCCTTCAGACCAGACAATTTTGTAAACAGCGGTTCCCTGGAAGCAGATTCCTCCGGCTTCTTCTCCTGTTCTTGGGGCTTTCCCTGCGGGGGAGTTGAGGCATCCTCTCTCTCCCCAGAATTCTGCAGTGTTCCTGCCATATCTTCGTTTTCGACGGAATTCTGTGGGAACTCTGTCGTTTCCACATTCTCATAAGAATCCTGCATAGACTCTGCCGCATTCGTCTTCCCGGCAGGCTCAGGCTCCTGCCCGCTCTCTGTGGCAGCTTCGGAATCTTGGGCATTCCGCCGTTTCGCACCGCTGTCAAACAGAGTCATCCACAGTGCCTTGATCCGCAATGCTCCGCCCTCGGGATAGGTAAATTCTCCCCGCACCAGCCCAAAGAACCACCGAAACCGGAAACGAAACTGATACTCTCCCGCATGGGCACTGCCGCTCGCCCGGTATACTATCGGCATGAACAGCACCAGCAGTATGATAGTAAGCAGGATTCCCAGCAGGATCAGCAGGATGATTCCCAATATACTAAGTATTTTCAATACCACACTCCACATCTGCGCTCTCCATGCCAGTCATCAGGTATTTTCGCAGTTCGGCATCGCCTCTGGCAGCCCACGCCTCCCCCGCAATCTGTTCCACAATGCCTACAGCCTTCTCATAATCCGCCGCAATTCCAATGACATAGAGCGGATTTTTGTCATAATACTTCCGCTGCAGATATTTGGATTCATAGATATCCAGCTGATCCGAGGTATTGTGCGGCAGAGCCAGAAGATAGACACCCGCTTTCTTCGGCTTTGCAGCGAGGATTTTTTTTAGTTTTTCCAAATTTTCCCTGTTTATGCCCTCGCTTAGATAGAGCCTGGGATAATATTCCAGCTGCGGCATGCGCTCCTCCCCGGATCAATAACCTGAATCTCTCAGATTCCGAAAGTCATTCATGCATCTTAGTATAACACAAATATTTCCAAAAGGGAATAAATTTATATGACAGAGCAAAAAAATCCGGGGACTGCTCCGCCCCGGACCCTGTCCTGACATATCAGGATCAATAGTATTTTTTGCTTCCCCACAGATTGTTCTTCTTCAGTTCCAGATATTCACAATAAGCTCTCTCCAGAATTTGCTTCTCATTGGCGAACTTCAGCAGATGACTCGCCTCATGGTACTTATAAAATCCTGAGTCTACAAAATACTCTTCTTTTTGTGGTTTGCTGTAATAACTGTCCGCCATCATAAGATACCAGTGGACATCCTTGGTCACGATGTCCTCCGGTACGGCAAAAGTATATTCACTTTTTCCGATATATTTTATAATGGACGCCTTTGCCCCGGATTCCTCCAGCACCTCCCGCAGAGCGGTCTCCTTGTACTCTTCGCCCTCTTCCACAGTGCCTTTGGGAAGAACCCAGCCTTCGTATTTATTCCTGTAATTTTTATACAAGAGTAAAATCTTGCCCCGGAAAATTACCACACCACCACAGCTCGTTGCTTCGATCATTGCAATTCCCTCCGAAACGGTGTGTCATATGACTAAAGTAAGTATAGACGAAATCCGCCACAATAGCAACCATAAAATCAAAAATTTTATACGCCAGATTCTTCCTGTCCTGCCATATCCCTACAATACACCCCTTTTTTCATGTCCGGTGGTATAGTCCTCAAACGGCGGCTTCTGTTGTCCCACACCGGCAGAATCCGCAAAAAATTTCAGTATCCGCCCCATCTCCTCTCCGCTCTCCGTGGTGAAGGACAGGCGTTTGTACACATGGTCACAGTGTTCCCATTCCCGGTGCAGGGACAGGGGTACACTGTTATAGATCACATTCATGCACACATCGCAGCAAAGCTCCACCGGGAATCGCTTCTGATAGCGGTCTGTCAGAGCGGCCTCCGCCCGGTCTGTCTGCCCACGCAGACATTTTCCAGCGGTCTTGGCGATGCAGTTGGCGGTCACCATCACGGGAATACGCCCATAGATGAGTTTCTCCGGGGCGTCCTCACCTTTTTCCCGACAGATCTGATCAAACAGCTGTCTCCATTCCCGGCCGTTTAATTCTAACGGGCAGGTCAGGCCGCAGTTCTTTTTCAGCCAGAAATCCGCAGTGCGGCTGTTCCACACATATACCGTGTGATCCAGCTGAATCCGACAAGGTACTTGCGCCTGCTGCTTGAGCCAGCCGTATTCTTCCAGATTGCGCACCAAAAAGCCATGTATCCTCCCCTGGTGGTACAACTCCAGAGCATGCTCCATGATTTTCTCGTCCTTGCTGCGCAGAATATATGGCAGAGCGATCCACAGAGCGATTCCCGATGCCTGCAACAGTTCCAGAGCCCGAGCCCCAAAAAGCAGATGACTTTCCACATAGAGCCGCCTGACGATCAACCCTCTTTCTTGTTCTTTCCCGTATTCCTGCACGGCGGCGAAGTGATTCGCAAGATACAGAAGCTGTTCCTCTGTGGAAATGTGAACCCGCAGTCCGCCGCATCCGGAACGTATTTCTTCTGCCGCCCTATTCCCTGCGACATCCAAACCTCCTGGATTAGGCGGCAGTAAAGGCTCCTGCTTTCGCTGCACTGTCAGTCCGTGGCTGGCTATGATCTGATCCTCCAGCCGCCTCACCGCTTCTCGCCGCAGGGCATTGATCTCCTTCAGCGAATAAAATCCCCTCTCATCCGTCTGAATCTCCAGGCTGCCTAATGCAAAACAGCTCTCTCCCAGCTTCTGCAGCTGCCTGCGGATATCCGACTCCAGAACAGGGCGGTTTTGGGCAGGTTCAACCAGACTGCCGCTCACTTCCACCCGGCACTCCTCTGTCCCCACACAGATCCTTGCCTCCTCGCCGCAGACAAATACCGCACTCATCCATATCTCTATCCGCTTTTTTCCCTCAATATATTTTTGACGAATTTGTTTCAAATACTCTTCATCGCTGCCACTGTAGGAGGGGCTGTCTGCCGTCACCATCTCCCTGCCGTTTTGCCTGAAATAGTAGCCGTCCTGCCGTTGACTGCGGATATACAGTCTGGACAACGCGTCCATATCCTGTTTCTCCACGGCAAAGGGTCCGGTCGGATAGGCCAGATACCGGTCCATGTACTTTCGGTAGATGGCCGTCACTCCCGCCGCATATTCCGGTTTTTTCATCCGTCCCTCGATCTTGAAGGAGTCAATGCCTCCCTCCATCAGTTCGGGAAGATGCTCTATCGTACACATATCTTTCAGGCTCAAGGGATAATATTCCTTCCTGTGGACGGACGCTCCGGGGCTATCCGTCCCGTAAGACAGCCGACAGGGCTGGGCACACCGGCCCCGATTGCCGCTGCGCCCTCCTAAAAGGCTGCTGAGCAGACATGCCCCGGAATAGCAGTAACACATAGCCCCATGGATAAAGGTCTCCACCTCCATCCCGCTCTTTTCCTTGAGCAGCTTTATTTCCTGCAGACTCAGCTCTCTTGCCGGAACGACTCTTGTAACTCCCAGTTCCTTCAGCAGCTCTGTCCCATCCGGTCCGGTGATGGTCATCTGGGTGCTGGCGTGAAGCTCCAGCTGCGGGAAATGCTGCCGAATCACCTTCAGTGCCCCGATATCCTGCACAATCACGCCGTCAAGCCCTGCCTCATACAACGGGGCAAGCGCCTCCGTCATCTCCGCCAGTTCCTGCTCTTTCATCAGGGTGTTCACGGTCAGATAGCTCCTGCATCCATGAATATGCCCATAGCGGATACACTCCAGCAACTCCTCTGTGGTAAAATTGTCCGCATAGGCTCTGGCGCCGAATTTTTCTCCGCCCAGATAGACAGCGTCCGCTCCCGCATGTACCGCTCCGTAAAATGCCTCTTTACTGCCCGCCGGAGCCAGCAGTTCGACAGGACTCTTTTGCCTGTCCATTCCCTGTTTTCCCTTTTCCATCCGATTCCGCTCCTCATGTCGCTGCAAGCGAAAAAGCTGCCCTACACCGGCAGCTTTTTATTTTTCTGTTCCTTTTCCAGTTTCTCGATCTGCTTTGCATTTTCCCGCAGCTGCATCTCCATCTCCTTGGAATCTTTTTCCAAATTCTCCATCTTGATCTGGGAGGAAATCAACTCATGCTTCAAATCATACAGCTCCTTCTCCTTGCGCTGCAGTTCCTCCTCCAAAACCGCGATCTGTTTCTTGGCCTTGAAATAATCATCCGCTATGTTCAGCTGTAGTAGTACACTCTGGGTATCCAGCGACTGTCTGCGAAAGCTGTCCACTTTATTGTACTCATTCACCTTGTTGTTGATATAGGAGGCTACCTTCTGCAGATACTCCTCACTTTCATAGCCGCTCAATGTAAAAACTTTTCCGCCGATGATAACTTCTGTATCTGTTTTGGAAGACATATTTTTCATCCTTTCATTCGATATCCGACGCCAAACTACAACATATGCGCTCCTTTGTACTGTCGAAACACAATATCTATTGCTCCTATTATATATCAGAACCGCCGGGCAGACAAGCCCATTGTGTAATTTTCTGTAAATTCTTTTCCTGAAAAAATATTGTTTTATCGAATTTCAATAAAAATATATTGACTATCAATCATTCTGGTGCTATATTGGGAATATCCGGAAGAAATGCAGGAGGAAAATATTAATATGGATAACAAAATCACCTCAGAGACTGAAAACGAAAGTGCATGCGGGAAAAAGAGCCGACTGATAACCCGACATCTATTTCTTATATTGACAGCACTGACATTGTTTGCCGGAGCATTCTCTATGATGCTTGGGGAGTCTATATGGGAATGCGAGTTGGATGAATTGCCCGGTCTTTTCGTCGGAGGAGCCGTTATAGTGGGCGGTTTTATGATCTATCCCTGGGTTCTGACGGCGGCGGAAATCTTTCTGACAATCTACGGCCACCGCCGGGAGGAAGTATACAGAAGAGGACGGATATTCGATGTGGTCGGCATTCCTCTGGGAATACTGTACAGCATCCTCTATCTGGGGCTGTTTGACAGCGTTGAATTTGGCAAGGACTGGAATGTGGTTCTGTACAACGCACAGACACATACACCTATTTTTACGCAGTCTCTTCCCACCATATGGACACTGGCGCTGGTGGGATACGCAGGCTATCTGACTGTGAACTTTTTACCTCTCAAAAAGCTGCCTCCTCTTGTGCCCGTGCTGGGAATGGCAGCCATGTATCTGGGCGCGGCGGAAAGTATTTTCTGGGGCATACAGGTGTATACGCCCAGCCTTATGATCACAGATATCTATCTGCTCCTGTTTCCCGTAAACTGCATAATCGTCACCGCCAGAACGGTGCGGCATAAGGTGTGGGAATGGGAACAGACACCCTATGAAATTCAGGAGGGAAGTTCACTGATACAGACCTGCAACCGGCTGCTGATGCAGTCAAAGCGCTGGCCCTTTGCCGCATTCCTGCTGATGTGGCCGCTGCTGGGAATTCTGATTGCGCTGCTGCTCTTAGTGGGCCAGAGACCGGACGCCGTCATAAAGGCCTTCACGGAGACGGCGGATTGGAACCTTTCTCAGAGAGTGGCTCCTCAGAATGTTTTCTATGACGAACACTATCTCTGCACCGTGGCCGCAGGCGGGCACAAAAGAATTGTGAAACCCCTGCGTCTCGGCGTGCGGCACGGACATGAGGTGATTGTAAACAGACAGCTCTGTGTGGCAAATGCCTTTGAACAGATACTGGAAGAAAAAACGCCCGGACTCCACAGGATAATAAGGCATATCTACGACACCTATGGATTTCCCGTGGCAAAGCTGATCCGCTCCCAATGCGCAGCGGATATGGTCTATTTCCTGATGAAGCCTCTGGAATGGTTTTTCCTGATCGTACTGTATCTGACAGACACAAACCCGGAAAATCGCATAGCGCTTCAGTACACCGGAAAGAGCCTGCAGGATTTTCTATAGAGTTTCAAGCCCCAGGTGCCGGTAGGCGTATTCCGTCACCACCCGGCCTCTGGGAGTGCGGTTAATCAGGCCGTTTTTGAGCAGATAAGGCTCCACCACGTCCTCTATGGTCCCGGCGTCCTCCCCAATGGCGGCGGCCAGGGTGTCCAGACCCACCGGCCCGCCCTGGAATTTCTCGATCATGGTATTTAAAATATTGCGATCAATATGATCCAGGCCCAGCTTGTCCACATCCATCAGATCCAGCGCCTCTTTTGCCACCTCTTCGGTTATTCTGCCATCATGTTTTACCTGGGCATAATCCCGGACCCGTTTCAAGATACGGTTGGCAAGTCTGGGCGTTCCGCGGCTGCGGCGGGCCAGTTCCACCGCCCCTTTCTCGTCGATCTCCACTCCCAGCACCTGGGCGGAATGCTGAATAATCAGTTTCAGCTCCTGCACGGAATAGAACTCCAGGTGGTGGATCATGCCGAATCGATCCCGCAGCGGCGCTGTCAAAAGCCCCACTCTGGTGGTAGCCCCCACCAAGGTAAACCGGGGCAGATCCAGTCGCACGGAGCGGGCTGTAGGGCCTTTGCCGATCATCACATCAATGCAGTAATCCTCCATGGCCGGGTACAGTACCTCCTCCACCTGGCGGTTCAGCCGGTGAATCTCGTCCACAAACAGAAGGTCGCCCTCCTCCAGGTTGTTCAGTATAGCGGCAATCTCCCCCGGCTTTTCGATGGCGGGGCCGCTGGTCACCTTCAGATGCACTCCCATCTCATTGGCGATAATGGCCGCCAGTGTGGTCTTGCCCAGTCCAGGGGGACCATAAAAAAGCACATGATCCAGGGCGTCTCCACGCTGCTTCGCCGCCTCAATATATATTTTCAGAGTCTCCTTCACCTTGGACTGTCCGATATAGTCCTCAAGCACCTGGGGCCGCAGGGAACCTTCGATTTTCACGTCCTCCTCGGTCAGGTTGGTCTCAATCATTCTCTTTGCCATACTTTCCTCCGCCTAAAACATCTTCTTCAGAGCCTGCTTTAATAATGCGGAGGAGTCCAAAGCGTCCGCTCCCTCCACCTGGCTCACAGCCTTCATGGCCTCGGTCTGTCCGTATCCCAGCGCCACCAGAGCCTCCACAGCCTCCCGCTTGCCGGGATGATCCATGACCGCTCCCATAGCGCTTCCATTTCCGCCGGCGGCTTCCCTGGCGATATCCGCGGCAGCATAATCCAGTTTGTCCTTCAGCTCCAGCACCAACCGCTCCGCCGTGCGCTTGCCGATGCCGGGAGCCTTGGAGATGGCCTTCACATCCTGGGCCAGAATCGCAAAACGCAGCTGATCTCCATCCATAACAGACAAAAGTCCCAAGGCCCCCTTGGGGCCGATGCCGCTGACAGTAATACAGCGCTTGAACATCTCCAGATCTCCCTTGGAGAGGAACCCATAAAGCCAGAACGCATCCTCCCGGACGCTGGTGTATGTATATAATTTAGCTTCCTGCCCAATCCCCGGCATCCTGGCCGCTGTCTGGGCCGAAATATGGATATTGATCCCCACGTCATGCACGTCAATAACGCAGCAATCCTCCGCAATATCCGCGACAATCCCTTTCACATATGCAAACATAGGCTCTCCTCCCGAAGCTGTCTGAACTGATTTTATCGCCTCTCACTTCATTCGCCGCCGAACATCATTTCCGTGAACTTTATCGTGTATTCGTCCCAGAAAACCATGTCATGCATGCCCTTGCTCTCGAGATAGACATGGGGAACGTCAATGCTTTCCAGATAATGGTGGAACTCCCGGTTATTCTCCAGCAGAAAGTCCTCCGTGCCGCATGACATGAAAATTTCAGGAAGCTTCCTCCCGCTCTCCTTAAGCCTGCAGGCCAGGACTTCAGGATTGTTGTCGCTTTCCAGAACTTTGTCAAGATCGCCAAAGCATTCCCGATAATACTCGTAATTAGCCACAGGATTGCTCTCTCCCTCCTTCATCCGGGCAATCCCATGGACGATCAGCGCGGAGGACATCGCCGCCGCCTTGCCGAAATTGTCCGGATAGGCAAGCGCCGTATGCAGTGCGCCAAAGCCGCCCATGGACATTCCCATGATACAGGTCTCATCCGCACCCATCGCCAGACCAAAGGTGCTGCGGACATATTCAACCAGCTCCTCCCCCACGAAGGTACAGAATTTGTGCCCGGAGGACAGGCCGTCCAGCCAAAATGCATTCTCACCATTGGGAACGACTATCGCGAAATTATATTTCTGCGCAATATATTCAGGAACCCAGTTCCCGGCGTCGCCCGTGTAGCCGTGCAACAGGAAAAGTGTTCTGGTTTTCCTGGATTGATATACCGTTTGTTCCTGAGGAATATCCTTGCGGACGTCATTGGGAATATACATTTGAAAGGATGTATACCGGTTTAATGAATTCGCATAAAAGCGAATCTGAAAATTAGCCATTGCCTAACCCTCCCTGAATATTTTTATGATAACCCCACCTGCGGCAGGTTCTATCTCAGATAAGAATTCCGCGCACTCCCAGTCCTTGAGCACCGGACTGTCCGTCACAAGCATGGGTTTGTAGCCGTCCCTGGCATTTCCCTGATTTTCTATAAAAACATGGCATTTGTTTCCGGCAAAATCTTCTCCCTCCAGCATATATCTGGCCGAAAGGAAAGCCTCCCCGCCCTTTGCTATTTTCTGGGTATCAACTCCCGTGCCGACTGTTTTTCCCGTAAAAAATCTCCCTGACGCCGCTGCGGTGAAAGGTATCATCACGATATCCGTCTTATATCCCACGACACAGCTGGCTTCTCCGCATTCCACCTGAATCGTCAGTATGGGCTCAGCCTGACTGTCGGCTTTTTGTAAATCTCTCTGCTGCAGATTTTTTTTCATATCCTTCTCCTTATAGCCTTTATTCCCGCGAGCGAATGCCGCGGGGGATTTGACTTTCATAAAAAGTATAGCACAGATCCAGCCTCCCGCAAAGACATTTCTGCTATCTGTCAGTATAATCGCGCCGCAGCATCCTGCGGTACACGATCACAAAACACAGCAGATGCACGGCAAAGGTCAGTCCCCAGCTGATTGGGTAGGACACATACAGCACCTCCAGGCTGTGGTGGGCCTTGAACACCGTCATAATCCATACCACCCGGAACAGACATGCCCCGGTCAGAGACACCAGCATGGGCATGACGCCATAGCCCATACCTCGGATTGCCCCTACCATCACATCCATCATGCCGCACAGGGCATAGGTGGTACAGATGTAGGCGAGGCGCAGTATTCCATACTGAATCACCTCCGTATCCGGAGAATAGAGCTGTAACAGAGTACCTCCCGCCAGATAGACACCGTTTCCCATGAGCACGCCCACCACAATGACACAGCCCAGACAGATCAGCAGAATTCTTCCCATGCGCTTATACTGTCTGGCCCCATAATTCTGCCCGGTAAAGCTGATACAGGTCTGATGCAGGGAGTTCATAGCCGTGTAGACAAAGCCCTCCAGATTCTGGGCGGCGGTGTTGCCCGCCATGGCGATGGAGCCGAAGGAATTCACCGAGGACTGGATCAGCACATTGGAGATGGAAAACAAAGCTCCCTGCATTCCCGCGGGCAGACCGATCTGAATCATCTTTATCATCTTGTCCTTCACGATACGCAGCCTTTTTAAGTTGACCCGGTAATCCCCCTCGGTGCGCATCAGGCACAGAAGCACCAGAAGCGCCGAAACAGTCTGGGAGATGATGGTTGCCAGCGCCACTCCCGCCACGTCCATGGACAGAGAGATCACGAAAAACAGGTTCAGAATCACATTGATGACTCCCGCTATCAACAAAAAATACAGGGGTCTTCTGGTGTCTCCCACCGCCCGCAGCACCGCGCTGCCGAAATTGTAGAGCATCATGGCGGGCATCCCCACAAAATAGATGCGGATATACAGCACCGCCTGGTCGATCACATCCTCCGGGGTATCCATCATCATCAGCGCAGGCCGGGACAGGGCCAGGCCCACAAAGATCAGTATCACGCCGCTGACTATGGAGGTGAGTATGGCGGTATGCACCATCTCCTCCAGCTCTTTCTTCTGTCCGGCACCATAAAAGTGTGCCACCATCACATTGGTTCCCACAGACAGCCCCATAAACACATTGACCAGCAGATTGATCAGCGCGCTGGTGGACCCCACCGCCGCCAGAGCGTCATTTCCCGCAAACCGTCCCACCACCACTATGTCCGCCGCGTTGAACAAAAGCTGCAGGATTCCCGACAGCATAAGCGGCAGGGAATATAGCAGGATCTTGGGCAGCAATGCGCCGCTGCACATGTCCATCTCATATTTGTTCTTTTTTTCAGTAACAGCTTTCATGATATTGGCTCCATTCTTTTGCCTTGCATATTGCAGACTCCGCCCGCAAAGTTCTTGTTCCCGTTTCTTCTCTTCAAAAGAGTTACCTGCAAAATACTTTACTCATTATAGCACTCCCTGCATCATTCGTAAAACATATTTTTAACTTATATCCTACTCTCTGTTTTTCAGCGCTTCCGCCGGAGTAATCTGTTTCAGTTTCCGGACGAGAAACGCATTTACGGCAAAATATACCGCCGTCACCCCCACAAAAATCCCCCCATAGAGATACCATGGGAATTCCAGATTCATTCCGACAGCGGTATTGGCAATCATCCAGGGATAGAGCGCATCCATAATTATTTTTGCAAGGGGGATTCCAAGGATGGCTCCCGTCGCAACAATCCATGCGTTCCCATCCAGATATAGTTTTTTGATCTCATCGGTGCGGAACCCGAATACCTGTACCAGCGAAATGCCAAAGGAAGCCCGGTCAATCATAACACCCATCATGAGATATAAAACCATACAGAAAATAACCACCGCGGAAACGGTCATCATTATAATCAGAGGCATCATTAAAGCTGTGAATACCGAGGTGGAATGCGCTACGTCCTCTCTTGTGGTTATGTTGTAAAGTCTGCCCTCGTCAATGGTAAGTTTCTGATCGGAAAGCAGCATATTGTAATACCCTTCCTCCCGTCCAAACAGTTCCCGCATACTGCCAATGTCCATAAACACAGCCAGTCCGCTGGCGTAATCACAGATTCCCTCCACCGTAAAAGCATACTCCCTATCCTCCGCGCTGTCTGTCAAAACAAGCTGATCTCCTATATGCAGGCCATATTTTTGCTGCACGGACTTACTGATGACAAGGCTGCCCATTCCCTTCACAGGCTCTGTATCAAAATACGGGTTTCCTTCATCAATTCCAATTACTGTGATATTGACGGTATATCCCATCGCGGTCCTGGAAAGGGTTTCCACATAGCAGACCTCCCCGCCCTCCGGGACTTCCTTTTCCGGATATTTCAAGGTGTACATGTACGCAAATCTCGTGCTGTCAATACTGTCCTTTTGCACATTCTCACACAGGACATAGCAATTTAAGCCCAGCATGAGTACCAGAAGGGAAATCGTCATGCCGCATACTACCGTAAAGCCGGCCCGGCTCTCCCGCATCATCTGACGAAACTGAAAAAGCCTGATAAAATTCATTCTGCCGAGATTCCAGTTCTCGGTATTTTTCGTCTCCTGTTCCTTTCGGATCAGAGACAGCGCCGTCTGAGAGAGCCGCCTGTTAATTACGAGGAGATTTACAACAGCCGAAACCACCGGCGGCATTGCCACACTGTATATAATCAGATAAACCGGATAGCGGACATCCAGACTCGGAATGGAAAAATAATTGTAGCTGTCCGCAGTCTGGACAGGTATGCCGATTTTGCTAAAACCAAGCAATGCCCCAATCACGCCTCCGATCAAGGTAAGAACGGTGGGCAGGGTAATATAGTGAATCAGCAAATTTTTTTTCTTTGCGCCCAGCGCGTACAGCGTTCCGATCACACTGCTCTCCTGCTGAATCTGATGAATCACAAACACAGAGATCACATAGGTAAACAATATCATGATGATAATTCCCGCGAAAAGCCCTGCTTCCCTGTTAATCTGCATATCTCCCGCCGCTGCGAGAATTCTCGGATTATCCGCTCTTTTCACAAAGGAAGTGAGATTTTTCCCGATCATCCGTCGCACATCGCCGTCCGTCATACCGGAGTCACTCAGGCGGTACGCATAGCAGTACTCCTCCGCCCTGAAGGATCTATTTTCCCGAAGCTCTTCATACTGCTCCCCTGTGACAAACGCTGTGCCAAACCGATTGCTTTCCACCGCCATATCGGAAAACGTCCGGGTGGGCATATCATAATCCGGCGTACTTCCTATGCCGACGATTTTAAATTCCAGGCCGGATATGGTGACGCTGTCGCCTGTCCTCAGCTCATGCTCCTCACAGTAGCGTTTTTCCAGAACAATCTCCCCGCTGTTTTCCGCCAAATGCCCTACATCCAAATCAATAAGGTTGATATTCTCCCGGTTTTTCATCAGCCGGACGATGGAACCGTCCTCCGCCTCCCTGTCCAGATTGAACATCTTTTCCAGAGTGATTCCCGCATCGGTAAGCTCTTTTTCCTGCGCATCTGTCAGTGGAAAAAATACTGTAAACCGTCCGTCTTCCACACGATTTTCCTCCGCCCTGTCAGCGCACCCGGCAATAATCGTCTCCGCGGCTCCCACGACGGAAACAACGACATACATTCCCATGACAATAAGCAAAACCAGCGCCAGATAGCGCAGGAAGTTGCTTTTTAAATCCCTGAGCAGCCTTTTTCTCAATACCCGGTTCATCCTACAAATCCTCCAATTCCGCCGCAGGCACTCTCACATCGTTTTCGTACTCCTTTTTAATCTGCCCATCCCTCATCACCAGCACCTTGTGTACCATATTCTTTATGGCGTTATTGTGCGTGACAATCAGCATGGTGGTTCCGTACTTTTGGTTGATTTCCTCCAGCAGAATCAGAATATCCCTTGAGGTCTTGGAGTCCAGCGCCCCGGTGGGCTCATCGCAGAGAAGCAGCTTGGGGTTTTTAATCAATGCCCTCGCAATGGCGCACCGTTGCTGCTGGCCGCCGGATAGCTGGGAGGGAAACTTGTTCTGATGCTCAGTCAACCCTAAGATTTCCAGTAATTCCTCCATGTTCAAAGGCTGCTTTGACAGATATTCACATACCTGAATATTTTCCCGCACCGTCAGATTGGGCACCAGATTATAAAACTGAAAGATAAATCCCAGATTGTCTCTCCTGTAATCTGCAAGCTGAGCCGGTTTTAAGCCAAATATTTCCTGCCCGTCCACCTTCACCGAGCCAAAGTCCATGCTGTCAAGCCCCCCGATACAGTTTAGCAGAGTGGATTTCCCAGATCCGCTGGCTCCCTGAATAACACACATCTGCCCTTGTTTCACCTCTGTGGAAATGCCTTTTAGAACCTGAATATAGGTGTCACCCTTCCCATAGCTTTTCTTTACTTCCTTTACTTCAAGATACATATGCTCAACCCTCCTGTGTTTTACATAACACTGTTATGTTTTTGCTATGTTAAATGCTGCGCTCCCGCACAGCATTCATAAATATATCAGATCATTTCCGTAAATCCCTTCACGATAAAGTTCATTATCACTTTCATCTGCCGCATGGCAGCCTGTTCTTCCCTCTCGTGGGTCAAAAGGTGAATGAACGCATCTATCGTCATATGCGCCATCCAGTGAATCATGTAGGAATCGACCGGGCTTTTTGCCCTCTGCACCGCAAGCTGCTTTACGGACACCGCAAATCTCTTTTCCGTCATATCCACAATCCGTTCAAGACTGTCTTCAAACGCAGTCCCCTGGGATTTGGTGAGCAGCAGAATAAATGTGTCATAGTTTTGATACAGGTGGTGAATGAGCATCTCTGCTATTATATCATGATCCCCCTCCTGATGCTCATAGACACCCGGCTGCGAAAGCATCTGTTCCTCCTCCGCAAAATGCTCCTGCATCATATTCATAAGCGTTTTCAAGGGAGGCTCCACAATCGCCCGAAACAAATCTTCCTTACCGTCAAAAAAGAAATACAGCGCCCCTGTTGTCATGCCCGCGTCTGCACAGATTTTGCGGAGAGAGGCTCCTGTATAACCTTTCTCCAAAAACTCTGCCCTGGCGCTGGCAATCAATCTTTCCTTTGTCTCCCGCTCTGCTTTCACTCCAAACCACCTTTTTGAGAACGGATTCCATGACCCATAAAATTGATTATCATACAGATAAAAAAGCCTAAGCAGCACCCTATTGCGACCGTTCCTATAAACAGCAAAATAAGCTCTATCAGAAAATCGGTACGTATATTGGATGCCAATTCACAAATGACGTATGTGTTAACAGAAATAATAATTGCCTTTATATTCTTCTTAGGGTTCTTCAACCGCAGTCCTACAAAAACCGCAATGACAACACCGATAATCATAAAAATAATTGAATCCGATTCAAACAGTTCCTGAAGTATAGGTAAATATATCATATCTGTTTCCTCCTCCAAATCTATACTATCATACTACTATTTCCCGCGCAACAGTAAAAAATCGGACAGCAGCATTTTCAACTCATAAATCATTCCGCAATTATACAGTAATCTTCCGCGTAATCGTCAACTTCTATTTCTATGACATCAATCGGGATCTGTTCTTTATAGGAGACCCATTGGCTTCCCATTGCGTGGACAAAATCCTCTCTATTCAAAACATAGATATATCCCTTTTGTCCATATCTGGGATGGCAATTTTTGAAAAGCATTTTCATTCCATATTCCGGCATCATTGTACGCTCAGAATCTTCGCCGCCCTCCACTCCCAGGGCAAAACATACCGCCATATCCAGATTGTCTGTCGCATATACCGCCTCCTGACAGCCCGCCTCGTATTCCGTATCATGAGCCTGTCTTGGCTGCAAACTGTCTGTTTTATACGGACTTCCATGAAATAAATAATTGCCTTGTCTGTAATGTAATCTCATTTTCTCTCCATTGATTAGAAAATCGGAAAGCAGCGATATCTGCCGCTTTCCGATTCCTGTTTTACTTGTTGTTGATGTAGTTGATAAGTCCCTCCGCAGCGATAATCTTCTGCATGAACTCGGGGAACGCCTGGCCCTTAAACTGGGTGCCCTTGGTGCGGTTGTAGATCATGCCGCTGTCAAAGTCCACCTCCACCTGGTCTCCCGCCTCTATGCCCTTGCTGGCCTCCGGGCACTCGATGATGGGCAGCCCGATGTTGATGGCGTTGCGGTAGAATATCCTGGCAAAGGTCTCAGCGATGACACAGCTTACCCCCGCCGCCTTGATGGCGATGGGCGCATGCTCTCTCGAGGAGCCGCAGCCAAAGTTCTTGTCTGCCACGATGATGTCGCCCTTCTGCACCTTTTTCACAAAATCCTGGTCGATATCCTCCATGCAGTGGGTTGCCAGCTCCGCCGGGTCTGAGGAATTCAGATATCTGGCGGGAATGATTACGTCTGTATCCACATTGTCTCCATAACGAAAGACAGTTCCGTTTGCTTTCATATTAAGCCTCCTATTTGAGTTATTTTTGAGTCACCTTACAGCTGCTCCGGGCTGGAAATCTTGCCTGTCACCGCGCTGGCAGCAGCCACGGCGGGGCTGGCCAGATAGATCTCGCTGGTCACATGGCCCATGCGGCCCACAAAATTGCGGTTGGTGGTGGAGACGCAGCGCTCTCCTTCCGCCAAAATGCCCATATAGCCGCCCAGGCATGGACCACAGGTGGGGGTGCTGACAATGGCTCCGGCCTCTATGAAGGTCTTCAAAAGGCCCTCCTCCATGGCCTGCATATAGATGGCCTGGGTGGCGGGGATCACGATACAGCGCATGCCCTTCTGCACATGGCGGCCCTTCAGCACTTCCGCCGCCGTCCGCAGATCCTCCAGACGCCCGTTGGTGCAGGAGCCGATGACCACCTGGTCAATGGCGATTTCTTCTGTGATCTCGTCGATGGTGTGTGTATTCTCCGGCAGATGGGGGAACGCGATGGTGGGACGCAGAGTACTCAGATCAATGGTGTACTCCTGATCATATACCGCATCCGCATCAGCCTCATAGATCTTGTAGGCTCTGGAGCTGTGTTCCTTCATATAGGCCTCTGCCTTGTCATCCACGGGGAAAATACCGTTCTTGCCCCCGGCCTCAATCGCCATGTTGGCGATGGTAAAGCGGTCGTCCATGGACAGGCTGGCAATGCCGTCCCCCACGAACTCCATGGACTTGTACAGGGCGCCGTCCACGCCGATCATACCGATGATATGCAGGATCACATCCTTGCCGCTGACCCACTTGGGCAGCTTGCCCGTGAGGTTGAACTTAATGGCCGCAGGCACCTTGAACCAGGCCTTGCCGGTAGCCATACCGGCGGCCATGTCCGTGCTGCCCACGCCGGTGGAAAATGCGCCCAGCGCGCCGTAGGTACAGGTGTGGGAGTCTGCGCCGATGATCACATCTCCGGCCACCGTCAACCCTTTCTCCGGCAGCAGCGCATGCTCAATGCCCATCTCTCCCACTTCAAAATAGTTGGTAATCTCATTCTTCCTGGCAAATTCTCTCACACATTTGCAGTGCTCCGCGGACTTGATATCCTTGTTGGGCACGAAATGGTCCGGCACCAGGGCGATCTTGTCCTTGTCGAACACCCCCTGCACCTTCATCTTGTCCATCTCCTTGATGGCCACCGGACTGGTGATATCGTTGCCCAGCACCAGGTCCAGACTGGCCTCGATCAGTTGGCCCGCCTCAACCTTTTCCAGACCCGCCGCCGCTGCCAGAATCTTCTGTGTCATCGTCATTCCCATAACGTCATCCTCCTGATTTGAGTCCCGGAAAACCATGCATGGAGCTACAGGCTCCTGGGACACTGTTTTGATCTCTGTTCTCATCCTAACACATTTTTTGATATTCTTCAAATATATAATATTTATATTGTTTATAACCATATGTTATATATGCAAAATGGCAATCCTTTGATTCCTGTTCCGGTTTATCCGGGTTAGGCGAAATAGAAAACGGTGCCGGGATATCGCTCCTCGGCACCGTCTGTATTTATCTCAGTCTTTTTCTCTCAAGACGCTCTATTTCCCTCTTCTGGCTGTCAATTGCCTCCCCCGAGAAAGTTTTATATTCCTCTCTGAGACACTTGATGATGCGCTGTCTGTCATGGATGGCGGCGGCGTAATCCCCCATTCTCTCATGCACCTGCGCCATGGAATGCAGGCCGTCCGTAAGCCGGGGCGGCTTTTGCATTTCAAAACATTTCTCATAGTCTGCCAGGGCTTCCTCATATCTGCCCAGCTTTTTGAAGCGGTCCGCCCGGTCGCAGTATGCCTGCCACCTATCGGGGTGATGCTCCACCGCCGCATTCCAGTATTCCACAGCCTTTTCGAGATTGCCCTTACCCAGCATTACATCTCCCATATAAACCTCATACTGCTGATTTTTCGCCACAGTACGGAGCTGTTCAATATAGGGAACCGCATCATCGTACCATTTGTCCGCCAAAAGATTTTCAATAATGGCATAAAGCCCTCTGTAATTGCCGGGATTTTTTTCCAGAAAGCTCCGAAAGTACTCGATCACCTCAAAATGATTGTCGTACCACTCGTCACCGCACACACCGTTATTGGCTTCCAGAAATGCCACCCAGCCTGTTTTCTCATCAGGGTCCAGCTCCAGCACCTTTTTGGCATACTCGCCAGCCGCCTCGTGATCGCTCTTTGCCCTGTGATTATACAGATAGGCCAGAGCGCTGTACGCCCTGACATTTCTGGGTTCCTGCGCAAGTACGCCCTCCAGAAAACGGACACTGTGATCAAAGGTTTGTGCCGGAATCCTCCTCTCATGCCAAAACATATTCTCCAGGCGCTCAAATTCCTCCTCATTGGGAATCTGAAACAGCTCGTCGATCGTGACCCCGAAGAACACTGCCAGATTCGGCAGCAGCGCAATATCCGGCACACTTGCGCCGGTTTCCCACTTGGAAACCGCCTGAGAGGATACTCCCAGGTACTCCGCCAGCTCTTCCTGCTTTACTTCCTTTGCAAGACGCAAAGACTTAATCTGTTTTCCGATATCCATTATATTCCCTCCATACAACTGTCATTTGACTGCATTTTACTGTATCAGCTGATAAAACAAGTATAAATCCTCTTTTTGCAATTATCAATCGAGCTGAATTCTACTTCAATCAAACGACAGTTGAATGGATACTTACCCGGCAAAGTGCCTTGCTCCTGTCCGCCCACCCTTTCCCGGTCCGTTTTCCTCTGCTGTACCCTGTTCCTTCAGATACAGCTGCACTCTGTTCTGAATCAGGCCCGCCACAGCCTCCGCATCCCGAATGCCCGCAAAGTAATTCTCCACTTCCTCAATAATAATCTGCTGGATAGGCTCCGTATTCTTTGTCACCAGCACACTCCGGGACTGCATTTCCTCATACTCCTCCTGCCAGACGCCGCCATCCGTCCCTGTTTCCAACAGATAATATCCGCCAATATTGTCAGAGTATGTCGGCGGACTGTTTATACCCGTGTCATCGAACACAATATGCTGCTCCAGCAGATCCCGGCGCACTGGGAGCAGGGTGCTGTTCTGGCTCTTTTCCTCCAGCAGATATGCCAGATAGGCATATACCAAATCTTGATTTGCGGCGTTTCGGTTCACCACCAGATAATAATCGGTCTGCCAGTAGCATCCCGTCCCCTCGTCCGTTGGAAATCCCACCTGATAGCAGTCCGCCGTCACCATTGACATGATCTGATTGAAGTCGGGAAAATTCCGGGGCGTCAGAATCACGGCGGCATAATTTCCCGTCTCCAACAGCTCCTGAGACATATTTTCCTCTTTGCTGATCGAAATAGGCCGGTCATGGTAGCGTTTTGTCAACTCCAGCACTCTGATAAACAGAGGATTTTCAAAATCACAGCTGCCGCTCTTCAAATCTACAAAGGGAGTGGCGTCCAGGTCCTGAAAAAGTAACATCCGCAGCAGACTATAGCCGTCCAGATACCGCTGTCCCCAGATAATGGGATAGGTCAACTCCGGATGGGCGTCCGTCATATCCAGCAGTTCCTCCAGGTTCCAACCATCGCCGTCCCAATATTTCCCGGACACCAGCATCGTGACAGCTCCTGCCTCCGGGGCAAGTCCCACTCTCTGTCCGTTCAATATTCCACCGTCCAGCACGCCGGGGTAGACCGCCGCCTCCAGCTCTGCGGGCAGCATGCCGGTCATATCGGCCAAAACCCTGTTTTCATACAGAATCCGCATGTCCGCGGCGGATACATAGTAGATATCCGCCCCCTTTCCCGACACCAGTTCCGCCATCTTCCGGGTGCGGAAATCCTCTGCGTCCCCGGTGGGCTTTTCCACCTCAATGGGATGTTCCATATGAGTCTTGGAAAAACGCTGCGCCTGTCTTTCCAGAAAAGAACAATTCTCCGTCAGACTCACCAGATGAATGGGATCTGTCACCGGCGCCTCGGTGCCCAGAAGGCAGATCACATCCCCCTCCAGGGTATCCAGAAATATCGGCTCCCCGTCCGGGCCCTGAACCATACTGACATGGCCGGGCATGTCCCCCAACCCCAGCTTTCCATAGGCCAGACAGTATTCTCTCTTCCCCGTATACAGGTCACAGCGGTTTAACCGGCCGCTCCCGTCCATAAAATACAGATAGCCGTCCTCCCGCAGCATGGCGACCCACGAGGTGTCCCATTTGGACTCCATAAAATACAACAACTGTTTGGGCTCCTGCGCCGTCTTGTCATAGTACATCAGCGCGCTGGAATTTATTCCCCGCCCTGTCAGCCAGGTGAAGACCGGTTGCCCATCCGGCGTCTTCATGGCAAATGTGGGACTGTGGCCTGCCCTTGGTTTCATGGTTCCAACCGATTTGCCAGAGGGGTCCAGCACACAGATATCCTCCACAAAATGCCCGGACAGCCCGTATTCCCTCTCCTCCCACCTGACAGGTATCATATAGTAAAACCCCTCTCGATCCACATAGACATCACCGGGAGAATGCCAATAACTCCCGCAGGTGCAGTCCTGCGCGCCACCTGCTACCAAGGCAGGGTATAAGTCCAGCACAGAGAGTAATTCCCCCTCCATGGACATATGCACTGCCAGATAGGCCAGCGTATCCTGCCCCTCTTCCTTCGCCCTCACATGCAAAAAAATAACCAGTTCCTGCTCACTCTGTACATCGAAAGTATCGTAGTACACATTACAGTCCCCATATTGCTCCAGTTCAGGCGGACTTGGCAGTTCCAGAGAGCGGTGCCATATCTCCCCGGTAAGACTGTCATAGCAGTTCAGATAATAGAAGTGACCGGCATCCTCTTCCTCCGAGATACTGTATTCATCTATGGAGTATATCCGGTTCCCCAGAATGCAGTGGATACTGGATCGATCCACATATTCCTCCTCAGGATCGCTTGCAAGTCCATAGATGTACTCGGCGGCATACAGCTCGTGCCCCCAATCCCCTTTTTCATCAAGTTTCCAGTCCTCCGTGCGCCAGTCATATCCCGGTCTCTGCTGCGCCTCTTCAGACTCATCGCTCTCCTGTCCGTCCAAAGCCTCCTGCGTCCCCGTCTCCTCCTGCACGGATACACTCTCCTGCGCCTCCATGTCCTCATCCCCCGGTCCGCCGCAGGCCGTAAGCAAAAACACAATCATCATAAAAAACAGAGCAAAACGTCTCTTTCCCATACTTTTTCACAATCCTCCCGAACATCCTGCACACCGACATGCACCGCATCTCATAGAAATTCTGTCAAATATATTGTACACACAATGCTGTCCCCACGTCAAGGAATTGCCGCATATCCGGTTCCGTTATTCCCAAATGATATGATATTTACACTTGTCATAGCTGTGCGTTATGATATAATGAGTAAAATAATATCCAAAGCCATAGGGAGGTATCCGCCATGAACCAGCTAAACCTATACCATATTTTCTACACCGTGGCCCAGTGCGGCAATATTTCCGCCGCCGCCAAAAAGCTGTATATCAGCCAGCCCGCCGTGAGCAAATCCATCTCCCGACTGGAGGAAGCCTTTGCCTCCCCGCTGCTTACCCGCAGTTCCCGGGGCGTCACTCTGACGGAGAATGGCAAACTCCTCTACAGGCAGCTGGAGACCGCTTTCCAGGCCATCCGCCAGGGGGAGGAAATGATCAGCCGCAATGACCTGCTGGGCGCGGGCAGCCTCTCCATCGGAGTCAGCGCCACCCTTTGCAAATATGCGCTGCTCCCCTATCTGCAGGACTATATTGCCGCCAACCCCTACGTCAAGGTATCCCTGTCCTGCCAGTCTACCCACGAGACCATAGCCGCCTTGGGAAACGGGACACTGGAGCTTGGGCTGGTGGGTGAGAGCGACCGCCTGGAGAGCAGCCACCTTAACTTTCTCCCCATCCGGGAAATCCATGACATCTTTGTCTGTTCTCCGGAATACCTAAGTAAGCTGCAAAGCCAGACGGGCGGCGAGGATCTGCTGTCCCAGGGCACTTTTCTGCTGCTGGATAAAAACAATGTGACCCGCCAATACATGGATAAGCACATGCTGCTGCAGAACGTCACTATGGAGCATCAGATCGAGGTCACCACCATGGACCTGCTCATCGATTTCGCCCGCATCGGCCTGGGAATTGCCTGCGTCATCGGTGAATTTGTCCAGGATGAACTAAAAAAGGGCTCTCTGGTGGAATGTTCCATCAGAGAGCCTATCCCCTCGCGCCGTATTGGCTTTGCCTATCCCCGATCTGCCAGGCCATCCACTGCCATGAGCGCATTCCTAAACCAGGTCGGCGACATGTGTTCAATCAACATTTAGAAGGGGGACTGCCCCTGCTCCCGCACCCAGGTGGTGCTTGCGGTGAACAGATCTCCATCCACTGTCACGGAGAATCGGCCGCCCATCAGCTCCGTAAAACTGCGGACGATGGCCAGACCCAGGCCGCTTCCCTCCGTATTGCGGGAAGCGTCCCCCCTGACAAAACGCTCTGTCAGTTCTTCGCCGCTGACCGTGATCTCCTGCTCCGTGATATTCTTCAGCCGCACGGTCACCTCGCCCTCGGACTGCTCCAGATCCACATAGATCCGGGTGCCCTCCATGGCGTATTTTATAATATTTCCAAACAGATTCTCGTAGATCCGGTATGCTTTCTGGCTGTCCAACCGCACAATGACCTTCTCCTCCGGCAGCCGCAGCCGCACCGTCAGATTTCTCTCCTCCAGCCGGTCCTCCTGCTCAAATTCCACCTGCCTCAGCAGATTCACGATATCCACATCCACCAGGTTCAAAGTCACATTCTTGCTGTTAGCCTTGCTTACCTCGAACAGATCCTCAATCAGCGCTTTCAGCCTCAGTGACTTCTGCTCCAATATCTGCAGATACTGAGTTCTCTGCTCCTCGGTGACATTTTCCTCCTTCAGCAGATTCACATAAGTGATAATCGCCGTCAGCGGGGTCTTTAAATCATGAGATACATTGGTAATTAGTTCCGTCTTCATACGCTGGCTCTTCACCTCCTCCGCCACCGCCTTCTGAAAGCCCTCTTCAATTCGGTAGATCTGGGGCTTGAAGGGTTCAAACACACCCAGATGCTCCGTTATCCTTACGTCCAGATTGCCGTCCGCAATCTCGTTGGTGGCTCGCAGCAGGATGCTGTACTTTTTCTGCAGGTCACTGATATATCTTTTTATTATAAAATACAGCAGCAGTGAGTACACGATCACGCCAAACACCCCCGCCACCCACATGGTACAGAGTAGCAGCACCACGATTCCATTGATAATCAGCAGCTTTATTATCTGCCTGCGGGAATCCTTGGTAATGTCCAGGTTCACCAGTGTCTGGTAGTACCGCCGTATCCGCTCCTTACACCAGTTCCAGGCACTGCGCTTGCGCAGATATCCCCGAATGCCCAGCATGCGCACCTCACCCAGACAGCAGCCCAGATACCAGGCGGCAAAAAACAGGATGGCCACCAGCGCCAGATTCCCCCCGTAAGACAGTATATCTCCCCAGGTCCACCAATAGTTGGTATGACGATAATAGTTGGGATTGCTGGACCGATACAGCCTGGTTGCCCACACTATTATCTGCTCAGAAATTGCCGGATACAGCAATGGTCCCAACAATACTGCCTCCGCCGGGGCACGGTAGAAATGCCTTAACTGCTTTTTGTCCTCCCTGCGGGGATTGCCATAGAAAAAGCCCCATCCCCAAAGTGCCGCTGCGATAAAGATAAATATCCTGCCCAAACCGTTGTACTCGTACTCCCGGTAAATATTCATAAAATCATTTTCGCCGCGGTAGTTGCTCACCAGCGTTTCCCACTGGCTGCGCTTGATGCCATAGTATACCGTACAGTTTCTGGGGCCGCCATAGTTACGGGCCAATTGTTCCAGCTGACTGACAAACATAGAGTCATCCGCCAATATATCATCCACATAGGCGCCATAGTACTCGTAAACCGCCAGCCCCGCAGCATAATCCAATATATTGGATTTCCCTATATAGCTGTCATACAACCCCTTACGGGCATTGTCGTAGAGGGTCTTGGTCAGCTTGTTGACATCCATGTCCATTGCAGCCTTCACTGAAGGGTTTCCCACGGCGTCATAACTCATCTGGAACCAGACTGCATATTCCTCCACCGAGAAGTCCTGCCCTTTTTCTGTCTGCATGGTGTTGGTCACAATGGTACCGGTACTCTGATCCTGCATCCAGTAGTCAAAGACCTCCATATCCCGAGGCATACTTTCGCTTAGGCCGTTCAGCCGCGCCTCAAGATCGTTATATATATTGGTCAGGGTATATTGCGTCACCTTTTCCCAGAGCAACCGTATCGTCTCGATGTCCGCATCGTCATCGCCCAGAATGGCTCTGCCCGTACTTATCATCTCCTCGCTGAGAGTAAGCTCCCACCCCTCTTCGCCGGATTCACCATACAGATTGGTAAAAGTGAAATATCCCCCATTTACCGCATTATAAAGGTCGCGATACAACACATAATTGTAGCGGGAACATACTCCTATGCTGCATATGTCCGTCACCGATGGTTCCGTCCAGCGACCAACGTTGATATTTCCATAGCGCGTCAGCATGATAAATGTGCCGACCAGGGACAACACCACTCCCAGCCACCATATGTTCTGCCATTTTTTCTTTTTTTGTACAGATGCAGTCTGCTGCATGGACTCTGTCAACATGTCCTCCGCTCTCTGCTTCTTCTTCATATTCCCTCATTTCTGCTTATTATCAGCAAAGCTACTGCTTCTCCATCTTATAGCCCACGCCCCATACTACTTTCAGATATTTGGGGTTCTTGGGGTCTATCTCGATCTTTTCCCGGATATTCCGCACATGCACCATGATGGTATCCGTGTTCACCGCCTTCTCATTCCAGACCCGCTCATATATCTCATCAGCGGAAAAAACTCTGCCCGGATTCTTCATCAGAAGCTGCACGATCTTGAATTCCATGGGAGTCAGCTTGACCGGCTCTCCATCCACCGTCAGCTCCACGCTGTCCTCGTTCAGCTCCAGCCCGCCCAGAGTATAGATATGTTCCCTGGTCGTCCCGCCGCTGACAGCGCTCATGTATTTGCTGTAGCGCCGCAGGTGGGAATTCACTCTGGCCAGCAGCTCCAGCGGGGTAAAGGGCTTGGAGATGTAATCGTCCGCCCCCATGTTCAGCCCCATGATCTTGTCTACCTCCTCGGACTTGGCTGAAAGCATCAGCACCGGAAATTCATATCCCAGATCCCTGGCCTTCATCAGCATGGTGATCCCATCCATCACCGGCATCATCACATCCAGAATCACCAGATGCAGTTCCCTGCTTCGGATAATCTCCAGTCCCTCCTTGCCGTTAGCCGCCTGATAGACCTGATATCCCTGATTGCGCAGATAGATCTCGATTCCCTGCCGTATCTCCTTGTCATCCTCCACCACCAGAATGCTGTAATCATGCTGATTCATTTTCCCTACTCTCCCTCATTGTTCTTTTGCAGACAGTACTAATCTCGCGCATAGAGCAGACGCAGCCGTTGCCGCAGATCCTCAAATATCCTCACCTGGGCGCTGGCCTGTGCTATCGCATACTGCCTACAGGTATCAGTATATATCCTGACGGCCTTTTCTGCAACTGTATCTTCCCGATACTGAAGCGCTGCTTTGAAAGCGCCGATCCGCAGACGGTCCCGCAGAGGCTCGCTCTGCAGCACCCGCAGCAGCTGCTCCGTAAAGGCGTCTTCCTCCTCCGAACACAGATAGCCGCCGACGCCGTCCTCCACCAGATCCTCCACCCCCGAGGCCCGAAGGGCCACCACCGGGGTCTTTGCCGCCATGGCCTCCAGAATCACAATCCCCTGGGTCTCCGTCTTGGAGGCGAAGACAAAACAGTCCGCAGCTGCCATATGAGCCGCAATCTCCCGGTTGGGCAGACTTCCCAGAAAACAGATCTGCTGACGGATATCCAACTGGTCACACAGATCCATATACTCTTCTCTCTGGGGGCCGTCCCCGATGACCATCAGCCGAAAGTCCGGCAGGTACTGTTTCAGCCGAGCCATACACCGCAGCAAAAAGGGCACGTTTTTCTCATGTCCCAGGCGGGATACCGTGACCATCAGGGGCATCTCTCCGTTGCCGTAACGTTGCCGGATCTCCCGGACGGCTCCATAGTCGGCCTGATAACTCTCCTGATCCAGTCCTGTGGGCAGCACCGCCACATCCGCCTGGCAGTTGTAAGTATATCCATATTGCTGATTAAAAGCCCTCTTCATGCCCTCCGTGGGGGCGATGACGGTGTGGCAGCGCCGCATGAATCCGCTGAGATACCAGGGAGCCAGCTCCTGCTTGATGGCACGGCTGCCCCGGCATCGAATCCTGCCCAGCAGATTATTCTTCTCCGCTCCACGACTCAGCCAGTGAATGGGGCCCGCATAGTCAAGGTACTGCTCATACTGGGTGTGATAGGTGTATACCAGCGGAATGTTGTACTTGCGTGACAGATATGCTGCCACTTTTCCGATCAGCACCGGATGATGCACATGGATCACATCAAAATCCTCCCGGGCAAAGGTTTCCTCCAGCACCGGGTCCAGAGGATTGGGCAGCACCGTGTCGCTGTAAAAGTGTTGGCTCAGGGTACTGTAACGCACCACATCCTCTTCCTGCTCCTGCCCGCTCCCCAGATGCTTGTACTTTGGGGCAAACACCACCACCCTGTGTCCCTGCTGGCGCAGGGCATTTGTCAGACGTTCAATGGAGATGGGCACTCCTCCGATATAGGGTTTGTAATTGTTGGTCATCATCGCTATTTTCATTTTTACCTGCTCCTCTTTTCTGCATCATATAACTGTCCGCTTTGGAAATGGCGCATCTATCAGGCCAACCAGCCCAGCACCTGCTCCCCGCAGAAATATCCAGCGCCCACAAAGAACAAATTCCATATGAAAATCCCTATTGTGGAGCAGATCACATATTGATCCAGCCGCATCCGGAATACTCCCGCCGGGATGGATACCAACGTGCGGATCATGGGAATCAGCTTGGCGGCGATCAGGCCCATGCCGCCCTTTTTCTGCACCCATGCCAGATACTTTTCTATCGTCGGCCTCTGCTTCGGAAATTTCTTCATATATTTTTCCAGAAAGAACCGTCCGCCTGTGAATCCCAGCGCATACAGGATCAAGCTGCCCAAAAGCCCCGCCGCCACCGTGATAACCATCACCATGGGAAACGAAATATTGCCGCCCGCCGCCATGATTCCCGCCAGCGGCATGATGATTCCCGCCGGAAACCCCGGCAGGTTCATATACTCCAAAAACACCAGCACAAAGATGGCGATTGCGCCATACCTCGTAAACACATCCATAATTGCTGCATAGTCCATTTCGTCTACCTCCCATTTAGAGTTTCGCATTTTCCCTCGTATTTTTTGCAGGACACCGCTTATTCCACCGCACAGACTTCTGTCTTGAAACTTCCAGCAAAATTTTTGTATTCCGCTGCCAGGGTATAAGTGTCATCGTAGTGGATGGTCAGATAAGTGACCAGCTCCTTTGCCTGATCCAGTTCCTCTACCAGATTTCCCTCCGAGTCATATAATATGATGTCCAGATTTCCCTGCTCAATATCAGAGGCAAAATAAAACCTGATTCTGTCCCCCTCCTCTGCAAAAAAGGAAACCGTAGAGGTATTTGTCACCGGCTCCGAGGAAGAAAAAGAGTGGTTGATATTGGCCAATATCTTAGGACGGGTCAACAGCCACAGAGCCAATGCCGCAAGAACGATTCCTATACCAAACGCTATGGTCAGACATTTCTTTCTCATACTTTTGATCTCCAATTCCGCAACGGCTTGCTTATCTGTTTTCTAAGGATAGTATATGTCCAGCTTCTGAAGTTTTCTGACATGGAAATCCAAAGAATTTCTTAAGAAAGAAATAAAGAAAAAGAAAGCAGACAGGTTATGGCCGCAACGCCATGTCCTGTCTGCCCCGCAAATTATGCCTCAGCTCCTGCCCAAATCCATCCGCACCAGAATGCTCTTATCATTAAACACCGGGTTGTCACTGCCCACGCCGATGAAATCCTTTCCGAACATGTCAAACATACTGCTCACCAGCGTAAACCCCGGCAGTCTGCCCAGAAACCTCTCTCCGTCGCAGAGATAGGCCATCTGCACCGGCATAACCCACTCTCCTTTTTCGTTGAATCCGCCGCCGCTGTACCGGACGGGAACGACGGACAGTCTGCCGTCTAAAAGCTCCCGGATCGTCCTGTCACTGCGCTGAATCCGAAAGTCTACATTGCCGTTGTTCGGAATGTCGCCATAAACCCTCCAGGCGCTGCCGGTGTGCTCCACTCCGTATTTGGCGGCGATCCTTTTGTCCGCATAACCCCGCAGTATCACACCGTTTTCTATATAGGTCAGCCGGTCCCCCTCCTGAGTGACTCCCTCTCCGTCAAAGAAGGGGGCATTCCAGCACTCTTCATCCGACACGTCATGGACCAAGCTGAACCCGTTGGCAAACACCTTTTCCCCGATCCTGCCGGACAACAGGGAGGTACCCAGACACATGCTCTCCGCATTCAGGCTTCCCGTCAGCTGACCCAGCAGAGAATAATACTGCATTTGGACAATGATCTCCTCCGGCAGCTCTCTTCGGACTCCATAACCCGACAGATAATTGTCTGCCATGGCATAGAGCTTCTGCGGATCAAAATCCCTCTGTCCTATGTAAAACCCGCCGTCACTGAGTTCCCGGCTGTCCCTGTGCTTGAAAGAAATGCTAAAATCCGCGGTACAGTCCCTGTTGGAATAATCCAGCCCCAGGTCATTCTCCTGCCCCGAATATAAGATACCCTGCACAAAACCGCCATTTAGTGTAAAGTCCGGGTGCCGGGAACGCACATACTCCAGCGCCTCCCCGGCGATATCCATCATCTGCCGGTCCGTGAGCACCCGCTCTGTCTTATCCCGGCTTCGTCTGCCGGTTTCCAGCGTATAGGGATAGGGCCTTTTTAACGCCAGATTCCGCCTGGCTTTTGCATATCCCTCTTCTTCCTCTATTTCCCCCGCCTGGTAATGGATACCCAGATAACCGTCCTCCTGCACCCGGAAAGATGAAAACAGCTGATTCTGTTTGTCGAAAGAATCAATCCTGTTCTCCCTTATACCCACAGAGGATGTAATGGCCCTAAATGTGTATTTTTCCCGCATATGAATTCTCCTGACTAAAATGTGGCAATATGAGAAATTATTGCTAATTGACCGTGAGCTTTTTAACCCTGATGGTAGGGCCTCCGGCGGATACCTGCAGCGTCTGACCATTTTTGCCGCAGTAAAAAGTGTCAAATATTTCCAGGTCGCCTCCAACTGCATCAATGTCAAACAAAGTCTGAAATACGCTTCCCGTGATCACATTGACTCTCACCGGCTCGCAGATCCTGCCGTCCCGAATCCGATAGCACAGCTCGGGCTTCAGGGTAAAGGTGGAGGACCCAGTACCATAATCTATACTATAGATGTAGATACCGTCCTGCACTTCCCGGAGGATCGCCTCCGGCGAATCATTTTCCGCCGCCATATAAGTGTTGGTCATCCTCACCATGGGAATGCAGTTATATCCGGCTGCCCGGGAATTCCCCGTGACTTCCTCTTCTAATATGGATGCGGACATGCTGTCGTGAAGCCTGCCGGTGAGCACACCCTCCCGGATCAGCCAGGTCTCCCTGGCCTCGTTGCCCTCGTCGTCATAGGGTGTATAGCCGTTGTTTTCCATATTGCCATTGTCACAGATGGAAACCTTTTCACTTCCCACCTTCTTGCCCAGCACCCACTCCTCCTGCAGGGTTTTGTCATTCAGCATATAGTCGGACTCGCTCTTATGGCCAAAGCTCTCATGGGTAAACAGGGCTGTGGCGAAGGGCGACAGCACACAGGTGTAATCTCCCGGCTGGATATCTACAGCGTTCCTGGCATAGTCCAGATACCGGTCCCTCTCCTTTAATATCTCCTGCTCCCGGCCCAGCAGCTTTTCAAAGGACAAGCCCTGAAAATTCTTCCCGGCCCAGGTGGTTACTCCCTGCACCACGAAGGCAACGCCCACCCACACGCTGCATCGCTGCATATCCTGCCGGATCGCCGCCCCCTTGCTGGAATAGTACTCCTTTACCGTGTGGGTGCTGTAATAGCTTCCTCCATAGCTTTTCATCTCCTCTATGGACTTGTCCACACAGACCGAGAGATAATGGTCCACCAGTTCCTCCCTCTGCTGGGGCGTGATCTTCCGCACATCGTCCTCTCCGTCATATTTCAGGACGCAGGCACTGTGGCTGCCAAAGTTTTTGACCACCGGATGGTCATAGATATTTTCGTTCTTCTTTGCCAGGGAAGCCAGGTTGTCAATCTCCGCCTGAATCTGTCCCAGTTCGTTGGTCGTACTGGAATACCACATGTCGCCGTCAAAGACCCGGATCAGAGCACCCACAATCTGTGACTGGTTATTGACCTCCACCTCGTCGTTGGCGGTGTAATAATTCACATAATCGCTTGTCTCAATCCGTACCTCAGTAAAGAGGTTCTCCGGAAAATTATACATATCTGCCCCTCCTCCGCATCCTGATCTTTCCCCTTAAAAGTATTCTCCAACACCTAAAACCTATCATGTTCCTCTGTTTGTGTCAAGTGTCAGGAGCTGTCATGAGTCTTAAACAAATCTTAAACTTTCCTGCCTTGTCATGCCCTCTTTCCCAACTTATAATGAAAATATAGAAATAGATAGACATAGGAAAGGGTAAATTCAATATGAAACGGAAACCACACCACATAAAAAAACACATTCTGCTCAGCCTCCTGCTGGCCGTCACCGTATGCCTGGCGGGCTGCGCTGGCAGAGCCGCCTTAGAAGAATCCGCCTCAAAAGAATCCGCCCCGGAAGAACCCTTGGCACAACAGACCATGGACTGGAGCGCATACCAGATCGCTCCGACCCAGAATGTGGAAACTGCAGCCCAGTGGTATCTGAAAGAATACCACGACGAATGGATCACACCCTCGGACCGGGAGTATGACAGTCTTCCCATGTATGACGGATTACCGGGTGGGAATATTTACCGCTATACCTGTGACAATGCGGAAAACGGCAGCTATGAGAGCGGCTATATGAATGTTTTTGACGCCCGGAGCGGGCAGAGTTTCCGCACGGAGCCAGGCACTGCCGGATGGGGGGAACTGCCGGGAAACGGCATACCCGTTGACATGACTATGGCGGACGAACAGACGGCGGTCTTTCTGCTTTGCAGCTTTGGAGAATCAGGGACGCCGCTCTCCTGCTGCTCCCTGGTCTTTTACCATATGGAGGAGGGAGTACAAAAAACCGTGGATCTGCTGCCCGCTCTGGCCGTCGCAGGGATAACGGAGCACACAGGGTATTCCTTTGACCCTACCGTCAAAAGCATTCTGTGTGACCCGGACGGATGCTGCTACCTTCTGTGGGAGAACAGGCTGATCGTGGCCTCTGGCGCCGGTGAGTTGCTCTGTAATATGGAACAAACCGGAGATGTCACTCTGTCCTTTCTGTGCAGGACGCCGGAGGGTTATCCTCTTTTCGTCCGTACAGACATGGAAAACCGCGTCAACACCTACTGGAGCTATGACCGCAGTGCGGGAGAAATGCGTTCTCTGGGCGAGACCAAATACATGGCGCTGAAGTACGGCTGCATGGATACCGACGGAAACCTGTACTATTTCTCCAATGACAAGATTGTCAGATGGAACACCCGGTCGGGAGACAGGGAAACAATTTTTGACTGCAGCGCCAACCACATTTGTTCCAACACCACCGCCCTCAAAGTGACATGCATACGGGAAAACGGCGACCTGGTGATTATGGATTCCATCACGGAAAACCAAAATATCTATGTGCTGTCTCCCACCGCGCCTGAGAGCGAGCGGACGCTCACGGTGGTGTCCGCCTGCTCCGGAACGCAGGTGGAACAAACTGCCGCCGCCCTCTTTTCCATGAAAAACCCGGGCGTCCATATTGAATTTTCCGGCGTTGACACTGATTTATCCGGGCCTGTCACCCAGTCAGATCACGATGCATATACCACCAATCTGATAAATCGCATCGTGGCGGGAGACGCGCCTGACATGTGCATCGTCTCCGAAGAAACCATGCGCATCCTCTATGAAAAAGGGGCGCTGGCCGACCTGACCGGCATGATTCCAGGCCAAGTGAGGGAACAGGTATTCGACTGCGTGTGGAATGCGGGAACCATAGATGGAAAGCTGATTGGACTCACCACCGATTTGAGCTGCTCCAGCATAATGGTCTCGGATGAGCTCTGGCCCCGTGATACCTGGACGCTGGAGGATATCCTGGCTCTGGCCGGGGACGCGCAGGACGATACACTCGAGGGACTGATCCCCTTGAAGGGATTCAATCCCCAGCCCACGGACATAGTGCAGTGGCTTGCCCTCAAAAACATTGATTCCCCCCTTGTGGACTGGGAAAACGGCGTCTGCCATTTTGACAGCCCGGTATTTCGCAGACTTTTGGAGTACTGCAAAAATACCCCTGTCCCCCTGCCAAACCCCGATTCCCAGAATCCCGCCCCTGCCCGGTCCGTACAAAATGGGGAGTATCTGGCATATGCCTGCGATATATATGATTTCCATGATTTCAGCTTTCAGATGGCCCTTTTGGGGGAAGGTTTCCACTGGGTGGGAATTCCCACCCACGGCGAATGCGGCAATCAGGTATACGCTACAAATTTCCTGGTGGTCAGCAAGGACACGGAGAACATGGACCTGATCCGGGAATTCCTGCCCACGCTGTATGGGGACGAGCTGGAACGGCTGTATCCCGACAACTGCCTGCGCCGGGACGTGCTGCGAAACCGCGTGATCGACGCCAGCGAGTGGAATCCCAAGGCACAGTTCCGTCAGGGTGAAGGGGTCTACCTGCAGCTGGAGTGTAAACCCGACGGCACCTCCTATGTGGAGGAATATATCGCGTTTATGGACAGCTGTGTCCTCATGCCCGCCGGGGACAACACCATCGCATCCGTTGTGCTGGAGGAGATTCCCGCATATTTTTCAGAGGATAAGAATATGGACAAGGTCATCGACATTATCCAGAGCCGGGTTCAGATTTATCTGGATGAAACTTCTGAATAAAGTCTGTTATAGCCCAGTATTGACCATTCCGGGCACGGCCCTTATAATTGATACAGGGGATATTCCCCTGAGAAAGGAAAACACATGTTGAGATTATACAGGAAAAAATTGTACAATACCTTCTGTCTGCTGCTTGCCGCAATGATTCTGCTGGCAGGCTGCGGCGTTGAAAATCAGGAGACAAGCCAGGAGACAGCGCAGGAGCAAATCACCCAGGAACCGCCCCGGGAGACTGTGAACTGGAGCGAGCCGCAGCTGACCGAGGCCCAGGAGACAAGCAACGGGACCCAGTGGCGGCTGCGTGAATTCTATGACGACTGGATCATATATCCGGAGACATATGACATGAAATTTCCCTTCTTTTACAATGGCCCTCAGGGGGAGATCCTCGCCTGCACCCAATATGCAGCCAATTTTGAGGACGGCATTGTCCGTGACTTATGGCATTGCCTGGACTATTTTGATGCAGGGACCGGAGAAACCTTTCACACCAGTATCGATTCTGCTGTCTATGAAGAATGGGGACTACCCACAATGGCCAATCTGGTTAAGGCGGATGTGGTGGGTGATAAACTGGTAGCCCTTTACTTCTGCAGTTCGGAGGACATCGGGACTCCCAGATCCCTCTGCTCTCTGGTCCTCTACCACATGGAGGATGGCCTGCAGAAATCTCTGGATCTGCTGCCCGCCCTGACCGAGGCGGGGATGGCGAACCGCATAAAATTCCTTTCTGAGGAAAATGTGCTGTGCGACTCGGACGGCTGCTGCTATATCGTTCTTCCCAGCAAGATCCTTGTGATCAGCGCTGCGGGAGAACTGCTCCTTGCCGCGGACAGTAATATGTCCGGCAATGCGTCCCTGTCCTATCTGTGCAAGACGCCGGAGGGGCTTCCCCTTTTTGTCTGTTCAGACCTGCGCAGCCGCTCCAATTCCTACTGGGTCTATGACCATGACGCCGGGGAAATGCGTTCCTTAGGTGAATCCGACTACAAGTCCCAGCCCTATGGCTGCGTGAATACTTATGGAGATCTGTTCTATTTTGCGGAGAAAAATGTGGTCAGGTGGAACACTCAGACTGGAACACTGGAGAAGATATTTGACTGTGAGGCTAACAGTATCTGCTCCAATTTGAGTGCCGAAAAAAATATGACGATCCGGGAGGACGGCGATCTGGTGATTTTGGACCCCGTGACCGAAAACAAATGTATCTATGTGCTGTCTTCCACTCCCCCCGAGCCGGAAAGGGTCGTCACTCTGGTGAAGACGGGTTACGGGAGCCATCAGCTGGAGCAGACTGCCGCCGCGCTGTTCTCCATGAGAAATCCGGGAGTCTCTATTGACTTTTCCGAAAATATGAACATTGACAATCTGATGAACCAGATCGTGGCTGGAGATGCTCCGGATATGATGATCGTCCCCGCCGAGACCATGCAGATCCTCTATGAAAAAGGAGTGTTGGCGGATCTGAGCGACGCGATTCCCACCGAACTGCGGGAACAGGTATTTAACTGTGTATGGCAGGCGGGAACCATAGACGGAAAGCTGACCGGGCTTACCACCAGCATAGGAGCCCAGACCATGTTGGTCTCAAGGGACGTCTGGGCCCAGGATACATGGAGCCTGGAGGATATTCTGACGCTGGCTGAGAATGCGCCCAAGGACACTCTGAAGGGGCTCATTCCCATGCCGATGGGTTACGATCCATCCCCATCGTCGCTGCTGTACTGTCTTGCGCTGCAGGATATCAACTCCTCCCTTTTGGACAGAGAGAACGGTGTCTGCCATTTTGACAGCGAGACCTTCCGCAAGCTTTTGGAATACTGTAAAAATACTCCCAATCCGGAGGCGGAATATAGTTTTGAAGACTCCGTCTCTGTCAATGCCGTCATGGAAGGGGAATATCTGGCCTATCCCTGTACCAGAGGCATGGGAAATTTTTACAGCTTTAACGAGCAGATGGCTCTGTTTCCCGAAGAGTATTACTGCGTGGGTGTTCCCACCGAGAGAGAGAGCGGCAACCTTGTGACTGCCTATGATTTCCTGGTGGTCAACAAAAATTCGGAGAACATGGATCTGATTCTGGAATTCCTCCCCACTCTGTACGGGGAAGAAATAGAGCGCAAATATCCTGAGAACTGCCTACGCCGGGATGTGCTGCGCAGTCGTGTGTTTATTCCCGAATGGGATTCCAGAGCGCAGTTCAGTATGGGTGAGGGAATCTATCAGATATTGTCCACCAAGCCTGACGGCACCGCCTATGTGGAGGAATATATCGCATTTATGGACAGCTGCATTCTCTCTCCCATCGAGGACGCGCGGGTGGCCTCCATTGTGCTGGATGAGGTAGAACCCTATTTCGCCGGAGACAAGGATATGGACACAGTTATAGGCATTATCCAGAGCCGGGTTCAGCTGTATCTGAATGAGACTGGCTCATGAAAGGAGGGGTATATATGATGAATAAGAGAAAACCGAACAAGACATATGGCATATTCTCTAGTCTCCTGCTGGCCGCCTCCATCCTTCTGACGAGCTGCGGCACCGGGGAGGAAAATACCGCCGGGGAGGTCACCGGCTCCAGAGAGCCTGTTCCCAAAATAGACATAGACTGGAGTACCTACCAGATGACTGCCTCCCAGAGAACAGAGGACGGCACTCAGTGGTATCTGACGGAATATAATGACGACTGGATCACGCCCTATGGTTCTGAATATGATGAACTATATGATACGAATACCGGAACGATAGACGGAATGATCTATACCAGTTATCGATACCAATCGGGCAGTGTGGAGGACAATAACCTGCAGGTTACGGACTATATGTATTGCTATGACGCGCAGACCGGCCAGAGCGTTCCCATAGAACTTAACCTGGGTGAATATGGTCTTGAAGAAGGTGCATCCCCCTGGGACATGGATATGGCAGACGACCGGCAGGCCGTCTTCCTCCTCCGCAAATCCGGGGAGGATGAAATGCCCATTCCCTATGCCTCTCTGCTCTTCTATCATATGGAGAATGGTGTACAGAAAAACCTGGATCTACTTCCCATCCTGTCCTCACTGGGCATCGAAAATGAACTGAGGTCAAGAGATTATTCTTTGCGTCAGGGTCGTATCCTGTGTGACCGGGACGGCTGCTGCTATCTGCTCTGGAATGAAAACCTGCTGGTGCTGGGCGAAAACGGAGAACTACTGTGCCACATGAAGAGCACAGGGGACCTTCCCCCGACCTATCTGTGTAAAACCCCGGAGGGATTCCCCATGTTCGTCCTATCAGATATGGATGACAGAACCAGCACCTACTGGATCTATGACCATGATACCAAAGAAATGCGCTCCCTGGGAGAGTCCAAATATTTTGCCCTGAAGTGCGGCGGCTGCATGGACACCGCCGGCAATCTGTATTATTTTTCGGACACCTGCAATATTGTAAAATGGAATATCCTGTCCGGAGAGCGGGAAAAAATATTTGACTGCAAAGCCAACCTGCTCAGCTCCAATGAAGTGTCCCCAAAAATTATGACAGTCCGTGAAAACGGCGACCTGGTGATTATGGACCCTCTGAACGACAGGCAGAATATCTTTGTACTCTCCCCCACTCCGCCTGCGGAAAACAGAACCCTGACACTGGTGTCCGCCACCCAGGGATATTCGATCATACCGTCGGCAGCAACCCTCTTTTCCACAAGGAATCCGGGTGTAAATATCGAAATTTCCAGCTTTGAAACCAGCGGGAGCGATGACCTGGACGCATACACCACCAACCTGATAAACCGCATCGTGGCCGGGGACGCTCCGGACATGTTTGTTGTCTCTGCCGAGACCATGTACACCCTCTATGAAAAGGGGGCCTTAGCAGAGCTGACCGATGTAATTCCCGCGGATACACGGGAACAGGTCTTTGACTGCATCTGGAACGCAGGGACCATAGACGGAAAACTGATGGGGCTTACCACCGACCAGATTACTTACAGCATGTTGGTGTCGGACGATCTGTGGGCACAGGATACCTGGCGGCTGGAGGACGTTTTGGAGCTGGCCGACAATGCCGGCGATACGCTGGAAGGGCTTATCCCCATATCAGAATATGACCCGTCGCCACTGCACTGGTTTGCACTGTACGATATCGAGTCCTCCCTTGTGGACAGGGCATCCGGAACCTGCCATTTTGACAGCGAAATTTTCCGCAGATTGCTGAAATACTGCAAAAATAATTCTATCATAGCGCAAAACCCTGAAATGTATAATACCGCTGCCCGTGCTGTCATGGATGGGGAATATCTGGCCTATGCCTGGGACAATTACTTTGGCTTTTCGGATTTCTGCGCCAGGATGTCCCTTTTCCCGGAGAACTATCACTGGGTGGGTGTTCCCACTGACGGCAAGAGCGGCAATCTGCTCTATGCCAGGGACTTTCTGGTGGTCAACAAGGACACGGCGAATATGGATCTGATTGCGGAGTTCCTGCCCACCCTCTACGGAGATGAACTGACACGCCTGTACCCGGACCGCTGCCTGCGCCGGGACGTGCTTCGGGAGCGTGTGACAGATGCCTATCCCGGTGACAACTGGGCCAGCTTCTATATGGGTGAAGGCGTTTATCGGAGCCTGGAATGCAAGCCGGACGGCACCTCCTATGTGGAGGACTATATAGAGTTCATGGACAAATGCATCCTTATGCCGCCGGAGGATTCCACCATAGCGTCCATCGTCATGGAGGAGACACAGCCATACTTCGCCGGGGACAAGAATATGGACACGGTCATAGGCATCATCCAGAGCAGGGTACAGACGTATCTGGATGAGAACGGTTCATAAAACATAAAGAGTTGCTGCAATATAGAAGATGATTTCTTTCCATATTGCAACAACTCTTTTTTCTGCTCTCTTATTACAGATTGTGCGATTAGTTGTTAATCAGCTTGTCCTCTTCGTTGTTCCAGCTATAGAGCTTGCGGATCTCCTCGCCAACCTTCTCAGCGGGATGCTCGCTGGCCAGCTTTCTCATGGCCTTGAAGTGAACCTGCTTGCCCGCAGGGGACATATCCAGCAGGAACTCCTTGGCAAAGCTGCCATCCTGGATATCGCTCAGAATCTTCTTCATAGCCTTTTTAGTCTCCTCAGTCACGATCTTGGGACCGGTGACATAATCGCCGTACTCAGCGGTGTTGGAAATGGAGTATCTCATGCCTGCAAATCCGCTCTGATAGATCAAATCCACGATCAGCTTCATCTCATGGATACACTCAAAATAAGCGTTTCTCTCGTCATAGCCTGCCTCAACCAGCGTCTCGAAGCCCGCCTGCATCAGCGCGCACACGCCGCCGCACAGCACTGCCTGCTCACCAAACAGATCGGTCTCGGTCTCGGTGCGGAAGGTGGTCTCCAGCACGCCTGCTCTCGCGCCGCCGATGCCCAGCGCATAAGCCAGAGCCAGATCCTGAGCCTTGCCGGTGGCATCCTGCTCCACAGCAATCAGGCAGGGAACGCCCTTGCCCTCCTGGTACTCGCTTCTCACGGTATGGCCGGGGCCCTTGGGAGCGATCATAGTCACATCCACGTCTGCGGGAGGCACGATGCAGCCGAAATGGATATTGAAGCCATGGGCGAACATCAGCATGTTGCCGGCTTCCAGATTGGGCTCGATGTCCTTCTTGTACAGGTCTGCCTGCTTCTCGTCATTGATCAGAATCATGATGATGTCAGCCTTCTTGGCGGCCTCTGCGGCGGTAAACACCTCAAAGCCCTGCTTTACAGCTTTGTCCCAGGACCTGGAACCCTCGTACAGACCGATGATAACGTTGCATCCGGACTCCTTCAGGTTCAACGCATGGGCATGACCCTGGCTGCCGTAGCCGATAATTGCGATTGTCTTACCCTCTAACAGAGACAGGTTACAATCTTCCTGATAAAAAATCTTTGCCATCTTTTTTTCCTCCATTATGTTGAATATTTTATTTATAACTGATAGGTTGTTGCCCCTAGAGCTAACACATTACTGATTTTCCAGATGGATGACGCTTTCGATCCCTCTGCCGAGCCCGGCGATGCCTGTTCTGGCCAGTTCCAGAATCTCATAGCCATCCAACAGATTGATAAATGCCTCGATCTTGGCCTGGTTGCCGGTCAACTCAATAATCAGGCTTTCCTTGGACACATCAATGATATTGGCCCGGAAAATATCCGCCACCGCAATGATGCCCTGACGCTGCTGGGGATCGGCCTTGACCTTGATCAGCGCCAGTTCCCGGTAGACGCTCTCCTCTGGCTTCAGTTCCCGGATATTGCGCACATCCACCAGCTTGCCCACCTGCTTCTCAATCTGCTCTAATATCTCATCGTCCCCATAGGTCACGATGGTGACCCTGGAAAAACGGGGATCTGCGGTCACGCCCGCCGTAATGCTCTCGATATTGTATCCCCTGCGGGAAAAAAGCCCGGATATGCGGCTCAGCACACCGGATGTATTATCTGCCAACAACTGAAATACTCTCTTCTGCATCATATAACTCCTTATCTATAGTAAACGACATTAGAAATTGTGCTTGAAACCTTGCAAAAACTTACATATAGGGTTTTGGCAAGAGTTGAAAGCAACAATTTGTTATGTCGTTAACTATATGTTCCGTTTCTCATATTCGCTCTACATTTTAGCAAGATAAAGTACGAATGTCAACCCTAATCATCATTCTCG
>CAZKAO010000006.1:0-79521 GCA_964550745.1 uncultured Acetatifactor sp.
TGCCGGGCGGCAAAAAGGTGGCGGAGGGATTCTCCTACAGCTCCGGCAACAATACCCAGTGGCTGAGTGTGGAGGAGATCAGAGAGCTGCTTAAGACGGTGGAACTGGAAAAATAAATGAGGGCAGGGGAGCTGTTTCACGGTGGATGGCGGGGCGGCTCTTTTTGCAATTTTCAGGATTAAAACATGGAAAAGATAAAAGCGAGCTATAAAAAATATCTGTATTATTTGTACCCGGTCGTGCTGCTGCTCTATCCGCTGCGGCATATCCGTGTGGGGGCTGAATGGTGGGATACAGGCTACAATTATGGCAATTTCACCTATATGGAACATATGGACCCAATGTGGCTTCTCAGCACCTACCTGGGCAATGCCCTGGGTCATCTGTTCACTCTTCTGCCCGGCGGAGATACCATGCTGGGACTCAATGTCTATACCGGGCTGATGGTGAGCCTGCTGGCGCTGGGGGGATATTTTTTCTTTACCCGCAAGGTGGGCCTGCCCAGGACGCTGACATTCTGGGGTGAGATGCTGGCCGTCAGCTTCTGCTGGTGCCCTACGGCGCTGTTATATAATTATCTGACTTATGTGCTGTTGGGGGCAGGGGTGATTCTGCTATATTATGCGTTGTCGGGGGAAGCTCCGAAGACATGCAGGTATTTTGTGGGGGCGGGAGTGTGCCTGGGGCTGAACGTGCTGGTGCGCTTTCCCAATCTGGCGGAGACGGCGCTGATCCTGGCGGTGTGGGCCATGGCGGTGATCCGCCGCCAGAAGCTGGGACAGACGGTAAAGCAGACCCTGCAATGCCTGGCGGGTTATCTGCTGGGACTGGGCGGGGGCCTTGCCGTGATCGCCGTGCAGTACGGGCCGAGGACTTATGTGCAGGGGATTATCCGGCTGCTGTCCATGCCCTCGGAGGCATCGGAGTATACAGTGCGTTCCATGGTGGAGCAGCAGATGCGCAATTATCTGCAGAACTGCATCTGGCTGGGATATCTGGCTTTAATCGTGGCATTAGGTGTATTGGTATATGTGTCGCTGCCCCGAAAATGGAAGTGGATCAAGTACATCGGGTATGCGGCTTGTGTATGCTGGGGTTTTTATGAATTGATTCTGCGTGAAGGACTCAGCCTGAAATCCGGCATCAAGCTCGGTATTTTTTTTCTGATACTGGGGCTGGCCGTATATGATTATCAAAAATGGAAGTGGATCAAGCATATTGGCTATGTGGCCTGTGTGTTCTGCGGTTTTTATATTTTAATGCTGCAAAATATGTTTAATTTGAAATACAGTACTAAACTCAGCGCTTTCCAGTGGGGAGCCATCCTGTTGACCGCCACCCTGGCGGTGGGGCTGGTTACGATCTTCCGCAAAAAGAGCGCGGAGAAGGAGAAGCTGCTGTGCGGGCTTGGGATACTGGTGATCCTGATCACTCCTCTGGGCAGCAATAACCACCTGTATTCTTCTATCAACAACCTGTTTTTGGTCGCTCCCTTTACCCTGTGGATGCTGGTGCGGTTCCTGGGATGGCTTCCGAATGAAAGGAGCCTGGTCAGCTTTTTCCCGGTGAAGGTTATGCTGGCGTGCATCCTGACCATGATTACCGTGCAGGGAACGCTGTTTGGCATTGGCTATGTATTTTCCGAGAGCGATGGGGGAGAGAATCTGCACACGCCCATTGAAAACAATACGGTGCTTAAGGGTATGCTGACCTCCCCGGACAGGGCGGAGATTATCAGCACACTGTCCGTCTATGTTCAGCAGGAGGGTCTGACTGGGCGGGAGGTTATCCTGTACGGGCAGATACCCGCTCTATCCTACTATCTGCAGATGCCCTTTGCCATCACTGCCTGGCCGGATCTGCCCTCCTACAATTACAGCGTCATGGAGGAGGATCTGCGGCTCCTGGCGGAGGAGATCGACGGCGGGCGGAAGCAGAAGCCGATACTGCTCCTGGAAAAGAGGCCGGGCAGCTATCTTGCGGGGGGAACGGAGGCTCTGAAAGCTCTGGGACTGGGCGAGGAGAATGTGGCAGGGATCGCAGAGGATCAGAAGCTGCGGCTTCTGGCAGAGTGGGCGGAAAACTATGGATATGAGCTGTGTTTTGAAAACGATAAATTCCTGCTGTTTGCAGCACCTTAGTATTTTATGTAAAGGAATTACCTGTCAAGGAATATCGCAGGCGGAATCTGCGGTATGTGTGGGAGAGCAGAATGAACAATATGGCGCATCAGAAGGATAAAAAGCGGGATATGGGAAAAGGGGAGCGAGAAAGGGAACTTCTCGCCTGGGGGCTGCTGGCGGCGGTCTTTATACTGCTGCTCGCCATGAATATACTCTGGGGAGAACACTGGCTTGACTCAGATATGGCGGCGGAGATGATCTTTTCGAAGCTGCTGGCCGACGAGGGGAAATGGATTGCCACGGAGAACTGGTATTATTCCACGGAGTTCCGGGTGTTGTATACGCAGCTGATTATGGTTCCCCTGTTCCATATATTGGGGGAATGGCATGTGATACGGGTACTTACGAATGTGATCACCTATCTGCTATTGCTGGGAGCGTATTTCTATTGCATGAAGCCCTTCCGAATTCGCAGAAGCACCGTGGTGTTCAGCTCGGTGATCCTGCTTCTTCCCTTCTCGGAGACTTTTCTGACCCATATGCAGCTGGGCAACACCTATATGTGGCATGTGATCCTGATTCTGTTGGCTTTCGGAATGTTTCTGCGGCTGTCACTGCCCGGAGAGATGCGCAGGGGGGCGGTGCTTGTCACAGGTATCCTGTATGTGGCCCTGAGCGTGGTCTGCGGCCTGTCGGGAGTGCGTTACATGCTGGCGTTGCAGGTACCGCTGTGTATCACGGCGGGAATCTATATTCTGAAGAGTGGGGAATTTGCCCTGCTGAGAAAGGAATTTTCCGTGGAGCATCCATGGGCGCAGATTCGCCGGGTGCTTTCCGGGGAGCGGCTTTCCTATCTGTTCTGCAGCCTGTTGGGCCTGTTGGGGGCCGGCATCGGCTATCTGGTCAATGTGGCGGTCCTGGGGCGTAAGTTTCAATTCCAGATGTATGACGTCACTAATTTTATCAGGGTTTTCCAAGGAGTACTGCTGGAGCGGACTCAGGACACGGTGGGTAATCTGCTGCAATTATTTGGATATATCGAGGAAAAGGGATTTTTGTCTATAAGGGGACTGATCTCATTGCTGGCTTTTGGTTTTCTGGCGGGGATTGTGTTTCTGACCGTGCGGTGCAGCAGGCTGCTCTCCGGGGAGCGGGAAAGACCCGGGGCAGAACAGCGAATTCGTCTGGCACACAGCTGCTTTGTGCTCTGGTTTTTTGTGACCGCCTTTACCTTGAATACTTTTGTATTCCTGTTCACCACCAGCACGATTGTGGCAAGGTACTATATCACGGTGTTTTTGTTTGTGCTGCCGCTGCTGTGCGTCTATTATGAGTATGAGAGGCTGCCGTTGGACCGGCTGCTTCTGGCGTTATTACTGTGCGGCGCTCTGGGGCTCGCCACGGCGAAATGCGTCTATTCTTTTGCGGATAAGGACAAGAATGAGGACAGAAAGCCTGTCGCCGCCTATCTGAAGGAGCAGGGTTACACTTTCGGTTATGCAAGCTACTGGAACGGCAATATCATGACGGAACTGACGGACGGAGCGGTGGAGATTGCCAATATTCATGAGATAGACATCATGGACATGTTCACCTGGTCCAGCCCGGTAAAATACTACCGGGAAGGATATCACAGCGGTAAAACCTTTATTTTGCTGACCGCCGAGGAGGCGGCGAAGTACGCCCAGATACCAGTAATTGCGGCGGGCGAGGTGGTATATGACCAGCAGGGGTATGTGGTGCTGCACTATGATACGGCGGAGGAACTGTGGCGTGAGGTGGAACCGGGAAATCCAGATTAGTGCCGAATGCGGGAGAGGGCGCATATGAAAAATATTTTATCATCAAAATTACTTGTCAAACGTATATTATACACGCTCTGCACCATAGCCTTGGGCGCCATAGATTTTGTACTCAATACGCAGAACGGGGACACCTGGAGTACGGCGGTCAATGCTACGGGGATTGTTATGCTGGTTATTATTGCCGGTCAATATCCCGTCAGGAAATTGCTGACGCCGGTCAATTATATATGGTCGGCTCTATGCGCGGCGATAATCGTGGCAGCGGTGGCATCGGGACGGGACAGCGTAATGCATGTATATGTGTGGGCCTTTGTTATGGCTGTCGTCAATGTCTGGTGGATTGTGATCTATGGGAAATATCTGCTGCTTAAGTTTTGGCGGGAAGGGAAATGGAAAAGGATTAAACCCGGTCCGACAGGCTGGATCTGGATTGCCATGATGCTGCTGATGATTTTTTCCCGCAGCGGCAGAATGTGGCCTGTCTGGTTCCTGGCAATGTTTGGTATGTTCTATCTGACGGAGTACAGTCCGAGGGAACGGGACGCGCTGATGGATGGTATGGTGGATGGCACGATCATTTCTTTCTTTCTGCTGCAGATTTTTGCCTATGGCTTCAGACCCTATGATGTAGTGCGGTATACGGGGGCATTCAGCAACAGTAACATTGCGGCCCTGCACTATCTGCTGGTCTATGCCATGGTGCTTTTCAAGCTGCATCTGCTGCATCAGCGGGAGGCGAAAAAGGGTTGGAAGCTGTTCTATTTCACAGGCGCCTGCGGGCTGCTGGGCTTTATGCTTCTGACCATGGGCCGCACCGCCTGGGTGACGGCGTTCCTGCTCACTGTATTATATGGCATCTTTGTCGTCCGCCGGATATGGAAAAAGAAGTGGAGCGCGGTGATGGGGCGTTTTATGGCGTTGGGACTGACTGCTGTGCTGTTGTTTCCGGCAGTGTTTGCAACGGTTCGCTGGCTGCCCACGATACTGCATTATCCTATCTGGTTTTTGGATGAATACAGTGTGAATAAGGTACACTCCTTTGATCCGCCGGATTCCTGGAAATATGTTGAGATGGATGAGTTCATGGAAACTGTGCTGGGCCGGATCTGGAGGACATTTCAGGTAAGCAGCCGCCGGGACCCTTTTCTGCTGACCGTGCAGGCGCAGGAGGATGACAACCGCACCATAGAGCTTGTGGGGCCGGAGGGCATGGATACGTCTTTGAATATCCGGCTGAGCATATATAAGGCTTATCTGGAGGACCTGAATCTGCTGGGACACAGCCAGCAGGAGGGACATTATTATTTTAAGGATTTGGATTATATGGCCTGGCATGCCCAGAATGTGTGGCTGCAGGCGGCATATTATTATGGAATTCCTGCAGGGCTGCTCTTTCTGGTCCTGACGGTTGTGCTGTTGCACGGGCATTATCGGGGAATGAAGATGAATTCCGGCAACGCTTACGCGATTATTCCCTTTTTTCTGTGTGTGTTGTTTTTTGGATATGGAACCATGGAGATTGTGTGGAATGTCGGACAAACGGTGCTGACTCTATTTTTCCTGGTACAGCATCCACAGATATGCAGCGCGGGGGATATGGTGAGTGAAACGCCCGTTTCATCGGGCAGGCGGGAGTCGGTGTGAAGTGGAAAGAGAAACTGAAACAGAATAGATGGCGGCTGGCAGTGCTGATTGCAGTGGCGCTGGTACAGTGTTTTTTTATCAGCCTAAAAGAGGGCTACCATATGGATGAGCTGCTGACCTTTGAGCTGGCCAATGCGGAATACAATCCCTGGATTGTGCCCACTCAGCCGGTGGGGCGTCTGGCGAAGTTCATGCAGCAGGAGATCTACGAAGACAGTCTGGGCGAGACGCTGACAAATCTGAAAGACACGGTGGTGGACGTGCTGTGCAACAGGGGGGACAGCAAGCTGCTCAGCTATCAGGCGGATGTCTACGATGAGCCGGTGTGGATCACCGGAGAGCAGTTTCACGAATATATCACTGTGGGGAAGCGGGACGCCTTCAACTACCTGTCGGTGTATTTTAATGTAAAGGATGACAACCATCCGCCCCTGTACTTTATGCTGGTGCACACCATGTCCTCTGTCTTTCGGGACGAGATATCCCCCTGGATGGGCTGCGTGTTCAACCTGGCGGCCACCCTGGGCTGCTGCATGCTCATGTTTGCTCTGGGCCGTCTGCTGGCGGCCTGCGGATATGTGACGGAGAGGACAGGGGAGGACTGGGGGCTGTGCAGCGCCCTGCTTTACGGATGCTCCTCCGGCGCTATCGCCACAACGCTGTTTATCCGCATGTATGGCATCCTGACTTTCCTGTGCATGCTCACCCTGTATCTGCATCTACAAAAATGGCTGGGGGAGCAGGCTCGGACCGGGAAAGATTTCACTAAGAAAAATAAGCTGTTGATTTTGGTGACGGCCATGGGATTCTGGACCCAGTACTTTTTTCTGTTCTACTGCCTGCTGTTGGCGCTGGTGACGGTTATCGCCCTGTTTTGCGGCCGCAGAAAAAAAGAGGCGTTCTGCTATAGCCGCAGTATGGTAATTGCCGCCGTGATAGGCGTGGGCGTCTATCCCTTTGGGGTAAAGCATATCCTCACCAGCGGCCGGGGCGTGGAGGCCATCGGCAATCTGCTGAGCGGACTGGCGGGATATGGGGAGCGGCTGCTCTCTTTTGGCCGCATTGTGCTGCAGCGCACCTTTGGACAGAAACCTTTGGGCCTGATTGTGACGGTGCTTTTCGCGGCGATCGGAGTGATTCTGCTGGTTCGAGACAGGCGCAGGACCCGGGAGGAGCAGAGCGCCGATTCGGCGGAGATGGACAGCCCCACCCGGAGAAGATTGTGGTGGATGCTGGCATTCCCTCCTCTGGGATATTTTCTGCTGGCTGCCAAGATGTCTCCTTATATGGTGGACCGCTACATCATGCCGGTATTTCCCTTTGCGGCCATGGCCCTTGCGGGATTCCTGGTATATCTGCTGGGCCGTCTGAAAACAAAGGGTATGAGCATCACGCTGTATGCCGTACTGCTGCTGTCCTGTTTCAATATTTTTAACTATGACAAAGAGTACCTGTATGGAGGTTATGGTTTTCAACTGGATCTGACGAAGGAATACGGCGTCGGTCTTCCCTGTATCTGTATTTACGAGGGCTATTCATTTTATGATAACCTGCTGGAATTTGAAATTTATGACCGCACTTTGCTGATCAAGCCCTCCGAGCTGTCGGGCAGACAGGACATAGCCCAGCTGCCGGAGGTGATGGTCATATACAAACACAATGTGGACAGTGACACAATGCAGGAGGTCAGTGCGATCCTGGCTGACTATGGCCTGAAACAAAAGACCTTTTTGATGCGGCAGACCGTCTACGGAGACATGATTGTACATTATGTGAACGAATCTCTCAACTAGAGCCAATCAAGGCGGATAATCGTTTCTGGTAGGACCGTCTGGAGCGTTCCATGCCGGCTACCCTGTAAAAGTAACCTCACGATATTAGCCGCCGGGTGCAAGTCCTCATAAAAGGTTGACAGAAATCCCCAGATAGGGGATAATCAAAACAGTTAATGAAAAAGGAGAACGGTGCAATTCATGGATAAAATCGCAGTGCTGATCCCATGCTATAATGAGGAAAGGACCATAGAGAAGGTGGTCACGGACGTGAAAAACGCACTGCCCGAGGCCACGATATATGTGTACGACAACAATTCCACCGACCGCACCGCCCAGCTTGCCAAGGAGGCAGGGGCTGTCATACGCCAGGAGTACGCCCAGGGAAAGGGCAATGTGATCCGACGCATGTTCCGCGAGATTGACGCCCAGTGCTATCTGATGGTGGATGGCGACGACACCTATCCTCTGGACTGCGCCAGAGAGATGGTAGACCAGGTGCTGGAGCGCCATGCGGACATGGTGGTGGGCGACCGTCTTTCCTCCACCTATTTTACCGAGAATAAGCGTCCCTTCCACAATTTTGGCAACAGTCTGATGCGCACCTGCATCAACAGTCTGTTTCGGGCCGATATTAAGGATATTATGACTGGTTACAGAGCGTTCTCCTACGAGTTTGTGAAGACCTTTCCGGTGTTCTCCAAGGGCTTTGAGATTGAGACGGAGATGACCATCCATGCCGTCAACTACAATATGCAGGTGGAGAATGTGATCGTGGAATACAGGGATCGTCCGGAGGGCAGTGTGTCCAAACTCAATACCTTTCAGGATGGCATGAAAGTGATACGGAAAATGATTCAGCTGTATAAGAACTATAAGCCGCTGAAGTGTTTTTCACTGATTGCGATCCTTTTGGTCCTGCTGGCGGTCGTCCTGTTTGCGCCGGTTCTGCTTGAATATCTGGAGACGGGACTGGTGCCCCGGTTCCCCACGCTGATTGTGTGCGGTTTTCTGGCTCTGGCGGCAGTGCAGGCCTTTTTCTCCGGTATGGTACTGGATGTGCAGGTGGCAAAGGATCACAGGGATTTTGAGTACCGTCTGAACAAAATCTATTCCGAGAAGCAGTTAAAATGTTTGATAAAAGACAGGGATGAGCAGGGAGACCAGGCAAGATGAAAAGATGGCGGATCGGGGGAATGTCATCAGCCTTTTTGCTGCTGCTTATGGCGGCGGCGGGATGCATGGCGGCCCCGGTGTATTATCTGAATGATGATGTGACCATGCGCAGTATTCTGTCGGGGGCCTGCACAGGAATCCCGGACGGACATGCCGTGTATATGAAATATCCGCTGACAGGTCTGCTGGCAGGAATGTACCGGATATCAGGCAGGCTGGGGATATTTATTCCCTGGTTTGATCTGTTTCTGGCAGGATGCATCCTGCTGGCGGGCGGCGCAGTCCTGACAACGTGCCAGGAACTGTGGCAGGGCTCGCCCATTCGGGAGCGGCTGTTGGCGGGACTGGCGGGCGTTATGGTGTTTGCCGCTTTGATGCTGCCTCAATATCTCTATCTGCATTATACGATCGTTGCCGCCATACTGGCCGGGGGCGCACTGTTTCTGTGGGCGTCAGGGAAGGCGAGAGGAGCGGCGCTTCTGATGCTGGAGCTGTGCTACCTGGTGAGGAGCCAGGTTTTCTTTCTGACGCTCCCTTTTTTGCTGGTGGCGGTGCTGTACAATCTGCTGCATGCCGCCCGGAGAGACAGTGCGCCCAGGGACAGCGTCCTTTTTCACTGCCTTGGACGGCAGGGTATATCTCTGTTGATACTGGCGCTTGTGACAGTGCTGTTTATGGGCATTGACCGTATCGGGTACGGCAGTGAGGCGTGGCAGGATTACCGCGAGTACAATGCCAGCCGCACTGCGCTATATGATTATACGGATTTTCTGTCCACAGACCGATATCAGAAGGATTATGAGGAACTGGGACTCGACTGGGAGCAGTATCAGGTGCTGTCCCATTATGATACCATATTGGACCAGCGCATTGACGCGCAGACGTTGGAACGGGCCGCCGGGAGTATCCACAGAATGAGAGAGGCATCGGAGCCCAAACAGAGCTTCAGACAATGGCTGGGGACTTACTACCGGCATGCGCGCTATGACGGCAGGCCCTACAGCCTGGTCTGGGCAGGCTGCTTTGCCGCGCTGGCGGTTCTTCTGGCGCTTGACAGGAGGTGGACCGGGCTGCTGCTCATGGCGGTGTTGGCGGTGGGACGCAGCGCGATCTGGATTTATCTGATGGCTCAGGGGAGATTCCCTGAGAGGGTCTGGCTCTCTCTTTATATGATAGAGATCTGTTTGCTGCTGGGTATGCTGCTGCGGGAGTGCGCCGAGGGCAGGAAGGCGGCAGAGGGATGGAAGCGGCGGCTGCCTCTGGGGGTACTGGCCCTGTGCCTTGTGCTTCTTGGAGCTGTGATACCCGGACAGCTGCTTCGAACCGGGCAGGAAGTGAGAGAGCAGCAGGCCAGGCAGGATCAGTGGAATACACTGACAGGCAGCCTGGAGGAGAAGGAGGCGTCCCTGTATCTGGTGGATGTATTTTCAGCGGTGGCATATGCCGGGGAAGTCTATGAAAAGGATTCGGGAAAGGTGCTGCTGCTGGGGGGATGGCTGACTGGGAGCCCGCTGATACAGCAGCGCCTGGCACAGCATGACGCCGCAGACGGGGCCGGGGCGCTGCAGCATTTTCAGGTGCGTCTGCTTGCAGCAGGGGACAGGGATATAGCCTGGATGGAGGACTATCTGGAACAGAGGCTGGGAGCGGCAAAGCTGGAAGCGCAGGAGTCCATTGCCTGCGGAGATGGGGTGGAATTTGTGGTATATCAGCTGATGAGATAGGCATTCTTCATTTCGGATGGGGAGGTTGTTGAGAAGCGTATGAAACAGATGCCGGAGATGGTGGAAAAAATATGCGTCAAAGCAGTGCAGGGGATTATGCTGTTGATCGGTCTGCTTCTGGGGTTCTGGGCCGTCCGTTATACCCACGGCTACCCCGTGAGCCTCAGTGAGGATAGCATTGCTATTGCGCCGGACTCAGTGGGAAAGAATCTGCTGGTCTTCTGCGCGGTAATGGCTGCATCGTGGCTGGTGCAGTGGGTGGTGCTGCGTGGCAGTGAGGCTGGAAAGCAAAAGAGAGTACGGCGGTTCGCCATCGCCGTCACCCTGTCGATGGGCGCGCTGCTGGCCGTGTGGGTGTCTGTCTGTCATATTACACCGGTCTGGGATCAGATGCAGGTCTATCTGGACGCCATGGATTTCAAGGCGGGGAATTTCACGGATATGACAGGATATATCTATATGTGCCCTCATCAGTATGGGCTGACCTTTCTGTATGAGATCTTTCTGGCGTTCGGCGGCGGATACAGGCTGCTGCAGTATATCAATGTGCTGATGGTCATGTGTACGGTCTGGTGCGCTTATCGGCTGGCAGAGGAGCTGTTCGGGGACGCGAGGGCTTCTCTGTATGTGGTGATGGGAAATATGTTGTTTTTCCCCATGTGGATATATGTCAACTATGTGTATGGGGAATTGCTGTCTGTCGGGTTCAGTATGCTGGGAATACGGCTGCTGGTGCGCTGGTGTCACAGACAGAAGAGGAGAGACGCATTGCTGTCGCTGTTGTCGCTGAGTGTGGCTGTGCTGGCCAGAACCAACGTGCTGGTGGTGTTGATTGCGGTCTGCATCGCCATGCTGGTCCACAGTCTGGGAAAGCGGAGCCTGGCGAAGCTGGTGATGGCAGTGCTGGTCATCCTGGTGCCATTGGGAGCCATAGGAGCCATGCGATGGAGCTATGAGATGCGCTCGGGAATCCGGATCGAGGGCGGCATTCCCTCGAGTATGTATGTGGCTATGGGGATGCAGCGTTCCAGCGGCGGCGCGGGAGTTTATAACGGATATAATAATTCTGTATTCCGCGGCCAGGCTGAGAGCGATGAGGAGAAGGCCCATGAGATTGCCATGACCTATATCCGGGAGCGGCTTGAGGAATTCCGGGCGGATGTGCCGATGGCGAAGGAGTTCTATAAGGAAAAAATCCAGGAGCAGTGGAATGAACCTACCTTCTGCAGCCTGGTGATGACGGCAACCTTTGAGGAGCCCCCCACGGGAATGGTGGAGAAGCTCTACTATGGAAGCTGGCAGCAGCGGTATCGTGATTTTATGAACCGATATGTGACGGTACTGTACCTGGGAGTGATCCTGTACTGTGCCACCGGCCTGCTGCGAAGGGCGGATATTCTGCAGTGCCTGATGCTGATCGGCGTGATCGGCGGTTTTCTGTTCAGTATCCTGTGGGAGGCAAAATCCAGGTATGTGCTGCCCTATATCATCCTGCTGATTCCCTACATGGCGCTGGGGATTTCCCGTGCGCAGCAGTATCTGGAAAAGGCGGCTGATAGAATAAAACAGCGAAAATAAAGTAAGGCAGGAATCGATAAGTTATGATTGAGTACAGACAGCCGGGAGCCGCCGTATATCTGCGGCCCATGACCTATGAGGATACGGAGCGGATCGTAGCCTGGCGCAACAGCGATGCGGTGCGCAGAAATTTTATCTATCAGGAGCTGTTCACCCGTGAAGGACATGAGCATTGGATTCATACCATGGTGGAGACCGGCAGAGTGGTGCAGATGATTATTTGTGAGACGCAGGGAGAGCGGCCGGTGGGCTCGGTGTATCTGCGGGACATTGACGGGCAGCATAAAAAGGCCGAGTATGGTATCTTTATCGGAGATGACGGAGCCAGGGGCAGGGGATACGGCACTGCGGCGGCGCGGCTGATGATCCGCTATGCGTTTGAGGAGATGGGGCTTCACCGTCTGTTCTTAAGGGCCTTTGCAGATAATACGCAGGCTATCCGCAGCTATGAGAAGGCGGGCTTCGAGAGAGAGGCGCTTCTGCGGGACGATGTGTGTATAGACGGATGCTATCGGGACATTGTACTGATGGGAATTTTGAATAAGGATTGAGGAAAAATGGATAATATGAAAAAGAAAGTCAGCTTTGTGATCCCCTGTTACCGGTCCGAGCATACGGTCGGCCATGTGGTGGCGGAGATCTGTGAGACGATGAAGAGGCTGGAACAATATGACCTCGAGATTATACTGGTCAATGACTGTTCTCCCGACGGAACCTGGGCGGCTATCCGCAGACTCTGCCAGGAGGATGGCCGGGTCAGGGGAATCAGTTTTGCGCGCAATTTTGGGCAGCATGCGGCTCTGATGGCAGGTCTGAGACAGTCTGAGGGAGAGTATGTGGTATGTCTGGATGACGATGGTCAGACTCCGGCGGATGAAGTGGAAAAGCTGCTGGATAAACTGGAGGAGGGCTATGACGCCGTCTATGCCAGTTACACGCATAAACGGCATTCGCTGTTTCGCAATCTCGGCAGCAAGGTCAATGAACTGATGACCCGCATCATGTTGGATAAGCCCAGAGAGCTGTATATTTCCAGTTATTTTGCCGTGCGTAGATTTGTGGTGGAGGATATGGTCCGCTATGAGAATTCTTATCCCTATGTCATCGGTCTGGTATTGCGGGCGACGAAGAATATTACCAATGTGGAGGTGAGTCACAGAGAGCGGGAAGAGGGCAGCTCCGGGTATACCCTGAAAAAGCTGTTGGGACTGTGGTTTAACGGGTTCACCGCTTTTTCCGTAAAACCGCTGCGGATCGCCACAGGCATCGGCTGCCTGAGTGCCGCCGTGGGATTTCTGTACGGATTGTATACCATTGTCAAGCGGCTGGTCAATCCCGAGGTGCCGATGGGCTTCAGCTCTACTATGGCCGCCATTGTCTTTTTTGGGGGCATGATTATGATTATGCTGGGAATGATCGGGGAATATATCGGGCGGATTTATATCAGTCTGAATAATTCTCCTCAATATGTGATCCGGGAGAGGATCAACACAGAAGAGAAGTGAGAGGGAACCGATGGAGAAGCCGAAAGCAGAACGGAATATTTTCAGAAAGCTGTGGGCCCGGTGGGACAGGGAACACAGGATACTGACATTAAAGGCAGGGCTGGCGGCGCTTCTGCCGCTTTTGTGCTGCGCCGTCGTCTGCGCCGCCCAGGGGCGGAGCCTGTCCCAGGTGTATCTGCCCACGTCGGAGTGGAACGACGAACTGTTTTATTACAAGCAGGTGGAAGGGATACTGTCCCACGGTTATCCGCAGGGATATTTTGGATTTAATGAGAGTCATGCGCTGAAGCTGTCCTTTGCCGCCTGGAGCCCGGTGCTGGTGTGGCCATGGCTGCTGTACGGACTGGTCTTTGGCTGGAACCTGATGGCTCCCGTTTACAGTAACATCCTGTTTCTGACGCTGGCGATGGCTGTATTTGTGCTGCTGGCAAAGCCCAATTGGAAACAGTTGGGGCTGATGACGCTGCTGTTTTGCTGCTTCATGCCCTTTGCCAGATATATGCTCTGCGGGATGCCGGAGATTATCTGCTTCAGTATGGTGATCGTATACTGGGGACTGCTGATACATACGGCGGAACAGGAGACGGCGGGAAAGGTGGCGCTGTTGTTTTTGATGGGGGGGATTATGACCCTGATGCGCCCGTACCTGATTCTGTTTTTGGCGGCGCCGGCATATCTGTGGATTCGCAGACGCAGGGCGGCAGGTATTGCCGGTTCTCTGGCGGTACTGGGTGTGACCGCAGGCGGATATATGTGGATTAAGCACTATCTGGGGGCGGAATATTTCACCCCTCTGTTTAAGACCGAGTGGCTGGAGCCCTTTTTTCAGGGTCATATACTGGGCGGCCTTAAAGGAATACTGGCTAAGATTTATTATGAAGGGCGGACATTTTTTGCTCTCACCTTACAGGGGCTGAGAAGCGGCCTGGCGGAAGGAGCCTTTTTTGCCATTTTTCTTGCAATGCTTTTTATTCTGGCATGGCAGTGTTTGGCGGATTTTCGGAAAAAAAGGAAAAAGCAGGCGATGCTTAACGGGTATCTTGCATTTTGCTATTTCAGCATGTGGATGGCGCTGCTGTTAATGTACAAAATGAAGGAGGGGAGCAAGCATCTGCTGACCTTCATGGCGGTGGGCGTTCTGGTGATCGCCATGATGGAGACGAGGTTCTATAAAAAAGCCATGATTATCGGAGGGTTATGCATCTATCTGTTCTGGTACAGGGGAGATCAGCCGGGAGATTATCAGATCTATTTTGAGGATCAGGCGAGAGTAAAACAGCTGGCACAGTGGGAGGACATCTTTGAACGGGAACTGGCGCTGAAGGAGGATGCCCCGAATTTTGACAATGTGGTAATCTGGACGTTCAACGATATATTGGCGGATTCTGAGACAGGTGAATCGGTACTCACGGACTGGCAGATCCTGTATTCCCTGCCCGAGGGCTGGGGGATCAGCTGCTGCTACAGGGAGTATGTGGAGGAACATCTGGAGGAGCTGAGGAGCCTGTATCTGGCGATTCCAACGGGCGGAGCGCTGCAGCGCAGATGCGAGGCGGCAGGGATGACGCAGATCGGTCAGGACGAAAGAGTCTGTGTGTATCGGACAAGATAATCGGATGAGGTGGGCTGGATGAAGCGCAGATGGGGAAGAGTGGCAGTCATCATGGCTATATTGCTGCTGGGCATCATGATGATGCTGGTGGTTATTGTGGAACCCCGGATAGAAAGGACAATAACGGCGGGGCAAAGTATATACAATATTAAAGATATTCTGGCAGACCTGCGCTATGAGCGCAGGATAAAGCTGATACGGGAGGAACTGGATAAGGCGGACAATGGGGAATATACTACCATGTTTTTATCCATGTATCCGATTGATTCCTATGACATGTGGTACATTTCCCATTGGAGGGGGCTGGACGCCTATAAGATGGAGATGACCATGGAGAACGGAAGAGAGTTGGCGGGAACGCTGGAATATCTGCAGGGACTGAAAGTTACACCTGAGACCATCCTTCTGGGACTTGACCCGGAGTGTGTGGAGGCGGAATATCCGCTGGCGGACACCTTGCTGCAGAGTATTCGGGAAAATCAGGGGACAATGTATGAAATATTGCTGGTGAATCCCTCCATGGCCTACTGGCGGGAAAAAGAGGAGGAACAGTGGCAGGCTGTTATTGACAAATATGAGGAGGCAGCGGCATTGCTGGCGCAGGAAGAAAACGTAAAGGTTTTCTATGCCTGCGACAGGGAGTGGCTGGTGTGCAACGAGAGCAATTACGCGAAGGAAAAAATGCCTGCGGAGGATGTGGCGACAACGCTTTTGGCTTATTACACCAGGGGAGAGTATCAGCTGACGGAGGAAAATTACAGGGAGCATATGGAGCGGACAAGAGAGCTGATTGCCGACTGGCGCCGGGACGACAGAAAAGTTGCAGGAGTGCAGGACAGGACACTGGTGTTTATTGGGGACAGTACTTTTGGCAACTTCGGCGGTTCACTGGCGATCACGGGTGTAGTGGAGGCTTTTACAGGAGCCAGGGTGCTGAACTGCGGATACGGCGGCATGGCGGCGGCGGATGGATCTCTGGATACCCCCGATCTCTCGGCGCTGATTCATGCAATCTGGTGCGAGGACAGCAGCGCTATCAGCGGGGAGAACAATCCACCTGCGGTGGTTACAGCACAGGAGCTTAAGCGGAGTCTGGGCCAGGGAGAGAAGGCGATTATCTTTATACTGTTTGGAATCAATGACTATATTGAAGGTTTTCCGATACGGAAAGAAGACCTCTTTGCCACGGACACCTATGAGGGAGCTCTCCGCACGGCAATAGTGGATCTGCATACCATGTTCCCGTCGGCGGAGCTGGTTCTCATGAGTCCAAACTATATCTACTACAATCACTGTGGCACTGACCCTGTGGGGGAGGGGAATTATGTGTTTTCAGACTATGTGGAAGCGATGCTGGGGATCGCGGAGGAATACCGGCTGACGGTCATAGACAATTATGGGGAACTGGGGATTGACAGCAGCAATGTCACGGCATATCTTCAGGATGAGATTCACCTGAATGAGGCAGGGAGGTTTGCCGCGGGAATGCGCGTGCTGGAGCATCTGTGGGAAAGTAGTTTCGGGGGGCAATAGACATGCTTTTTAATTCCTATGCCTTTTTGACATTTTTGCCAATTGTCTGGGCAGTATATTTTATATTGAACCGCTTTCGCCTGTACAAGGCCGGAAGTTGTGTGCTGATCATAGCATCCTTTGTGTTTTATGGATATGCGGATTACAGATTATGCTTCCTGTTGGCTTTCAGTATAACCGTAAATTATCTCCTGCATCTTGTCCTGACAGATGCGGAAGATGCGGACGGGGGCCAGCGCAGCGTGACGGTGCGCCGCCTGAGTCTGGCAGCGGGTATTGCAGTAAATCTGGGGCTTTTGTATTATTTCAAATATTTGGATTTTACTCTGGAGAATATGAATCGTTTTCTGGGGACGGATTTCGTCCTGAAAAATATTGTCCTGCCCCTGGGAATAAGCTTTTACACTTTCCAGCAGCTGTCGTTTGTCATAGACAGTTACCAGCGTAAGACAGAGAGGAGTCCATTTCTGGAGTACTGTCTCTTTGTATCCTTTTTCCCGCAATTGGTCGCTGGACCGATTGTATTACATGAGGAGATGATACCACAGTTCAGGGATGCTGAGAAACGGAAAATTAATTATGAAAATATGATTTCCGGCATGGAGTACTTTATTATAGGATTTGCTAAGAAGATACTCGTTGCGGATTCGTTTGCGAGGATTTGTGACGCCGGTTATGAAAACCTGCATCAGCTGAGTTCCTTCGGCGCAGTCATAACGATTCTAACATTCACCCTGCAGATCTATTTTGATTTCAGCGGATACTGTGATATGGCGCTGGGCCTGGGGAGATTCTTTAACATTGTCATCCCGATCAATTTTGATTCGCCCTATAAGGCAGTTACCATCTCTGACTTCTGGAAACGCTGGCATATGACCCTGACCCGTTTTCTGACAACCTATGTCTACATACCTCTTGGGGGCAGCCGTAAGGGGACGTGGAGAACCTGTATAAATGTGATGATCGTCTTTGCTGTAAGCGGATTATGGCATGGAGCCGCGTGGACTTATGTACTCTGGGGCATCATTCATGGGGTGGCCATGGTGATATGCAGAGTCGGAAGAAAAGGGCTGGAACGTATGCCACAATGGCTTTTGTGGATCAGTACCTTTGTATTTGTCAATATCGCCTGGGTGTTTTTCCGCGCCGAATTTTTCCGGCAGCCCTGGTATCTGCTCAGGCAGGTGGTATCGGGAGGCGCAGGGGGGCTCCACGGGGATATGGTGTCCGCATTCTGTGATAATACGATCTGGAAGCTGACGCTGGAGAGACTGATGGCTGCGCCTATGCTGCAGTGTCTCTGTCAGATAGCGATAACTCTGTGGTGTGTCCTTGGCGTAGTGATCTGTGTAAAATTTCCGTCCAGCCATGAACTGATCCGTGCCAAACGGCGCAGCGGCATCTGGTATGTCTGGCTCAGCATTTTGTTTGTCTGGTCCTTTACATGGCTTTCACAGGTGTCAAAATTTATTTATTTTAACTTTTAGAAAAAGGGAAAGATACTCATGACAAAGGATAACAAAAAAGAGTTTTTCAAATTTATAGGGATACTTCTGGTTGTCTTTGTATGCGTGGGGACGGCGGGCGTTGTTCTGGACCCGTTTTTCCAGTATCATGTCCCTTGCCTGGGAATGCCTGTCATCCTGGAAAATGCGGTCTATCAGACGCCGGGGGCAGCGAGAAACCTGGAGTATACGGATGTCATTGTCGGTACTTCCATGACAGAGAACTTTCATACCAGCTGGTTCGATGAGGAACTGGGATGGAATACCGTGAAGCTTTCCTACTCAGGGGCAAGAAGCAGTGACTTACACGCCATTTTTACTTCCATATTTTCCAGGGACGAGCCGGTGGAGCATGTATTTATGGATATGAATGATTATCAGCTGACTTCCCCCAGCTGGACGGCGTATGTGGAGCGGCCGGAGTACCTCTATGACAACAGGCTTTCCAATGACTACCTGTATATCTACAATAAGGACGTGCTGGTTGATGGCTGGGAGCGTGTGCTGGATGGCATTGAGGGAGTGGGGAGCAATATTGACGAGGCATACACCTGGGAGGATGAAACGCTCTTTGGAGCAGAGTTGGCGCTGAATTCCGCCCGGGATACCAGGCAGGCTTTGTTGACTGCATCGGAAGACGCCACGCCGCTGGAGCAAAAGCTGGAGATCTGCCAGGAGAACCTGGACAATATTGTCCCTTTTATAGAACAAAACCCGGATACAGAATTTATTGTCTATTTCCCACCATATAGTATGCTATATTGGGAGCAGATAGTCCTGCAGGGCAATCTGGAGGACATGATGGAAATATACCGTTATGCGATAAGCGTTTTTTTGCAATATGAGAACGTGTCCGTGTACTATTTTCAACACGAGGAGGAAATCATAACAGAACTTGAAAACTACCGCGACACCTGCCATCACCGTCCGGAATATAACCGATACATATTTGACTGCATAAATCGGGGGGAGAGGCGCCTGACGCCGGAGAATCTGGACAGCGTCATGCAGGATATGTATGAATTCGCTCGGAATTACGATTATGAGGCCTATTGGCAGTAAAAATTTATCCCCGGTGTATGGATGCATATACCGGGGATAATGCAGTGTATCTGGAAGTTATCTGGAGAAGTAAGCCGTAAGTTTTTTCACGATATGAATGACATCCTCAACATCCTGATCTGTCAGGGAGTAGTACAGCGGCAGGCTCATAACCTCCTGATAGTAGCGCTCCGCCTCGGGGCAAAGACCCTTTTCATAGCCCAGCTTCTCATAGTAGGAGTGCCAGTATACCGGCAGGTAGTGTACCTGGGAGCGGATGCCCTCTGCCCCCAGCGCGTCAAAGAACTCTCTGCGGGTGCAGCGCAGCATCCCGCTGCGCAGACGCAGGATATACAGATGCCGGGTGGTATCGGACTCAGGGATTTCCTGCTGGATCTGCAGCTGGGGAATCTGAGAGAAAGCGGCATCATATCTGGCCACAATCTCTTTGCGGCGTTTGGAGAACTGTTCCAGCTTGCTTAACTGGCTGATCAGCAGCGCCGCCTGGATCTCCGTCATGCGATAGTTGTAGCCGTACCCCACCTGTTCGTTGTACCAGGGATCATCCGTGGGATGTACCATCTGGCTGCGGTCACGGGTGATGCCATGGGCGTGGAGCAGGACCAGTTTGTCATAGAGTTCCCTGCTGTTGGTGGTCACTGCCCCGCCTTCTCCGGCGGTCACGGTTTTTACCGGATGAAAGCTGAAGGTGGTCATATCCGCCAGACTGCCAACGGGCTGTCCCTTATAGCGTGTGCCGATGGAGTGGGCGGCATCCTCGATCAGGGTCAGGTGATGTTCCCGACAAATGGCCCGGATCTCGTCCATCTCCACCGCCTGGCCGGTAAAGTCCACGGCCACCACCGCTTTGGTTTTAGGTGTGATATGGGCTCGTATGGAGGCGGGATCAATATTGTAGGTGTCGGGATTGATGTCGGCAAAAACCGGCCTTGCGCCGCAGTACAGGGCACAGTTGGCGCTGGCGGCAAAGGTGATGGGGGTGGTGATCACCTCGTCCCCCGGCCCGATACCGGCAGCTAAGGCTGCGATATGCAGTGCCGCCGTGCCGTTGCTGACAGCCACGCAGTATTTTGCCCCGGTTACGGCGCATAATTTTTCCTCCAGCTCCGTGGTGCGGGGGCCGCAGGTCAGATAGTCGTTTTTCAGCACTTCTGTCACTGCCTGGATATCCTGATCGTCAATATCCTGTCTTCCATAGCTTAAAGGCTCTCTTCTAACGGGAGTTCCTCCATAAATTGCCAGTTCTTCCATTGTGTTACCTCTTTTCTGTCCCAGTCAGACACATGCGGTTCTTCCCGCGAGTCATTGTGTTAATTATATACCTATCCCATCAAAATGAAAAGGGAAATCTATGTGACAGGGTGGTATGGGCAATTCCCAGTCCATGCGCGGCATAGGGCAGCAGGAGCAGGAAGTAGGGCAAAATATAGCGGGAATTGGCCTCCCATACCATGTGAAACAGGAAACCGCCCAACACAGCGATTATGCATATATAGAACGGCAGTCCGGGGGCGGAATCCTCCGTCTTGCGGCGGCGCCACAGGTTTATCAGGCATGTCAGGCAGCTGCCATAGACCAACAATTGATAGATGTTGCAATAGTGGTTGAAGGGCAAGGAAAGACCGCCCGAATACAGGGAGTTGATAATCCCCCAGCGCCCGTCCCCATGTGTCCATGTGGCCTGACGGCAGAAATAACTCCCATCCGTCCACTGAGACAGGAATTTATCCGCGTAAAAGCGGAAGGCATAGCCGGGATCTGCGCGAAATGCAGACAGGGACGCTCTGATGGCGGCCTTGCTTTTCTCCGTGGTGACGGCGGTATCCAGATGGCTTTCCTCATATGTATAGAAATTAAATCCATTATACCAGCCGTTCCCACGGCTGGATTCCTGCATTCCCATAGCCACATAGGAGATGGCGGGTACACCTGTGCTTAGTGTGCTGTCCGCCCGATGTTCATAGATACGCTGGATGGCGGGCAGGACTGAGATGCAGCAGACTACCAGCATAGCGGCGTAAAACAGGAGATAATGCCGCCGTGTCCGCAGCCACTCCCAGACGAGAACTATGACGGCGGCGATAACGACAATCAGAGAATTTTTGCGCACGGCAACGGCGGCCATCATCATGGGCAGGCTGCATATCAGATACAGGAGCCGCCGCCGGAAGGACTGTTCCTTCTTCTCAAAATACAGCAATAGCAGATATATCCCCGCGCTGAAGAAAGCAAGGGAGGGAATCTCTCCGTACACAAAGGAGGTATAAATGATCAGCGGCGCATTCAATACAGCCAGAAACAGGTAGGAAACGGCAGCCTTGTCATGGAATAGTAAACGGGTAGTTTTGTACTGTACATATACAATGACACATGCCATTCCCACATTAATACATTGCAGGATATGAAATGCCTCATAGGATATCGGCAGGAGATTCCACAGTCGGATAATGATTTCATAAAAAGCGACAAGCCCGATCTGCTGGGGATAATATGAGAGATAGGAATCCGTGGGATGGATCACCCCCATCTGGCCCGAAGCCAGTGCCCGCGCAATACCATATACGCTTGCGGAATCAGCTGTGGGAATGCTTCTGCCGGAAAATATCAGGAGTATTCCCAGGAAGCCAACCCAGCATAACGCGGCAGCCAGTATAGGTGTGGTTTTTGACACCGCATGTGTGCGGGCAAATGTCAGCAGCAGTGACAATAACAATAACATGGCCAGCGCACCAAGCAGATGGAGAAAGAATGGCTCATTGTGAGCGACAGAGGCCTGAGTGTCCATCTCTTCCGCATAATATCCCCAAAACAGGCTGCATATAGTAAGTCCGCCTGCCAATAATAGGGTGAGAAGCTGTGCGCTTCTGAGTCCGATGCGGTAGATTCTATCCTGAAGCTTGTGTAAACCTTTCATGTGATTCCCCCAATCTGTCTGCTCTCACAATTCCTATGAATTCTAATTATAGAAGATGAACGCAAAATATTCAATGGATTTCTTGCATACTGGCAGGGACTATTGTATACTTACATAGATTCAACAAAAATGAATGGGAAGGCATGGGACGAAAAATGAAATCTGGAAAGTATGTGGATATATATCATTTCTTGTGGAAAGTACTTCCGTTTCTGGGACTGGCGGTCTGGGGAACGCTCTGTATCAGCAACAATCTGTGGTATGATGAGGGCTACACTGCGGCGCTGGTCTCCCGTTCGTTAAAGGAGCTGATCCAGATAACATCCCAGGATGTACATGCCCCCTTTTACTATATCCTGCTGAAGGGCTTTTATACCCTGTGCGGCGGGGGCAGCCACTATTGGTCTCTGAAGGTATTCTCCCTGCTGTTTATGATAGGGTATTTGCTGATGGGCAAATATGAGGTGAAGAAGCTCTTTGATGAACAGACTTCAGTGTATTTTATGCTCTTCTCGCTTCTGATGCCGGGTATGTGCGTCCAGGCAGGGAACGCCCGGATGTATGCCATGGGGCTGTTCTTCTTTACGGCCACCTGCCTGCTTGCCTGCAGTATTCTGCGCGATTCCACAGGAAAAAAATGGATTCTGTTCTGCCTGTGCAGCATTGCCAGCGTTTACAGTCACACTTTCACGATGGTCGAGACGTTTATCCTGTATCTGATTCTCTTCGGAATACTGCTTTATCAGAAAAAATTTACCCTGCTGAAATGGTATCTGGGGAGCGGAGCGGTAGTAGCAGTCAGTTATATGTCGTGGCTTCTGGTGGTGTACCGACAGATGCAGTCCAAAATTGCCATGGCGGGGGCCAATGAGGAACTGTTTGTTCCCACCATGTACACACTGATCGACTACTGTAAGGAATGGTTCTCCGCAATAGAGACCCCTATCACGCTGGTGGTCTATCTGGGCATGGCACTCACGCTGTTTCTGGGCTATTACGCAGTGGATGGCATGAGGCGCAGCGGATGCTATATCGCGGCCTGGGGAATGGGCATTCTGGGGCTGACAGCACTTTCGGGCTGTCTTTTGTCTTATTATGTGACTCCCTGTTTCTTGGGAAGATATATATTCACAGGGTTCGGAGCTCTGGCGCTGTGGTACGCTGTGGGAATGAGGCAGATTGCCTCCCGCAGGATCAGGGCGGCAGTCATTCTGATATTTCTGCTGTGCTTTGGCCTGCAATACCGCTCGGAATTGGGGCTGGAATATGACAAAGGCCTGCAGGAGTATGAGGAATTCTACCAAAACAATGTGAAGGAGGAGGATCTGATCATGGCTACCGAGATCCATCCCCTTTATCTGAATATCTACCATCCCGATCGGCAGTACATGATTTATGGCTATCTGCCTCCCTATTCTCCTTTCCGGAACACGGTTGCCTTTACGGAATGGGAGCAGCTGGAGGATGTGACAGGGGATATATGGCTCTACACACTTGCCCACCTGGATATGCCTTCCTTCAGTCCGTATTACAGCTATGAGCTGGTATATCAGTTCCATTTTATGTACTATGACCTCGTTATTTACCGGCTGGTGCCCATCGAATAAAATCAGATTAATACCGTTACACGCTTTCCCAATCTGGCAAAATGTGCTATAATATCTCGAAATACAGCACCGCAAAGAAACGAGGGTTTTCTTTTATGAAGGAACGCATCTATATCTGTCATACCTATTATCATGTGTATGTGACATTTTTAAAGGAATTAAACCGCCCGAGAGAACAGAGGGGACAGGCTACCCTAGTGCTCAGCAGCCTGTCCATAGATTTTGAGCATTTGAAAGAACGGGTGGAGGCCACAGGGCTGTTTGAAGCCGTGGTAACATTTGAGGAAAAACGGGATACTGCCTTTCCGAAACTGGCGCAGTACAGGCAGGACACAGGGAATCTGGTGAAAAATCTGGTCAACAGGGTGAAGTTTACCAGGAAGTTTGCCCGTGCCCTGGCCCCTACGATCCCGGTGAACCTGAAGGAGTACGGCGATATCTATGTGTACTGCGACTCGGACCCCATCGGCTATTATCTGAATGTGTACAGGATTCCTTATCATGCGCTGGAGGACGGGCTGAACTGTCTGAAAAATTATGATGCGGCCAGGTACGACAACAGGGGGCATTTCGGGCTTAAAGCTTTTCTGTCCGAGAGGTGTAATCTGATCTTTATTCAGAATGGATATGGGAAATACTGTCTGGATATGGAGGTCAACGATATATCCCTGCTGAAATACCCCTACCGGAAATATATCCAGCAGCCCCGCCAGGCGCTGGTGGAGAGGCTCACCCAGGAGGACAAGGATATCATCCTCCGGGCTTTTGTGCGGGATATGGAGAGTCTGCGGGCCCAGCTGGCCGCCGGGGAGGGAGAGCGAGACAAGATTCTGATCCTGACAGATCCTCTGTGCAGCCTGGACATCCGGGAACAGATTTTCCGTGATATTATCGCCATGTTTGAGCCGGAGGGAAAGATTTTTTTAAAGCCCCATCCCAGGGACGAGCTGGATTATCGAACCCTGTTTGCGGAATATCCCCAGTTTGACGCCACAGTGCCCATGGAGATGCTGAACTTTTTTCCGGGCATTCATTTCAAGAAAGTGGTGGCGGTGCTGACGGAGGTGGGGGCCATCCAGTATGCGGATGAGAAGGTACGGCTGGGGGAGGACTTTATGGACAAGTACGAGGACCCGCTGGTACACAGGCAGAACGAGCAGATATAGGGAAATTGCGGAGAGTGTGGATAAATGGGACGTATTCTGAAGAAGCTGAATATTTTGTTGGATAAAACGCAGAAGCGCACCATGGGGGGGCTGGTGGTGCTGATGGTGATCAGCGCCGGTCTGCAGACCCTGGGGGTGGGGATGATTCTGTCTGTGGTGCAGACTGTCATGGACAGTGAGGCTTTCCATAAACCTGGTCTGCTTCATGAGGCGTTCCTGCTGTTGGGAGGCGGCTCGGAGATGCGTTTCTCAGTGATGGTCATGCTGGGGTTGGTGCTGGTGTATATACTCAAGAATGTGTTCCTCTTCTTCGAGCAGAGGGCCACGCTGGCATTTGTCTACTCCAACCAGTTCCGAACCTCCGAGCGGATGATGCGCAATTACCTGCGCCGGAGCTATGAATTTTATCTGAATGCGGATACGGCGGTGATCCAGCGGAATATCACGGCCAATGTCAACAACATGTACGCGCTGATCCTGGCGCTGCTGCAGCTGGCCTCAGACGGCATTGTGTTTGTGTTCCTGGTGGCCTTCCTGCTGATCAAGGATGCTGTGATGACGATTCTGCTGGCCACGGTGATGATCCTGCTGCTGTTGGCCATCAAATGTGTGCTGAAGCCGGTGCTGCAGAGGGTGGCGGGCCAGCACCAGGACTGCTACAGCGGTCTGCTGAAGTGGATATCCCAGACGGTGCAGGGGGTCAAGGAGATCAAGATCGCCTGTAAGGAACAGTTCTTTGTGGACGAGTACCTGGCCTATGGCAACGGCTATGTCAGCGCTGCCCGGAAAAACGATCTGTACAGCCAGACTCCCAAGCTGCTGATCGAGACTGTGTGCGTGGCATGTATGATCGGCTATGTTATCTATATGATGGGAAATGGAGTCAGCAGCGCGGACATGGTGACCACGCTGACGGCCTTTGCGGCGGCGGCCATAGCTCTGCTTCCCTGTGTCAACCGTATCAACAATCAGATGAACAAGATTGCGTTCTGCGAGCCTTTCCTGATGGCGGTCAGCGACGACCTGCAGGAGGAGATCAGCGGGGAAAATGTGGATATGAGCTACGCCACGGACACGGACGAAAAGCTGCCGGTGCGGGAGCGGATTGACTTAAAGGGGATTGTCTACGCCTATCCGGGCACGGAGAAAAAGATTTTTGACCATGCGGACCTGACCGTTCCCATCGGTAGGAGCGTGGGGATCGTGGGGACCTCCGGCGCAGGCAAGAGTACGGTAGTGGATATTCTGCTGGGCCTTCTCAAAGTGCAGGAGGGGCAGATTACGGCGGACGGCGTGGATGTGATGACACACTACCGGGCCTGGCTGAAAAATGTGGGCTATATTCCCCAGATGATCTTCATGCTGGACGATACCATCCGCAGAAATGTGTGTTTCGGCATACCGGAGGAGAGGATTGACGAGGATAGGCTGTGGGAGGCCCTGCGGGAGGCACAGTTGGACGAGTTCATTAAGACTCTGCCGGAGGGGCTGGAGACCAGCATCGGCGAGCGGGGCATCCGCTTATCCGGCGGTCAGCGGCAGCGCATCGGCATCGCCAGGGCGCTGTACCATGATCCGGAGGTGCTGATTCTGGACGAGGCCACCTCCGCGCTGGACAATGACACCGAGGCGGCCATCATGGAGTCCATCAATCGCTTCCAGGGCCGCAAGACCCTGATTATCATAGCTCACAGGCTTCAGACCATTGAGAAATGCGATCTGGTGTACCGGGTGCAGGACGGCAAAGCCGTGGTGGAGAGGGGGAGTGACCTCCTATGAAACTGAGTGTGATCGTGCCGGTTTACAATATGGCGGCGGAGGGCAAGTTGCAATTCTGCCTGGACAGTCTGGTGAATCAGACCATATCGGACTATGAGATTATCACTGTGGATGATGCCTCCACGGACAATTCGCTGGAGGTATTACAGGAATATGCCGGAAAATATCCGGATAAAGTGCGGGTGCTGGCCCATGAGGTGAACAAGCGCCAGGGCGGTGCCAAGAACACGGGGCTTAAGGCCGCCGCCGGGGAATGGGTCGGCTTTATTGACAGCGATGACTGGGTGACGCCGGACTATTACGAAAAGCTGCTGAGAAGGGCGGAGGAGACCGGCGCGGATATGGTGGGCTGCGACTACAATCTGGTGCATTCCCACACCTTTGAGGTGGGGCAGGTGGTACAGAACAACTCGGCGCAGCAGACCGGGGTGCTGGACCGGGAGAGGCACGGCAGGCTGATCATGCGCTCCGGCAGCATGGTCATCAAGATCTATAAGCGCCGGGTGATAGAGGAGAACCATCTGGACTTCCCGGAGGGGATCTTCTATGAGGACAACTGCGCAGGGCCGGTGTGGTCCCTGTATTTTACCCACTTTGAGCGGGTGGAGGAGCCTCTGTATTACTATTATCAGCATCAGACCTCCACGGTGCATCATGTGTCCGAGGAGAAGTGCAGGGACCGGATGAAGGCGGCGCAGCTGATGCTTCGGCAGTGCCGGGAGAGAGGTTTTCTGGAATCGTATTACCAGGAGATCCAGTATCGGTTTACAGAGCTGTACTATGCGGTGACCCTGTTTTCCTATATGCTGGGATGCCCTCACAGGAGGCTGTCCTTTGTAAAAGAGCTGGGCAGGGGAATCCGGGAGGCATTTCCGGACTTTCAGGAGAATGCCTATTACCGGCAGTATACTGACCCGGAGGAACAGCGGATGATAGCCCTGCAGATGCAGTCGGATGCTCGGTTCTTTTATTATTATGGATTAAAGGTATGGGTGCGGAAAATAAAGAAACAGATACGCCGCAGGGGAACTTGATGGACGTAAAGGTTGAAAAAACAGGGACGTTGAGAGATATGTGGAAAAAAATTAGGGGACTGCAGATATATCGCAGAAAATGGTTTTTGATCCTGCTGGCTGTGGAATTGCTGTTGATCCTGTTGGCAGTGGCAGGATTATTTGGCAAAAACGCAGTGTATGAGTATGGCGTGGATATGGCAGAGATAGCAGGAGCATACGACCCGGAAACAGGGATATGCGCGGCTGATCCCCAGACAGGGCAGCAGGGCGACCTGGCGGTCTTTCGGAATATTGCCATTCCTGCGGGCACCTATGAGGTCCGGCTGCATTATGAGACGGACGCCGATGCGGTTAACATGTGTTCAGTAAGTGATACCACCATTGGGTTTAAGCATCTTTTTACCAATGGAGAGGTGCTGTACAGCGGACGGCGGGAAACCGGTTTTATGATGTGGCTGCTGCGGAATACGGAGGGATTGGAGGTACATGCCGTCTACAACGGAGGAAATCTGGCGGTGAAGGGTGTGTCCTTGGTACAGAATAACGCACTGCAGCGGATACGGCTGTTTCTGGTGCTGGTGGTCAGTCTGCTGGCGGATGTGGTCTGTCTGTGGCATGCCTATGACAGACAATATGGGATTGCGGACGTCAACAAGACAGTGGTCTTTGGCCTGGGGCTGATCACCGTGTTTGCCTCTCTGCCGCTGATGACGGATTATATTATCTCCAGCGGAGATGTGGGATATCACCTGATGCGGATTGAGGGGCTGAAGGATGGAATTGTATCGGGACAGTTTCCGGTGCGCATCGCTCCCAAATGGCTGCAGGATTACGGATATGCCGATGCTGTCTTCTACGGGCAGACGCTGCTTCTTCCGGCGGCATTGTTTCGGATGATCGGTTTTACAGTGACAACCAGCTACAGGATGTTTATCCTGTGCGTCAATCTGGCGACGGCATGGCTGGCATACTACTGTTTCCGCAGGATCTTTGGGCGTCCCTATATCGGCCTGCTCTGCAGCATGCTCTACACGCTGTCCATATACAGACTGTATAAGCTGTATATGCGGGGGTCTCTGGGCGAGGCGCTGGGCCTGTTGTTTCTGCCGCTGATTGCCTATGGGTTCTGGAGGGTTTTCACGGAGGATCACAAGGCGAAAGCGTATAGATGGTGTTTTCTTCCTCTGACAATCGGCTTTGCCGGGATTATGCAGACGCATATGCTGACCTGTGAGCTGGTGGGGGGATTTACGGTGCTTTTGTGCATTCTATTGTGGAAAAAGGTGTTCCGCAGGGAGACCTTTCTGGCATTGGCCAAGACGGTGATTGTCAGTGTGCTGCTCGCAGCATGGTTTATCATCCCTTTTCTGGACTATATGGCAACGGGAGATTTTATGATACAGCATGCCTATGAGAGAACCATACAGGAAAGGGGACTGTATCTGGCCCATCTGTTTTCTGTCTATCCCTTTGCCGGCACCAGTGTATTTCCGGCGGAGGATGGGATGGTAAACGCCATGCCGGTGGGAATCGGCTTTGCCCTCTTGGTGTGTCTGATCTTGTGGTGTTACCTGTTGGTGCTGGGCAGGAAAACCTTACAGGACAGGGGCGGACTGCGCAAAAGGTATCTGACGCTTGGCAATATCGGGCTGGGATTTGCAGTGCTTTCGATGTTTATGAGCCTGTCTGCCTTTCCCTGGAACAGTATCCAGTTCCGGCACAGGATTATCGCCACATTGGTGTCCAGTCTGCAGTTTCCGGAGCGAGCGCTGATGATCGCAGGTATTGGCGCGGTGTTGGTGGCAGGTGTGCTGGCCTGCTGGGCTTTCAATCAGGAGCATAAGGGCTGGCGGATCGCTTTCTGCAGTGTTATGTCAGGTTTGACTATTCTGACCAGTCTGCTGCTGCTGGATGATTTTGTACACAATACGAATTTTGTCAGGATTTATAATGCAGAGGGCATGGGAAGCGGTTATATTGCGGGGCAGGAATATCTCCCCTATGGGACGGACGCCTCGCAGCTGCTCTGGCGGGCGCCTGCTGCCATTGGAGATGTGGAGATAGAAGGCTATGCGCAGGGGCCTCTGACGATGGAGGTCAGCTGCCGGATAACGGGCGGAGAGGGCAGTTTAAATCTGCCCCTGCTGTATTATAAAGGATATCGGGCCATTGATCAGAATACGGGAGAGAGGCTGGCGGTATACGCAGGAGAGAACAACACAGTACAGGTGGATGTGCCGACGGGCTATGAGGGAACTATCAGGGTTGCTTATGTCAGTCCCTGGTACTGGCGGCTGGCGGAGGCGCTCTCCCTGATGTCTGTCATAGGGTTGGCGGTCTGGTATCGGATGGTACGGAAAAAATGATCAGAAGACGGGAAAGGCGGTGCAGGAGATGCGCAAAATTGCGATTATTACAGCCAGGGGCGGCAGCAAGCGGATTCCGCGGAAGAATATCAAGGAGTTCTGCGGCAAGCCCATACTGGCCTATTCCATAGAGGCGGCGATAGTGTCAAAGCTGTTTGACACCGTGATGGTGTCCACGGACGACGAGGAGATCGCCGATATCGCCAGAGAGTATGGGGCTGACGTGCCCTTTTACCGCAGCGAGAGTACGGCGAATGACTTTGCCACCACCAACGATGTGCTGTTGGAGGTGTTGGCGGAGTATGATAAGCGGGGAGAACACTACGATATGGGCTGCTGTATCTATCCCACGGCTCCCTTTGTGACGGCGGCAAAGCTGCGGGACGCCATGACACGGCTGGAGGCCAGCGATGCGGATACGTTGATTCCTGTAGTGCCTTTCTCCTACCCGCCTCAGCGGGCCATGATCGTGAAGGAGGGGCGGCTGGTATTTGAATATCCCCAATATCTGGACAGCAGATCTCAGGATTTGGAACCGCATTACCATGATGTGGGACAGTTCTATCTGTTCCGCACCGGGGCCTTTCTGCAAAATCGGAAGCTGATGATCGGCAATATTCTTCCCTATGTGGTCTCGGAGCTGGAGGTGCAGGATATTGACAATCAGACGGACTGGGAGATCGCTGAGATTAAGTATCGCGTTATGAAGGAGCAGAATGAATAAAAAGATTGCGCTTTTATCCAACGTAAATATGAATTATGTGATCCGGCTGCTGAAAAAGGAGTACCAGGTCTACGAGGCGGAGGGGTACGGCAACGAGATGGGGCTGCTGCTGAACAGGCAGTCCTCCTACCATGCTTTTGATCCGGAGATAACTTTTCTGATCGTGGATTTGATGGAGCTGCTGGGTCATGAGCTGTGGGGGCAGGAAACAGGGGAGGCCGATTCGGACAATTCAAAGCCCGGGGAAAACAGGGAAATATCTCACTTGCCGCTCTGTATGCGCGGCTGGTTTATGCAATTGGACGGCTGTATAGATCCGGGGCGGCTTTACTATCTGTCTGACGCCTGGCTGTGGGGGCCGGAGATTGGCGCGCTGCCCCGGTCCTGGGTGCGGCAGCAGTTAGAAGATCAGTGGCTGCAGGGCGTTTTGTGGCTTCGGCAGCGCCATGAGAATATCCGCGTTTTTCCCTATCGGCAGATCATAGGCGCTCTGGGAGAGGAGAACAGCTTTTCCCTGAAAATGTGGTATATGGGCAAGATTTTGCACACCAATGAGGCCCAGAAAAGGCTGGCGCAGGAGATAGCGGCCCTGGCGGAGACGGAGCAGAGAGTCCCTAAAAAGGTGCTGCTGGTGGATCTGGACAATACCCTGTGGGGCGGCCTGGCAGGAGAGCGGGAACACAGACCGCTGGAGCTGTCCGAGGATCATCAGGGCCTGGCGTATAAGAATGCCCAGAGGGTGTTAAAGCTCATAGAGCAATCCGGCGCAGTGCTTGGCATTGTGTCTAAAAACAACGAGGAGGACGCCATGGAGGTGATCCGCCGGCATCCTCATATGGTGCTTAGGGAAGAGGATTTCGCCATACGGCGGATTAACTGGAGTTCCAAGCATGAAAATATTCGGGAGATTGCTCAGGTCCTGAATCTGGGCCTGGACTCCATGGTGTTCTGGGACGACAGCCCGGCTGAGCGGGAGCTGGTAAAACAGATGCTGCCCCAGGTGGAGACGCCTGATTTCCCGGACAGGCCTGAGGAAATGGCGGCTGCGCTGGTGAAAATCTATGAGAGGTACTTTAAAAAACCAAAGCTGACAGCGGAAGACAGGGAGAGGACCAGGCAGTATGCACAGAACGAACAGCGCAGTTGTCTGGAGCAGCAGACGGGGGATTATGAGGAGTATCTGCGCCGACTGCAGATCCGGGTACAGCAGGTGGAGCCAACGGCACATATGGAGCGGCTGGTACAGCTGGTGAACAAAACCAACCAGTTCAATTTGACCACCATACGCTATACACAGGAAGAAATGCAAAAGACGGTGGAAGATTCTTTCAAAAAGGTGTATCTTTATAGGGTGGAGGATTGTTTTGGGGATTATGGCATCGTGTCGGCGGCCGTTGTGGACCTGGCAGGGGAGATTCCGGTTATTGCGGAATGGGTTCTCAGCTGCCGTGTCATGGGCAGACAGGTGGAGGACGCCCTGCTGGAGCATATGGAGACGGAGCTTCTGGCGGCGGGGCATGAGCGGCTCAGGGGCCGCTATGTGCCCACAGCGAAAAACAGACCGGTGGCAGAGCTTTACGACCGGCTGGGATATCAGGTCATCCATCAGGGAGATGACGGGGAGAAGCTGTATGAGATCAGACTGAAGGAACGCCCGGACAGAAGCGGCCATGTGGAGTGGATAGATACTGACTAACGAAAAGATTTTCCAATTCCCGCACAGCACATGTCGCATAATTGGGCAACATGCACTGTGCGGAAAGGAAAATCTAATCGTTAGTGAGTAGAATTGGAGAGGTGCAGATGAAAGAGAAGATTATTGCGTTGATAACAGAAATTTTACAGGTGCCCAAGGGGACGGTGACAGAGACGACCCTCATAGAGGATCTGGAGGAGTGGGATTCTCTGGCGCAGGTATTGATTGTCGGGGAACTGGAGTCCCAGCTGGGGATCGTGATTCCGCTGGATGAGGCGGTGGAGATAACGGGGGTTGCGGATATTCTGGCCAAGGCAGGGCTGTGAAAGGCATGGGGACGGAGATGAGTGTGACACTTCGCGAGATCCGGGAGGCGGATCTGGAGATAATTATGAACTGGCGGATGGACCCGGAGATTACCAGGTATATGAACACGGACCCCAGGCTTACCCTGGAGGGACAGAAAAAATGGCTGGCGGCCATCCAAAGTAACCCGGATGTATGCTATTGGATGATTCTGGTGGACGGCCGGGAGGCCGGAGTCATCAACCTGACGGGGCTGACCCGGCAGGACGGAGTGCTGGGCTGGGCATACTATGTGGGGGAAAAGAAGCTGCGGAGTCTGAAGACGGCGCTGTCGCTGGAGATGAGCCTGTATGACTATATCTTTGACACACTGCAAAAGGAGGCCCTGATCAGCGACGTCTTTACGCTGAATAAGGGTGTGATCCAGCTGCATCTGCTGTGCGGATGCGAGATCCTGGAGGAAAAGAAAGCGCACATCTGTAAGGGCGGCGAATTCTATGATGTGACATATATGCGGATGACACGGGAGCGATGGCAGCAGGTGCGGGGCGATAAGAAATACGAGAGGATTTCTTTTTCCGAACATGGAGGACAGAATGAATAAAGAGATCAAAATTGGCAATAAGGTAATCAGCGAGAATTCTCCCGCCTTTATCGTGGCGGAGATGTCAGGCAATCACAATATGGATTTTGACCGGGCGGTGGAGATACTGCGGGCGGCAAAGGATGCGGGAGCGGATGCGGTGAAGATTCAGACCTATACGGCGGACACCATCACGCTGGACTGTGACGATCCCTGCTTTCAGATCACTCAGGGGACGCTGTGGGACGGCACCACTCTGCACAAGCTGTACGAGACGGCTTATACGCCCTGGGAGTGGCAGCCGAAGCTGAAAAAAATGGCGGAGGAGATGGGATTGATCCTTTTTTCTTCCCCCTTTGATTTTTCCAGTGTGGATTTTCTGGAGGAGATGGATGTGCCCGCATATAAAATTGCCTCCTTTGAGATCACGGACATACCGCTGATACGCAAGATTGCCAGACTGGGAAAGCCTATGATCCTGGCCACAGGCATCGCCCGGCTGGCGGATATTGAACTGGCGCTGAAAACCTGCCGGGACGAGGGCAATGAGCAGGTGATCCTGCTGAAATGCTGCTCGGCATATCCCACTCCCTACGAGGATGTGAACCTGCGCACCATTCCCAACATGCGGGAGACTTTTGACTGTCTCCCCGGTCTGTCGGACCACACCATGGGAACGGCGGTGGCCTGTGGAGCGGTGGCGCTGGGAGCCAGGATGGTGGAAAAGCATATGACTCTGCGCAGGAGCGATGGCGGTCCGGACGCAGCCTTTTCCATGGAACCGCAGGAGTTTAAGGAGATGGTGGACAATATACGGATCATTGAAAAGGCGCTGGGCAAAGCCACCTATGATCTGTCGGACAAGCAGATTCGGGAGAGGGAACACAGCCGCTCGCTGTTCGTGGCTCAGGATATGAAAGCGGGGGATATATTCACTCCGGATAATCTGCGTTCTGTGAGACCAGCGAATGGGCTGCACACGAAGTATTATGAGCAGATCCTGGGTAAAAGGATCACGCGCGACGCCAGGCTGGGGACGCCTGTGGCCTGGGATCTGGTGGAGAGCGGACAGGAAACGGGGCGCTAGGTTATGAAGGGTGTGACCATGGCGGCAGAGCAGAAAGAAAATATAATTATCCGTGCGGATGGCAATGCCCATATTGGCGCAGGACATCTGATGCGCTGCCTGACCATCGCGGATGCGTTTAAATGCCGGGACAGAGTCTGTTTCTGGTGTGCGGACGAGGCATCGGCGGAGCTGGCAAGACAGCGGGGATACAGGGCAGTGTCGCTGGGGACGGACTATCGCGATATGATGTCGGAGATGCCTGCGCTGGGGAGGCTTTGGTCATGCAGAGAGGAAAAAGCATATGCCGGGCCGCAGACGATTTTGGTGGACAGTTACTATGTCAGCGCAGCTTATTTACAGGCATTGCAGGCTTTTGGCAGAGTGTTTCTGCTGGAGGATGTTCCGGGGCAGAGGCGGCCGGTGGACGGCGTGATCAATTATAATGCCTTTGCGGACGAGGAAACCTACAGAGCAATATATGGACAGAGCGATAAGGTCTGCCGATATATAGGCCCCTCCTATGTGCCTCTGCGCCCGCAGTTTGCGGGTCGGGATTACCGGATAAGGGAGCAGATAAAACAGCTTCTGGTGACTACCGGAGGCGGCGATGGAGAGAATATTGCGGGGAGGATTCTGGAGAGGCTGGAGGATATGGACTGTGTCATCCATGTGATATCCGGTCCCTACAATCCTCATGGAGACTGGCTTGCCCGGTATGCGAAGGAACATCCTTATGTAGTGCTGCACCGGCAGGTGGAGGACATGGCGGATCTGATGCTGCAATGCGATCTGGCAGTCACTGCCGGGGGAACAACTGTCTATGAGCTGTGCGCTCTGGGAGTGCCCTTTGTCTGTTTTTCCTATGCGGAGAATCAGGAGGCGCTGGCGGATTACGCAGGAAGACAGGGGATCGGCCTGGATGCGGGGCAATATCATCACAATGCGGGGAGAACGCTGGATAATATAGAAAGATTGGTGGAGCAGGCGGCAGCGGACTGGCTGGGGCGTCGCCAGATGTCCCAAAGAGCCAGAAAATTGGTGGACGGCCGTGGCGCCGTCCGGCTGGCGGAGGCATTGCAGCATCGGAAGTGAGGATAATTTGGCAGAGAAAGAACGGAAAAGCACAGACAAACTCAAAATTATATATGGCTTCTGCGGTTTTCTGGTAATACTGGCAGCGCTTCCGCTGCTGTTTCGCTCCGAACATCACGCAGATATTCAGGCGGAGGTGCTGTTTCTGGGAGACAGTATCGTGGGGCAATACCGGGATGACACCTCTATCCCTGCCCTGATTGCGGCGCAGTTGGAAACCACTGTGGTAAACGGGGCATTTGGAGGTACTACCATGAGCCTGCAGAACAGGGAAAACCGAGACGCTTATTATCGCGACGGTCTGTCCTTTTCCCAGCTGGCGAGGGCGATTGCGGCACAGGACTTTGGAACCCAGCAGACCATTCGAACCAAGGACTATGTCACTGCGGATTTTGGCAGCATTGTGGATGAACTGGACACGGTGGATTATTCTTCCATAAAAACTCTGGTTATCACCTATGGAATGAACGATTATACCACCGGCAGTCCTATCAGCAATCCTCTTGAGCCGGAGGACCCGCGCACTATGGAGGGAGCCATGCGGACGGGGATAAATCTGCTGCGGCAGGCGTATCCGGAGCTGCGTATTATCTTTATGAGCCCGACTTACTGCTGGTTTGTAAACACCCTGGGAACCACGAATGAAACCTGTGAGACCAACGATTACGGCGGCGGATATCTGGAGGAGTATGTGGAGGCACAGCGCCGGGTAGCGGCGGAGTGCGGTGTGGAGTTTTTGGATATCTACCATGATTTTTATCCCCATGAACAGTATCAGGAATGGCGTATTTACACGGAGGATGGAATGCATCCCAATGAGGCCGGACGGCAGATGATTGCACAGGCTCTGGCAGAGCATATTCAGAAAAATGAGTAGAACAGTTGGAGGCATAACAAGTTGAAAACCCCTACAGAGATATGGAACTGCATAAAAAAGCGTTGTAGAAAGGAATGGAAAACTGCCTTTTTCAGCACCTTTCTGGCAGGCATAGTGATACATATGCCGATCATGCTGAGGGATATTCCCAACCATGACGGGCTGGCCAGCATGTATTTTGACCAGAATATGATCACCTCCGGCAGATGGTTTCTGACGGTGGCCTGCGGCCTGTCTTCCTACTACACGCTGCCCTGGCTGATCGGGCTGCTGGCCATGCTGTATCTGGGAATCACCAATGTGCTGCTGACAGAGTTTCTGGAGGTGAGGCGGACCTGGGCGGTGATGGTGATTGGCGGCCTGATAGCGGCATTTCCCTCTTTGGCCTCTACCTTCGCCTATGTATTTACCATGGACGGCTATATGATGGCGGTGATGCTGGCAGTATTGGCAGTGCTGCTCACCAAAAAGTATCGGCTTGGTTTTCTGCCGGGAGCGCTGTGCCTGGCTTTCAGTCTGGGCATCTATCAGTCCTATCTGCCCTTTGCGGTGCTGCTCTGCCTGTATGGTATTTATCAGCTTGGGGCTTCGGAAGGGGCACTCCGGGAAAAACTGAAAAAGGGCCTTTGCTATGTGTGGATGGGGGGAATCGGCCTTGCCGCCTACTATGTCATTCTGCGGATTCTGCTCCTGATTCAGAAAAAGGAGCTTGCCTCCTATCAGGGGATAAACGACATGGGCGGCGTTCCCAGCACAGGCCTTGGAGGCATAATCCTGCATATGTATAAAGATTTTGCGGCGTTTACCCTGAAGGGAAAGGTATTTATGAACAATGCCTTTGCCTGGGGAGCCGTGTTTATGCTGGGAATCAGCGTAATATGGATATTGATTTCCCTGTGCAGGCAAAAAAAATGGTGGAAGAGCGTCTGGTTTTTCGCTATAATAGCAGTAACCGCTTTAGGACTTCCCATTGCCATGAATCTGATTCTGGTCATCTCTCCGGATGTGACCTATCATCTGCTGATGCGGTATCAGTGGGTGTTGCTGCCTGTCTGCATGGTGGCGGCTGTCAGCCGCCGCAGCGAGCGCCTGCCCTGGGCGGAGTGGCTGGGATTGGCCTGCGGCGTGGTGCTGGTGTTCAACTATGCGGTGACGGACCAGATTGCTTACTCCAATCTGGAGAAAAAGTATGAGAAGACCTATGCCTATTGCATCCGGCTCCTGGACCGGATCGAGCAGACTGAAGGGTACTATCAGGGAATTCCCATCGCCATGATCGGCGTGGTGGGAGACGAGCCTTATCCGGCGACGGATCTGACGGCGGAGGTGACCGCCGGGATGATTGGTATCGGGGGTGACAGCCTGCTGTATACCGGGGCGAACTATCAGGCGTTTATTCAAAATTATCTGGGGGCGACCCTGAATATTCTGCCTCCCAAGGCCATGGAGGAGATGTATTATCACGAGGCGTATCGGGAAATGGAGAGCTTTCCGGGAGCGGATTCCATCAGGATAATAGACGGTATCATGTATATTAAGACGGAGAACCAGGAATGAAGGGCAGAAATTACTCTGCCGGAACTGGTACAGTTCTGGCATATGCGGAACTCTAAAACAGCATCTGCCACAAGCGTGCCCAGAGAATTTCTGCACGCCAGAGCGGGCAGAAATTACTCTGCCAGAAATGGTACGCTTGTGGCGGATGCGGAACTAAAATAAAGAAAGGCGGGAGAAGGTATGGCGACATTATCCATTGTGCTTCCCTCATATAACGAAGAACAGAATATTGCCCATACGGCCCGGACGCTGTCTGAACTGCTGCGTCAGGAGCAGATCGACTATGAGCTGGTCTTTGTCAGCGATGGTTCAAAGGACGGCACATATCAGGAGATTTTGAAAGCGGCGGAGCAGGATTCACATATAAAAGGGATAGAGTTTTCGCGCAATTTTGGCAAGGAGGCCAGTATTTTTGCAGGATTGCAGATGGCTGCGGGAGATGCGGTCATTGTCATGGACTGTGACCTGCAGCATCCGCCCCAGGTGATTCCCCAAATGTGGGAGCTGTGGAACGCGGGCTATGAGGTGGTGGAAGGAATCAAAAAGAGCCGGGGCAGGGAGAGCTTTCTGCACAAATGCTTTGCAGGGGCCTTCTACCGGATTATGAGCGGTCTCATCAAGATGGACATGAATGCCTCCTCCGATTATAAGCTGCTGGACCGCAAAGTGGTGGATGTGCTGCTGGAGCTGCCGGAGAAAAATACATTCTTCCGCGCTCTGACGTTCTGGGCGGGCTTTAAGACGGTCAGCGTGGAATATGAGGTGCAGGAGAGAGCCTATGGGGAGAGCAAGTGGTCGTTTTTCAGCCTGATGCGCTATGCCATCACCAATGTCACCTCCTTCAGTACACTGCCCCTGCAACTGGTGACAGTTCTGGGTGTGGTATCCATACTGTTCAGCCTGGCACTGGCCATACAGACTCTGGCAAAATATCTGACAGGAACGGCGGTGGAGGGATTTACCACGGTGATCCTGCTGATCCTGATTATCGGCGGTTTCATCATGCTGAGTCTGGGGATTATCGGGCATTATCTCGCCCGGATCTACGAGGAAGTAAAGGGACGTCCTCGCTATATCATCAGCCGGATGACGGGGAATACTCCCGCCCTTGCAGAGGACGTTTTGCAATCGTCTAAGTAGCTCTGATAAAGGAAAGGAGGCGCACAGTCGATGAAAAAGAGAATTGCCAGTATTGAGCTGCTGCGCATTCTTGCCATGATGATGGTGGTGATGCTGCACTATCTGTCCAAGGGCGGCCTGCTGACCTCCCTGACGGAGGAATTTGGCCCGGGAGCCTATACAGCCTGGCTTCTGGAGGCATTTTCCATAGTGGCGGTTAATGTATATATGCTGATCAGCGGTTATTTTCTGGTGGAATCCGGTTTTAAGCCGGGGCGGCTGGCGGAGCTGGTCTGCCAGGTGCTGTTTTACAGTCTGCTGATTCCCCTGGCGATGATGGCGGTGGGGCTGCTTAAGCCGGGGCAGCTGACCATATACCGGCTGCTGCAGTACCTCTTTCCCAGCCAGATGATACATTACTGGTTCATCACAGCGTATATCATTATGTATCTGTTTGCGCCGGTGCTTGCCGCCGGGGTAAAGCAGCTGAGCCGCAGACAGCTGGAGGTTATCCTTGTTCTGCTGCTGCTCTTTTTTTCCGTCAGCAAATCTGTGCTGCCGGTACAGCTGGAGGCGGACAACCAGGGCTATGACGGCCTCTGGTTTCTCTGCGTATTCCTGGTGGCGGCATATATGCGCCTGTATGGGTTTGACTTTCTGCAGAAAGGCAAGAGGGCGCTGCTGTGTTATCTGGCGGGCTGCCTGCTGATCTACGGCCTGACCATGGGAGTGCGTCTGGTTTATCTGAGAACCGGGCGTCTGGGCAATTTTATCCATGCTCCCTATGACTACAACCACATATTGAATTTATTTGCAGCAATTGCCTTGTTTTACGCATTTTCCAATTGGAGGCTGTCCGGGGAAGGGCTGGCGGGCAGGATAATTCTGCGCATCGCACCCTGTACGCTGGGCGTATATCTGCTGCATGAGCATATAGAGCTGCGTACCCTCTGGCCGCTCTGGGTGGGAGCGACATCGGAGTGCAGCCCGCTGGCGCTGGTGATTCGGGCGCTTGGCAGTGTATTATTGGTATTTGCAGTGGGTATCCTTGTAGATATGGCGAGGGGAACTCTGTTCGTGCTGATAAAAAGACTGTTTCGGAGACTGCGGCATATGAATTCAGATAAAGGAGAAAACAGATGATTACATTTAATGTACCGCCCTATACGGGCAAGGAAATGGAGTATATCCGGGAGTGTGTGGACAACCAGAAGATCTGCGGCGACGGCGCATATACCAGAAAGTGCAATGAATGGATTGAGAACAGGACAAAGACAACCAAATGCCTGCTGACCACCTCCTGCACCCATGCCACGGAGATGGCGGCCCTGTTGACCGGGATTAAGGAGGGGGATGAGGTGATCATGCCCGCCTATACCTTTGTATCCACGGCAGACGCCTTTGTGCTGAGGGGAGCCACCCCGGTGTTTGTGGACATACGGCCCGACACCATGAATATCGATGAAAATCTGATTGAGGCTGCTGTCACGGAGCGTACCAGGGCTATCGTGCCGGTGCATTATGCTGGTGTGTCCTGTGAGATGGACAAGATCATGGAACTGGCGGAAAAATATCATCTGGCGGTGATCGAGGACGCGGCCCAGGGTATTATGTCCACCTACAAGGGCAAGGCGCTGGGTACTTTTGGCGAGTATGGATGCTTCAGCTTCCACGAGACTAAGAATTTCAGCATGGGCGAGGGCGGAGCATTACTGATCCGGGATGCGGAGAATATTGAGGATGCGGAGATCATCCGAGAAAAGGGAACCAACCGCAGCAAGTATTACCGGGGACAGATTGACAAATACACCTGGATCAACTATGGCTCCTCCTACCTTCCCAGCGATATGAATGCCGCCTATCTGTATGCCCAGTTGGAGATGGCGGAGGAGATCACGGCGGCGCGCATGTCCTGCTGGGAGCGGTACTATGAAAATCTTCAGCCTCTGGCGGAGGCGGGCAGGATTGAACTGCCGGTGGTGCCGGAAGGCTGCGTACACAATGCCCATATGTTTTATATCAAGGCAAGGGATATCGCGGAGAGGACGGCGCTGATTGATTATCTGAAGGAGCGCCAGGTACACAGCGTATTCCACTATATTCCGCTGCACACGGCGCCTGCGGGCTTGAAGTATGGGCGGTTTCACGGGGAGGACAGATACACTACGAGGGAGAGCGAGCGGCTTCTGCGGCTTCCCATGTTCTATCGGCTGACTTTGGAGCAGGTGGATTATATCTGTGAGCAGGTAAAAAACTTTTATGAGAGTTTCTATGAAGGATAGATATATACAGCAGGCAGGGAAGCATATACAGGGGATACTGCGGGCGGTTCTCATCTGTGGTATGAGCGTCCAGATTGTGCTGGGGCTGATCTGGATTTTGGGCAACATGGGCGGATTGCAGAGCTTCCAGGAGAGTATGGCCCTTCTTGAAGGGAAGGACTTTGACGCGGGATATTACAGCGGTATATTGTACCGGGGCCTGGCGGCGGCGCTGTCCTCTCATCTGTGGATTCTGTACGGGATACAGCTGGCGGCGGCCTATGGGGCGGCCTATAGGCTGATGGCCTGTTTCGTGGCCCGGGAGAAACAGGTGCTGCGGCTGTTCTGCGCCCTGGCGCTGACTACGGTTCCCCAGACTCTGCAGTGCCATCTGGCAGTGCTGCCCTGGTCTCTGGGAACCTCTATTTTGGTGGGAGAGACCGTGCTGTGGCGTAAAGTATGGCAGGGAACACTCGACCGACAGGAGAAAAAACTTTCAGAACAGGTAAAGAGGCGGCTGATAACAGGTATGCTGTCGGGATGGCTGCTGCTTCTGCTGATCCTGCCCGCATATGCATGGTTTGTCCTGCCGCTGCTCTTTGCCGTCCTGTGGAGAGCGGTAAAAAAACAACGGACAGGCAGGCTTGCCTGTGGGCTGGCAGTGCTGATTCTGTGTCTGTGTAATATGACGGTCAGCTGTGGCTGGAATCCTGCCGACTGGAACCGCAGATTGGCGGCAAGCGCACTGAGCCGTACCGGCTGGCCCTATTTTCAGGACAGCTATGAGATATTTCCGTATCGACTTCATGAGGATATCGGGCTGGTGACTTCCAGAGAAGTGTCCGCCTATGCGGACGGAGTGGAGCGTGTGCTGATCCCAAAGCTGGAGGAGTGGTATGGGCCTAAGGAAACCACCGCCACACTGTGGGAGCTGGCCGGAGTCTGTCTGCGGGATAACTTAAGGACGGATGTGAAAAATATCATCTGGGATATGGCAGCCTATCACGCTGCGCCGCCAATCCTTGCCATGCAGCTTAAGGGGCGCGCCTATGATGCCTGCAGCGGTATCAATTATGAACAGATGAAGACAAGGACTCCTGTGCTGACCAAGTATTATGTAACCTATGGCGGCAGATGGTGGTGGATGATGCTGGCGCTGGCTGCGGCAGCCCGGCTGTGTGATCTGCTGTGCGGAGATCCCCGGAGGGGGAGCTGCACATGGCGGGGGGAAAATGGAATATGGAGCAGATGGCGAGTGTTCCTGCGGTATTGGCTTCCAGTGCTGGCGGGTATGGAGTGGATGATTCTGAGTCAGGTATTCAGCGGAAGCGGAATTATGGATTACAAGAAAGTCCTGTGGGTGACAATGCTCTGGTATGTGATGGCGCTCTGCGGGCTTGGTGATGGGGCAGAGGAAAGGGGAGGAAAATGGCAATTGTAGCAGGCTGTTTGATATTGTGTATATGGCTTGTGGGGATTCCCCTGCTGACGGGGGCGATCCCGGCGTCCTTTACAGACGGTCAAAAACATTCCCTGGCTTTCATGTGGACCAGCGGCTATATGATTTCCTGGGCATTGTTTCAGCTGGTGACAGTCCCCCTGGTGCTGCTGCATATCCCCCAGGGATTTGTGATGGTGGTAAGACTGTATGCATGCTGTTCTCTGGCACTTGCGGCGCTGGGGCTGTTTATGTTGCTCCGCTCCCGCAAAAAACGCATGTCCATGACTTTGATCAGAGGGGAAAGCAGCGAAGCCTGGCAGCACAGGATATACTGGGGTATTTTTGTTGCCTTGACAGCCCTCCAGCTGGTGTTGGCAGTAGGGATGAATTACCGTGATGGGGATGACGCTTATTATGTGGCGGTATCCACTTTGACGGAGAGCAGTAACACAATGTATGAACGGATGCCCTATTCTATGGGAAATACAGGACTGGATCTGCGCCATGGCCTGGCGCCATTCCCGGTGTGGATTGCCTTTTTGGCCAGAATGTCAGGGATACCCACAGTCAGCGTGGCACATGTGGCGGTGCCGCTGGCGCTGATTTCTACTACCTACCTGATTTACTATCAGATAGGCAGACAGCTTTTTGCCCCAAAAAAAGAGAGGCTGCCGCTGTTTTTATGTTTCACGGCTGTTTTGACGATTTTTGGCAATTACTCTATCTACACAGCGGAGAATTTCATGCTGGCCCGCAGCCGCCAGGGAAAGGCGGCGCTGGGAAGTATTGTGATTCCCATGATCGTGCTGCTGTTTTTCCTGATTCTGGGACAAGCGGAAAAAGGGCGGAAAGATCAATGGATGCTCTGGCTGCTGCTGTGTGCGACGGTGACGGCGGCCTGTCTATGCACTACGCTGGGTACGATGCTTACCTGTCTGCTGCTGGGCATAACCGGTTTGTGCGGCGGTCTGGTATATAGAAAACCGGGGCTGGTGATAAAGACAGGATTGTGTTGTTTTCCGGCGGCAGTGTTTGCGATATTGTATTTTATGGTATAATGAAAGGAGAGAGGCCCCATGTGGCATATGATTACTGAATTGTTTCGGGAATATATGGGTACAGGCCTGATCATGGGATGGTATCTGCTCACCTTGGTATATCTGTGGATTACAGAGAAAGACCGGCGCAGGCGGATATTGCTTCTCTATGTGCCGCTGGTGGTGCTGATCCTGTATTTTAATCCTCTGTTTGCCCGTCTGTTGTACTGGGCAGTGGGGGATGAGATATACTATCGGATCTTGTGGCTGATGCCGATGACGGTGGTGATTGCCTACGGGGCAGCAAGTATCTATGGGCATTTGAAGGGCGGGAAAAAGTATTTGTTTGCAGTGTTTTCCGCCGTGCTGTTGATGGTCAGCGGAAGCTGTGTCTATGCGAGCCCCCATTTTCACAGGGCGGAAAACCTCTACCATATGCCGCAGGAGGTAGTGGATATCTGTGACGCCATTCAGGTGGAGGGGCGGGAGGTTATGGCAGTGTTTCCCAGTGAGATGCTCTCCTATGTGCGCCAGTATACTCCGCTGGTGTGTATGCCCTATGGCAGGGAAATGCTGGTGGAGAGATGGGGGATGTCCAATCCGCTGTATAACGCCATGGAAGCAAATGTGCTGGATATGGATGTGATTCTCCCGCTGGCCAAAACTTATTCCAGCCATTTTGTCATAGTGCCGGGATACAAGAAGGTTATCGGCAATGTGGAAGATTATGGTTTTTTTCTGGTGGATCAGATAGACGGATACAACATTTATCAGGATACCAGTGTGTATATCGGATTGTAGCAAATGCTCATTGGCGCAATGTTGTGGGCAGGGGGATATAAGTGTGAGAGTTTTGTGGGTATGCAATATTATGCTGCCGGTGATTGCCCGGGCTTTGCAGCGGGAGTGCAGCAATAAGGAGGGGTGGCTCACCGGGTTGATGGACGCCCTGATAAAAGACAATTCCCAGGTGGAGCTGGGGGTGGCGTTTCCTGTTGTTCCTGGTGAGGAACTGTTAAAGGGAAGTACGCAGGGAATCCATTATTATGGCTTTCGGGAAAATACCATAAAGCCTGAAGTATATGATCCGGCGCTGGAACAGGATATGCAGGAAATCCTACAGGATTTTCAGCCGGATCTCCTGCACTGTTTTGGAACGGAGTACCCCCACACGCTGGCGGCGATGAGGGCTTATAACAGACCGGACAGAACCCTGATCGGGATTCAGGGGTTATGCGCGGTGTACGCCGAAGCCTATATGGCCAACACTCCCAGGGAAATATGGCGTACGACCACTTTCCGGGACTGGCTGAAAAAGGACAATATGCTGAACCAGCAGGAAAAATTCCGTCAGCGGGGAAGATGGGAGCAGGAGGCGGTGCGGCTGACAGGCCATGTGGCAGGCCGGACGGACTGGGACCGTTATTGGACGGCCAGGTGGAATCCCCAGGTGCGGTATCATCTGTTGCAGGAAACCCTGCGCCCCTGTTTTTATGAGGGGGAATGGCAATATGGGAACTGTCGCAGACACAGTCTTTTTATGAGCCAGGGAGATTACCCGATCAAGGGACTGCATTATATGCTGGAGGCCATGGCGGATATCGTGCGCCAATATCCAGATGCCCACCTCTATGTGGCGGGGAACTGTCTGCTGCGCAAGGGCCCTACGGCAGTTCTGCGGATTTCCGGCTATGGCAGATATCTGGAGAGGCTGCTTGGGAAATACAATCTGTCCGGTCATGTGACTTTTCTGGGCAGTCAGAATGCCGTACAGATGAAGGAACAGTATTTAAGCTGCAATGCCTATGTCTGCGTATCCTCCATTGAAAATTCCCCCAATTCCCTGGGGGAGGCCATGCTTCTGGGCGTGCCCGTGGTGGCAGGCGTGGTGGGAGGAGTGGGCAGTATGATCCGCCCCGAGGAGGGCTGGCTGTTCCAGGGCTTTTCCGAGGAGGAGGACGGGGAACTGCAGAGGATCAGCCGGGAACTGCGGGAGCAGGTGACGGAGGTATTTGCTCTGCAGGCGCAGGTGACAGAGCGGACCCGGAAGGCCAGGGAACATGCCCGGCAGACCCACGATGCGGCCCGGAATCTGGAGCAGCTTCTGGAGCTGTACCGGGAACTGGCCGGAAAGGAGACTGCATGAGGCTTGTCTTCGTATCCAATTATATCAACCATCACCAGATGCCCGTGAGCCAGGAACTGAACCGGCTGTGCCAGGAGCAGGGGGGCAGCTATGCCTTCGTGCAGACAGAGCCCATGGAGCAGGTGAGGGTGGACATGGGCTGGGGAGAGATTCTGCGGGAGGCAGACTTTGTCCGCAATTACTGGGAGGATGAAAAAGGCTGTCAGCGGCTGATTGATGAAGCGGACGCGGTGATCTTCGGGGGCTGTGAAGACGAGAGATATATTGAGGCCAGGCTGGAGACGGGAAAGCCGATCTGGCGTTACAGCGAGCCTCTGTACAAGACCGGGCGGTACAAATGGATCAGCCCCAGGGGGCTTAAGAAAAAATATCACGACCATACCCGGTATCGGAAAAAGCGGGTGTACCTGCTCTGTGCCGGGGCCTATGTGGCGGGGGATTTCCGGCTGGTGGGAGCTTACGGCGGCAAAAGGTTCCGGTATGGCTATTTCCCGGCTTTCCGGCAGCAGGACCTGAACGGTCTGATGGCCGGGAAGGACCAGGCTTCCCAAGGGAGGCTGCGGCTGCTGTGGGCGGCCCGCATGATCGACTGGAAACACCCGGAGACGGCGCTGCAGGTGGCTGCAGGGCTGCGAGAGCAGGGGATAGATTTTCAACTTGATATGATAGGCGATGGTGCGCTGGCCCAGGAGATGCAAAGGCAGGCGGAAACACTGGGCCTGGGGCAACAGGTTGCCTTTTTGGGATACCGCAATCCCGAAGAGACCCGTGCCTATATGGAGAAAGCTCATATTTTCCTGGCCACCAGCGACAGGCAGGAGGGCTGGGGAGCTGTGGTCAACGAGGCTATGAACAGCGGCTGCGCCCTGATCGCCGGAAGAGGCATGGGGGCGGCTCCCTACATGATCCAGCATGGGGTGAACGGTTATCTGTATGACCATAAAAGACCGCGGCAGGCGGTGGAGCTTGCGCGGAAACTGGCGGGAGACGCCCTGCTGCGCCAGCGTCTGGGCAGCGCCGCCTACGAGACGGTGCGGACTCTGTGGAATCCCCGGACTGCGGCAGGCCGGCTGTATGACTGTATTGCGGCGGAGCTGGCGGGACAGAAGCTGCCGGAATATGAGGACGGGCCGCTGAGCAGGGACTTGACTTGTTTGTAGTGGCGGCAGAGAATTAAGGAAAGCGTTTGACAAATTGCTAAAGAGGGAGTAGACGGAGGGCGTATGGAGGCAGGAGAATACAGGGAGGCAGCACAGCTGCCGCTGATCAGCGTGATCGTGCCGGTCTATAATATCATGGACTGTCTGCCCAGGTGCGTGCAGTCCCTGCGACAGCAGACCTACCGGAATCTGGAGATTCTGCTAGTGGACGACGGCTCAACGGATGGCACAGGGCAGCTCTGTGACAGGCTGGCGGCGGAGGATGAGCGTATCCGTGTGCTGCACAAGGCAAACGGCGGAACTTCCAGCGCCCGTAATATGGGGATTGAGTCGGCTCAGGGGGCATTTCTTGGCTTTGTGGACAGCGATGATTATGTGGAGCCGGATATGTACATGCAGCTGTATCAGGCGGCCAGGGAAAGGGAGGACTGGCTGGTACAGGTGGGCAGAGATGAGGTGGATGAGCAGGGAAGACAGCTTCCCAGCATCTGCGAGATCCCCGACAGGGAGGAGACATTTTCCAGCGAAGAGTTCCTGCGGGAGCTGCTGATGCACCGGGGGGACTGCTCGTTTTGTACCAAGTTGGTGCCCCGGCTGCTGTTGGGGGCGGACCGGTTCCCGGAGAAGCAGCTGAACGAGGATTTTCATCTGATGATCCGGCTGCTGCAGCGGACGGAGGGCGTGGTATCCCTGCCGGTGTGCGGCTACCATGTGTTTTACCGCCTGGGCAGTAATACCCGAAAAAAACAGGAGAACGATTTTTCCAGAGTATTTTCGGACAATGTGGACAATGCGGACCGGGTGCTTTCGCTGGTGGAGGAGAAATATCCCCGGCTGCGGCAGGTGGCCATACGGTTTGGCCTCTACCAACGGCTGGATTATCTCCTGCATATTCCTATCCCGCAGATGCGGCGGGACAATGGGCAGTACAGGGCTATCGTGCGGTTCCTGCGCAGCCATATAGGAGATACGGTCAGCTCCCCCTATCTGACCGGAAAAAACAAGCTGTATCTGCTGGCGCTGACCGCAGCGCCGGAGACGGTGCGGCGGCTGCACCGTGTGGGGATGAAGCTCAGAAAGGGCGCTTTCAATCAGTCAAAGAACTCCAAAGCATAGACAAAACGCTCCGCCAGCCGCTGCCTTCCTGCTGCGTTCAGATGCAGGTGGTCCTCCAGATAGTCCATGGCGTTTTCTTCGTTGACCGTGCCATAGATATTATCGAGATAGGATGAGGTGTGCTGGTAGGCGGCGCGTTCCAGATTACCCGCATAGGTGGACAGAGAATATCCGTCGGATTTGTGAATATCACTGCTGATGTATTCCCCGTCCTCTTCTACATAATAGGCATAGGTGGGGGACATAACGATGATGCGGATATGGGGAAAGGTATCGCGCAGCAGCTCCAGGCTGGCATTCATATTGCCGGCAAAGGTTTGGATATCGGAGGTGTATTCCATATTGTACAGCGGCCTCTCCTCCAGATAGTCGGTGGCATCATACATAATGACCAGCACATCCACATTCTGGAAGTCCAGCGTGGACAGGGTGTCATAGGCATAACGCGCATCGGCAGGCGCGGCGTCTCCCATGACATCAAGAGCGCTCTCACACATCCAGGTATTCTGCACGGTAATCAGCGTGGTCAGCCAGTACAGGTTAAAGGCATCCATAGGATCTTCATCAGCTATAAACGTCGGATTGGATGCAGCCAGGTGGGAGTCAGCCACGGAGCAGTTGTAGATAGTGGCATCGGTCATGCGGCTGACCAGATTGATAACACCGTCGTCCGTATCACGATTGTCGGAAAAAGGATAATTGCCCAGCGCTACCACCGTGCGGATTCCATCCGTATCCTGGCGATATTCCTCAGGGACATTGATCATATTGTCCAGAACCTCGATGAAATCGCTGTCATCAAAATCTGCATTGGGGTCAAAAAAAGAGGGCACGCGGGTTCCCCAGTTGGAAAAGCGGAAGATCACCAGACCTATGCACAATATCACTGTAAGTAAAAACACAATATGCCAGTTGATTCGTGAGAAAAAGTCTCTGGTGCGTCTCGGCGCAATATCGTCAGAAGGCTCAGTATGCGCAGAGGACTCGGAGGACATCGAATCCAGATCAATGATATCTATATCCGGGATATTGGATTTATGGGGTGATACGGTATTCTTCTCTCTCATGGCCTGCCTCGCTTTCTGGTTCTTATTTTACTCTCATCCGCAAGGATTGTCCAGCGTATACTGCTTTCTTTTAGTCTATGGATAAATTAAGAATTTATGAATATCCCATTTTTTCTTGTGCAAAGGGCAGCTTCAATGTTATACTGTAGCGTGGGAATTACCGTTGGCCCGAGGGTGTTTGGGATTCCTGCGGAAACTATCAGATACTGGTTGCTGCAATAACACGGATACAGTCGTAGTTTGGTATGAGCCAAATTATGTTATGCGGGGAAGAGGAAAGCATGAAGATATTTAGAGGGCGGTCCGACAGAAGAAGACGGCTGGCAGAGGATAATATGCCGCAGTTTGAGAACGAGTGGGATGATCTGGATTATGATGAAGAGTATGACGAAGAGTATGACGATGAGACCTATGACGGAGAAACGATAGAAGACTATGAGGACGATATCGTTGAGGAATACGAGGATGATTATCCGGAGGATGAAAGCCTGGCAGAAGAGCCTGTGGAGTACTATGGGGAAATGCCGGAGCATGAGGTGATCTATCAGGAGGACGCCGAGGACGAGCCGGAGTATGACGAGCCGGAATATGAAGACGAGTCGGAGTATGAAGAGCCGGAATATGAGGACGAGTCAGAGTATGAAGAGACAGAATATGAAGACGAGTCGGAGTATGAAGAAACGGAATATGAGGACGAGTCAGAGTATGAAGAAGAGGAATATAAGGACGAGTCGGAGTATGAAGAGCCGGAATATGAAGACGAGCCGGAGTATGAGGAAGCAGAATATTATGAGGAGGACGAGGAAGAACCGATAGTCTATCTGCGCAGACAGAGAGATAAGTATGAGGAAGCAGGGGACCTTATTCTGGACAAATTCATTCTGGTTGCCGGCATCGCAGTGTTGGTGATGGCTATGATCACCGGAATCGTTCTGATCGGTTCCCGGCTTCGCAGTAAAGATGCGGAGCTCTACCAGGAAGTCGGCATGCAGCTGGCAGGGATCAATCTGGTGGGAGGACAGGGTCTGGAGGCGATTGCCGATGCCCAGCAGAGTTATGCCGCCATGCAGATTGCCATGGCGACACCTGAACCCGTGGCAACACCAGAGCCGCAGGGCTATGATGAGCAGGATTATACTCCGGATATCGCCGTCCAGATGAACTTCAGTTCCATTGAGAAGGATTTGAAGATCAAGTTTGTCAACAGGGAGACGGGAAAGCTGATTGGCAATGTCCCGTTCAGCGTCACTATCACCGACCCGGATGGCACATCAGTGATGTGGTCTGACGACGATATGGATGGTATTATCTATAAAAAGAATCTTAAACCGGGCCAGTACAGGCTTGTGATGAATGTACTGAACGATGAGAAATACCGAAGTTATGGCCTGGTAACTACAGAACAGAAAACAGAGGTCAAGAAGGAGATTGAATATAAGAAGGTTGACGTATCAGATGAGATCAAGACAGAATCTCAGATTAATGTGGCCAAGGAGGACACCAAGATAAACGAAACACAGGTGGAGACCTATCTGCAGGATACAGTGGTGTGGGTGGACAGCACCAGCACCATGATAACCTATATGGAGGTGGCCAAAAGCAATATTCCGGATCCGATGACACTGGCAGTGAGCAGCAGTTTCATGAGACTGTCTCAGGATAATATGACGGCAGAACCAACAGAGCCACCAGCGGAACCATCAACAGAGCCAACAGCAGCACCCACGGAGCCGCCGGCAGAGCCAACGTCACCGCCGGCAGAGCCAACAGCAGCACCCACGGAGCCGCCGGCGGAGCCAACAGTAGCACCCACGTTGCCGCCGGCAGAGCCAACAGTACCGCCCACGTTACCGCCGGCAGAACCAACAGCACTGCCCACACTGCCGCCGGCAGATTCTACGGCGACACCAGCACCGTCACCTACCGCAGAACCAGTGGCATATGTAGGCAAAATAGATCCCTCAAGCAAGAGTCTTGCAGTGGGGGAGAGCTTTTCAGCCAGTGTTTCCTGTGAGGGAGTGACGCTGCAGAGCATTGTCTGGAACAGCAGCAACCCGGGAGCGGTGACTGTGGACGGGAGCGGCAGAATTACTGCCGTGGCTGTCACAGAGCAGCCTGTGCTGATTTCTTATGTGGCTAACGGCACGGACAGCGCCGGAAACGTAGTGAGTGGACTGACAGCATCCTGCAGCGTCACCGTGAACGGTACAAAGGTGTTGAAGCTGGACAAGGCTACGGAGATGGTGTATCTGGGATCAACGGCAACCCTCATGGCCACTCTGGAAAACGGACCGGATACGGCGGCATTGACAGTGGAATCCTCAGATAACAATGTGGCCAGGGCAGAAATTTCCGGCAGGACTGTGACCGTGATCGGTGTGGCGGAGGGAACTGCAAATATTACAGTGAAATATACGGAAAATAACAATACGATCTCCGCAGTCTGTACAGTTACAGTAAAACAGAGCCCCCGGGACAACAGGACGTCACTGCTGAAGGACAACGAGGGCAATGAACTCTTTGTGCTGGAGAATAACAATTACCGTCAGGCGTATTATGCGGACTATTATACTTTTGATAAGTTCTTTAAAAAGGGAGAAGCTAAATATACCGGCTGGCAGACTATTAATGGAGCTGTAAAGTATTTTGATATAAACGGCAATGCGGTAACCGGGGAGCAGGTTATCCAGGGGGTGAAATATAATTTTGCCAGCGATGGGACTCTGATGACAGGTTCTGGAACCATGGGGATCGATGTGTCTAAGTGGAATGGCGATATCGACTGGAATGCAGTGAAAAATTCCGGCGTCTCCTATGTGATTATCCGGTGTGGATACCGGGGATCTTCGCAGGGAAGCCTGATCGTGGATTCCAAGTTCCACAGTAATATCAAGGGTGCAACAGAGGCGGGGCTGAAGGTGGGTGTATATTTCTTTACCCAGGCTGTGGACCGGGTGGAGGCTGTGGAGGAAGCATCCATGGTGTTGGATCTGATTAAGAATTACCGGATTTCCTATCCCGTATTTCTGGATGTAGAGCCCAGCGGCGGACGTGCGGACGGAATCAGTGCGGAGACTCGTACAGAGGTGTGCAAAGCTTTCTGCCAGACTATACAGAACGCGAATTATACAGCCGGTATCTATGCCAACAAGACCTGGCTGACCAGCAAGATGGACACCAGCCAGCTCAGTGCATATAAGATATGGCTTGCCCAGTATGCATCTGTTCCCACTTACACAGGGCGGCATGATCTGTGGCAGTACAAGTCTACCGGAAGGGTCAGCGGCATCTCCGGCGATGTGGACCTGAATCTCAGTTATCTGGGATATTGATTTACCGCTTTCACTTTAATTGAGTTGTACAAACTGGAAAAGTATGCTATAATTTATTGACCGTTACTTAATTTATTGTAGAAGAGAAAGGAAGAGACATGAGAACTTATCTGGTAACCGGAGGCGCCGGCTTTATCGGCTCCAATTACATTCACTACATGTTTAAAAAGTATGGCGATGAGATCCGCATTATCAATGTGGACGCGCTGACCTATGCGGGCAATCTGGAGAATCTGAAGGATGTGGAGGAGCGTGAGAATTATACCTTTATAAAGGCGGATATCTGTGACAAGGAAGCGATCCGCAAGGTCTTTGCAGACAATGATATCGACAGGGTGGTACATTTTGCGGCGGAGAGCCATGTGGACCGCAGCATCCGCAATCCTGAAGTGTTTGTCCAGACGAATGTGCTGGGTACGGCGGTGATGCTCAACTGCGCGAAGGAAGCCTGGGAGCTGCCTGACGGCACTTTTAAGGAGGGCAAAAAGTTCCTGCATGTGTCTACGGACGAGGTGTACGGTTCCCTACCGGATGACGAGAACGCGTTTTTCTATGAGACCACCCCCTATGATCCGCACAGTCCCTATTCGGCCAGCAAGGCCAGTTCGGACATGCTGGTAAAATCTTATATGGATACTTATCATTTTCCGGCCAACATTACCAACTGCTCCAATAATTACGGCCCGTATCAGTTCCCCGAGAAGCTGATTCCCCTGATCATCAACAATGCCCTGCAGGGAAAAAAGCTCCCGGTGTATGGGGATGGCAAAAATGTGCGGGACTGGCTTTTCGTGGAGGATCACGCCAAGGCCATCGACATGGTGCAGGAACAGGGCAGGCTGTTTGAGACCTACAATATCGGTGGACACAATGAAAAGCAGAATATAGAGATCATCAACATCATCATTGAGACGCTGCAGGAGATGCTGCCGGAGGGAGATCCCCGCAAGAGTCTGGTCAGCAGGGATCTGATCACCTATGTGGAGGACCGGAAGGGGCATGACAGGAGATATGCTATCGCTCCGGACAAGATCAAGGCGGAGATTGGCTGGTATCCGGAGACCATGTTCAGGGAGGGGATTCGGAAGACCATCGCCTGGTTCTTTGAGCATGAGGAGTGGATGAAGAATGTGACCAGCGGCGACTACCAGAAATATTATACGGAGATGTATGAGAAATAAGCAGCTCTAACCGGGGGATTGCCGCAAAAAGAGGCAATCCCTTCGGTGCGTTTTAAATTAAGGGATATATAAGGAGAAGAAGTGTATGAAAGGAATTATTTTAGCCGGTGGTTCCGGCACCAGACTCTATCCGCTGACCAAGGCTATCAGCAAGCAGATCATGCCGGTGTATGACAAGCCCATGATCTATTATCCTCTGTCTACCTTGATGCTGTCAGGCATCAGGGAAGTGCTGATTATTTCTACGCCCAGGGATCTGCCGGTCTTCGAGGAACTTCTGGGGGATGGGCATCAGCTGGGCATGGAGATATGCTATGCTGTACAGGAGACTCCCCGAGGGCTGGCAGATGCGTTTATTATCGGGGCGCAGTTCATAGGCAGCGACCGGGTTGCTCTGGTGCTGGGAGACAATATTTTCTATGGGCAGAGCTTTTCCAGAGTGCTGCGTGAGGTGGCAACCAGGGAGAAAGGAGCTACCATCTTCGGTTATTATGTGAGAGATCCCAGGGAGTACGGTGTGGTGGAGTTTGATGAGAATGGTAAGGCTCTGTCCATCGAGGAGAAACCGGAGAAGCCCAAGAGCAATTATGCCGTTCCGGGTCTGTATTTCTATGACAATGATGTAGTGGAGATCGCGAAGAATGTCAAGCCCTCCGCACGCGGGGAGATTGAGATCACCAGCATCAATAATGAATACCTGAGCAGAGGAACGCTGATGGTGGAGACGCTTGGCAGGGGATTTGCCTGGCTGGATACGGGCAATCATGACGCCCTTCTAGATGCGGCGGATTTTGTGGCGGCATTCCAGAAACGTCAGGGGCTGTATATTTCCTGCATAGAGGAAATTGCTTACAAAAGGGGCTTTATTGATAAGGATCAGCTGCTGAAGCTGGCAGAGCCCTTGATGAAGACAGATTATGGCAAATATCTGGTAGAGGTAGCTAATGGACTCTAGGTTGAAACGACATTGTATTCTGGGTTCCATGGGTGTGATCCTGCTGGCGGCGCTGCTGGTACTTTACGCCAATCGGGAACCGCAGCGAGGGCAGAACGTCAGTCAGGCGACAGCCACGCCGGCCCCCCAGAATCAGGACATAGTCTATGACGAGTATGGAGAGAGGATCGGGAATGACCTGTCTGCTTTTCTGCGGGATTCCACTTTTTTTAATCCCGACGAAAACACCTGGCTGGATGAAAAGAGGGAGGAACAGAACAGGCTGTCGCTGATGGTGACCTCCGTAGAACGGGACCTGCGGATACAGGTGGTGGATTTTGAGGGAAAGCCCGTGACGGGGGAGAGTTTTCTGGTGGAGCTGGAGGGACAGGGCGAGTATAAGGACCTGGATCAGGACGGCATCCTGTACATTGGCGGACTTAATTCCGGGGAATACTATGTGAGCCTGCAGGAGATCGAAGGCTATAAAGTGCCGGCCAATCCCACCAGGGTACAGGTCAAGGACAAGGTTGAATATGTATTTATCGATGATATTTCTCTGTTGATCAAGACCGAGGCGGACATCGATGCCGAGGCGGAGGATACAGGTATCCAGGATGCGGACGAGGAAAGCGACAAGACAGAGATCACGAAGCTGCAGACCCCTACTGCCAATGCTGCCGTAGGAATCGATGTGTCCAAGTGGAATCGGGAGATTGACTGGGACAAGGTCAAGGCGGCGGGAGTAGATTTCGTCATTATCCGTGCGGGTTATCGCGGTTCCTCCACGGGCAGCCTGGTGGTAGATCCTTATTTTGAGGCTAATATAAAAGGAGCATCCATGGCGGGAGTGAAGGTGGGAGTGTATTTTTTCACTCAGGCTGTAAATGAAGTGGAGGCAGTGGAAGAGGCCTCCATGGTGTTGGAGCTCACGCAGGACTACAGCCTGGATTACCCGATCTTTATCGATACGGAGGGCGCTGGCGGAAATGGCCGGGCGGATAATCTGACTGTGGAGGAGCGGACGCTGGTGTGTGACGCTTTCTGCCGTACGGTGGAGAACGCAGGCGGCGAATCCGGCGTATATGCCAGCAGAAACTGGTATTATAACCGGGTGGAGGTGAGCCGCCTGGAAAGATATTACATCTGGCTGGCGGAATATCGCAGCGCTCCCCTGTATGACGGCTACTATCATATGTGGCAGTATACTTCCAAGGGGAGTATTGAAGGAATCGAGGGCAATGTGGATATGAATATCAGCTATATGGGCAGATAAGGGAACTCTAAATAGCCTGCAAAAGATATAGTCAAGAAAAACAGCATCTGCCTGGACAACACACTGATGAATGTTTGGACGCCTAAAGCGGTCAAACATTCATCACTGGGCTGTGTGTTGGCAGGGCGGATGCGGAACTCTAAATAGAAAGGATAAATAATATGGGAAAAATTACAGTGGAAACATGTGAAATTGAGGGACTGAAGGTGATCACGCCCACCGTGTTTGGGGACGCCAGGGGGTATTTTGTGGAGACCTACAATTATAACGACTACAAGGCGGCGGGCATAGATGTGGAGTTTGTGCAGGATAATCAGTCTGCATCCAAAAAAGGCGTACTCAGGGGATTGCATTTCCAGATTCAGTACCCCCAGGATAAGCTGGTTCGTGTGATTAAGGGGGAGGTCTTTGACGTAGCTGTGGATCTGCGCAAGGGTTCGCCAACCTTTGGGCAGTGGCACGGCGTGCTGCTCAGCGAGGAGAACATGAAACAGTTCTTTGTACCCAAGGGGTTTGCCCATGGTTTTCTGGTGCTGTCCGACTACGCGGAATTCTGCTATAAATGTTCCGACTTCTATCATCCCGGAGATGAGGGGGGGCTGAAGTATGACGATCCTGAGATCGGGGTGCAGTGGCCCATTCCGGAGGGCATGGAATTGACGCTCTCGGAGCGGGATACCAAATGGAGCGGTCTTTCCGCCTATCAGGACGAATACGGAAGGTAACAGGAATATCTTTATGGAAAAAAAGAGAACATTCGCTTCACGGCTGATTCAACTGCCTATGGAGTTGTGGCAGAACAGAAAACTGATCTGGAAGCTGTCCAAGAATGATTTTAAAAAACGGTATGCAGGATCATATATGGGCGTGGTCTGGGGATTTGCCCAGCCGCTTGTGACGGTACTCATGTATTATCTGGTGTTTGACAAGATATTCGGCAACAAGGCGATAGAGCTGCGCAGCGGTGTGGAGGTTCCCTTTGTGCTGTTTATCACGGCAGGGCTGGTTCCCTGGTTTTTCTTCAGCGAGGCCATTAGTCAGGGGACCATGTCGCTGATCGAGTACAGCTATCTGGTGAAAAAAGTGGTGTTCAAGATCAGTATCCTGCCGGTAATCAAGGTTATTGCCGCCACCTTCAGCCATCTGTTTTTCGTGGCGCTGGCGGTGCTGCTGGCCTGTATATACGGCTATTATCCCGGTGTGTACCTGACACAGATAGTGTATTACGGCGCCTGCCTGTTTTTGTTGGTGCTGGCTATGTCCTATACCACCTGCGCCGTGGTGATCTTTTTCCGGGATCTTTCCCAGATCATCTCCATTGCTATTCAGATCGGTATGTGGGCGACACCCATCCTGTGGAGCCTGGACGCCATCCATAACCAGATAGTGGCGACATTGCTTAAGCTCAATCCTTTGGTATATATTGTAAACGGTTATCGGGATGCCATCTACGGGCATCACTGGTTTTTTGAGGACCCGTACGGAACTCTGTACTTCTGGGCGGTAACCATAGCGCTGTTTCTGATGGGAACGGTAGTCTTTAAAAAGCTGAAAGTACATTTTGCGGATGTGATCTGACGACGCTCGGCGATTTGTATGAAGAGGGAGATAATGGACGAAAAAGATACCAGAGAAGTGGCCATCGAGGTCAGGAATCTGAATAAGGTATACAAGCTGTATGACAAGCCTTCGGATCGCTTCAAGGAGGCTCTGCGGCTGACCAAAAAAGAATATAAGCAGCATTATGCCCTGCGTGATGTGAATATGTCCATCTATCAGGGAGAGACGGTGGGCATCATCGGAACCAATGGTTCAGGGAAGTCGACGATACTGAAGATTATCACCGGGGTATTGAATCCGACCTCAGGTCATGTGCAGGTGAACGGACGGATTTCTGCCCTGCTGGAGCTGGGCGCAGGCTTTGATATGGAATATAATGGTATCGAAAATGTGTATCTTAACGGTACCATGATCGGTTTTTCCGAGGAGGAGATAGAAGAAAAGCTGCCGGAGATCCTCGAATTCGCAGATATTGGCGACTATGTGTATCAGCCGGTAAAGACTTATTCCAGCGGCATGTTTGTGCGGCTGGCTTTTGCGGTGGCCATCAATATTGACCCTGAGATTCTGATTGTGGATGAAGCGTTGTCGGTGGGAGATGTCTTTTTCCAGGCGAAGTGCTATCGGAAATTTGAGGAGTTTAAGAAGAAGGGCAAGACGATACTGTTTGTGAGCCACGATCTCAGCAGCATCAGCAAGTACTGCGACAGAGTGTATCTGTTGAATCAGGGTGTGCTTCTGGGGGAGGGAACCCCCAAGAAGATGATTGATGCCTACAAGCAGGTGCTGGTGGGACAGTACGAAGAGGATGCCAGCCAGGAGCATGCATCGGGCGGCGAGGCAGGACAGAATCCTGAGTTGTTGGAGTACGGCACCCATCAGGCGGAGATTCTGGAGGTGTATATTACGGATGAGCGGGAAATGCGCAGCAATGCCATACTGAAAGGCTCTGTCTTTTCCATTCATATGAAGGTGGCCTTCCATGAACATATACCGGCGCCAATATTTGCCTATTCGGTTAAAAATGTCATCGGCGTGGAAATCACCGGCACTAATACCATGTTGGAGAAAGCCTATCTGGACAGCGGGGAGCCGGGGCAGGTGAAGGAGATTGTCTTTACTCAGGAGATGAATCTGCAGGGCGGGGAATATCTGCTGTCCTTTGGTCTCACCGGCTATGAGGGAGATAATTTTCAGGTGTACCATCGACTGTATGATGCGTTGAATCTCTCTGTTGTATCAGATAAAAACACGGTGGGATACTATGATATGAACTCACAGATTACGGTGAGAGAGCTCACATGAAATCCGGTGCCTGTGGAAGCGGACAGATGAGAGTCGGCCTGAAAAATATATTAGCGCGATAACACAGGCTGGCCCGTGTTATGCGGGGAAAGAGGAAAGTATGACAGAGCAGATCGGTAAGATTATGCTGGATTTCAGCAGATATTCTGGGGAGGATCTCTACTGTGACGGCGCAGTGGAGGATGAACTGCTGGATATTGTGCAGAGATATGGCCAGGTGGAGTACCCTAAGCTCATTGAACAGCGCGGCAGCTGGCCCATATTGTACCATCTGTCCCCCCTGCGGGAGAATATCGTGGATTATGTGCCCATGACAAAGCGGGACAGAGTGCTGGAGGTAGGCAGCGGCTGTGGCGCCATCACCGGTGCTCTGGCTAGAAAAGCGGGCAGCGTCACCTGTGTCGATCTGTCCAGAAAACGCAGCATGATCAATGCCTACCGCAACAGTGACTGTGATAATGTGACGATTCATGTGGGCAATTTTCAGGATATTGAACCGCAGCTTCCAAAGGACTATGATTATATCTGCCTGATCGGTGTTTTTGAGTATGGCAGGGGATATATTGGAGGAGAGCATCCCTACGAGGAGTTTTTGCAGATTCTGCTGAGACATCTCACACCGGGCGGGAGGATACTGATCGCTATTGAGAATAAGTACGGATTGAAGTATTTTGCAGGCTGCCGGGAGGACCATCTGGGCACTTATTTTGGCGGTATTGAGAATTATCAGGACGGGGGCAGTGCCCGCACTTTTTCACGAAAGGGTCTGGAGAAGATTTTCCGCAGCTGCGGTATCAGTAATTATCATTTCTATTACCCATATCCGGATTACAAGTTTATGACTGCCATATACTCGGATGAACGCCAACCCTCAAAGGGGGAACTGTCTAATAATCTGCGGAATTATGACAGAGACCGAATGGTGCTTTTTGATGAGAAGGTGGCGTTTGACGGTATTATTGACGAGGGAATGTTTCCTGTGTTTTCCAATTCTTACATGGCGGTAATCGGCGATCCTTTTTCGGTGCAATATGTAAAATATTCTAATGACCGGGCGAGGGAGTTTCGGATTAAAACAGAAATCTGCCGGGACAGCGAGGGAAGAGAAGTGGTGCGAAAATATCCGCTGACCCAGGAGGCAGAAGAACATATAGGCAGGATGGCGCAGGCTTATGAGAAGCTGGAGGAGCGATATAGAGGCGGTGAGCTGTCTGTCAATCGGTGCAGACTGGTGGAGCAGGATGACAGCTGCTATGCGGAATTTGAGTATGTGGCGGGGAGGCCGCTCTCAGAGCTGCTGGACGAGTGTCTGGAAAATGGAGACCAGGAGGGATTTTGGAGCTATTTTGAGCAGTATTTGGAGCGAATAGGCTATCATGAGGATTATCCGGTGACAGATTTTGACATGGTGTTTTCCAATCTGTTGGTGGACGGTGACAAATGGACACTGATCGATTATGAATGGACCTTTGACAGGGTCATAGAAACCAGGGAACTGGCTTTCAGGGCCGTCTATTGTTATCTTCTGGAAAATGAGAGAAGAAACCGACTGGACCTGGACCATGTGCTGAGAAGGCTGGAGATCACGGAGGAGCAGGCTCAGGATTACCGGGATCAGGAGCGTCAATTCCAGCGGTATGTGGAGGGCAGGGCAATATCCATGGCAGTGCTTCGGGAAATTATCGGCCGTAAACTGAGAGATCCGCAAAAGCTGATAGAACGGCAGGAACAGCACGAGGCTCTGACCAGGATACAGGTCTATGAGGACACAGGACAGGGGTATGCAGAGGAACACTCCTGTTTTCTGACGCAGACCTATGATGAGGAGGGGCATATAGAGTTGGAACTGCCCGTCAGCGGCGATGTGCGTATGCTGCGGATTGATCCTGCCATGGATTGTGGGATATGCAACATTATGGAACTGCGGTTTAACAAAAAAGAGATAGCGTTAGGCACGCCTAAACTATTTAAGATTAACGGGCGGCTGGTAAAGTCCAGGGAAGAAGATGGGAGCATGCATCTGACAGCCTTTTTTTCCACGACAGATCCAAATATCAATATTGATATCACCCGCCTGGAACCTCAGAAGGAAAACATTTTGTATATTTGTATGGATATCCAGCGGCTGCCAAAGCAGATGGCGGAGGATGTGGTCGGAGCGGTGAAGAAGCTGATCTGACAGAGCGTCAGAGGATAGAGGCTGGCAGGCGCGGCACAGGAGAGTAGGAAACAGAGAAAAATGAAACTGCATATCAGGGCGAAGCTGAGAAGTCTTCTGGAGGGACAACTGAATAGACAATACAGCCGCAGTCTGGCCGGGGCAAAGCGCCGGATCTCCTACAGGGAGTGGCTGCAGCTGCAGGAGAAGCAGGAGGATTCATCGTATCGTCCGGGGGCGTTGTCAGGCTCGTGCGCCGCATCGCAGCAGCAGGGTTTTGCCCTGCTGAAGGAGCAGGGAATCTGGGTGATTGTGCAGGAGGACGGGTATGTTGACCCGATGGCCTTTTCATGGATTGCCGGGTATTTCAAGGAGCATCCCGAGACGCAGCTTCTGTATGGGGATGAAGATGTCCTGGATGTGGCGGGGGAGCATCGATACAGCCCCTGTTTTAAACCGGACTGGTCTCCGGACACATGGCTTTCCTGTTTCTACCTGGGCAGTGTGATTGCCCTGCGCCGGGAGCTGGTGCAGCTTCTGCCAGCGGGCGCACATTCTGAGGAGATGTGGCCCCGGGACTGCGAAGGGGAGCTGCGCTTTGCCAGACCTGAACAGGTACGCATATTGGTTCACCGGCTGCTTGAACTGGCGGGAGGATTTACCCGGGGATGTAATTCTATTGCCCATATACGGGGGATGCTGTTTCATATGGGTCCCGATGCCGCTGGGGCCGGTGTGCAGAGGGAGTACTGGCGAGAGGATGGATTTGGCATATCGGAGGCAGCTTCTGACCAGCCCACGCAGGTGACGGCCATATCCGTCATCATTCCCTCCAAAGACAATCCCAAGGTGTTGGAACAATGTCTGGAGTCTCTGCAAAAATGCCAGGAAAGCATTTGCGGGACCGGGGGATTGACTGAAGCCGGGAACTCTAAGGATATGAAGCGTTGCAGGCGGTTGGAGATACTGGTGGTGGATAACGGAAGCAGCCCTGAGAATAAGGCGGAAATAGAAAAAATAACACGCGGCATGAAATATATTTATGAGCCGATGCCTTTCAATTTTTCCCAAATGTGCAACAGAGGAGCCAGAGAAGCAACAGGGGAAATACTGCTTTTTCTGAACGATGATATAACTGTCAATGCGGACGGATGGCTGGAAGCTATGGCGGAGCGGGCGCTGCGTCCCTATGTGGGCGCGGTGGGCTTGAAGCTCTACTATCCGAACTCCACCACCATCCAGCATGTGGGTATTGCCAATCTGCCCGGAGGACCGGTACACAAGCTGCAGTTCACCCAGGACGGAGAGGATGACAATTATGGTTATAGCAGTCTGAACCGCAATGTGATCGGTGTGACAGGAGCCTGCCTGATGGTGCAGCGTGACCGCTTCTGGCAGGCGGGAGGATTTCCAGAGGATCTGCGGGTGGCCTACAATGATGTGGAGCTGTGCTTCCGGCTCAGGGAGGCCGGATGGAATAATGTGGTGTTAAACAGTTACCATGCGTTTCATCATGAATCCCTGAGCAGGGGAAATGACCTGACCAGGGAGAAGATGCTGAGACTGCGTCAGGAGAAGCAGACACTGTATGATCGGCACCGGGAATATTACAATTTTGACCCCTATTATTATGAGCCTCTGTGCATCGAACTGGGTGATACGCATGTCGGTGAAGTTTATCTGGATGTCGAGATAAAGCCGCAGAAGGTATCCCGCTGCAGGCGGTTGTCAAAATGTTCCGAGCAGGAGTCGGAGAATCTGGTGTATGCGATAGAGTTGGAGAGAGAGCGGCAGGGTGAGAAAAGAACATCCCTTGCCCTGCGTGGTTATATTGTAGTCAAATGGGAAAATAACGCATGTTACGAAAGGCGTCTGCTCTTGCAGCGACTGGATGGAAGTACAGATACTCATGTTATCTGTCTGCAGGGAAAGTATAGCCGAGAGGCGGAATACGGCATGCAGGAGCAGCCCAATGTGGCATTGTCCGGTTTTTGGGTGATCTTAAAGAGGGGCATTGTGCCTGATGGTTTTTACCGGGTCGGCGTACAGGCCTGCAGCAGACTGGGGCGCCGCCGGTTGACTGCATGGACGGAGCAGGTAGTGAAGGTGAAAGACGGATTGCTGTAAGGCACGGCTGCAGACGGAGTTTCAGAACCACAGGGAGACGAACACATGGCAGATATGGATTACAAAGAGGCATATGCGAAGGAGAAGGAGCGATGCGCCTACCTGGCTGACAGATTGTCCCAGGTGGAAGAGGAGCGGGACGTCCTGCAGGAAAAGCTCGACTATATTCATAACAGCGCATTTTGGAAAATGAGCAAACCTTTCCGCAGGGTGTTTCATTTCTGCAGAAAACAGGCGATCCGGGCAAGAAGGGTGATACATCCTCGTGACCTGGTCAAAAAGCTCAAATATAAGAAGCGGGAAAGGCAGGCAAGCCTGCAGTATGGAACAGCCAGTTTTCCGGATCAGGAGACTATGCGCGCTCAGAGGGAGGCAGTTTTTCCGCAGATGGTGAAGTTCAGCATATTAGTGCCACTGTGGAACACGCCGGAGGATTTTCTGCGGGATATGATAACATCTGTCATCAATCAGACCTATGAAAATTGGGAACTTTGTCTGGCGGATGGTTCCGATGAGGAACATGATTATGTAAGGCGGATCTGCCAGGAATACGCGTCAAAATCTGCAGGTCGGATCATCTATCATAAGCTGTCGAGAAACGAAGGGATTGCCGGAAACACCAACCAATGCTACAGGCTGGCATCAGGGGACTATATTGGTCTGTTTGACCATGACGACGTGCTGCACCCATGTGCTCTATATGAATATGTGAAGGCGATCAATGAGACGAGCGCGGATTTTCTCTACTGCGATGAATCCACTTTCCGGGATGGCAGTCTGGACAATCTGGTGAACATGCATTTCAAGCCGGACTATGCCCCGGATACGCTGTGTGGGAATAACTATATCACGCATTTCAGTGTCTTTTCCCGCCAGCTGCTGGAGGAGGATACAGAGCTTTTCCGCACCAGCCTGGACGGAAGCCAGGATCACGATATGATCCTGCGCCTGACAGACCGGGCGAAAAAGGTGTACCATGTGCCCAGACTGTTGTACTACTGGAGAAGTCATGAGGGCAGTGTGGCATCGGATATTGAGGCCAAGCCCTATGCGGTAGAGGCTGCCAAACGAGCTGTGTCAGATCATTTGGAAAAGCATGGCTTCCAGCATTTTCAGATCAGCAGTACACGGGCATTCCCCACTATATTCCGCATCCGCTACCAGGTGGAGGGCAATCCACAGATATCTGTTATTATCCCCAACAGGGATCACCGGAATGACCTGAAGCGGTGTATTGATTCCATCATGGACCGTTCCACATACGACAATTATGAACTTGTCATCGTGGAAAACGGCAGCACATCGCAGGAGATAAAAGATTATTATACGGAGCTTTTGGGTTATGACTATGAGAGCGCCCTGCTGCAAAAAGAGAGGGAAAAGCGGACGGATAAAGCCTGCGATAACGGTGTACTGATATCGAATGCTTCCGGCAGCGCGAAAACTTTAGTAAAAATAGTGGTTTATTCCGGCGGTTTTAACTATTCTCAGATCAATAATCTGGGGGTGGAATACGCGGAGGGAGATTATGTGCTGCTCCTCAACAATGATACACAGGTGATCACTTTTGACTGGATGGAGGAACTATTGATGTATGCCCAGCGGGAAGATGTGGGTGCCGTAGGGGCAAAGCTGTACTATGGAGACCACACGATCCAGCATGCGGGGGTGGTTATCGGTATGGGGGCGCACGGAACAGCCGGACACACTCATTATAAACACAATTACAAGGATCTGGGCTATATGGGGCGGCTGTGCTATGCCCAGAATGTGTCAGCGGTAACGGGAGCTTGCCTGATGGTGAAAAAGAGTCTGTATGAACAGGCTGGCGGATTGGATGAGAGTTTTGCCGTATCTCTGAATGATGTGGATTTCTGTCTTCGCCTGCGGGAGCTCGGCAGGTTGAATATTTTTACCCCGTTTGCGGAGTTGTATCACTATGAGTCCGAGTCGCGGGGAGACGACGTTCACGGGGAGAATGCTGCCCGCTACAATGAGGAAGCAGCCTGTTTCAGGGAGCGCTGGAAATCCCTGCTGGAGAAAGGAGATCCCTACTTTAATCCCAATTTTACACTGGAGCGAAGTGATTATTCTTTGAAACTGCCGGATTCGAAGCGATGAAAACTTCTGGCAGAGATCATGGTCTGAGGAGGGAAGACGGTATGAAGAGATTAGGTCTGATATGTTTGCTGATTTGTCTGCTGTTGACCGGATGCGGCGGCAATGTAAACCCACAGCAGAATGAAAGTGTTTCTGCGGAGCAGAGTGGCGAGGTACTCCAGGGAGTAAATTCGCTGCATTTGGAGAAGGTAGAAACGGTGCAGTTTCAGGAACCGGAAGAGGGATATATAGAGCACAGCACCAGATATAAGATTCTTGGGAAAAAGATATATATGCTTCGGCTTGAAAGCATAGAGGGGAAGTATGCATCCAGGCTGTGTGTGCAGATCTATGACACAGAGTCCTCCAAAATGCAGCAGCTGCTGTTTGTTCCCCAGGTTCCAGGGCATGAGAACAGCGGCATTCTCTCCGCAGATCTTACGGCGGGTATGGAGCTGTCTCTGAAGATGAGGGAATGGGAGAATGAAAATGCGTTTTTTCTGGTGAGAATGAATCTGGAAGGCGATATTTTAAAGGTTACAGATCCTTTTCCGGAGGGGGATTCCTACCCCTGGAACAGGGAATTTTGGGACACCAGAAGAGTGTTTGATCTGGATGATGGAAGGACGATTCTCGGTCATAGTAATATAGAGGAGGGGGATACCAGACTGACATGGTTTCGGGAGGATTCCGGTTCCGAGGAGCCTCTGGGAACCCTGGCCTGCACTTATATCAAAGGGCTGATGCCTGACGAAGAGGGGATATTTTACTTTTTGGATGGAGCCAGTCTGCTTCGATGGGATGTGGAAAAGAATGTTCTGGAGGATTTGTTTCATCTGTATGAGAACGGAATCGAGATGGGGACAGAGACAAGCGGTCTGATTCGGAATGAAAAGGGCGAGTTCCTGATCTGCAGCGTACAGCCGGGAAAAGCGACAATCTATATATTGACGGATAAAGAGAGCTCCGACAAGGAGAAGATACAGCTCTGCAGTCTCCAGGGGGCGGCTGGCATAAGCTATTTCCAGCGTCTGGCGGCAACCTTCACTCAAAATGGGGGAGAGATCCCTATCAACATGGAGATGGAGAACAGGGAGGAATATCAGGAGGATTACAGAACCCGCATCATGGCAGAGATGGTGTCTGGTGAAGGACCGGATATTTTGTACGTATCCCAGGAGGATATGATATTGATGCAGGAGAAGGGAATGCTCTGCGATCTGTCGGATATGATTGCCCAGGAGACAAAAGAGGTGATGATTCCGGGGGTTCTGGAGCTGGGCACCGTGAACGGAGAGCTTGTGGGACTTGTACCGGAGGTGTCATTTATGACGCTGGGAACTTCTGATAAGCTGTGGACGGAGAAGGGCTGGAATGCAGAGGAACTGGCCGGAGTGCTGAAGGCGGCCGGAAGCCTGGAATGTCCGGTTGCGCAGACGGGTATAAAGCAATCAGGCGCTACCATCCTGTTCATATTTTTACAGGATATCAACAGATCCAGCTTCCTGGATTTTGAGCAGGGAACAGCGCACTTTGACTGTGAGGAATTTATAGAGATTATGGAGCTTTGCAAAAAGTATGGAGATCAAAGATCCCATGAAGAGAAGCTGAAAGAACAGCTGAGTGTGGATGAGCGTATACAGCTGTTGCGGGAAGGGGAGACGGCGGCAGAGATTCTGTATTTCTATGGTGGTCTCGATGCGTTTTCGCTCCAGGCGGCGAGATATGGCGACGCGGGACACATTGTGGGTTTCCCCGTGGAGAGCGGCAGCGGAAACTATGTGGACAGCTATTCCTACGGCTATCTGGTGGTCAATGCCAATACAAAATACAAGGAGGAAATCAGTAAGTTTTTTGCCTCGCTTCTGGATTATAATAATCAGTTCAAGACCAATGGCGGCTGTGTCAGAATGGACGTTATCAGAGACAGTGTTTATCACAGTGAGTGGGAGGACCGTGATGTCATGCTGCGTTCCAGCGACCTGAATAACCTGAGCACACAGGTGATTGAGCTGAAGCCTGATGGCACATCCTATCTGGAGGAGTATCTGGCTTTCGTGGAGGGGTGTGAACCCCGGCCCTATTGGCCACAGCAGATCAGAATGATTATCGTTGAGGAGGTAGCTCCCTTCTTTGAGGGCAAAAAGAGCGCTGCGGAGGTGGCGGATACCATCCAGCGCAGGGTGCAGCTCTATCTGGATGAGAACGGTTGATCTCTTTAAGCGGAGGTCGAATAAAAAATTATTGATATATGAAAGGATTGTGTCAGGGGAAACGTATTTCTTATGAAGTACAAAATAACTGCGGGGAATCTGCGGAACCTTGAACAGGAGGACACAATTATGAAAGGAATTATCAAAGTGTCAGCAGCGCTGCTTACGGCGGCCATGCTGGTGGGAAGCGTATCGGAGGTGGCTTACGCCAGATGCGGGCATCACTCCAAAAACACCTGCACTACGGAGTATGCGGAGTGCTATCAGGACGGCGTGTGCATAGGGGAAGACTGCTGTGACGAGTATGGCGTCTGCATATATGGCGGCAGCTGTGTCGGGTGTGACGGCTATGGGGCCGTTAACAGTGGCAGAGGCCACCACGGGCGATCCCACAGGTCGGGCTGTCACCGCTGAGAAGACGGCGGGCAGCCGGAGAATGAGTGCTATAGTATAACAGGAAAAAGGGAGTCCGGCTCGGTTCGGACTCCTCCTTTTGCGGAAAATCAAACCAGGAAAGGGGAAAGCCTTGAGAAACCCGGAGGATGTAAGCCGCGCTGTGGAGACACATGCGGACATGGTGCGGAGGATATGCCTTGTGCATCTGAAAAATGAGCATGACACGGAGGATGTGTTCCAGAACGTGTTTATGAAATATATGCTTTACAAAGGTTCCTTCGAAAATGACGAGCATGAGAAGGCCTGGTTTGCGCGGGTGACGATCAACGCCTGCACGGACTGGCTGCGCAGCCTGTCCCGCAGAAGGTGGGTTCCGCTGGAGTCCGTGCTGGAGGAGAGCAATGTGCCGGACGAGACTTCCCGGGAGGTGCTGGAGGCTGTGCTGCAGCTGCCGGAGAGATACCGGGAGGTAATCTACCTGTTCTATTATGAGGGATATTCCGCGGTGGAGATTGCCGGAATCCTGGGGAAAAAAGAGAATACGGTCTATACCTGGCTGTCCAGGGCCAAAAACATATTGCGAGGAAAGCTGGGAGGTGAGTGGGCATGAACAGGATTCGTGAGAGTATGGAAGGAATCAGGGCTTCCCAGGAATTGAAGACCAATACTATGCGGTATCTGGAAGGGCAGCGCGTCAGACGCAGCCGCCCGGTATGGCGCAGAGGGCCGTCCTATGTGCTGGCGGCGGCAATGTGCCTGCTCCTTATGTTCACAGTGGGATGGCACAACCTGTATGATACGCCGACCTCCTATATCAGTATGGACGTAAACCCGTCCATAGAGCTGGGCATCAACCGCTATGGCAGAGTGGTGGAGGCGGAGGCGTACAATGAGGACGGGCGGGAGGTGCTGCGACGTCTCTCCCTGAAAAACAAGCCCTATGTGCAGGCGGTGTGCAGCCTCATGGAGGATGAGGTGTATCAGGGGTATCTTGTGGACAATGCAATACTGGTGTTTACTGTTATCTCCGACAGCCCGGAAACCATATGGGCGGGGCTGGATTCCATCGACACGGGGGAGTCCTGCCGGGTGCTGACCTACACCAGCGACAGCCATTGCATGGAGGAGGCCCACCAGCATGAGATGTCCTTCGGCAAATACAGGGCCTGCCTGGAGCTGACAGAGTATGATCGGAGCATCACCGTGGAGGATTGTCATGAGATGTCCATGGGAGAGATTCAGAACCGGATCGAGGGCTGCAGGCAGTCTGAGGAGACGGAGCATCGTGAGAATCACGGGAGTGATAATACGGGCAGTGGAAGCGGAGGAGACGGCAGCCACAGCGGACATCATGGAGGCCACCACAGAAAATAACTGAAAAATGCTGTAGGCTGGCAGTAAGTTTAAGATTCGTTTAAGGTTATCGGAAGATATCTTTAACGATATTGAAGGGTCATAGATAGCTGTGTTATTCTCTTTTTACCGGAGAAGGAGTAAGTGATGACAAATCTCGGGTAAGGAGGAATAATAGCATGAAGAGGACTCTTTTATTGCTGGCACTCTGCGGCCTGCTGCTGATGGGGTGCGGTGAGAGGGAAAGCGGGAATGTCGCGGAAGACAGCAGACCGGGCACGGAGGGGGAAGCGGTTCCGGCAGAGAATCTGTCCACAGGGACATCGCTGTCCGTGAAGGCCGTGCAGACCATGCATTTTGAGGAGCCGGATGAGGGCTATGAGAGCAGTAATGTGCGGTACAGGATCATGGGAAACCAGATCTATATGCTTCGGGTGGAGCGTTCGGAGGCGGAAAACACCACCCGTCTCTGTGTGCAGGTCTATGACACAAAGAAAGAGAAGATCAAGCAGCATGTGCTTACGCCGCAGATTGCAGGGCATGAGGATAGTTTCATCTTTTCCGCCGACCTTACGGCAGACATGAAACTGTCCCTGAAAATGAAGGATGCGGGGGCGGATGGTTTTTTCCAGGTAAAGTCGGATCTGGAGGGCAATATCCTGGAGGTTACGGAGCCTTTCCCGAAGGAGACATATCCCTGGAATCTGGAAACATTGGACGATTTGAAAGCTTTTGGTCTGTCTGACGGCAGGGTCATTCTCTGCCGCAATGATACTGTGGAGCATAAGTCTGTCCTGACCTGGTTTCAGGAGGAGGACGGCGCGGAAAGCCCTCTGGGAGTCCTGCATGACGACTTTGTGAACAGCCTGCTGGCCGACGGAGAGGGAGTGCTGTACTATCTGGGCGGAAACAGTCTGGTGCGCTGGAATCTGGAGGGCGGCGCCCGGGAAGAATTGTTTCTGATGCATGAGAATGGTGTGGAAGCCGCCGCGGAGGCAAGCGGGCTGATAAAAGATGAGACAGGAGATATCCTGCTCTGCCGGATGCGGCAGGGAAAGGGCACGATCTATGTTTTGACTGCGGAAGAAGTGACAGACAAGGAGCAGATCCGGCTGTCCTGTCTGCAGAGAGGGGGCATAAGCTATATCCAACGGCAGGCGGCAACCTTCACCCAAAACGGCGGGGAAATCTCCATCTCCCTGGAAATGGAGAGCAGGGAGGCCTATGAGGAGGATTACAGAAACCGGATCATGGCGGAGCTGGTGGCAGGGAAGGGGCCGGATATCCTGTATGTATGGCCCGAGGACATGATTCTGCTGCAGGAAAAAGGAGTACTTTTGGATCTGTCCGACATGATCCCCCAGGAGACGAAGGATGTGTTGATCCCCGGAGTTCTGGAGCTGGGCACCGTGAACGGACAGCTGGTGGGACTTGTGCCGGAGGTGCATTTCGAGACTCTGGCAACACCTATTCAGGTCTGGGGGGAGGATGGCTGGAATCTGGAAGAATTGATTGATATATTGGAGACAGGGGATGACTGGGAGTGTCCGTTTCATCAGATAGGTGTCCGGCACGATGGGTATACGCTTTTATACAGGTTCCTCTTTCTGGGTGATTCCTCCATCCTGGATATAGAGCAGGGAACCTGCCGATTTGACAGCCGGGAGTTTATTCGTCTCCTGGAACTGTGCCAAAAGTATGGGGATGCAAGGCCATCTGAGAAAAAATGGGAAGACCAGCTCAGTTTGGACGAGCGCTACAGGCTGATGCAGGAGGGGGAGGTGGTGGCGGAAACCCTTCATCTCTTTGGCGGCGTTGACGCGTACTCCTCTGCCGTAGAGCATCTTGGGGAATACGGCCATATCGTGGGCTACCCGACAGAGAGCGGCAGCGGCAATTATGTGGACAGTTATTCCTACGGTTATCTGGTAGTCAATGCCCAGACAAAATACCGGGAGGAGATCAGTAAATTTTTCTCCCTGCTGTTAGATTATGATAATCAGTTTAAGACTGACGGGGGCTGCGTCAGGATGGATGTAATCAGGGATTGCGTGGTTTATGACGAGTGGCACAAACGCTATTTCATGCTGCGCTCCAGCGACTTGGAAAACAGGGAGATTCAGGAGATTGCGCTGAAACCTGACGGCGCCACATACATGGAGGAATATCTGGCCTTTGTGGAAAGCTGCGAACCGGTTCCCTATATCCCGCAGCAGATCGTGCAAATTGTGCGTGAGGAGACTGCACCTTTCTTTGAAGGCCGCAAGGAGGCCGAGGATGTGGCGGACATTATCCAGCGCCGGGTGCAACTGTATATGGACGAGAACAGGTAGTTTTTCCCCAAATGGGGCCGCCACGGAAAATAATTGAACAGAGACAGGGGTACGGGAATAGAACCGTATCCCTGTTTTTTGTTGATATTTGTCGATTTTTGTGTTAAAGTTTTTTAGTATATGGAAAAAATTGGAAATTTTTGCAGGAGAAAGAGGAAGATATGTTAAAGGAGTACGGGGAATGCGATGTATATGAGAGTCTTCAGCAGCGGCTGAAACTGCTCTTTGAGGAATTTGAAAATATTTATATTTCCTTCTCTGGAGGAAAGGACAGCGGTCTGCTGTTGAATCTGGTGTTGGATTATAAGAAAAAGTACTATCCCCACAGGAGAATCGGCGTGTTTCACCAGGATTTCGAGGCTCAGTACACTGTGACTACAGAGTATATCGAGCGGACGTTTGAGCGGATCAAGGGGGAGGCCGACCTTTATTGGGTCTGCCTCCCCATGGCTACCCGGACAGCTCTGAGCAGCTATGAGATGTACTGGTATCCCTGGGATGATACCAAGAAGGACTGCTGGGTCAGAGAGATGCCGAATAAGGAATATGTAATCAATCTGGATAACAATCCGATCTCCACCTACCGCTACCGGATGCATCAGGAGGATCTGGCGAAACAGTTCGGCAGATGGTACAGGGAATCCCATGGAAATGGAAAAACAGTCTGTCTCCTGGGAATGAGAGCGGAGGAGTCCCTGCAGCGATACAGCGGTTTTCTGAACAAAAGGTACGGGTATAACGGAGAGTGCTGGATCAGCAGACAGTTTAAGGACGTATGGTGCGCCTCTCCTCTCTACGACTGGACCCAGAGTGATGTGTGGCACGCCAACTATCTCTTTGACTATGACTATAATCGTCTGTATGATCTGTATTATATGGCAGGATTGAAAGTGTCCCAGATGCGCGTGGCGTCTCCTTTTAACGATTATTCTAAGGACTCGCTGAATTTGTACCGGGTGATAGACCCGGAGATCTGGGTCAAACTGGTGGGAAGGGTCAGGGGAGCTAATTTTGCCTGCATCTATGGAAAGACCAGAGCCATGGGCTACCGCAATGTCCGCCTTCCCGAAGGACATACATGGGAGTCATACACCCGTTTTCTGCTGGAGACTCTTCCCAAGAGACTGCGGAACAACTATGTCAGGAAATTCAACAGCTCCATTATCTTCTGGCACAAGACTGGAGGAGGCCTGGATGAGGAGACGATACAGGAACTGCTGGGTCATGGCTATGCCATCCGGCGAAACGGCGTGTCCAACTACACTTTGAATAAGAAATCCCGCATTATTTTTGTTGGGAGAATTCCTGACAATACGGACGACATAAAGTCCACCAAGGATATCCCCAGCTGGAAACGCATGTGCTTCTGTATTCTGAAAAATGATCACAACTGTCGCTTTATGGGCTTTGGAATGACCAGAGAGCAGCAGAAGTATATAGATGCCATACGGCGCAAATATCAAAGCCTTGAGGAGATAGAATATGGAGTATAAAAGTCCTGTATATCATGTGATATCCGTTCCTGTTGACAAGATAAAGACCAACACCTACAATCCCAACAAAGTGGCTCCGCCAGAGATGAAGCTCCTCTATGAAAGTATCAAGGAGGATGGCTATACCATGCCCATTGTCTGCTACTATGTAAAGGACGAGGACATCTATGTGATTGTGGATGGTTTTCACCGTTACCGGATCATGCTGGAGCATCCGGATATTTACGAGAGGGAGGGGGGCATGCTCCCTGTCTCTGTCATTGACAAGCCCCTGGATCAACGGATGGCCAGTACTGTGCGCCACAACCGTGCCAGAGGTACTCACAATGTGGAGCTGATGAGCAGCATCGTCAAGGAACTCCATGAGTTGGGACGTTCAGACGCATGGATTGCCAGACACCTGGGGATGGACAAGGATGAGATTCTGCGCCTGAAGCAGATCACAGGTCTGGCGGCCCTTTTTAAGGATGTTAAATTTGGTAAGGCATGGCATCCTGTGGAGGAAGACGAGTAATTGCAGCGCATTGAAGAATTGACAAAACTTTCTATTGGTGATACTATAACCGGGATATGGGTATTTGGAATAGAAGGATAGAAAGCAAAATGCAGACAGTATGTGAACCGGAGACAGAAAAAAAAGCAAAAAATAAAACGAAAAGAATGATTGTCGCAGGGGTGGCCTTTCTGCTTCTTATCACTCTGGCTGTAGGCAGCTGGTTCTATGTGGACAGCCTGGCCTATAAGCTGTGCCGGGTGGAGGCGGGCGTTTCGGTCACTCCTTCCGATTTTCTGAAGCAACCGGATGAAAACGCCTTTTTTACGGAGGAAAGCCAGCCATTTTCCATTACTGAGCCGGGAGAATATCAGATAAAAGTTAAAAGCGGGTGGTTTACCCACAACTGCACCCTGATGATTGAGGATACCATAGCGCCAGCTGGTCAGGCGGCGCCTGTACGGATGCTGCTGGGTGAGAGCTGTGCGCCAGAGGATTTCGTGGTAAATATCACGGATGCCACGGCGGTGGCGATTTCTTATGAAAAAGAGCCAGATCTGGCCCATGCGGGCAGTCAGAGCGTGGAAGTGGTTCTGACGGACAGAGGCGGCAACCGGACAATCATAGAGTCAGAGCTGTTTATCTCCCCTGTGTTGGAGGAACTGACGGTGGAGGCAGGACAGAAGCCCCCCGGTATCGACAGCTTTCTTCTGAAAAATGTGAAGGGAACCTTTATCACCAGACTGGCGGATTTCGACTATCACCAGCCGGGAGACCATACAGTTGCCATACAGGTGGACGGGGAGGAGTATACTTCCATATTACATATCAGGGACACGATCCCCCCGAAAGCTGAGGTGCAGGATATAGAGGGATTTGCGGTGCTGCCCAGAGAGGCAGAAGACTTTGTCACAGAGATAGAGGACGCCACGGCAGTGACGGTGGCGTTTCGGGAAGAACCGGATCTGCTGTTTATCGGCACCCAGCAGGTGGAGCTTGTCTTTACGGATGCAGGCGGTAATGAGACTGTAAAAGAGGCGGAGCTTACCCTGTATGAGGATACGGAGCCCCCCGTGATTTACGGAGCGACAGATATAACGATCTATATGGGGGACAGTGTCGCCTACCGCAAGAATGTCACAGTGGAGGACAACTGTCTGGAAGGGCTGCAGTTGACAGTGGATACCAGCAGTGTTGATTTGAAGCAGGCGGGTGTTTACCCGGTTGTCTATACGGCGGTGGATGCGGCGGGCAATACTGACACCGTGACGATATCCCTGACAGTGATTGAGAGAATGTACACCATTGAGGAGATGTATGCTCTGGTGGATGCAGTGCTGGAAAAAATTATCACTCCGGATATGAGCGATCGGGATAAGGCGTGGGCTATCTATACCTATATTCGGAGAAATGTGGGTTACACCGAGTATCCGGAGAAGGGGGACTGGGTCAGAGCCGCCTATGAGGGTCTGGCAAAGAGACAGGGGGACTGCTATGTATACGCCTGCACGTCCAAGGCGCTGCTGACCAGAGCCGGCGTCAAAAATATGGACATCTCCAAGATTCCCACCAGAAGAGAGCATTATTGGAATCTGGTGGATGTGGGGGATGGCTGGTATCATTTCGACACAACTCCCAGGTCGGATCACACGGTTTTTTTCCTGTGGACGGATGCGGATCTGATGGCATATTCCGCATTGCATTATAATTGCCACAATTATGACCGCACGTTGTACCCGGAGATCAATTAAGCTCAGGTATGGACAGTCATGGATTGCGGAAATAATTCCCAGCAGGCAGAGGAAAGTGTAAATATGAAGATATTAGGTGTGCTTGGCGGCCTTGGCCCCATGGCGTCGGTATATTTTTTACAACTGATTACCCAGATGAGTGAGGCACGGACGGATCAGGAGCACATGGAGGTGCTTCTGCACAGCAAGCCCCAGATCCCGGACCGCACCAGGTATATCCTGGGCCAGAGCGGCGACAATCCCATGCCGCAGATGATTCAGGCGGGAAGGGGACTGGTCGCCCAGGGGGCGGAGCTGCTTGCGATTCCCTGTATCACGGCGCACTATTTTCAGGAGCAGCTGGAGGCAGAGATCGGGGTGCCGATACTCCATGCCATCGAGGAGACGGCGGATTATCTGAAACAGGCGGGAATTGCCCGTGTGGGAATCCTGGCCACGGACGGCACGCTGTCCAGCCGATTGTTTCAGACATGTCTGGCGCGGCATGGCATAAGCTGTATTACGCCGCAGGACGAGGACCAGAAGGCGGTAATGCATTTGATTTATGACAATGTCAAGGCGGGGGAGCCTGTGGAAATTCCGCTGTTTGAGTCCGTTTCGGAGCGGCTTTTTGCCCAGGAGGCCCAGGTCATACTGCTGGCCTGTACGGAGCTTTCTCTGATTAAGCGGGATCATGTCCTGGGCGCAGGTTTCCTGGACGTGCTGGAGGTGCTGGCAAGAAAGGCGGTCCTGTGCTGCGGCCGTCTGAAGAAGGAATATGAATCTCTGATTACGGAGGGAGTGAGAATCAGCCATGCAGAATCATGTACTGGATTATCTGGATAATATTGTAGCCCGACAGCCGGAAAAGACAGCTTTTTCCAATGGAACGGAGGCGCTGACCTTCGCCCAGGTCTATCAGCAGAGCCGGGCCGTGGGCACATTTCTGCACGGTGAGGGGGTCTATCACAGGCCTGTGGTGGTGTTTATGAACAAGCACCCCAGGGAGATTGCCGCATTTTTCGGCGTGATTACGGCGGGGGATTTCTATGTGCCCATAGACGAGGAGATGCCGGTGAGCCGGATTCAGCTCATACTGGAGAATGTGCAGGCGGAGGTCCTGATCTGTGACGCTTTTACCCGGGAGACCGCAGAGCAGCTTGATTTTGGCGGGAAGGTGGTTCTCTATGATGACATCTGCCGGACGGCGGTGGATGACAATGCCCTGCGGGAAATCCGCAGCAGGGCCATTGACACGGACCCCATTTATATTGTCTTTACCTCCGGCTCCACGGGGGTGCCCAAGGGAGTGGCGGCCTGCCACCGCTCCGTTATAGACTATATCGAGCAGCTCTCCGCAGTGCTGGAGTTTGACGAAGATACGGTGTTCGGCAATCAGACGCCGCTGTATTTTGACGCATGCCTGAAAGAACTGTACCCTACGCTGAAATTTGGCGCCACCACCTATCTGATCCCCAGGGAGCTGTTCATGCTGCCGGTCAAGCTGGTGGAGTTTATCAACGAGCACCAGATCAACACCATCTGCTGGGTGGTGTCCGCGCTGACTATGATATCCGCCTTTGGAACCTTTAAGACGGTGACGCCGAAATATTTAAGGACCGTCGCCTTTGGCAGCGAGGTATTTCCCATCAAGCAGTTCAAGGCCTGGAGGGCGGCGCTGCCCCAGGCAAAGTTTGTGAATCTCTACGGCCCGACAGAGGGCACCGGAATGTGCTGCTATTACAAGGTGGAGCGGGATTTTGAACCGGATGAGGCGATTCCCATAGGTGGCCCCTTCCCCAACACGGATATAATCCTGTTAAACGAACAGAACCAGAGAGCCGGGCAGGGTGAAATCGGAGAAATCTGCATTCGGGGCACCTCTCTGACTCTGGGCTATTACAACAACTTTGAGAAGACGGGCGAGGTGTTTGTGCAGAATCCGCTGAACACCGCCTACCCGGAGCTGATCTACCGCACCGGGGATCTGGGGCGTTACAACGATAGGGGAGAGCTGATGTTTGTCTCCCGTAAGGACTACCAGATCAAGCACATGGGACACCGCATCGAGCTGGGGGAGATCGAGGTGAGTGCCAACATGGTGGAGGGAGTCAAACTCTCCGGCTGCATCTACGACGACACAAAGGGCAAAATCGTGCTGTACTATGTGGGCACCATAGAGGACAAGGAGCTGTCGGCAGAGCTGCGCAGCAGGCTCCCCAGATACATGATTCCCAATCGCATGGTACGGTTGGAGCGGATGCCATTGACGGCCAACGGCAAAATAGACCGTGTAACCTTGAAGAAAATGTAAAACAGCATATTCCCTTCAATCACCGTCCCTGTGCGATTGAAGGGAATATGCGGAACTCTAAATTAAAAAGGAGAATGATAATGGAAGAACTGCTGGAAATTTTGAGAGATCTGCACCCCGAGGTGGATTTTGAGACCTGCGATACCCTGATCGATGACAAGATCCTGGACTCTTTTGATATCGTGTCCATTATTGCGGAGATCAACGACTGCTTTGACGTGACTATTACCGCAGAGAAGATCACTCCCCAGAACTTTAATTCTGCGGAGGCTCTTTATGCATTGATCCAGGAACTGGAAGACGAGGAATAAGAAACCATGCTCTTTACATCCTATGCCTTTTTAGGCTTTATTGCGGTGCTGTTTCTGCTGTATTACCTGATTCCCAGACGCATGCAGTGGGGACTTCTTCTGTTTGCCTCCTATCTGTTCTATTTTATCGCGGGACCGTCCTGGCTGTTGTATATTTTGACCACTACGGTGACAACCTATTTTGCCGCCCTCTGGATAGAAAAGACGGGGCAGCGGCAGAAAGCGTATATAAAGGCCAATAAGGAACAGCTCTCTGGAGAGGAAAAAAAGGCATACAAGGAGAAAATGAAAGGAAGGCAGCGCACATGGATGCTGGCCTGTCTGCTGCTTAACCTGGGTATTCTGGCAGTGGTCAAATACACCAATTTTGCCATCTCCAACATCAACGGCCTGCTGCGTGTGGCAGGCAGCGCTACCCAGCTGGATTTCTGGGATATTGCGTTGCCCATGGGCATCTCCTTTTACACTTTCCAGGCCCTGGGATACCTGATTGACGTCTACAGGGGCACGGTGGCCGCCGAGAAAAATCCCTTCCGGCTGGCGCTGTTTGTGTCCTTTTTTCCCCAGTTGATCCAGGGTCCCATCAGCCGTTTCGGCGATCTGGCGCTAAGCCTGTACGAAGAACATGCCTTTGAGACAAAGAGGTTTTGCTATGGGCTGGAGAGAATTCTGTGGGGATATTTCAAAAAGCTGGTGATTGCCGACCGAATCTTAACGGGAGTCAACACCATTATTCGGGATACGGGAACCTACCGGGGGGCCTATGTGTTCGTGGGTATGCTCTTTTATGCCCTGGAGCTGTATGCGGACTTCACCGGAGGCATTGACATCACCATCGGCATTGCCCAGGCGCTGGGAATCACGGTGAAGGAGAACTTCAACCGCCCCTATTTTTCCAAGTCTGTAAAAGAATACTGGCGCAGATGGCATATCACCATGGGAACCTGGTTCACGGACTATATCTTCTACCCCATATCCGTCTGCAAGCCCATGCTGAAACTCTCTAAGTTCGCAAGGGCGCGCCTGGGGGAGAACATCGGCAAGAGAGTGCCAATTTATCTCTCCTCCTTCGCAGTCTGGTTTGCTACCGGTATCTGGCACGGTGCCAGCTGGAATTTTATCGTGTGGGGGCTGGGCAACTGGGTCGTCCTCATGATCTCTCAGGAACTGGAGCCGCTGTACGCCCGTTTTCACAGGCGTTTTGACGTGCAGGGCAGAGGGTGGTTTAAGCTGTTTCAGGTGCTGCGCACCATTCTGATTATGAGCTGTCTGCGCACCTTTGACTGTTACCGCAATGTGCCCCTGACCTTTCAGATGTTCGGCACATTGTTCACAGAGTGGAACTGGCATATCCTGTGGGACGGCTCCCTGCTGGCTCTGGGCCTGAGTGTTGTGGACTATGGGATTCTGCTGGCGGGCCTGATGCTGCTGGTGGCGGTGAGCCTGCTGCAGAGGCAGGGCAGCGTCAGAGACAGCATTGCCGCCAGGCCCTATCCGGTTCGGTTCCTGATCTGGTATGGACTGTTTCTGATCGTGCTGTTGGCGGGAGCCTACGGCATCGGGTATGACGCCAGCCAGTTTATCTACAATCAGTTCTGATTTATTTGGATTTGAGATGTCGCAGAGCGGCAGATGGGAGTTGAAGTGAAAAAAGTTTGGAAGTTTGTGGGCAGCGCCGCCGTTGTGCTGGTGAGCCTGTGCTTTCTGCAGAGGCTGCTGATGCCCAAATACGCTGCGGACGTGGTGGAAGGCGCACTGATAGCGGAATACTACG